>NZ_JBUZNQ010000020.1:0-6035 GCF_055326325.1 Tessaracoccus zhenghani | reverse complement strand
GTTGATCGAGTTGCCCCAAGCGGGAATCGCACGGAAAATGGTGTGGTTGAAGCGTGGGTCGCACCCGAAACTTGAGAACTCAACAGTGTGCTTTAAGTCAATGCCAAATACATGCACTGGCAAGGCTTTTCGGAGTCTTGTCGTGCGAACCCGTCTCCCAGCTTTGGTTGGGGATGGATTCCTTTGAATTAATATTGATTAAAGTCCAGTTTTTTGGATTTTGTCGGTATCAAACTAGTTGACAGTTGAGCAGGTGCCTTTTGGGGTGTCTGTACTGATAATTTTCAACGGAGAGTTTGATCCTGGCTCAGGACGAACGCTGGCGGCGTGCTTAACACATGCAAGTCGAACGGTAAGGCCCTTTCGGGGGTACACGAGTGGCGAACGGGTGAGTAACACGTGAGTAACCTGCCCTTGACTTTGGGATAACTCCTGGAAACAGGTGCTAATACCGGATACCAGCCTTCACGGCATCGTGTTGGTTTGAAAGCTCCGGCGGTCAAGGATGGACTCGCGGCCTATCAGCTTGTTGGTGAGGTAGTGGCTCACCAAGGCTTCGACGGGTAGCCGGCCTGAGAGGGTGACCGGCCACATTGGGACTGAGATACGGCCCAAACTCCTACGGGAGGCAGCAGTGGGGAATATTGCACAATGGACGCAAGTCTGATGCAGCAACGCCGCGTGCGGGATGACGGCCTTCGGGTTGTAAACCGCTTTCAGCAGGGACGAAGCGAGAGTGACGGTACCTGCAGAAGAAGCACCGGCTAACTACGTGCCAGCAGCCGCGGTGATACGTAGGGTGCGAGCGTTGTCCGGATTTATTGGGCGTAAAGAGCTTGTAGGCGGTTTGTTGCGTCGGTAGTGAAAACTCAGGGCTTAACCCTGAGCCTGCTTCCGATACGGGCAGACTTGAGGAAGGTAGGGGAGAATGGAATTCCTGGTGAAGCGGTGGAATGCGTAGATATCAGGAGGAACACCAGTGGCGAAGGCGGTTCTCTGGACCTTTCCTGACGCTGAGAAGCGAAAGCGTGGGGAGCAAACAGGCTTAGATACCCTGGTAGTCCACGCCGTAAACGGTGGGTACTAGGTGTGGGGTTCATTCCACGAACTCCGTGCCGCAGCTAACGCATTAAGTACCCCGCCTGGGGAGTACGGCCGCAAGGCTAAAACTCAAAGGAATTGACGGGGCCCCGCACAAGCGGCGGAGCATGCGGATTAATTCGATGCAACGCGAAGAACCTTACCTGGGTTTGACATATGCCGGAAACATCTAGAGATAGGTGCCCCTTTATGGTCGGTTTACAGGTGGTGCATGGCTGTCGTCAGCTCGTGTCGTGAGATGTTGGGTTAAGTCCCGCAACGAGCGCAACCCTCGTCCTATGTTGCCAGCGGGTAATGCCGGGGACTCATAGGAGACCGCCGGGGTCAACTCGGAGGAAGGTGGGGATGACGTCAAGTCATCATGCCCCTTATGTCCAGGGCTTCACGCATGCTACAATGGCCGGTACAAAGAGCTGCGAACCTGCAAGGGTGAGCGAATCTCAAAAAGCCGGTCTCAGTTCGGATTGGGGTCTGCAACTCGACCCCATGAAGTCGGAGTCGCTAGTAATCGCAGATCAGCAACGCTGCGGTGAATACGTTCCCGGGGCTTGTACACACCGCCCGTCAAGTCATGAAAGTCGGTAACACCCGAAGCCGGTGGCCTAACCCCTTGTGGGAGGGAGCCGTCGAAGGTGGGACCGGTAATTAGGACTAAGTCGTAACAAGGTAGCCGTACCGGAAGGTGCGGCTGGATCACCTCCTTTCTAAGGAGCCTGTAGAAGCACAGTTTTTGACTGTGGTGCTCATGGTCGTGTTCTGGGACAGATGTTTCCAGCGCGGCCGGCACCGGAATGTGGAACATTGACTTTTGAAGTTCGGAGGAAGTCGTTTCTCGTCAGTACAACCTGGGTCCTTGTGGTCTGGGAGTGGAAATTCGGGGGATGGTGGTTGTCGAGCTAAGCACGCTGTTGGGTCCTGAAGGGTCGGTTGTTTGTGCAACGCCTTCTAGCGGACCATGGTGGCAGTCGCCTTTCGAGGTGGTTGTTGTCCTGGGCTCGCCCGTATTTTGAGAACTTCACAGTGGACGCGAGCATCTTTGTAGATTTTTTGACAAGCTACTAAGTGCGATCGGTGGATGCCTTGGCACCAAGAGCCGATGAAGGACGTTGTAACCTGCGATAAGCCATGGGGAGCTGGTAAACGAGCTTTGATCCGTGGATTTCCGAATAGGGAAACCTTGAAATACCGGAGTCATGTCCGGCAACCTCTGCCTGAATATATAGGGCAGTTGGAGGGAACGTGGGGAAGTGAAACATCTCAGTACCCACAGGAAGAGAAAACAATAGTGATTCCGTTAGTAGTGGCGAGCGAACGCGGAAGAGGCCAAACCTCGTGTGTGTGATAGCTGACAGGCGTTGCATGCGGGGTGTTGTGGGGCCGTTCTGGTTGCGCTGTCGAGCAGCCACAGAGTAAAAAATGATCAGTGAAGTTGAAGTGTCTGTGAATGGCACAGCAGAGAAGGTAAGACTCCTGTAGGCGTAAGTTGATCACTCTGGAGCGTCACCCCAAGTAATGCGGAACCCCTGAAATTCCGCATGAATCTGGCGGGACCATCCGCTAAGCCTAAATACTCCTTGGTGACCGATAGCGGACAAGTACCGTGAGGGAAAGGTGAAAAGTACCCCGGGAGGGGAGTGAAATAGTACCTGAAACCGATCGCATACAATCCGTCGGAGCCTTTCGGGGTGACGGCGTGCCTTTTGAAGAATGAGCCTGCGAGTTAGTGGTACGTGGCGAGGTTAACCCGTGTGGGGAAGCCGTAGCGAAAGCAAGTCCTAATAGGGCGTTTTTAGTCGCGTGCTCTAGACCCGAAGCGAAGTGATCTATCCATGGCCAGGTTGAAGCGACGGTAAGACGTCGTGGAGGACCGAACTCACTTGGGTTGAAAACCGAGGAGATGAGCTGTGGATAGGGGTGAAAGGCCAATCAAACTTCGTGATAGCTGGTTCTCCCCGAAATGCATTTAGGTGCAGCGTCGCATGTTTCTTACCGGAGGTAGAGCACTGAATGGTCTAGGGGGCCCACAAGCTTACCGAAATCAGTCAAACTCCGAATGCCGGTAAGTGAGAGTGCGGCAGTGAGACTGTGGGGGATAAGCTTCATAGTCGAGAGGGAAACAGCCCAGATCATCAGCTAAGGCCCCTAAGCGATAACTAAGTGGAAAAGGATGTGGAGTTGCGGAGACAACCAGGAGGTTGGCTTGGAAGCAGCCACCCTTGAAAGAGTGCGTAATAGCTCACTGGTCAAGTGATTCTGCGCCGACAATTTAGCGGGGCTCAAGTTATCCGCCGAAGCTATGGCATTCACACGTTTAAACCGTAAGGTTGTGTGGATGGGTAGGGGAGCGTCGTGTGCGCAGTGAAGCGGCGGGGTGACCCAGCCGTGGAGAGCACACGAGTGAGAATGCAGGCATGAGTAGCGAAAGACGGGTGAGAAACCCGTCCGCCGAATATCCAAGGGTTCCAGGGTCAAGCTAATCTGCCCTGGGTAAGTCGGGACCTAAGGCGAGGCCGACAGGCGTAGTCGATGGACAACGGGTTGATATTCCCGTACCGGCGAAATATCGCCCCTGCCGAACTGAATGATGCTAAGCACGCGAGGTGTGGTGATGTCTTCGGACGGATCTTCACTGAGTCTGTGACCCAAGTTCATAGTAGGCAAGCTGCGGAGGGACGCAGGAAGGTAGCTCTTCCCGGTTTTGGATATACCGGGTCAAGTGTGTAGGGCGAGACGTAGGCAAATCCGCGTTTCATTAAGCCTGAGACATGATGTGTCGGCAACTTTGGTTGTCGTAAGAGTGATCCTATGCTGCCTAGAAAAGCTTCGTGAGCGAGATATTAGCCGCCCGTACCCCAAACCGACACAGGTGGATAGGTAGAGAATACTAAGGCGATCGAGAGAATCGTGGTGAAGGAACTCGGCAAAATACCCCCGTAACTTCGGAATAAGGGGGACCTGATGCGTATTAGAATTTACTTCGAAAGCGTTGAGGGTCGCAGAGACCAGGCCCAAGCGACTGTTTACTAAAAACATAGGTGCGTGCTAAGTCGTAAGACGATGTATACGCACTGACTCCTGCCCGGTGCTGGAAGGTTAAGGGGAAGGGTTAGCCTCACGGCGAAGCTTAGAACTTAAGCCCCAGTAAACGGCGGTGGTAACTATAACCATCCTAAGGTAGCGAAATTCCTTGTCGGGTAAGTTCCGACCTGCACGAATGGAGTAACGACTTGGGCGCTGTCTCCACCACGAACTCGGCGAAATTGCATTACGAGTAAAGATGCTCGTTACGCGCAGCAGGACGGAAAGACCCCGGGACCTTTACTATAGTTTGGTATTGGTGATCGGTGTGACTTGTGTAGGATAGGTGGGAGACTTTGAAGCTTGGACGCCAGTTCAGGTGGAGTCATCGTTGAAATACCACTCTGGTCACTCTGGTTATCTAACCTAGGTCCATTATCTGGATCAGGGACAGTGCCTGATGGGTAGTTTGACTGGGGCGGTCGCCTCCCAAAAGGTAACGGAGGCGCCCAAAGGTTCCCTCAGCCTGGTTGGCAATCAGGTTTCGAGTGTAAGTGCACAAGGGAGCTTGACTGCGAGAGAGACATCTCGAGCAGGGACGAAAGTCGGGACTAGTGATCTTCTGGTGGCACATGGAAGCGCCAGGACTCAACGGATAAAAGGTACCCCGGGGATAACAGGCTGATCTTGCCCGAGCGTCCATAGCGACGGCATGGTTTGGCACCTCGATGTCGGCTCGTCGCATCCTGGGGCTGGAGTCGGTCCCAAGGGTTGGGCTGTTCGCCCATTAAAGCGGCACGCGAGCTGGGTTTAGAACGTCGTGAGACAGTTCGGTCCCTATCCGCTGCGCGCGTAGGAGTCTTGAGAAGAGCTGACCTTAGTACGAGAGGACCGGGTCGGACTAACCTCTGGTGTGCCAGTTGTTTACCAAAAGCACGGCTGGTTGGCTACGTTGGGACGTGATAACCGCTGAAAGCATCTAAGCGGGAAGCACACTTCAAGATGAGGACTCCCACAGAATAATCTGGTAAGGCCCCTTGTAGACCACGAGGTGATAGGTCGGATGTGGAAGCACAGCAATGTGCGGAGCTGACCGATACTAATAGGCCGAGGGCTTGTCTTTCTACAAAGATGCTACGCGTCCACTGTGAGGTTCCCGAGATACGGTCGGGAACACACAACTCAAAAATGACTTGAGCAAGGTGTATCCGAACGCTATTTCCCATAGTGTTACGGTGGCCATAGCGAGAGGGAAACACCCGGTCCCATCCCGAACCCGGAAGTTAAGCCTCTCTGCGCCGATGGTACTGCGAGGGGGACCTCGTGGGAGACTAGGACGCCGCCGGACTTCTTTATAACAAACCCCCCGAACCTCGTTCGGGGGGTTTGTTGCATTTACAGACCCTTTCGCAGCGCCCTCAGGCCGGCCCCCAGTTGCCGACCGAGGCGGGGGCGGTGGAGGGAGTGCCCCGAAAAGTTGGGAGTAGGGCCCCTCTGCTGGGATGATGGTCCTTATGACTGACAACTCCACACCGGACGAAGGCCAGGGCAACCGCGGAGACGGCGAGAACTACGAACGTCGCGCTCCGCGGAGCGGCGGTGCGCCGCGAGGCTCCCGCGGAACCGGACGCGACGATGAACGTCGCGGCCCGCGTCAGGGTGGGGAAGCGCGTAGCTGGGGCGATCGGGATGACCGCCGTGGCCCGCGCCGCGATGATGATCGTCGTCCCCCTCGTGCCGAAGGTGAACGCCGTCCCTGGGGTGATCGCGATGACCGCCGTGGCCCGCGCCGTGACGATGATCGTCGTCCCCCTCGTGCCGAAGGTGAACGCCGTCCCTGGGGTGATCGCGACGACCGCCGTGGCCCGCGCCGTGACGATGATCGTCGTCCCCCTCGTGCCGAAGGTGAACGCCGT
>NZ_JBUZNQ010000002.1:0-704760 GCF_055326325.1 Tessaracoccus zhenghani | reverse complement strand
GGGTTGCGCTCGTTGCGGGACTTAACCCAACATCTCACGACACGAGCTGACGACAGCCATGCACCACCTGTAAACCGACCATAAAGGGGCACCTATCTCTAGATGTTTCCGGCATATGTCAAACCCAGGTAAGGTTCTTCGCGTTGCATCGAATTAATCCGCATGCTCCGCCGCTTGTGCGGGGCCCCGTCAATTCCTTTGAGTTTTAGCCTTGCGGCCGTACTCCCCAGGCGGGGTACTTAATGCGTTAGCTGCGGCACGGAGTTCGTGGAATGAACCCCACACCTAGTACCCACCGTTTACGGCGTGGACTACCAGGGTATCTAAGCCTGTTTGCTCCCCACGCTTTCGCTTCTCAGCGTCAGGAAAGGTCCAGAGAACCGCCTTCGCCACTGGTGTTCCTCCTGATATCTACGCATTCCACCGCTTCACCAGGAATTCCATTCTCCCCTACCTTCCTCAAGTCTGCCCGTATCGGAAGCAGGCTCAGGGTTAAGCCCTGAGTTTTCACTACCGACGCAACAAACCGCCTACAAGCTCTTTACGCCCAATAAATCCGGACAACGCTCGCACCCTACGTATCACCGCGGCTGCTGGCACGTAGTTAGCCGGTGCTTCTTCTGCAGGTACCGTCACTCTCGCTTCGTCCCTGCTGAAAGCGGTTTACAACCCGAAGGCCGTCATCCCGCACGCGGCGTTGCTGCATCAGACTTGCGTCCATTGTGCAATATTCCCCACTGCTGCCTCCCGTAGGAGTTTGGGCCGTATCTCAGTCCCAATGTGGCCGGTCACCCTCTCAGGCCGGCTACCCGTCGAAGCCTTGGTGAGCCACTACCTCACCAACAAGCTGATAGGCCGCGAGTCCATCCTTGACCGCCGGAGCTTTCAAACCAACACGATGCCGTGAAGGCTGGTATCCGGTATTAGCACCTGTTTCCAGGAGTTATCCCAAAGTCAAGGGCAGGTTACTCACGTGTTACTCACCCGTTCGCCACTCGTGTACCCCCGAAAGGGCCTTACCGTTCGACTTGCATGTGTTAAGCACGCCGCCAGCGTTCGTCCTGAGCCAGGATCAAACTCTCCGTTGAAAATTATCAGTACAGACACCCCAAAAGGCACCTGCTCAACTGTCAACTAGTTTGATACCGACAAAATCCAAAAAACTGGACTTTAATCAATATTAATTCAAAGGAATCCATCCCCAACCAAAGCTGGGAGACGGGTTCGCACGACAAGACTCCGAAAAGCCTTGCCAGTGCATGTATTTGGCATTGACTTAAAGCACACTGTTGAGTTCTCAAGTTTCGGGTGCGACCCACGCTTCAACCACACCATTTTCCGTGCGATTCCCGCTTGGGGCAACTCGATCAACCTTACTCGCTTGCTGCCGGCCGGTCAAATCCGCGCCGTCTTCAGCTTGTTCGGTTGAGTTGTCTTCGCCGCTGAGCGGCTCGTCCAACTTTACTTACTTGCGCTCGGCCTGTCAAATCATTTCGATTTGGCTGAGGAGCTTGAGTAGCAGAGGCAAATCCCCCGTGACTGGGAGTTTTGCTGTTGGCGACCGCTTTCGCGGAGCCAAACTTTACTCGGCTTACCTCATCGATGTCAAACCGTCTGGTTTGAGGCCGACCGCTGTTGAGTTGTTCGTCACCGCCGAAGCGGCCTGCTACACATTACCCGTTTCCCTTGCGGCCAGCAAATCGTCGGCCCCGGGCCCGCGCCAGTCGCCCAGGCATGGAGCGGGTTCGTCTGAACGCACACTCGTCCCGTTGCTACGGCTTGGTGGGTATGGCTCCTGGTCCGTCCTGATTCAGTGCGGTGCACCTCGGAGCTTGAGGAACATTACACCTGTGCCGCAGTCCCGGCAAATCAGACCTGGGGGTGATGCGGATGCGCGCACGCCGCAGTGCATTCGTACAGTGGAGCCATGAGACTAACCGGCCGCGCCATTGCTGCTCTGACGGCGGTGCTCCTGGTGGGTTGTGCTCCCATGAGGGCTGGGGTGGTTCCGTCCCCTCTCCCCTCTTCCCCGGGTAGCGCTGCTTCGCCCACCGCTGCGTCGTCGACCCTAGAGGCTCCCAGTCCATTCGCCGCCCGCACTGTCAGCGTCAACGTGAGCGGGGACCTGTTGTGGCACAACAGTCTCTGGGCCAGCGCGGAGCTGGATGCCGGCGCGTCGGCCTCGGGGAGGTTCGACTTCGTCCCCCAGCTCGCGTCTCTGACCGACTACGTGTCGGCCGCTGATCTGGCCATCTGCCATTCCGAGGTGCCCTTCGCCCCCGCGGGAGGACCGTACGAGAACTACCCCACGTTCGCCGCACCCCAGGAGATCGCCCCGGCCATCCGGGCGACGGGTTGGGACCTGTGCACCACGGCGTCGAACCACACCATGGACCAGGGCTGGGAGGGGTTGGTGCGCACGATCGAGGTGCACCGGGCTGCGGGGATCCTGACCGCCGGCTCCTACGCCTCACCACTGGAGGCGGCCACCCCGGTGATCTTCACCACGGCCACAGGCGTGAAGGTGGCCGTGGTGAGCCAGACCTACGGGCTGAACGGTCTGGAGAGGCCGCCCGGTAAGCCCTGGTCCGTCGACCTGCTCGACGCCGAGCGGGCCGTGGCACAAGCGAGAGCGGCCAAAGACGCGGGAGCCGACCTCGTGGCGGTGCACATGCACGCCGGAGACGAGTACTCCAGCGCCGTCACCGCTCAGCAGGCCGCCTACGCCGAAGCCGTGACTGCCGCGCCGGAGGTGGACCTCGTGTTCGGGCAGCACGCCCACGTCGTGCAGCCCATCACGAAGGTCAACGGCAAGTGGGTGGTCTACGGGGCGGGCAACCTGATCGCGGCCAGCGGCCCCGCACAACCCCACACCTACGACGGGTATGTGGCCCAGATCACCTTCACGGAGCGGGAGGGCGGGGGCTTCACCGCCAGCGCCGCAGAATACGCGCCCACCCTGATCACCCCGAAGTCGGGCAGCGTGCCGGCCCGGGTGCATCTGATTCCTGATGAGCTCAGGAAGGGCACGCCGCTGTCCTCCGCGATGCTGGAATCCGCGGCGCGCACCCGCGCGGTGGTGCACTCGCTCGGTGCAGAGGGCCTGACTGAACGGCAGTAGCCGTCAAAGGTCTCAGCGCAGGCTGGCGATGCCCACCGTCTTGCGCCCGCGCCGCACGACGGCGAAGCGACCGTGCAGCAGCCGTTCCCCATCGAGCGTCAGGTCCGGGTCCTCGACCTTCTCGTTGTTGAGGTACGCGCCGCCCTCGGCAACAGTGCGGCGGGCTTCGCCCTTCGACTTCGACACTCCGGCCGCGACCATCGCGTCGACGATGGTGGCCCCGGGCTCCAGCTCGCCGCCACCGACCTCGCCGGCAACGCTACCCAGGGTTTCCGGGCTCAATTCGTGTAACTCACCGCGACCGAAGAGTGCGGCAGCCGCTGCGACAGCCGCCTCCCGTTCAGCCCGGCCGTGGACGATGTCGGTCACTTCATCTGCCAGCGCCCGCTGCGCCTCGCGCTTGAAGGGCGCCTCGATGGTGGCCTGCTCGAGGGCCTCGATCTCCTCGCGGGAGCGGAACGAGAACACCTTGAGGTAGTCCACCACCTTGGAATCCTCCGAGTTCAGGAAGAACTGGTGGAAGGCGTACGGGCTGGTGAGGCTACCGTCGAGCCAGACGGTGCCGGATTCGGTCTTCCCGAACTTGGTGCCGTCCGCCTTCGTCAGCAGCGGGGTGGCCAGCGCATGCGCCTTCCCCTGGTCTGAACGGCGGATGAGTTCCACCCCTGCGGTCAGGTTGCCCCACTGGTCCGAGCCGCCCGTCTGCAGGGTGACGCCGTAGCGGCGGTACAGCTCACGGAAGTCCATCGACTGGAGGAGCACATAGGAGAACTCCGTGTACGAGATGCCGGCCTCGAGGCGACGGGCCACCACATCCCGGGCCAGCATGCGGTTGACCGGGAAATGCTTGCCGACGTCGCGCAGGAAGTCGAGCACCGACATTGTGCTGGTCCAGTCGTAGTTGTTGACCATGGTGGCGGCGTTCGGGCCGTCGAAGTTGACGTAGCGCCCCACCTGGCCGCGGATCCTGTCCACCCATTCGTGCACCAACTCGACCGAGTTCATCACGCGCTCGCCTGATTCCTTCGGGTCACCGATGAGGCCGGTGGCCCCGCCCACCAGCATGAACGGCTGGTGGCCGGCGTCCTGCAACCGGCGGGCCAGCAGAGCCTGCACGAGGTTGCCGGTGTGGACGCTCTCCGCCGTGGGGTCGAATCCGATATAGAACTTGACCGGCCCTTCGTCCAGGTGCGCAGCCAGCGCTTCCGGATCGGTCGAATGGGCGATCAGCCCACGCCAACGCAGGTCGTCAAGTAGTGCATTCACAAGCGCCATCGTAGCGTCCGCTCCCGGGGAGCCGTTCCGCGCCCGTCTGACGGTGCGACTACCCCGCGGGCCAGCCGAGCTGCCGGTACCGCCTGCGGCGGATCGCCCTGCGGTCGCGGCCGGGCATGGTCACGACGCGGGCGACCTCGTCGTGCAGCGCCTCGCCCAACCGTCGGCAGAACTCCGCGCGGTCCCGGGCGGGGTCGTCCGGCTCCGCAACGATGCGGTCGACGATGCCGGCCGTCACCAGGTCTGCCGAGCGAACCCCCTGGGCGGTGGCCATCTCAGCCGCGTGATCGACGTCGCGGTGCACGATCGCCGAGGCCCCCTCGGGCGGGAGCGGCGCGAGCCAGGCGTGCTGTGCGGCGACCACGCGATCTGCCGGCGTCAGGGCCAGCGCGATGCCGCCGGTCCCCTGCCCCATCAAGAGGCTCACGGTGGGGCTCGGCAGGGTGAGCAACTCGCTGAGCGTCCGGGCGATCTCCGAGGCCAGCCCGCGCTCCTCCGCCTCCTTCGACAGCGCCGCCCCAGGGGTGTCGATGACGGAGATCAGGGGCAGCTTGAGCTCGCGGGCCAGCCGGATCCCCCGTCGGACCTCCCTGAGGGCGGCGGGGTCGAGCGGCCGCCCCTGGTCGTGTCGGTCCTGCCCGACGATGACGCACGGCGCATCGCCCCAACGGGCCACGGCCAGGACGGAGCCGGGGTGGGACTCACCGTCGCCGGTGCCGTTGAGCATGGTCACGTCCGAAGCGGCGACCTCCAGGAGGTCGCGGAGGCCTGGGCGGTCGTCGCGGCGGGTGCGTGCCACCGACTCCCAGGCAGGGATATCCGGCAAATCCACCGCCGACGGCAGCGGCGGCGGCATCGAACCGACGCGCTGCTGGACCACGCTGAGCAGTCTGTCAAAGGCAGCCGGCACGTCGGCGATGTCGCAGACTGCATCGATGACGCCGCGTTCGGCCAGGTTGTCCGACAGTTGCACGCCGGGCGGGAACGGGGCGCCGTAGAGCGCTTCGTACACGCGGGGTCCCAGAAAGCCGACGAGGGCGCCGGGCTCCGCGAGCGTGACGTGCCCCAGCGATCCCCAGGAAGCGAACACGCCGCCCATCGTGGGGTCACGCAGGTACACCAGGTACGGCAGGTGTTCGTCCTTGTGAGCCATGACGGCGCCGGTGATCTTGACCATCTGGAGGAACGCGACGGTGCCCTCCTGCATGCGGGTGCCGCCGCCCACCGGCAGCGCGATGATGGGGAGCCGCTCAGCGGTGGCGCGCTCGATGGCGCGGGTCAGGCGCTCCCCCGCCGAGACGCCGATGGACCCGCCGAGGAAGGCCGCATCACCGGCGACGAGCGCCACACGTCTGCCGTTGAGGGTGCCCTCACAGGCGACGACCGACTCGTCACGACCCGTCCTCGCGCGGGCGGCCTCCAGGTCGTCGCGGTACGGCTCGACGATGGCGGGATCCGGGATCGCCTCGTCCCAGGCCCGGACGGAGCCGCCGTCGAGGATGGTGGAGATGATGTCGTCCACAGTGAGTCGCGTCATTGCCTGCCCCTGTCAGCGGATGGCTTCAGGTTAGTGGGGCCTGGCCGGCATCAGAAATCCGCCAGAGCCGCCTGGGCTGCGCGGAGTTCGGCGAGCTGTTCGGCGACCCTCGCGGGCGCGGTGCCGCCCCGTCCGTCGCGCGACGCCACGGACCCCTCGACGGTGAGCACACCGAGGACGGCGTCGTCGAGGTGCTCGGAGATCCGGGGCAGGTCGTCGGCGGCGAGGTCCTGGAGGGTGATGCCCTTCAGCTCGCAATAGCGGACCGTCTCCCCCGCGACCTCGTGGGCCACGGCGAACGGCACGCCGCTGCGCACCAGGTGGTCTGCCACGTCCGTCGCCAGCGAGAAGCCCTTCGGCGCCACCTCGGCCATCCGCTCGGGATGGAACGTCAGCGTGCCGACCATCCCGGCGACGGCGGGGATCAGCACATGCAGTTGGTCGATGCCGTCGAAGATGGGCTCCTTGTCCTCCTGCAGGTCGCGGTTGTAGGCCAAAGGAAGGCCCTTGAGCGTGGCCATCAGGCCGGTCAGGTTCCCGATGAGGCGGCCGGCCTTGCCGCGCGCGAGCTCGGCGACATCGGGGTTCTTCTTCTGCGGCATGATCGAACTGCCCGTGGACCAGGCGTCGTCGAGGGTCGCGAAACCGAACTCTGCGGTGCACCACAGGATGACGTCCTCGGAGAGGCGGGACAAGTCCACGCCGATCTGCGCCAGCACGAAGGCCGCCTCGGCGATGAGGTCGCGCGCCGCGGTGCCGTCGATCGAGTTCGGCACGGACGAGGTGAAGCCCAGTTCCCGGGCCACCAGCTCCGGGCTCAGACCCAGCGACGTGCCGGCCAGGGCGGCCGAGCCGTACGGGCTGACCGAGAGGCGCTTGTCGAGGTCGTGGAGGCGCTGGATGTCGCGGACCAACGGCCAGGCGTGGGCCAGCAGGTGGTGGCTGAGCAGGATGGGCTGGGCCGACTGGAGGTGCGTGCGGCCGGGCATGACGGCACCCAGGTACTTCTCCGCCTGGGCCGCGAGCGCACTGAGGACCCCGTCGACGTCCTGGGCGATCAGCCGGATCTCCTCGCGGAGGTAGGAGCGGATCAGCGTGGCGATCTGGTCGTTGCGTGAGCGGCCGGCGCGGATGCGGCCACCGAGGTCCGCCCCGACGATGTCCTTCAGACCCCGCTCGAGGGCGCCGTGCACGTCCTCGTCGCTGTCGGCGGGCAGGAAGTCGCCTGCCTCGACGAGACGGGCCAGCTCGGCCAGCCCCTCATCCATGGCCGTGGCCTGATCCTGGGTGAGCAGGCCGGCCGCGAGCAGCGCCTTGGCGTGGGCGCGGGAGCCGGCGATGTCGTGCAGGGCGAGGCGCCAGTCGAACTGGGTGGACTTGCTCAGCGCGAACATCGCCTCGCTGGGCCCGCCCTCGAATCGGCCGCCCCAGAGTCGTCCCTGATCAGTGCTCACAAGTCTTCCTTTGCTGGTTTGCCGGTGCGGGTCATCTCGGAGACGGTCCCCACCGTTCGGATGGCGGCCTCGGTGTCGGTGGCGATCACCAGCACGGTGTCGTCGCCGGCGATCGTACCCAACACGCCGGGGAGCCCGGCGAGGTCGAGGTACGAGGCGAAATACTGCGCCGCCCCGGGCGGCGTCCTGACGAGGATCTGGGTGCCGGCGTGCCGGATGGACTGCAGCAGCTCGGCGCAGAGCCGGGCGAGCTTCTCCAGTGCGGCGTCCTCGCCCTCCTCCCCCGCGGGGGCGTACACGAGGGCACCGCCGACGGCGCGCTGCCGCACGGCGCCCAGCTCGAGGAGGTCCTTGCTGAGCGTGGGTTGGCTCACGGCGATGCCGCGCTCGGCCAGGGCGTCGATCAGTTCACCCTGCGACGTGTAGCGCGCCTCCACGAGCAACTGACGAAGCGTGGCGAGCCGGCCGACGCGGGTCAACTTAGGCATTGTCCCGGAGCAGCGCGGGAAGGGCGTCGAGGAAAGGCTGCAGGTCGTCGGGGGTCGCGATCAGCGGCGGAGCGAGCCGGATGACGTTGGGCCGCGGTGCGTTGATCACGAAGCCCGCGTCGAGGGCCGCGTCGGCGACCTGCGCGGCGTTCCCACCGGTCATCACGACGCCGAGCAGCATGCCCCTTCCGCGCACCTCGCTGATCGACGGCGCGTTCAGGCCGCGCACGGCGTCGGCGAGCCGCTCCCCGGTGCGGCGCGCGTTCTCCAGCACGCCGCCCTCCAGGGCGTCGAGCACGGCGTTGCCTGCGGCGGCGGCCACGGGATTGCCCCCGAACGTGGTGCCGTGCTGCCCGGGCTGCAGGAGGTCGGCCGCGGGGCCGGTGGCGATGCAGGCGCCGATCGGGAAACCGTTGCCGAGCCCCTTCGCCAGCGTGATGAGGTCGGCGACCGCGCTCACCGTCCGGTGTGCGAGGTATTCGCCGCACCGCCCGAGACCGGTCTGCACCTCGTCGACCCACATCAGCGCACCGTGCGCCCGCGTGAGCTCGCGGATCTCGGCGAGGTAGCCGTCAGGCGCCGGCACCACGCCGTTCTCTCCCTGCACCGCCTCGACGACGACGGCGGCCACAGTGTCGTCGACAGCGGCCCGCAGCGCCTCGATGTCGCCGTAGGGGACGAACGTGACGTCGCCCGGAAGGGGCACGAAGGGTTCGCGGTACTTCGCGTTGGCGGTGATGGCCAGGGCGCCCATGGTGCGGCCGTGGAAGGCCCCCTCCATCGCGATGATGCGCGTGCGGCCGGTGAGCCGGGTCAGTTTGAAGGCGGCCTCGTTCGCCTCGGTGCCGGAGTTGGTGAAGAACACCCGCGCACCGGAGTCGCCGGTCAGCGCGGCGAGCCGCTGCGCCAGCCGGATCTGCGGCTCGCTGGCGAAGAAGTTCGATACGTGGCCGAGGCGGCCGAGCTGTTCGGTGATCGCCTGCGTGACGCCGGGATGGGCGTGGCCCAGGGCATTGACCGCCAGGCCGGAGAGCAGGTCGGTGTACTGCCTGCCGTCGGTGTCCCAGAGGTGCACGCCCTCGCCGCGCTCGAAGATGCGCTTCGGGGCGCCGAAAGCGTTCATCATGACCTCCCCGTAGCTGGCCGTGAGTTCGTCCTGCGTCATCAGTTGCCTTCCTTCGCTACGCCGGCATTGGTGACCATGGTGCCCACGCCCTGGTTGGTGAAGATCTCGAGCAGCAGGCAGTGCGGGACGCGGCCGTCGAGGACGGTCGCCGAGGTGACCCCGCCCTCGACCGCCCGGACGCAGGCCTCCATCTTGGGGATCATGCCGGCGTCGAGCGCGGGCAGCATCTCGCGCACCTCGTCGGTGCTGATCTGCGTGATGATCGAACTCTCGTCGGGGTAGTTGGCGTAGACGCCGGCGACGTTGGTCAGCATGACGAGGCGCTTGGCGCCGAGGGCGACGGCGAGCGCAGCCGCGGCGGTGTCGCCGTTGACGTTGTACACCTGCCCGTCCGAATCCGGGGCGACCGTGGCGACCACGGGGATGCGCCCGGCGTCGATGAGGTCGTTGATGCCTGCGGGGTCCACCGCTTCGACGTCGCCCACCAGGCCGAGGTCGATCTCCTCGTCGTCGACCATGAGCCCGCGCCGCTTGGCGGTGAAGAGACCGCCGTCCTCACCGGACATACCGACGGCGAACGGGCCGTGCTGGTTGATCAGGTTGACGAGTTCGCGGCCCACCTGGCCCACCAGAACCATCCGCACCACATCCATCGCCTCCGGCGTGGTGACGCGCAGGCCGCCGCGGAACTCCGAATCGATGTCCAGCTTCTTGAGCATCGACGAGATCTGCGGCCCGCCGCCGTGCACCACCACCGGCTTCACCCCGACGCGGCGCAGGAACACGATGTCCTCCGCGAAGGCGCGCTTGAGGTGCTCGTCGGTCATGGCGTTTCCGCCGTACTTGATCACGACGGTCTGACCGGCGTATTCAGCGAGCCAGGGCAGGGCCTCGATGAGGGTGGATGCCTTGGCGATCAGTTCGGGCTGCTGGTGGGACTGGGGCCTGGTCATCATTTAGGTGGAGTACTCCGCGTTCTCCTTCACGTAGTCATACGTGAGGTCGTTGGTCAGGATGGTTGCTGCGGCGTTGCCGGCGTGGAGGTCGACGGTCACGGCGACGTGGCGCCCGGAGAGGTCAACGAGGTTGCGGTCGTCGCCGATCTGCCCGCCCCGGCACACCATGACGCCGTTGAAGGAGACGTCGAGGTCGTCGGCGTTGAACTTCGCGTCGGTGACACCGATGGCCGACAACACCCGCCCCCAGTTCGGGTCTCCGCCGAAGACGGCGCACTTGAACAGGTTGGAGCGCGCGATCTCGCGGCCGACCACCTCGGCGTCGCGCTCGGTTGCGGCTCCGGTGACCTCAATGGCGATCTCGTGCTGGGCGCCCTCGGCGTCGGCGATGAGCTGGCGCGCCAGGTCCTGGCAGACGTCCACCAGCGCTGCGGTGAAGGCGCCGATTTCCGGGCGCACCCCGGCGGCGCCGGACGCCAGCAGCGCGACGGTGTCGTTGGTGGACATGCAGCCGTCGGAATCAGCCCGGTCGAAACTGAGCCGGGTGGCCTCCCGCAGGGCCTTGTCGAGGTCCTTGGCGCCCAGGTCCGCGTCGGTGGTGAGGACCACCAGCATGGTGGCCAGGCCGGGTGCCAGCATCCCGGCCCCCTTGGCCATGCCGCCGATCGACCACTGGCCGACGGTGACGCCGGCCTGCTTGGCCACCGTGTCCGTGGTCATGATCGCCGCAGCGGCCGCCGCTCCCCCGTCGGTGGTGAGGGCCGAGCACGCGGCGTCGACGCCGGGGAGGAGCTTGTCCATCGGCAACCGCACCCCGATGAGCCCGGTGGAGCAGACGGCGACATTGTCGATGATGAGCCCGAGGTTCGAGGCGACGCGGGCCGCCGTGGCGGCGGAGTCCTTGTAGCCCTCGGCACCGGTGCAGGCGTTGGCCCCACCGGAGTTGAGCACGATCGCCTGGAGCTGGCCGTCGGAGACAGCCTGCCGCGACCACTTGACCGGCGCAGCGAAGACCCGGTTCGTGGTGAAGACCGCGGCGGCCGCCATGGACGGGCCGGTGTTGTGCACGACGGCGACGTCGGGCTTACCGGACGCCTTCAGGCCGGCCGTCGAGCCGGAGGCGGTGAAGCCCTTGGGGAGGGTGACGCTCACGGGGCAACTCCTACGGTGCTGAGGCCGGTGGTCTCCGGCAGGCCGAGGGCGAGGTTCATGGACTGGACGGCGCCGCCCGCGGTGCCCTTGGTGAGGTTGTCGATGGCAGAGATGGCGATCAGGCGCCCGGCCGTCTCATCGACGACGACCTGCACCGTGACGCGGTTGGACCCGACCACGGCTGCGGTCTGGGGCCAGACGCCTTCGGGGAGAAGATCGACGAAGGGCTCGCTCTCGTACCGGGTGGCGTAGGCCACGCGGGCGGAGGCGGTGGTCACGCCGTCGGCGACCGGGGCGGAGCAGGTGGCCAGGATGCCGCGGGGCATGGGGACCAGCAGCGGCGTGAAGCTCACGTTCACCGCGGCGTCGGTGACGTCGGAGAGGTTCTGCACGATCTCGGGGGTGTGGCGGTGCAGGCCACCGACGCCGTAGGGGCTCATGTTGCCCATGGTCTCCGAGCCCAGCAGGTCCGGCTTGAGCGACTTGCCGGCGCCGGACGTGCCGGAAGCGGCGACGACGGAGATCTGGGAGGCGTCGATCAGGCCGGCCGCGACGGCGGGGAGGAGTGCCAGCGTGATGGCCGTCGGGTAGCACCCGGGCACCGCCACCCGTCTGCTTCCAGCGAGGGATTCGCGGGCGCCGGGCAGTTCGGGCAGGCCGTAGGGCCACGTGCCTGCGTGCGGGGAGCCGTAGAACTTCTCCCACTGCGTGGCGTCCCGGAGCCGGAAGTCTGCTCCGGCGTCCACGATCAGCACGTCCTGGCCCAGTTGCTCGGCGATGGCGGCGGAGGTGCCGTGCGGCAACGCGAGGAACACGACGTCGTGACCGGCGAGCACTTCGGCGGTGGTGGGCTCGACCACGCGGTCTGCGAGCGGCGCGAGATGCGGCTGGTGGTTGCCCAGGCGGTCCCCCACACTGGAGTTGCCGGTGAGGGCACCGATCGTCACATCCGGATGCTGCAGCAGGAGCCTCAGCAGTTCCCCGCCCGCGTAGCCGGTGCATCCGGCCACCGCCACTGAATACGTCATGGGGGAAACTATTCCATAGATCGAATAGATATGCCACCGCGCTCGAACCATGGTCACAGTCCGGCGTCAGCCGCAGCGTCTACGCTTACCGCATGAGTTTCATGCGCTCGTTCATCGCGCTCACAGTCCTGCTCATGGCCGTGGCCGTCGGGTTCGGGGCCATGGGCGCCCACTGGGTCGACCGGCTGGCGCGCACTCCTGCGCCCATGCAGCGTATCGTCGGCCCGCTGGCCACGGACAGCGAGATCACCGCGGAGTTGTCCTCCACCCTCACCGCTGAGGCGAAGAAGGCCGTGCCTGCGGAGATGCTCGAACTGCCGCTCATCGGCGAACAGATCAACCAGGTCATCACCGTCGCGGTGATGACCGCGCTCGCGGACCCAAGCGTGCAGCGCGCCTGGAACGAGTCCATCGACCGTTCCCGCGTGGCCTACGTGAAGGCTCTCGATGCGGTGCGCGAGGACGAGACGTTGGAGGCTCCCACCATCTGGTTCGACCTCTCCCCCTTCGCCCAACTGGGGAAGGCGAAGCTGATGGAGGTCTCGGCAGAGCCGCTGCACCCCTATCTCGAACAGGTCCAGTTGGCCGATGTCCGCCTCCCGCTGGGTCAGCCGTCGGAGTCCATCACCCAGTCCATCGCCGACGGCGTGGGCGCCGCCCGCAACTGGCCGTGGTTCTACGCGGCGGCCGGGGCGCTGGCGGTCATCGGCCTCCTCATCGGGTCGCGGCGCGGCCGCTGGGTGGCGCTTCTCCTGGCGGGCGCGGCGGCGGTGGTGGGCCTGTGGTTCGGCCGGCTCACCGTCGAGAGGGTCGCCTTCCCCGAGGGTGACTCCCTGGCCGCCGCGGTGCGCACCCGGATCGTCGAGGGCGGTACCCAGTCGTTCCTGGACTTCACCCAGCCAGCGCTGTACGTCGCCTACGGACTGATCGGCCTGGGCCTGCTGGCCCTTCTCCTCGCAGGAGCCACCAGGCGCTCCTAGGCGAAGACGACCGGCTTCTGCGACCAACCGCCCAGCGGGCGTTCGGCGCGGACGCCGGGCTGATCCGGGGGAAGCGACAGATCCCTGGTGGCGTCGAGCACCTCTTCGAGGAGGATGCGCAACTCCAGAGTGGCCAGCGGCCGGCCGGGGCACACGTGCGGGCCCGCGCCGTAGACCAGGTTCGCCCCGGCATTGGCCTCGGGCTCGTACCGGTCCGGGTCCGGGAAACGCGCCGGGTCGCGGTTGGCCAGCGTCCAGTCCACGACGAGGCGCTGACCGTGGGCGACGGGGCAACCGCCCACCTTCGTCTCACGCGTGGCGACACGTCGGTTGCTCACGAACGGGTCGTCGATGCGGAGCAGCTCGTCGATGGCCGCGGCGAGGGCCGACGGATCCGTGCGCCGGGAGCGGACTTCCGCCTCGATGGCCGGGTCCTCCGCCAGCTGGTGGAGGACGACGCCCGCGCAGAGGGCCAAGGACCCGAGGTCGCCGCCCGTCCAGTTGCGCAGGATGGAGATGATCTCCGGCCGCGCCAACTGCCGGCCGTCGACCTCCTGACGGATGAGCTCGTCGGTGACATCCTGGGACGGCTCGCTGAAATGCGCCGCCCGCGGGTCCACCACGCGCCCGATGATGTCGTCGAACCACTGCGCCACCTCCGTGGTGCGCTCGAGGTCACCCGAGCGGGAGGCGCTGGCGTTCTCCGCCACCCAGTCGATCAGTTCCTGCCGCAGGTCCGGTGACCAGCCGAGCCAGGCCAGCATCGCGTCGACGGCGAACTGCACGCCCAGGCCGTGAATGACTTCGACGGGCTCACCCTTCGGCACGGCGGCGACGGCTCGGCGGGCCACCTCCCGGACCGGTCCTTCGAGGGCAGCCATCCGCTCCTCGTTGAAGTAGGGGTCCAGCGCACGCCTGAAGGCGGCGTGCTCCTCACCGTCGAGCCCGTTGGGTACCTGCAGGAAACGCGACACCTTGCTGGAGAACGTCTCGGGGTCCTGCACCACGGCGAGGGCCTCGGCGTGTCCGGTCACCCGGATGGTGTCGCCGTCAGGGAAAGCGCTCATGGTTTGACACTAGCGGATTGGAATAACAGGGGCACCTGGGTTGCGCCGTCAGGCCTGGGGAATGGCCCGGCCCTCGGTGTCGACGACCTCCCGGGTGCCCAGCACCCTGTCCAGTTCCACGACCGCCTCAAGGGTGGCGGCATCCTCGCTGTCACGGGAGCTCTCGTCGATGAGGACCTCGATCACGACCTGCTCATCGGTCTCCTCGGTCACCTCCACGGCTGCGACGGTGTCGCCGGCGGCGGCCTGGATCTGGAGGGTGAGCGCCTGGGAATCAGGATCGCCCGAATAGGTGGACGGACTGACTTTCACGGTGTCGGTGCAGGCCATCAGGGCGCACGCGAGCGCAACTACCGCGATCCAGATCGCCGGCCGGGAACCACGTCGCTGTCGGTTCATGGGAGTTACCCTACCGGGGTCACTCCCCGCACGAAGGTGTCAACGCCGACCCGGAAATGATGCTCCGCGAGGGCCGGGTCGAACTCCGTCAGAACTCCGAGGGCGTACATCTGGGTGCGGGTCTGCTCCTCGACGACGTGCCCGAGCACGAAGTGGAGCAGCGCCGCCATCGTCGCCTCAGGTTCCGGGTGCCCCGCACGGGTGAGGAGGTCGCGGCCACCTGCCGTCGGATCCAGGGTGCCGAGGCCGAGGGCGTGGGAGGAGCTCACGAGTTCGGCGGCATCGCGATGGGTGAGCAGCGCAGCACGGAGGCTGTGGGCCCAACCGGACAGGTCATCCACCGAAGTGAGCGTGGCGAGGATCTGGTCCGCGATCGCGGCCAGGAGCGACTGTTTATTGGGCACGTGGTAGTACAGGGCCCCCGCCTGGACACCCAACGAATCCGCGACGCGCCGCATGCTGAGGTCTCCGAGGCCGTACTCGTCGAGGATCGCCAACCCGGCATCGACGATGGCCGCCCTACTCAGCGCCACGAGGCCCCTTCCCTGTCCGCCCGGCTGCCCCGGCGGAGATATGCACGCGCCCACCCTACTGGCACGCCTACGCTGGAGGCATGCGTGAGTTCCACAAGCCAGTCCGACGCCCCGGCGACATCATCGAGGCGCTCCACGGCGCCGGCGACCCTGCAGAGCTCGGCGGGCTGGCCCACGACACGGCCGCCGCTCTCCTCCACCGGGTACGCACAGCGCCGGACCCGCGGATTGTCGACAGGCTGATCGGGTACGCCGACGAGCACGGGATCGACGACGTCGCCGAGCTGTGGGCCGACGCGCCCGCGGAGACGTTGCCCGGCGCGCTGTGGCGGCTGTACCTCGTCCGGCACACCGTGGCCGCCAACCCCGAGGACGCGGGCCGGATCTTCGCCCAGGGTGCGGAGGTCGACGGCGTGAACCAGGCGATCGCGGGCTCCCCGCACGCCCCCACCCCGGCGGAAGTGGTGGTCCTGGTCAACCAGATCCTGCGCGGCGCCTTCACCGGCGACTTCGCCGTGGCGCTCGAGCGCGCCTCGGCGTTCAGCCGGGTGATGGCAGCGGGTGCTGCGGAACTGGGGCCGCGCCACGACGACCACGAGCGGCTCGCCGCCGGGTACACGACGATGGCCGAGGAGTTCACGATGCAGGCGAAACTGTGGCGATCAGGGCAACTGACTTGAGCCTCAGCGCAGAGCCATTACACTCGGTAGATGCCGGGCCGCGGTAACCCCGGGCTCCACTTTAAGCCGCT
This sequence comes from Tessaracoccus zhenghani, assembly GCF_055326325.1. Classification (NCBI taxonomy): domain Bacteria; kingdom Bacillati; phylum Actinomycetota; class Actinomycetes; order Propionibacteriales; family Propionibacteriaceae; genus Tessaracoccus; species Tessaracoccus zhenghani. Next base: position 688,893 of record NZ_JBUZNQ010000002.1, on the reverse strand, counting down.
TCGAGCGGCCACGCGCCGAGAGGCGTTCTGCGGTCCGGCCCTCACTTCTTCAACGCCATACGGGCCCTGCAGCGTGATCGCTGCAGGGCCCGCATCGTTCCCGTGTCTTCCGGGATCATCCGATACTCAGGCGCGCTGGACCGCGCCGAAGCGCTCCTCCGCCATCTTCACCGCGGACTGCCTGGCCGCCGCGGCCTCTGCGTCGGTCAGCGTCCGATCGGCGCGGAAACGCAGCGCGAACGCCAGCGACTTCTTCCCCTCGCCCACCTGGTCGCCCGTGTAGACGTCGAACAACGCGATCGACTCCAGCAGTTCACCGGCGCCCTCAGCCAGAGCTGCCTCCACCTCGACGGAGGCGATGTCGGCGTCGACGATCAGCGCCACGTCCTCCTTCGCCATCGGGAAGGAGCGCATGGGCTCGATGTCGCCCCCGCGGACGGCGTGGCCCAGCAGCAGGTCGGCGTTGAACTCGACGGCGCAGCTGCGTTCCGGTAGGCGGAAAGCGGCGACCACCCGGGGGTGCAGTTCACCCGCGTGGCCCAGCACGATGCCGTTGACCGACAGTTCGGCGCACCGGCCGGGATGCCACGGCGCCATCTCCACGTTGCGGCGCTCCAGTTCGACACCGACCGCCGCGGCGGCCGCTTCGGCGAACGCGACGACGTGGGTCCAGTCGGCGACGACGGCGGGACCGTCCCAGCCTGCGGACTTCCAGTTGCCGGTCACGACGGCGGCCATGGTTTCGGGCTGCGCGGGCAGCGCGGCGTCGAGCGCGGCCAACTCATCCTCGGTGGGGCGTGCGGCGACTCCGGGGCGGGGGGCGTCGGGCTCCCCACCGTCGAAGAACACCTTGCCCTTCTCGAACAGCGCCAGATCCGACAGGCTGCGCGACGTGTTGCGGGCGACGGCCGTGAACAGGCCGGGCAGCAACGAGGTGCGCAGGTAGCTGTGCGTCTCCGACAGGGGGTTGGCCAGCTTCACGAGGCGTCGACGGGGGTCCGCCTCGGCAACGCCCAACTGGTCGAGCTCATCGACGGAGACGAACGGCAGCGACAGCACCTCGGTGAAGCCCAGGGCGGCCACCGCGCGCATCGCGGCGCGCCGGTCACGGATGGCCGGGTCGAGGCCGCGGGTCACGGGGGGGACGGGCAGGGTCATGCCGATCCGGTCGAAGCCGACGTGACGGCCGACCTCCTCCACCACGTCATAGGGGTCCACGAGGTCGTTGCGCCAGCTGGGGGCGGTGACGGTCAGCGAGTCCCCCAGCGCGGTCACCCCGATCGACGCGGCGTTGAGCAGGCGCAGCGTCTCGTCCTGCTCGACGCGGGTACCCAGCACGTCGGAGATCAGGCCGCTGCGCAGCGACACCGTGTGCGGCACGGGGGCGGAACCGACGACGGTCTCGGCCGTCACCTGTCCCCCACCGTGGGTGGTCAGCAGCTTCGCGGCGCGCTTGGCGGCGGCGTAGGGCAGCTGCGGGTCGACGCCGCGCTCGAAGCGCTTCGAGGCCTCGGACGGCAGTCCGTGACGGCGGAACGTGCGCGACACCGAGGTGGCCTCGAAGTGCGCGGCTTCGAGGACGATCCTCGTGGTGCCCTCCGAAACCTCGGTGTTCTCGCCGCCCATGACGCCGGCCATGCCGATGGGGCCGGAATCATCCGTGATCAGCAGGTCGTCGGTCGTGAGCGTGCGGTCCTGGCCGTCCAGCGTGGTCAGGCGCTCACCCTCGTGCGCGAGCCGCACCCGGATGGGGCCCTGCAGCTTGTCGCCGTCGTAGGCGTGCAGCGGCTGGCCGGATTCGAGCATCACGTAGTTGGTGACGTCGACGGCGAGCGAGATCGAACGCACGCCCGAGGCGCGCAGCCGCTCAGCCATCCACTCGGGAGAGGACGCGGCGGGATCGATGCCTTCGATGGTCAGCGCCACGAAGGAGGTGCAGCGCTCGGATTCCAGCACCAGCGGATGGCCGCCCTCAACGGGCTCGGGCAGGGGCTGGCGGTAGGTGTCCTCGAAGGTCACGCCGTTGGCGATGGCCGCCTCGCGGGCCAGCCCGCGCAGCGACAGGCAGTAACTCAGGTCCGGCGTCACATCGATGTCGAGCACCTCGTCGGCGCTCCACAGGATGTCCTGCGCCTGGGTGCCGGGCTCCGCGGTGCCGGGGGCGAGCACGATGATGCCGTCGTGATCCTCGCCGAGGCCCAACTCGAGCTCCGAGACGATCATGCCGTCGGAGACGTGGCCGTAGGTCTTGCGGGCGGCGATCTCGAAGTTGCCGGGGAGGACGGTGCCAGGCAGCGACACGACGACGAGGTCGCCCTCGGCGAAGTTGTGCGCGCCGCAGACGATGCCGCGGGAGGACGGGAACTCGTCGGTGGCAGGGTCGTTGTGCCCGCCGACGTCCACGCGGCAGTAGCGGATGGTCTTGCCGTTCTTCTGCGGTTCGTCGACGAAGCTGAGCACGCGTCCGACCACCAGCGGGCCCGTCACCGGCGACTCCGTGGACTCGATGCGTTCGACGGTGAGCCCCACCGCGGTGAACTGCTCGGCGAGCTTGGCGGTGGTGACGTCGGAGGGCAGCGTGACGAGGTCGCGCAACCAGGAGACGGGGGCCTTCATCGGGCTCCTCCCAGGATGGATCGGCTGAAGCGGATGTCGCCCTCCACGAAATCGCGGAGGTCGGGGGCGCCGGTGCGGAACATGACCGTGCGGTCGATGCCCATACCGAACGCGAAGCCGGAGTAGACCTCCGGGTCTACTCCGCAGGCCCGCAGGACCCGCGGGTTCACGACGCCGCAACCGCCCCACTCGATCCAGCCTTCGGAACGGCAGGTGCGGCAGGGCGCGTCGGGGTTGCCGACAGACTCGCCGTGGCACACGAAGCACTGCACGTCCACCTCGGCCGAGGGTTCAGTGAACGGGAAGTAGTGGGGGCGCATGCGGGTGGCGGTGTCGCCACCGAACATTGCCTTGGCCAGGTGGTCGAGCGTGCCGCGCAGGTCCGCCATGGAAATGCCCTTGTCCACGACGAGGCCTTCCAGCTGGTGGAAGACCGGGAGGTGCGTCGCGTCGTACTCGTCGGCGCGGAACACCTTGCCGGGGACGACGACATACAGCGGCACACCGTGCGTCAGGAGGGCGCGCGCCTGGACCGGGGAGGTCTGGGTGCGCAGCAGCTTGCCTGCCGACGGCGGGTCGATCCAGAGGGTGTCCTGCAGGGCCCGCGCGGGGTGGTCCACCGGCACGTTGAGGGCGTCGAAGTTGTACCACTCCGCTTCGAGCTGCGGACCGTCGGCGACCTCCCAGCCCATGTCCGCGAAGACGTCGATCATCTCGTCGATCTGGTTGGTGATGGGGTGCAGCGCCCCGCGCGGGCCGGTGGTGACCGGGAGGGTCATGTCGATGCGCTCGGCGATCAACGAGGCCTCAAGCTCAGCGGCTGCGACCTCTTCCTGGCGAGCCGCGAAGGCCTGGTTGACCTGGCCGCGGGCCTTGCCGATGCGCTGCCCGGCCTCCTTGCGTGCCTGCGGGGGCAGGGCGCCGATCTCGCGGTTGGCGAGCGCCAGCGGCGAGGTGTCGCCAGCGTGGTCGTGCCGCGCCTGCTTGAGTTCAGCCGTCGTGACCGCGGCGCCGATGGCTGCCAGCGCGTCGGCGACGAAACCGTCGATGGCCGCCGGGTCGAGCGAGGCGACCTGCTTGGGATCGAAGTTGTCGTTTGGCCCCGACATGGGTCCCTCCTTGTTCACTGTTGCGTGGATGGACGGCGCGGTGCCGTCATCCTGCTGAAGAGCGTCGTTGTGCGGAGGCGGTGGCGTAGAGGCACACCGCAGCAGCGCTGGAGAGATTGAGGCTCTCCGCCCCACCCCACATTGGCACGGCGACCACCTCGTCGGCCAACTCACGGTCTTCTTCGGGCAGTCCCCATGCCTCGTTGCCCATGATCCAGGCCACGGGGCCGCTGAGTTCGCCGGCGGCGGCCTTCAGGTCGAGCGGGTCGCCGTCGCCGTCGGCAGCCAGCACCGTCATGCCCATGGCCTTGACCTTGGCAACCGCCTCAGCGAGTGGCACCCCGGTGAGGATGGGGAGGTGGAAAAGGCTGCCGACGGTGGAGCGCACCGTCTTGGGGTTGTAGATCTCGACGCTTCCCGTGGTGAGGATCACGCCGTCGGCGCCGAAGGCGTCCGCGCAGCGGATCACGGTGCCGGCATTGCCCGGGTCCCGGACCTGCGCGCAGATCACGAGGAGGCGGGCGTCGTTGACGTCCTCCCAGCCGAACGACAACTGGCGGCAGACCGCCACGATCCCCTGCGGGGTGACCGTGTCGCTCAGCGTGCGCATCTGCTGGTCCGTGGCCTGCCACACGGGCACGTTCACGGCGTCGAGCAGATCGGCGTGTTTGGCGGGGTCATCGACGATGACCTCCTCCACCAGCGAACCGACGGCCAGCGCCTCGCGCACGGCCTGCCGGCCCTCAGCCAGGAAGAGCCCGGCCGTGTCGCGGCCACGTCGCCCCGTCAAACGACGAACCGAACGCAGCACCGAGGCGGGAAGGCCAGGGGCTGCGTCCGGTCGAAGGGTCACTGAGTCCGCTTTCAGGCGGCTGCAGCGGGCTGGTTGTCCTTGGCGACGGCGACGAGGGCGTTGAACGCCGTGATGTCGTTGACGGCAAGGTCGGCGAGGATCTTGCGATCCACCTCGACACCAGCGTTCTTCAGGCCGTTGATGAAACGGTTGTAGGTCATGCCCTCGGCGCGGACGGCAGCGTTGATGCGCTGGATCCAGAGGCCGCGGAAGTCGCCCTTCTTGGCGCGACGGTCGCGGTAGGCGTAGGTGTACGAGTGGAGCAGCTGCTCCTTGGCCTTGCGGTACAGACGCGACCGCTGGCCGCGGTAACCCTTCGCCTGCTCGAGAACTTCGCGGCGCTTCTTGAGCGCGTTCACCGAACGCTTCACGCGTGCCATGGTGACTCCTTGGGTGGTGTGTGTGATTCAGAAAGATGGTGGGGTGGGAACTGCGTCCCGGCTTGAGCCCCGGCCTGGGCCGGGTTCAGCGTGCGGGATCAGCGGCCCTTGTGCTTGCCGAGCAGCTTGCGCACCGACTTGACGTCGGCCTTGGACACCTGGGCGGTGCCCTTCAGGCGACGCAGGCGCGTCGAGCCGAAGGTCTCGTTGAGGTGGCCGAGGTTGGCCTGAGCACGACGGATCTTGCCAGTGCCCGTCATCTTGAACCGCTTCTTCGCACCGGAGTGCGTCTTCATCTTCGGCATATCTAGCTCGCTTTCCTACTCGATCTCAGAGATCGATGTCTGGGTCCATGTTGTCTGCAGGACCACGCTTCTTCTGGTGGACATCCGTCTGGGCGGCGGCGCGGAGTTCCGCTTCCATTGCCCGTTCGTTCTCGGCCTGCTCCCTGCGCTCCGCCATGCGGCGGTCGCGGTCGGCGGCCTGGTCGACCTTGGCTTCGGTCTTCTTCTTGGTGGGTCCGAGCACCATGAGCATGTTTCGGCCGTCCTGCTTGGGAGAGGCTTCGATGAAGCCGAACTCCGCCACGTCGGCCGCCAGGCGGCGCAGCAATTCCATGCCCAGTTCGGGGCGGGACTGCTCGCGGCCGCGGAACATGATGGTGATCTTCACCTTGTCGCCGGCCTTGAGGAAGCGGACCACGTGGCCCTTCTTCGTCTCGTAATCGTGCTGATCGATCTTGAGGCGGAGCTTCATCTCCTTGGTGGTGACGTTCTGCTGGTTCTTGCGGGCGTCGCGCACCTTCTGTGCCGCCTCGTACTTGAACTTGCCGTAGTCCATCAGCTTGGCGACCGGCGGACGCGCCTGCGGGGCCACTTCGACAAGATCCAGATCGTTCTCCGCCGCGAGACGCAGGGCGTCCTCGACGCGCACGATGCCGACCTGCTCGCCATTGGGGCCGACGAGCCGGACTTCGGGTACTCGGATGCGATCGTTGATCCGCGGTTCAGTGCTGATGGGTCCTCCAGTTGAAGAGTTGGTATGTACTGGTCAACGACAAAAGGCCCCTGCACATGCAGAGGCCCACGCACCAACTCGACGACGGAGCAACCGCTCGTCGCGGGGTGACCCGGCCGCCACAGCAACTCGGGTGGGAGTGGAACTCCGCTTTATCAGGGCAGCCGGAAGCCGCCAACCTTGAAGATTATACGCAGGCCGCCCTGCATCTTCCAAAACCGGGTTCGCCGGGGCCCGGCGGCGTGGTCAGGCTTCGTCGTCCTCGGCGTACTTCACCCACGCGAAGTCCTCGCCCTCGAACTCGACGAGACGGAAACCGTCGGCGAACTTCTGCAGCGCGTCGCCGGCGATCACGAATGGTACAGGGCCGGCGACATCGATCAGCAGTTGCTCCGCGTCAGCGGCCTCGACGGTGGCGCAAAGCTCGTCGAGCAGGCAGGGCACGGGCCGCGCACCGGCCTCCCAGGCCTTGAGGGAGTCGTAGCCGGTGAAGGCCAGAAGGTAACTGCCGGACTCGTCCTTGAGCGTGACGGCCGCCATCTCCGCGTGACGGTCCGGGTCTGGGGCGTCACCGCCCTCGTCACCGCTGGCCACGATCGGTAGGAGCAGGCGGCTGGTGCAGAGTGCCACCAGGGCCCTGATGTAGCCGTTGTGGTCCTGCGCGCGCGCGATGGCGGCGCGGGTCAACGGGTCCGCAGCCCCGTCGTCGCCTGCGAAGCGGGAGTTCGGTTGTGCCAGGGAGCGCAGTTCGACCATGCCCAGAACCCTAGCCGTTCATGCGCCCGCGGCGATGTGCCAAACTGGGGGGCATGCCCATTGAGCTCATCGGGACCATCGCCGTCGCCGTCGTGATCCTCGCCATCGCCGCAGGAGTCACCGCCCGGGTGGGAAGGGTGCGGCCGCTGATCATCGGGCTGGGCCTGGCCGCCATTCCCGTGGGGCTGTACCTCACCGGCCTGCTCAGGCTGCTCATCAACGGGATCATGAGCCTGGTGGACTGGTTCCAGCGCACCGTGTTCACCGACGCCGTGGCGTGGGGCCTGGGCCTGCTGGTGGGCGGCATCATCCTCACCGTCGTGGGGCTCATGCTGCCCCGGAAGCCCGCCCGTGAGCATGCGGTTAAGCCTGCCGCGGGCCGGGAGGCCCCCCAGCGCGACCGCACCAGGCAGTTGCCCGGCGCCACCGCGGCCAAGCCCGCCACCGGCACCGCGCCGTCGACGCCCTCCCCCGCCGCGAAGCCGGCCGCCAAGCCCGCCGCGCAGCCGGCTCAGAAGGGCACAGACCCCGAGGACGCGGAGATCGAAGCGCTGCTGCGCAAGCGCGGCATCATGTGAGCTGGGCGGCTCAGTCGGCGTCGGCGCTGCTGTAGCCCGCCGAGGTCGCCCCATTGGCCTTCAGCCACCGGCGCAGTTCGATGATCTTGCGCTTGCCACCCTCACCTTCGAGGAACTGGATGGCCAGCACGGGCCTGCGCTTGAGGGTGTCCTCCTGCTTGACCAACAGTGAACTCCAGGCATCGCCGGGACGCAGCCGCACCCCCGCGATCGTGTCCACGCCGTAGCGGCGCAGGAACGGCCCGTTGCGGACGGTGACCACACCGTCCGCCGCCCACAGCCGTGAATAGCCGACGGACAGCATGATGGCGATCATCAGGAACACGATGAACAGCAGCGTGCCCGCCTGCGCCCAGGTGACCTGCCCACGGATCTCCGGACCCAGCGCGTACCAGCCGTACAGCGCGCCGAAGAGCAGCACCATGGACAGCACGACACCGGTCATCAGCGCCGGCGGGCTGGAGTACGAGAGCCTCGCGGGGACGGGGTCTTCCTCGGGGGTGAGCGGCTGGTCGACGGGATCTGTCACGACGCTCCTCAGAGCCTGCAGGCGGCGAGTTCGGTGAGCAGGATGCCCCGCGCGCCGGCGTCGTGGAGGCGGTCCATGAGGAGGTGGGCACCCTTCCGGGGAACCAGCACGCGCACGGCGCTCCAGCCCTCCTTCGAGAGCGCCGACACCGTCGGGCCCTCCACGCCCGGGGCCAGCGACGTGGTGGCCTCCAGGTCATCGGTGTGCACGTTGTAGTCGAGCATCATGTAGTTCTGGGCGACGAGCACCGAGTGCAGGCGGGTCTTCAGCGCCTCCGCCAGAGGCGGCAGCGCGCTGCCGCCGTTGCGCTGGATGAGGACGGCCTCGGATTCGCAGATCGGTTCGCCGAACATCTCGAGGCCCGCGCGACGCAGCGTGGTGCCGGTGTCGACGACGTCGGCAACGATGTCGGCGACGCCCAGCCGGATGGCGGATTCGACAGCGCCGTCGAGCCCGACGAGTTCGGCCTCGATCCCCTTCTCGTCGAGGTACGTCTGGAGCAGGCCGGTGTAGGACGACGCGATGCGCTTGCCGCGGAGGTCTTCGAGCGTCATCGACGACCCGTTGACCGCAGCGAAACGGAACCGGGAGCCGCCGAAGCCGAGCGCCATGACCTCGGTGGCGTCCGCCGCCGAATCCAGGAGCATGTCGCGGCCGGTGATGCCGATGTCCAGATGGCCGCGGCCGATGTAGATCGCGATGTCACGGGGACGGAGGTAGTAGAACTCCACGCCGTGATCGGTGTCGATCAGCGTGAGGTCCTTGCTGTCGGTGCGCTGCCGGTAGCCGGCGGAGCGCAGCATCTGCGACGCGGCCTCGGCGAGGGCGCCCTTGTTGGGCACGGCGATGCGAAGGAGTCGTTCGGTGGTCACGTGTTCGTCCTCAGAGGTAGCGGTAGATGTCGTCGAGGTCGAGATCAAGGGCGATCATCATGACCTGCAGGTGGTAGAGCAGTTGGCTGATCTCCTCGGCGGCCTGGTCCTTCGACTCGTACTCGGCGGCCATCCACACCTCGGCGGCCTCCTCGACGACTTTCTTGCCGATGGCGTGCACGCCGGCGTCCAGCCGCTCCACAGTGCTCGAGCCTTCGGGCCGGGTGCGCGCGGTTTCGGTGAGCTGCTCGAAGAGCTGTTCGAAGGACTTCACGTTTCCAGACCTTATCGCTTAGAGCTTGATGCCGAGCAGCGCGTTGACCGCGGCGGACATCTCGGAGATGGCATCGGTGTCGTCGCCACCGATGCTGAGGCTGGCCGCCGCCCAGGTGTCGACGGCGGCAAGGGCGGCAGGGGCGTCGAGGTTGTTGCGGAGCGCGGTGCGCATGGCGGCGATCGTCTCGCCCGCAGGCAGCGCCCCGCCATCGTTGACCATGCCGCGCCACAGGGCGAGGCGCTCGGTGGCCCGTTCGAGCTGGTCCGGCGTCCACTCCCAGTTCTCCTGGTAGTGGTGGTCGAGTAGCGCCAACCGGATGGCCATGGGGTCCGCCCCGGCCTTGCGCAGGCGGCTGACGAGCTCGAGGTTGCCCTTGGACTTGCTCATCTTCTCGCCGTGGAGCGCCACCAGGCCGGAGTGCACGAAAGCATCCGCGAGAGGCTCACGGCTGGCCACGATGGCCTGCGCCGCGCACATCTCGTGGTGCGGGAAGACGAGGTCCGCACCGCCACCCTGGACGTCGAAGTTCGCTCCGAGGTAACGCAGCGAGATGGCTGTGCACTCGATGTGCCAGCCAGGACGACCCGCACCGAGTTGCGAGGACCAGCTGGGTTCGCCGTCGCGGGAGTAGCGCCACAGCAGGCTGTCGAGCGGGTGCCGCTTGCCCGGGCGGTCCGGGTCACCGCCGTTCTCACGGAAGCTGGCGATCATCTCCGCCTCGCTGAGGTGACTGACGCCGCCGAAGCCCGGCGCGGCTGCGGTGTTGAAGTACCAGTCCGGGTGCTCGTCGTCGCCCACCTGGTAGATGAGGCCGCTGGCGAGCAGGTCATCGATCAGTTCGGTGACGCAGCTGATGGACTCCACGGCGCCGATGTAGTTGTTCGGGGGCAGGACGCGCAGGTCCTGCATGTCGCTGCGGAACAGCTCCGTCTGGTCCGCGGCCAGTTCCTCCCACTCGACGCCGGTCTCGGCGGCACGCTCCAGGAGCGGGTCGTCGACATCTGTGACGTTCTGCGTGTAGTCGACGTTGAGCCCGAGGTCGCGCCAGACGCGGTTGATCAGGTCGAACGTGAGGTAGGTGTTGGCGTGACCCAGATGCGTGGCGTCGTAGGGGGTGATGCCGCACACGTACATGCGCGCGGTCTCCACATCCGCGGCCACAGGCACCAGGTTGCGCGACGCTGTGTCGAACAGGGTGAGCTTGTCCGGAACGGCGCCACCCGAGGGCGGCAGGGCCGGGACGTCAACGGTTTCCCACGCATACATGGGTCACAACTTACCGCCTAGATCGGAGGCCACGGGATGCTGGGCCACCGCTCGGATGGCCGCGGCATCGCTCCTTCCGCCAGCATCGCCTCGGCCCGCCCCGTCAGCGCGGCCCATTCCTCGTCGGTCAGTCCGGGCGCGAGCGGCGCGTCGATGCCCGCCGCGAGCGCGACGATGGAGAGCTCTTCCTCGGTGAGTGGATCGCCGGCCCATCCCCACAGGACGGTGCGCAGTTTGTTGTCCGGGTGGAGGCTCACGCCGTGGTCGACACCCGCGAGGGCGTCGCCGTGCGTGATGACGTGGCTGGCCTTGCGATCGGAGTTGTTCAGCAGCGCGTCGAACAGGGCGAGCGCGCGGAGCCGGGGGTCGTCGCGGTGCGCCAGCACAACGGGCAGGTCCTCAGCGTTCAGACCGGTGAGGATGGGCAACCAGGTCTCGTCCACGTCGGTGGGCTCAAGCAGATCGATCAGCGGCGTGGGGGCGCCGTCCACCCAGCGCTGGGCAGATCCCTCGCCGAGCGGCCCCTCGCACCAGACGGTCAGCGGCACCACACCGAACCCGAGTTCTTCTGACAACGCGTAGGCCGCGACCTCGCGGCGGCCGAGGGTGGCCATCGGGAAGTCCCACAGCGGAGCCTCCCCCGCCACCGGCTTGTACACCCAGTGCGCCTCCTCCTCGTCTACGGCGAGGAAGGTGGCGTTGGAGGCATCGACGAGCCGCCCTACGACCTGGAGCGCTCCGCTGGGCCCGGTCATCCGAACAGCGGCCCGCGGTAGCCGTTCGCGCGGGGGCAGATGTGTCCTGCCGGGTCCAGTGGCTGGCTGCACGCCGGGCAGGAGGGCCGCCCGGAGGCGACGACGACCTCCGCTCGGGAGGAGAACTCCCGCGCCATCACGGGCGTCATCCGGATCTGGACGAGCGAGTTCTCACCCTCCTCGTCAGGTTCGGCGGAGAAGAGTTCGAGGAGGAGGCGGTTGCGCTCATGGTCCCAGGCCAGGCCGATGGCCGCCGCGCGGAACAGCACCTCGACGGGCGCGTCGAGCGGACCGTTGTCAGCCGGTGGCTGCCGCGGCGGCACTTCGTGGCCCAGTTCCGCGAGCTGGTCGAGCACGTCGCCGACCCGCACGCCCAGCAGGAGCGTCTGCTCCTTCTCCAGTGCCACGGCCGCCAGGCGGTTGCCCTGCGCCACCTGGATGAGGAACAGGCGTTCACCAGGCGCGCCGATGGTGCCGACGATGCAGCGATCCGGGTTGTCGAAGGCGAGCATCATGGCATCACCCTACGCCCGCGACATCGCCGCCGCCGATGGTCGGAGCGGAGTTGCCCCCGAGGAGCGAGGCGAGGTCGCCTCCGGTGTTCACGCACACCACGAGGGGCCGCTCGCCGCTGTAGTCGATGACGCTCAGGCCGGCCGGGTGCACGTGGAGGCGCTGGAACTGGTCCAGATGCATTCCGAAGGCGTGCGCGAGGATCGCCTTGATCGGGTCACCGTGCGAGAACACGGCGATGACCTCGTCCGCGCCGTGCCTGCCCGCCACGTCGGCGATGGCCGCGGTGGTTCGATGGAACATGGCCAGCATGGACTCGCCGCCGGGGAAGGCCACGACGGAGGGCCTGGCCTGCACGTCGGCCCACACCTCCTGGGAACTCAGGTCGTCGAGTTTCGCGCCGGTCCATTCGCCGTAGTCACATTCGCTGACGCCGTCGAGCAGCTCAGGGTGGGGGAAGCCTGCCAGCGTGGCCGTCTCGATGCACCGCTCCACCGGGGAGCTGTAGGCGGCCGCGATGGTCACGTTCCTCAGCAGTTCACCGAGGGCCACGGCCTGCCCCCGCCCGATGTCGTCCAACGCCACCCCCGGCGCGCGCCCGGCGAGCACGCCCGCTGCGTTCGCCGTCGAGCGGCCATGCCTGATCAGCACCACCTTGGTCATGGGGCCCAAGCCTAGTAGCCTCATCGGCGGTACAGTGGCCCCCGGTTTGGCTTCGGGAGGACGCACATATGGACTGGTTGCAGGCGATCGTGCTCGGCATCGTGCAGGGGCTCACGGAATTCCTGCCCATCTCGTCGAGCGCGCACGTGTCGATCGTCGGGCAGCTGCTGTTCGACGGCCGCGACCCCGGCGCCGCCTTCACCGCCGTCACCCAGCTGGGCACCGAGACGGCCGTGCTCGTCTACTTCCGCAAGGACATCGCACGCATCATCGCGCGCTGGTTCGGTTCGCTCCGCGGCACGGTGGAGCACTCCGACCCCGACGCCCGCATGGGCTGGCTGGTGATCATCGGCTCCGTCCCCATCGTCGTGCTGGGGCTGCTGTTCCAGGACGCCATCGACACCACGCTGCGCAATCTCTGGATCACCGTGGCGATGCTGGCCGGCGTCGGCATCGTGCTGGCGATCGCTGACAAGTTCGGCGAGAACAACACCAAGGACCTGCGGCAGCTGAGCTGGCGCGACGGCATCCTGTTCGGTCTGTTCCAGGCTGCAGCGCTGATCCCCGGCGTGTCGCGCTCCGGTGCCACCATCTCCGGCGGCCTGTTCCTCGGCTACGACCGGCCCGCCGCCACCCGCTACGCGTTCCTGCTGGCCGTCCCGGCCGTCTTCGGCTCCGGCCTCTACAAGCTCAAGGACATCGGCGGCGACTCCACCGCGGCTTGGGGTCCCACCATCGTGGCTACCGTCCTGGCGTTCATCATCGGCTACGCCGTGATCGCGTGGCTGCTGCGCTACATCTCCACGCACAACTTCCGGCTCTTCGTCGTCTACCGTCTGGCGGTTGCCGCGATCGTCGCGGTGCTGTTGCTCACCGGCGTGCTCGCTGCCGCCTAGGCTGGGTCCCGCTATGCAGCTTCGTCCACTCGGTGCCACCGGTCTCCATGTCTCCCCCCTCGGCTTGGGGACCATGGCGTGGGGCCGCGACGTCGAGTGGCCGATGGCGCAGGCCCTCCTGCACGATTTCGTCGACGGTGGGGGCAACCTCGTCGACACCGCACCCGCGTACGGCGCCGGGGTCGCGGAGAAGATGATCGGCAAGGCCCTGCACGCGGGTCTGCCCAGGGAGTCGCTGGTCATCGCCACAAAGGCGGGCTTCGTCGTACGCGACGGACGCCGGGTGATCGACACGTCCCGCGGCGCGTTGCTCAACGACCTGGAGCAGTCGCTGCGGCGGCTGGGGACGGACCACGTGGACCTGTGGCAGGTGCACGCCTGGGGTGACGCCCCCGTCGACGAAACGATGTCGGCGCTGGACACGGCCGTCGCCCGGGGTATGGCCCACTACGTGGGTGTGTCGAACTTCGTGGGCTGGCAGACCGCCACGGCCGCCACCTGGCAGGACGCGGACCGGGCCCGGGTGACGCTGTCCAGCGTTCAGGTGGAGTACTCCCTGCTGGCACGGCGTGCCGAGGTGGAGGTCATCCCCGCCGCCGCGCACCACCGGCTGGGCGTGCTGGCGTGGTCCGGGCTGGGCCGCGGGGTGTTGACCGGCAAGTACGCCGGCGGCCGGATCCCGCGCGATTCCCGCGGCGCCTCAGATCACTTCAGCTGGTTCGTCGAGCCGTATCTGCAGCCCCGCTCGTCGGCGATCGTCGACGCGGTGGCACACGCGGCCCAGGGTCTGGGGCTGACAGCGGCCCAGGTGTCGCTGCTGTGGACCAGGGACGCTCCCCAGGTGGCCTCGGCCCTGATCGGCCCCCGCACCACGGAACACCTGGCCGAGCTCATGGACGTCGAGCACAAGACGCTCGTGCCGCCCATCGTCGCCGCCCTCGACGACATCTCCGGCGGCCCGAACGGGCTACGGCCGGCTAGCCCAGCTCGAACGTGATGTGGTGCAGGCCCTCGCCGTCGATCTCGAGGTGCAGCGTCCCGGTGACCTCTTCCAGTTCACCGGTGCCCGAGCCGGGGACGATCTCGTAGCGAAGCTCCTGCACGCCGCCCTGCATGGTGCCGAACTGCTGGAACGAGACGGCTCCCTTGCGACCGTCCAGCGTACCCTCGAAGACCTCCATGGCCACGTAGCCCGCCGTCCCGCTGGACGCGTCCCCACCTGAGACCATGACCCCCTTGCTGACGCCCTGCGCCGCGCCCTCCCACACCTTGGCGAAGTCGAACCTGCTGGTGGCGGGCAGCAGAGCCTCGGTGGGGGTGATCTCAATCTCAAAGGTCGCCTCAACGCCCATGTCATCTGCTCCTCAGACGTTCCGCGCCCACCTGCCGGGGCCCTTCTGGAGTCCACCCTAGCCCCGATTTGCGTAGTCCCGGGGTGTACCTGCTAGAGTTCCTTGTCGCTCCCCGAAAGGGAAGCACACCCTGTCCGGGTGGCGGAATTGGTAGACGCGCTAGCTTGAGGTGCTAGTGCCCGTTTAGGGCGTGGAGGTTCAAGTCCTCTCTCGGACACAAGTTGGAACCCCCAGTCAAATCGGCGAAAGCCGCACTGACTGGGGGTTCTGCCTTTTCTCCGTCTCGCCACGCCCCGACAGCGTGCACCACTCTGTAGCATGTTCATCGCACGTTCATCGCACGAGATCGCACGACGGGGGCATGCCATGAGGTTTGGCTACATTCGCCAGTCCGCCTCGTGCTCGTCACCGGCCGCACACTGCGTCACCTGCGGGCCGGGTTCGCCGATGTGGACAACTGGTTCGACGCAATCGTCGCCGAAAACGGCGCGGTGCTCCACACCAGTGCGGGGTCGCAGGTGCTGGCTCAGCCGATCGACCCAGCGCTGGCCGACGCACTCACGGGCCGCGGGGTCCGGGTCGACCGCGGGCAGGCACTCCTGGGCTGCTCGGCGACCCACGACCACCTCGTTCTGGAGGAGGTCCGTCGGCTCGGAGCCGACTACCAACTCACGCGCAACCGCGGCGCCCTGATGATCGTGCCGGCCGGCGTCACCAAGGGAACCGGACTGGACGCCGCACTCGACAACCTGGGCCTGTCCCGACACTCCACTATCGCCATTGGCGACGCGGAGAACGACCACACCATGCTCGCGCGCTGCGAGATTGGCGTCGCCGTCGCCAACGCCGTCGAGTCTCTCAAGCGCCGCGCCGACATCGTCACACTTGCCCCGGACGGCAAAGGGGTGATCGAGATCCTGCGGGGTGACGTCCTGGCCGGGCGCTCCCACGTGCACCCCGAACGCTGGCAG
This sequence comes from Tessaracoccus zhenghani, assembly GCF_055326325.1. Taxonomy (NCBI): domain Bacteria; kingdom Bacillati; phylum Actinomycetota; class Actinomycetes; order Propionibacteriales; family Propionibacteriaceae; genus Tessaracoccus; species Tessaracoccus zhenghani. The sequence continues at coordinate 673,490 of NZ_JBUZNQ010000002.1, read as the reverse complement.
ATCTCGCTCGGCACCTACCTCGACGCCACCCCTGCCACTATTCCGGCCTCCCAGGTCAACATTCTTGTGACGGGTGGCACCCGTGCCGGGAAGTCCTTTCTGGCCGGGCTCATCGCCGAGCAACTCATCCGTCTCGCCTACGCCGTGGTCGTCATCGATGCCGAGGGGGACCACACCAGTCTGGGCGCCCTGCCCAACGTCGTTCATCTGGGTGGGCACGAGCCCGGTCCCAGGACCGGGCTCATACGCACCCTGTTGAGTCACCATGGCACAAGCATCATCGCCGACCTGTCCCAGCTCACGGGGAAAGAAAGGCAAACGTGGTACCAGGAAACACCGCCCCGGCTCGCCGATCTGCGCAGCGACCGCGGCCTGCCCCACTGGGTGCTGATCGACGAGGCCCACGAATCTCTCGGCCAAGAGAGCAAGACTCCACACCTGTTCGCACCGGACCGCAAGGGCCACTGCATGATCACCTATCACCCCACCGAACTCAGTGCTGAGGCTCGGAACAGCATCGACATCCTTGTGTCCCTGCAGCCAACTACCCTTGATGCGGAGGACGCGGTCGTCGCCGCCCCCACGGCGTTTAGCAGGCTCCCGGTCAACGATGTCCTCGCCGCATTCTCCGCCCTCCCCACCGGGGCCGGCTTGCTCGTGCGCGCCAGCGAGCCCGGAGTGCTGCGCCCCTTCATAGTCGGCCACCGGCGTACCACTCACGAGCGCCACTGGCACAAGTACGCGACGGCGGACCTACCGGTCCATCGGCGGTTCGTGTTCCGCCGCAGCCGGGAGTCAACCTCCGGTCACGAGGCTGCAAATCTACGCGACTTCCACAGTGAGTTGGACGTCTGCGAGGCCGACGTCATCGCTCACCACGCCGAGGCCCATGACTTCTCCCGCTGGATCCGGGGCGTATTCCGCGATGAACGCCTCGCCGCCGAAGTCGAGCAGGTCGAGGCCGAAATGACCACCGCTCGGCGGGAGAACGTTGAGGCCGCCCGGCGTCGGCTCCTGGCTGCCCTCGAGCACCGCTACCCCGGCTGAGGCTTGCCCGGCGAGAGGTGCGCCGGCCGCGGCTCGCCAAGCCACGGCCCCCCCGACGGTGCCGGGAATGCCCCCGGAAGGATCCGAAGGGGTTCTGCTGGGCGGCTGCGGCCTACTTCACGCGTGAGCCGCGCGACCATCCCTCAATCTTCTCGGGCCTGGGTGAGCGGTGTTGCCCGTCTCATATCCGTGGTCGCGCAGCAGTCGCAGGCCACACAGCCCCAGAACCGGCCAGGTGTTTGAGGGTAAAGGCCAGCAGCAAGCTGATGGCTCTGGCTCCTCGTCGATTACCCCCTGTGGGGTGCGGACAGTCGTTCGGCCACGTTCTCCAGAGCCAAACCCCTTGACCCCTTGACCAGCACGACGTCCGCAGGACTCAGCCAGGCGGCGGCGGTAGCAGCGGCGGCGGCCCTGTCCGATGCCACGGTGCTCTCGACGCCACCGGCTCCGGAGACCAGGTCGTCGGCATGGGCGCCGATCGCGATCAACCGGTCCACGCCGAGCGCTGCGGCAAGCGCCCCGACCTCGACGTGCGCCGCGGCGGCCCCGGGGCCGAGTTCCAGCATGTCGCCCAGCACCGCGAGGAGGCGCCCGCCGGGTCTACGCAACGAGGCGAGGGTGCGCAGTGCCGCGGTCATGGAGTCGGGATTGGCGTTGTAGGCGTCGTTAACCACCAGCGCCCCGTCCGGACGGGAGCTGAGTTCCATCCGCCAGTGCGAGCGGGCGGTGGCGTTGCCAAGAGCCAGGGCAACCGTGGAAACGTCCAGGCCCTGCCCCAGCGCCGCCACGGCTGCGGCCAGCGCATTGCCCACCTGATGGGCTCCGGTCACCTGCAACGCCACCGGGGCAGACCCTCTGGCTGCGCCGCTGGCGTGCAGCATGAAGGTGGGCCGTTGCCTGTCAGAGGCCCCGACCTGCTCGGCCCAGACCCGCAGGTCCCCCCACCCGGGCGCAGCACCGACGGCAAAGGTGGCGATGCGGGCGCCGGTGCGTCCGGCCATCGCTGAGACGAGCGGGTCGTCGGCGTTCAGGACCGCCCAGCCTTCTGCGGGCAGCGCCTCCACGAGTTCGCCCTTTGCCTTCGCGATCGCCGCTACCGACCCGAACTGGCCGAGGTGAGCGTGGCCGACGTTGAGCACAATGCCAACGTGAGGCGTCACAATCGGGCACAAGGAGGCAATGTGACCACTGCCGCGGGCTCCCATCTCGCTGACCAGGAACCGTGTGGCCGCATCCACCCTGGTGGCAGTCAGCGGCACCCCGAGCTCGTTGTTCAACGAGCCGACAGGGGCGACCGTGGGGCCGGCGGTCGCCAGCACCTGGGCCAGTAAGTCCTTGGTACTGGTCTTGCCTGACGACCCGGTGATGCCGACGGTGACCAGTCCGGCCGCGACGGCTTCCTCCACAAGCGCCGTTGCCAGGGCGGTCAGCCCGGCCAGCGGGTCGGGCACCACAAGTTGCGGGACCGCCATGGGGAGTTCCTTGCGCACGAGGACGGCCGCGGCGCCAGCCGCGACCGCCCCCTCAACGAAGTCGTGACCATCGGCCCGCTCCCCCGGCAGAGCGACAAAGAGGGCGCCGGGGGAGCATGCGCGTGAGTCGATAACCACGTCGGGGCCGACGAGAGTGCCAGGGTCGCCGACCAGCCTGGCTCCCGTCAGGCGGGCCAACCGGTCGGCGGTCTCTCTACGCATGCGATTCATCATTCACGAATTCTGGTACGTCTGTCAAGTTACAGTCCACCATGATCAGCTTCTCGCGACTGACATCTCCGACGAGCGACGCTGACTTGACGTGGAGACACTTCTCCTGTTTCCTGGGGCAAGAAGGGGAGTAATCCTCGCTCCGCATCGTCAACACGGTCCCCACCTCGGGATCCGGTGCGCAGGGCCCACAAGGCCGATGAGACCTTCACGAAACTCGTGGAGGTCTTTGTCATGAATGTTCCTTGGTGGGCGTGGTTCGCCGTCCTAGGTGTGATCCTGGTGATGCTCGCCGTGGACCTGATCGCCCACCGCACAGCCCACGTGATCGGCGTGCGAGAAGCCGCCGTCTGGTCGATCGTGTGGGTGACGATCGGTGTCGCGTTCGGTGTGCTGGTGTGGACGTTGTGGGGGGCGGAATTCGGGCAGCAGTATTTCGCCGGATACCTGATCGAGAAATCCCTCGCCGTGGACAACGTGTTCATCTGGGCTATCATCTTCGCCGCGTTCGCGGTCCCGCGCGAGTTTCAGCACCGAGTGCTGTTCCTCGGCGTCCTCGGCGCGCTGATCTTCCGCGGAATCTTCATCGCCGCCGGCGCTGCGCTGATTGAGAACTTTTCCTGGATCCTCTACGTATTCGCCGCGTTCCTGATCTACACCGGGTGGCGAATGTTCCGCTCACGCAACGAGCACGTCCACCCCGAGAAGTCCCGCATCCTCAAGCTGTTCCGCCGGTTTGTGCCGATGACAGACGCGTACCACGGGCAGAAGTTCCTGATCCGCAAGGCAGGACTAGTAGTGGCGACGCCGCTGCTCGCGGTGCTGGTGCTGGTGGAGATCACTGACATCATCTTCGCCGTCGACTCGATCCCGGCGATCTTCGCCGTGACCAGCGAACCGTTCCTCGTCTTCACCGCCAACGCGTTCGCGATCCTCGGCCTGCGAGCCATGTACTTCCTCCTCGCTGACCTGATCCACCGGTTCGTCTACCTCAAGATCGGACTCTCGTTCGTCCTGATCTGGGTGGGCATCAAGATGCTGCTCCTGGATGTGCTCTACATCCCGACCACGATCAGCCTCGCCGTCGTCGCGACCATCATCACGGTGTCCATTGTCGCCAGCCTGCGCGCCACCCGCGGCCAAGGCCGACGCGAAGTGCAGGCCGAGGCTGCAGGGGCGTTCCGGATCGCCACCGACGAGGAGCTGGGCGCGGTCGAGCCGGTCTTCCGCCGCCGTGTACTTGTGCTCGCGGGGAGCCGGAACGATCGCTCCGGCGACTGACCGTAACGCCGGCCCGCTGCGATCAGGGAAACACCCGCGGCGGCGCTACACCCGATCCCTCAGCCAGTCAGAGGAGGTACACCCGACCGCCAGACTGAAGGGTGGTTGGCCGAAACTGCTGACGATGCCCAACGCCCACCGGCCGAGACGCGCCATGACCCGAGCTCAACCGACCCGCCGTTATCCACATCACCGCCCACCCCGAAGGGAACGCTAATGAAGTTGTTCGACCTCCTCACCAGCCTGGCTTCCCAGGCCCGCAACAAGACCCCCTCCCCAGCGCCGACCCCCGGCAGCGAACCCCGAGACTGGAGAAGCACGCTGCGGGGCACAGTGGACGCACTCATCGGTAACACGGCAGCGGAACCAGCCCAGCCGCCGTTCACGCCGCCCGCCGCCACCCAGTCAGCACCCTCGGGATCGGTCGGACTGACCCCATCGCCGCCGGATCACCAGGCGGCCGACCGTGCCGCTGTGGCCCGCTACGAGTACCTGCTGCGCACCGCCGAACCCGTCCAGCTTGAGCGGATCCACGCAGACGCGTTCGCACGCCTCACTCCCGCAGAGCGGGACCAACTCCACGCGCGACTGCGCACCGAATTACCCCTTGGGGAGCAGCCGCGCACATCGCAACCGGCCGATCTTGCCCGCACCGCCACCCGTGCCGAGGCTGCTCAGCCCGGCTTTCTGGCCGGTATCCTCGCCCGCATCCCTCGACCCGGCGCCGCCACGACCGGGCAGAGGGTCGGGGTGGCCGCTGCCAGCGCGGGAGGTGGACTCCTGATCGCCGTCGCCGGCGGTGCGGCAGTTAGCGCCATCGCCGCCCCGCTCCTCGCTGAAGCCGTCAACGTCGGTATCGATTTCGATGCCCTTGCCGGGTTGGTCAGCGTGGAAGGCTTCACCAGCGGTCTCGAGGATCTCACCCCCGGGGCCACTGACCTGGCTGACGGGGTGAGCGGCGTCGCTGCCGGGGCATCCGAGCAGGTCGGCGGATTGGGAGAAGACATCACTGGCTTCGGGGAACAACTCTCCAACCTTGAGATTCCCGGCTGGGGAAGACTCTTCGGAGGCTGACCGGAGCCAACCACGCTAAGCACGTCATCCCTGACCGGACAACAGACGGCGCCCGCTCGCTTGTTGAGCCAGTGCCCAGCAGGCCTCGCGCTTTCATGACTGAAGCGACTGGGATTCATGAGATGCGGAACATAGGCAGGGCGCCGTTATCCCGAGAAACCCCCTGTCCCTGCGGACGCTGACAAGGCGTGACGACCAACGCTCGGGATAACATATTCCGGCTCTTCACAGATGGCGGTGGGTGATGGGGCTGGATTTCGGACGGGCCCGGTGATGTGAAGGGGGCCCTCGGGTTGGCAGGATGAAGGTGTCTAAGCCACATCTGAAACCCAAGGGCCCTTGTGCGAAACGCTACCCCACCCTGCCTCGATACGTTCTGCCGTCTGGACCCTCTCGGGCTGTCCGTGACCGCCCAGCGCGTCGAACCCGACCACACTGTGCTGCGCTGCCGCCCCACGACACCTCCGTCGCCGTGTCCGGGGTGCGCCGGGCCGGGGGTCCGTGGGGTGTGACACTTCTCGTGGACAGTCGTTACCAGGAAGGAACGACGAGACGAGATGTCATCGAAACGCAGGAAGTACACCCCGGAGTTCAAGGCTGACGCGGTCCAGCTCGTGGTGGTCGCTCAGCGGCCGATCGCGCAGGTCGCGCGGGAGTTGGAGATCAATGAGAGCTCGCTGGGCTACTGGGTCAAGATCTACCGGGAACAGCACCCTGACCCGGCGAAGGCCCCGCCCCCGGTGGAGGGTCTGTCAGAGAAACGGTGTAAGTGGCTCCATCGCCCTGCGGGGCAGGAGGAGTCATGATGACCGAGACAACCACAAGCAGCAGCTCGTCGGCCGTGAAGTCGGCCAGACTGGAGGCTGTGACCCCAACACCACCCTCAGATGAGTCGGCTGAACTGGACAAGGCCCAGCGCGAGGCGATCGCGCAGTTGGTGCGCCAGGCCAAGGACGCCGGTGTCGCCCTGACCGGCCCCGACGGGCTGCTGAAAGCGTTGACCGCCCAAGTCGTCGAAGCAGCCCTGGACGAGGAACTCAACGAACACCTGGGCTATGACAAGCACGACCCGGTCGGCCGCGGCTCGGGCAACTCCCGTAACGGCACCAGGTCGAAGACGGTGATCACCGACAATGTCGGCGCGATCGACATCCAGGTGCCCAGGGATCGTAACGGGACCTTCGAGCCGCAACTGGTCAGGAAACGCCAACGCCGCTTGTCGGACATGGATGCCATGGTGCTGTCATTGTTTGCGAAGGGATTGACGACCGGGGAGATCGCCGCCCACTTCGCCGAGGTCTACGGCACGTCGGTCTCGAAGGACACGATTAGCCGGATCACCGACCGCGTCGTCGACGAGATGACCACCTGGATGACCCGCCCGCTGGAGCCGATCTACGCGGCGGTCTTCATCGACGCGATCGTGATCAAGGTCAGGGATGGGCAGGTCCGTAACCAGCCCTACTACGCCGCGATCGGTGTCGACCTCGAAGGCCACAAGGACATCCTGGGGATCTGGCCCGGCAACGGCGACGGCGAATCGGCGAAGTTCTGGTTCGCCTGCCTGACCGAGTTGAAGAACCGCGGCGTCAGGGACGTGTTCTTCATCGTCTGCGACGGCTTGAAGGGGCTACCCGACAGCATCGGCAACGTGTTCGGCCAGGCGAAGGTCCAGACCTGTCTGATCCACTTGCTGCGCAACAGTTTCGGTTATGCCTCGAAGCGGCACTGGCCCGAGATCGCCGCGAACCTCAGACCTGTCTACGAGGCCCCCACCCCAGAAGCGGCTGAGCGGGCGTTTGAGGAGTTCACCGCCAAGTGGGGCAAGACCTATCCCGCGATGATCCGGCTCTGGCGCAACGCCTGGAACGAGTTCGTCCCCTTCCTGGACTATGACGTCGAGATCCGCAAGGTCCTCTGCAGCACGAATGCGATCGAGTCGCTCAATGCCAGGTTCCGTCGCGCGGTGAGGGCCCGCGGTCACTTCACGAACGAGCAGGCCGCGTTGAAGACCTTGTATCTGACCGTGAGATCGTTGGACCCCAAGGGCACCGGACAGACCAGATGGGGCATGCGCTGGAAGCCCGCCCTGAACGCGTTCGCCACCACCTTCGCCGACCGCATGCCCGCGGCCAGCACCAGCCACTAGAAACCGCCACTTACACCGTTAATCGGACAGTCCCCGCGGGATCATGCTGTTCAGGATGTGACAAGATATATCGAGTTGCGTTACAATCAGAAAAGGTTGCACTCGGGTCTGGAGTATTCAACCCCGAATCGGGTCGAGGCGGCCTGGTACGAGGCCCAACAAGCAGCGTGAAATCATGTTTGGAACCGGTCCGAAATTCGTCCCACCGCTCAGACATGAATCGCGTCGATGAACACCACCGGATACACCGGGTCCAGTGGTCGGTTCTGCCACTCGCCCATCGAGTCCAGGACCTTGTCGGTGATCGTCGAGATCGTGGTCTTCGACACCTCAGAGCCATAAACATCGGCCAGATGCGCCGCGATGTCGCCATGGGTCAGCCCGCGAGCCGACAGCGACAACACCACGTCCTCGATCGCCCCCAAACGCCGTTGCCGCTTCGCCACCACGACCGGCTCAAACGACCCGGCCCGATCCCGAGGCACAGCGATCTCGACCGGGCCGGCCTTCGTCAGCACCGTCTTCGACCGCGTCCCGTTACGAGCGTTGTCGCTGCCCTCGACCCGCTCGTGCTTGTCATAGCCCAGATGCGCGGTCATCTCGCCCTCCAGGGCCGACTCCAGGACCAGCTTGGTCAGCTGAGCCAGCAGCCCGCCCTCGCCCTCCACGGACAGCCCCAGCCGCTGCGCGTCGCCCACGAGCTGCGCCACCAAATCCTTGTCCACCAGCGGGGGCGTTCCCGTCGCCGTCACCTGGTCCTCGACCTCCATCACGACCGCCTCAGCGACCGGCTCAACCTGCATCCTCATCGGGTACCTCCTACATCGGAGTTACACCGGAAAACGTACAGTCCCCTTTTCACCGTCGAAAGTGTTCAGTTTTCAAGCGTTGCCGACAGAGACGCGTGGAGTTCGCTACGCTTTGCCGCAAGAACGTGCTCCGGGGTCGGTGAAACTCCGAACCGGCGGTGATAGTCCGCGACCCGGCGGCTCCTTGTGAGCCAATGGTTGAACCGGTGGGATTCCGGTACCGACGGTTAAAGTCCGGATGGGAGGCGCACGCGGTTCGTGGCATTGCCGCGCGCCGACGCTCCTGCGTTGGCGGGTCCGGCTTCGCTGCGCGCTGGCATGTCCCTGCCCCGGAGTCGTCACACGAGACGACGGAGGGGCAGATGAGTCCGACCATCCTGGAAGACCGGCGATCAGCCGATGCGACCACAAGCGCGCACGAGAGCGCCATGGACCGTGCCCTCATGCTCGCCGCCCGGTCCCCGCGGGCCGACCCGAACCCACGCGTCGGCTGCGTCCTGGTCGACGATGACGGCCGGATCGTGGGCGAGGGCTGGCACCATGGCGCCGGAACGCCGCACGCCGAGGTTGAGGCGCTCAGCGGCGCCGGTCCGGACGCCGCGGGCGCCACTGCGTACGTGACCTTGGAGCCCTGCAACCACCATGGCCGCACCGGTCCCTGCGCCGAGGCGCTGCTGCGCGCCGGCGTCCGTCGCGTGGTGTACGCCCAGGCCGACCCGAATCCGCCCGCGTCCGGCGGCGCGGCCACGCTGGCCGCGGGTGGAGTGGAGGTGCTGGGCGGCGTCCGGGCAGCGGAAGCGGCCCTCCTCAATGAGGCCTGGACGTTCTCGGTGACGCACGGGCGTCCTTTCGTCACCTGGAAGGTTGCGGGCACCCTGGACGGCCGGACCGCCGCCGCGGACGGCACGTCGGCGTGGATCACGGGCCAGCCCGCCCGGCTCGACGTCCATCGGTTGCGGTCCCGCTGCGGGGCGATTGTCGTCGGGACGGGGACGGTGCTGGCCGACGATCCCCGCCTCACCGTCCGCCGCCCCGACGGCACGGAAGCGCCCCGGCAACCCGTCCGGGTGGTCGTCGGACGTCGCCCGATCCCCGCTGACGCCCGTGTCCTGTCGCCAGACGCGTCCACGCTGCTGCTCGCCGACGACCCGGCAGGTGTCCTGGCACGCCTGCAGGAAGCCGGTGTCCGTCATGTCTGGCTGGAGGGTGGGGCCACCCTCGCCGCGGCGTTCCTCACCGCCGGCCTGGTCGACGAGATCGTCGCCTACCTCGCGCCCGTCCTGGTGGGTTCCGGCTCCCCGCTGGTCGGCGACCTCGGCGTCGCCACCCTCGCGGACGCCCACCGGTACGCCCTGGTCGATGTGCGTCGTCTGGGCGACGACGTCCGGCTCACCCTCCGCCCCCTCCCCGATCTTTCAGAACCCCAACCGAACTCTGGCAAGGAGTGATCATGTTCACCGGCATCATCGAAGAACTGGGCGAGGTCGTCGAGATCCGCCACCTGGAGGACTCCGCCGTCGTGACCGTCCGCGGTCCGCTCGTCACCTCCGACGCCACCCACGGCAGCTCGATCGCCGTCAACGGTGTCTGCCTCACCGTGACCGGCCTGGACGGGGACCTGTTCATGGTCGACGTCATGGCCGAGTCACTCCGGCGAACATCGCTGGGCGGCCTCACCCCGGGGGACCGGGTCAACCTGGAGCGGGCGATGGGGTCCGACGGCCGGTTCGGCGGGCACATCGTGCAGGGACACGTCGACGGAACGGGCCGCATCCTGTCCCGTACGCCGGGCGAGCAGTGGGAGGTGGTCGAGATCTCCTGCCCAGCCGAGGTGCAGCGCTACCTGGTCGAGAAGGGCTCGGTCACCGTCGACGGCGTGTCCCTGACCGTGTTCGACATCCGGCCGGACCGGTTCACGGTCTCGCTGATCCCGACCACGCTCGAGCTGACGACCCTCGGTCCCGCCGCTGTCGGGGCGGTCGTCAACCTCGAGGCGGACATCCTCGGCAAGTACATCGTCGCCCACCTCGAGCGTCTCGAACTTGGCGCCCTGCGGGAGACCATCCATGCCTGAGTTCGCCACCATTCCCGCAGCCCTGGACGCGCTGCGCGCCGGCCGTCCGGTCCTGGTCCTCGACGACGCCGACCGGGAGAACGAGGGGGACGCCATCTTGGCGGCCTCGACGGCGTCCGCCGAATGGGTCGGGTGGATGGTGCGGCACACATCGGGCTACCTGTGCGCCCCCCTGCCCGTCGACTGGGCCGACCGTCTGGGCCTGCCCCTCATGGTTCCCGACAGCGCCGACCCGTTGCGGACCGCGTACACCGTCAGCGTGGACGCGGCGTCCGGGGTCACGACCGGGATCTCGGCGGCGGACCGGGCCACCACGCTCCGCGTCCTCGGCAACCCGGACGCCGCGGCGTCCGACCTGATCCGGCCCGGGCACGTCCTGCCACTGCGCGCCCGGCCCGGCGGGGTCTTCGAACGGCAGGGGCACACCGAGGCGACCGTCGACCTGTGCCGGCTGGCCGGCCTGCCGCCCGTGGGCGTGATCGGTGAACTCGTCCACGATGCGGGTGAGGTGATGCGGACGCCCGACGTCGTCGCCCTCGGCGCGGCCGAGTGCCTGCCCGTCATCACGATCGCGGACCTGGTCGCCTGGCGCGACCTGTACGACCGCGTCACGCTGGCCGCCGTAACGACGCTGCCCACCGCCCACGGGACGTTCGCGTTGCACGGCTACCGGGACCGGCGCACCGGCGCCGAACACCTCGCCTTGATCAGCCCACGCGGCCTCACCACCGATGGCGCGGCACCGCTCGTCCGCCTCCACTCCGAATGTCTCACTGGGGACGCGTTCGGTTCCCGCCGCTGCGACTGCGGCCGCCAACTCGACGAGTCCCTCGCCGTCATTGCCCGTCAGGGGGGTGTCGTGATCTACCTGCGAGGTCACGAGGGGCGCGGCGTGGGGCTGCTCGCGAAGCTGTCGGCGTACGCCCTCCAGGACGTCGGCGCGGACACCGTCGACGCCCAAACCCTGCTGGGCCTACCGGTCGACGCCCGCGAATACGGCGCCGCCGCCGCCATCCTGACCGCCCAAGGGGTGGTCCGGGCCGAACTGCTCACCAACAACCCGGCCAAGGCCGACGGCCTGCGCACGGCGGGGATCGACATCACCGGCCTCCGTCCGCTCATCGTGGAGCCCAACCCCGACAACGTGCACTACCTGTCCACCAAGCGCGAGCGGATGGGCCACCGCCTACCCACCGCGTCCACCCTCGTCCAGGAGGCCTGATGGCTGGCTCCGGCACCCCCCACCTCACCGTCGACGGCCGCGGCCGACGCATCACCGTCGTCGCCTCGTCCTGGCACGACCTCGTCATGAACTCTCTCGTCACCAACGCAGTTACCACGCTGGAACGGGCCGGCGCGACCGTCACGGTGGTCCGCGTCCCGGGCACGTTCGAGCTGCCGGTCGCCTGTGCCCGCCTGGCCCACCACTTCGACGGGCTGGTCGCGCTCGGTGTCGTCATCCGGGGCGGGACACCCCACTTCGACTACGTCTGCGCAGGCGCCACCCACGGCATCGTCGACGTGATGACCCGCACTGGAACGCCCGTCGGTTTCGGTGTCCTCACGTGTGACACCGAGCAGCAGGCGCTCGACAGGGCTGGGCTTCCCGGATCACCGGAGGACAAGGGACGCGAGGCGGCCGAGGCCGTCCTGGCCACCCTCTCTGCGCTGACCGCCGCGGTGCCCTGATCCTCCTACCATTGCAAGCGCCCGGACACCCGGAATGGCCGCCGCCGGTGAGCCGTTCGATCGTCTGCGCGTGTCACCACGTTCAAGGCGTGCGTGGCAGCTGGGCGACGTCCCTCACCTCTCCGATTGCTCGCTCGACGACGTCCTCGAGGATCGCGGCACCGATCGTTTCCTCACCGTCGACGACGAGCGCGAAGTGGGTGCCGCCCGCCTGCATGGCGGCCACGGCGGCCTCCAGGGGGGCGTCCTTCGCGATGGTCGCCAGCGGGCGGAGAAATGGACCGCCCGGCGCCACCCCGGCCGAACCCGCCACCAGTGGGGTCGTCGTCGACCGCACGCCGCACCCTGTCCCTGTCATCAAGGGTGGTGGCGACGTCTGGTCCGCCGACGTGGACGTCCGACTCTGGATTCGGCGGACAGGGACGATCCGTAGCGCCAGTCTCCTGGTGGCTTCGCGGCGCCCCTGTCCGCGAGGAGGAGCCGGAGCCCGTTAGGACGGATGTCGTGTTCGCTCGCCGCCGCCAGGAGGACGCCCATGAACCCCGAGCCACACCACCATGTCACCGGGACAGGATTGTGGCTCCAGGAGGCCGACGTCCACGGCGTCCTGCGCCGACGCGGGGCAAGTCGTACACCGAGATCGCCGAGACTGTGGGAGGTGTGACATGGAGGCCGTCGCTGTCACGTGCGTGGTTGCCCGAGGGCTCGTGGACGCCTTGGAGGCACTCCTCTTGAGCCTGCCTGGTCGGCGCCGCTCTGCTGGCAGCGTTGCGGTGAACGCCGGGTGGGTTGGGGCTGCGACGCTTGGCGGTCGTCGGCCTATGCTGAAGGCAGTCTTGGACGCGAGGTCCGCGCGGCCTTGGCTCCGGTGCTATTCCCCACGTATTCCCCACGACAAGGTGACGAAGTAGCAATCAACCCACATAAGACCTTGTCAGGGGGCCATTATCGGCTGACAGAAGAGAGCTTCAACTCCTCTCTCGCGCACAAAAGTGCCTCTGACTAGGGCAAATACAGGGAATCGGCGAGAGGTGAGAACCTCTCGCCGATTCTCTGTCTCTGGGTGCTGGTTCGCCTTTGGCGACGGGTGACACCGGGGGACGCGGTTCCCGATTGCCGTCGAGGACAGGCTTCTTGCCTGGTTGGGGGGGATCATCATTCCCCACGGGTTCCCCATGGGGAATGATGATCCCGGGCCTCAAGGAGGTGACTGACTTTCGGCCAGACTCTGGGTCGTGTGGGCCGCGATGGGCGAGACTGGACCGAGAGGACTGGAGGCGGGCGCAACGTGAGGGCCTGGCCGCGGTGGACTCCTCTGGAGCTCTCCGGATGACCGGCATGTCCGCATCGATGCCGGTGATGCCCTCCATCTGGACGGTCTCCGCAGCGGCCAACGGGCACACGATCCGCGCTGGCTGCACCAGCCCGGCCTCAGTCGCGTCCGATGCTGATGACCACGCCCCTGCCACGATCCACGGCCTTGACGCTCTCGATAAGCACCAGCAATCCGACACCGGCGGCCGCTGCGATCAGCAGATCGACCGCGCCCAGCGGCTCCAGCCGCAGGAGCACACCCAGCGGCGTGTAGAGCGCTACCAACTGCAGTGCCAGCACCAGTGCGGCGATCCACAGCAGCAACGGGTTGGAACGCCAGCCGATCGTGGTGAGCGAGTCGTGGTGGGACCGGGTGGCGAAGGCCTGCCCGATCTGCAGGAACGCAAGGGTGGTGAACAGCATCGACTGCCACGCCGGGTTGCCGGTTTCGTGGTACCAGAAGCCGATTCCCAGCGCCACGAAGCCGATGACCAGGCCGACCCACACCGTCCGACGGCCCAGACCGCCCGTCCAGAGACTCCCGCCGGGCACGTGGGGCGGCCTGCGCATCACCGTGGACTCAGCAGGCTCCTTGCCCATCGCGAGGCCCAGCAGGCCGTCGGTCATGAGGTTGAGCCAAAGCAGCTGCAGCGGGAGCAGGGCCACAGCCGCCGTAGCATCGAATGGGAGGAAGAGGAACGGGATGGGCCAGCCGACCATGACGATGATCTTGCCGAGGTTGCCGGCCACGGCGAACGAGACGAACCGGCGAAGGTTGTCATAGATGACCCTGCCCTCCTCGACGGCGGCGATGATGGTGGCGAAGTTGTCGTCGCGCAGCACCATGTCCGAGGCCTCCTTCGAGACGTCGGTGCCGGTGATGCCCATGGCCACGCCGATGTCGGACTTCTTCAGCGCGGGTGCGTCGTTGACGCCGTCGCCCGTCATGGCCACGATCTGGCCATGACGCTGCAGCGAATCGACCAGGCGGAGCTTGTGCTCTGGCGAGACGCGGGCGAACACGCTCACAGTCCTGGTGGCGAGATCGAACTCCTCGGCGTCAAGGCGGTCCAGCTCGACGCCTGTCAGCACTCCACCGTCGCGCCCGATGCCGAGCTCGCGGGCGATGGCCTGCGCAGTCAGGGGGTGGTCGCCTGTGATCATGACCGGTCGGATGCCGGCGCCCTGACAGGTGGCCACGGCTGTGGCCACCTCGGGCCGAGGGGGATCGATGATGCCGACGACGCCCAGCAGGACGAGGTCGGTCTCAGGGTCGGCCGGCGTGTGCCCGGGGCGGATGAGCCGCAGGGCGAGGCCCAGCACCCGCTGGCCACGTGAGGCCAGGTCCTTGTTGGTGTTCTCGACCCAGGCGCGCGTGGCGTCGTCGAAGGCTCGGACGCCGCCGTCGGCGAGCACGCCAGCGGTGCGGGGAACGAGCGCGTCGACGGCTCCCTTCACGAAGAGGAGATCGTGGTCCTGCGGTAGCTGCGCCAGCTCGGAGACCCGCCCGGCTAGCGCCGCGTGCCGGGTGCTCATGCGTTTACGTTCGGAATCGAAGGGCAACTCCCCGATCCTCGGCAGGACCGTGCGCAGGGTTACCACGTCGATCCCGCCCCGCTTGGCCGCGTCGAGCAGGCAGGTCTCAGTAGGGTCGCCGATCGCCTCAGCCCCCTCCCCGGCGACGTGGCGAAGCTCGGCGTCGTTGCACAGTGCCCCGGCCGCCAAGGCGACGAGGGCCAGACCTGACGGCGGGCCACCTCCCGGTGTCCAGAGGCCCTCGGGCAGGATCAGCGTTGAGACGGTCATCCTGTTCTGGGTCAGGGTGCCTGTCTTGTCCGAGCAGATGGTGGTCACCGAGCCCAGGGTCTCCACCGCAGGCAGTTTGCGCACCAGGGCGTTGCGCCGCAGCATCCGCTGGGCACCCACGGCCAGCGTGAACGTCACGACGGCCGGTAGACCCTCTGGGATGACCGCAACGGCCACCGAGATGGCGGTGAGCACCAGGTCGCTCCACGTCTCGCCGGCGAGCGCGCCAAGGACCGCAACGACCCCTGCGGTGACGACGCCCAGGACGGCAAGTTGTTTTCCGACGCTGTCGAGGCGCGCCTGGAGCGGGGTCTGCTCCGCCGTCACCCCCTGGAGCAGGTCGGCGATCCTGCCCAGTTCCGTGGCCATGCCAGTGGCGATGACCAGACCCACGCCACGGCCGTAGGTGACCTCGGTTCCGGAAAATGCCATGTTGACGCGATCACCCACGGGGAGGTCTGAACCCGCTAGAGGTGCGGTCATCTTGTCCACGGCCTCGGACTCGCCCGTCAGTGCCGCCTCCTGGATCCTCAAGGAGACCGCCTCGAGCAGTCGTAGATCGGCCGGGACCACGGTGCCCGCGTCCAGATGGATCACGTCTCCCGGTACCAGTTGCCGTGCCGGTAATGGGACGGTGCCGCCGTCGCGGAGGACCCGCACGGTGGGTACCGTCATTTGGCGCAGGGCGGCGATGGCTTTCTCTGCTCGGTACTCCTGGAAGAAGCCGAGTAGTGCGAACAGCAGCACGATCCCGCCGATGGCACCGGCCTCCAGGAACTTGCCGAGGATCAGCGAGAGGACGGTGGCCGCGATGAGGATCAACACCATCACCGAGGTGAACTGCTCCCACAGGATCTTCCAGGCCGGTGTGCCGCCGCGGTCGATGAGTTCGTTGGTGCCGTAGCGCTTCAAGCGCTCCTCGGCCTCTGGCGTCGTGATCCCGGAGGCCCGCGAGTCAGTTCGCGCCAGAGCGTGGTCGGTGGTGATCAGATGCCAGGACGGATCAGTCTCGGCTGGGCTGTCGTCGGTGAGGCTGTCCGTGGGCAAGCTGTCTCCCGGAGTGAGGTGCATACGAGTGAGGTTCATGCAAAGGAAGAACGTCGAGTCTCTCCCGCCTTACGGCCGATCCGACGGGCTTGCGCCGTGCTGACGTCGGACCCGTTGTGGGGATACTCCCTCTCCGCACAACTCGAGGGTACCTGCCCTTGGGGGCAGCCGCAACTACGCTAGACGCATGCCTGGGCCGCCCCAGTTGCGTGGGACTTGACAGTGAGACAATACGCTGGGCCGACACTTGGCGGAGATGGCCCTATTGGGGTCGGTGCCAGTTGGAGAAAGCGAAGAGCAGTGCACCGATGAGGGTGACACTTAGCCCTACCGCCAACAACTCGTCCGGTTCCGGCCTGGCAACGAGCACCTCAAGGAATCGCACCACGATCACGAGCAGCAGCGTCCCAGCCGTTCGGCCCTTGAGGTGGTCAAAGGAGAGCGTGGTGAGGCTTGGGGGCAGGTTGAGGTCGCCCACAAAGAGTTCCCACAGTCCGTAGCCGACGATGAGCATCACCGTGGCGATGAGGATCGAGTCCACGCTCTCGTACAATTTGACCAGCGCAGCGTCGGGGTTAGTCGACGCGGTGAGCAGCGTCTCGACAAACAACAAGGCCTTGCTGAGTGCCCAGAGGTAGGTGGTCACGGACAGCAGAAGTGCTGTGACCGCCCCGATGGCCGCGATGTAGCGAAAAAGCTCGAGACCCCGTTTCATCGCCCCGGCGCCCCGCATGGATGGCCCTACGCCGGGGGCCTCAGCCTCGTCCCGGTGGGTCGGCTCAGTGTTCATCACGGTCCACAGGGACAAGCGTCCGGGGGTTGCAGCACCGTGGGTATCATGCCGAGAGTGTAGCAGTCCGGCAGACGGAGCATCGGCGCGGGAGCCGGCGCGCCACAAGCAAGTTACGAGGGCACGCCGGTCGTCCTTACGGCTATCCCGTGTTCTGCAGACCGGCAGCCGCTCCGTTCACGGTCGTCAACAGGACCCGCGTCCACTGTTCCCGGTCCTCCTCAGACGGGGCGTCGTCTCCCGGACCGCCTTCGCGGATGACGCGCAGTGCGCGCAACTGCAGGTGGCTGAGCGCGTCGATGGACGGGGCCCGCAGTGCAACCCGGGTGCCGAGGCGGAGCTTGCGTTCCAGTAGCTCCTCCTGCTCCAGGGTCGCCAGCACCAAGCTGCGCGTCAGCTCGTGCTCCGCCAGCACGGCGCTGGTGACGCTCAGCTGCCCACCGAGTGCCAGGAAGGACTTCGCCAGGCGCGGGTTGGCCTTCGCGAGGCTCATCTCCGCAATGTCGATCATGCTGGCAAACAGCGGCCACTGACGGTAGGCCTCGCGCAACCGCTCGAGGTCATCCACAGCGGCCAACCCGGAGCCCAGCCCGAACCAGCCGGGCACGTTCGCCCGGATCTGGGACCATGCGAACACCCAGGGGATGGCCCGGAAGTCACTCAGATCCCTGCCCTTCTCCGCGCCGCTTCGCCGCGCCGGGCGGGATCCGAGCCTCAGCCGCCCCAATTCCTCAAGCGGGCTCGACGCAGCCACGACATCGGCGAAACCAGGCGTGCGCACGAGGCTGAGGTAGGTCTCGCGAGAGACCCGCTCCACCGTCGTCGCGACATCGTCGAACTCCTCAGCGGCGGCACGGTTGCGGTGCACCACGTCGTCGGTGTCTGCGAGCAGCACCGCCGACGTGAGTCGTTCCAGGTGCGCCTGGGCCAGGGTCACGTCCGCGTATCGGGCGAAGATGACCTCACCCTGCTCGGTGACCTTGAACCGGCCGGAGACCGAACCCGGAGCCTGGGCCAGGATGGCCCGGTGAACAGGGCCTCCGCCACGGCCCAGGGATCCGCCTCGGCCGTGGAACAGCGTGAGTTGGATGCCGTGACGCTGCGCCCACTCAACGATCTGGGTCTGCGCCCGGTAAAGAGTCAGGGTTGCGCTGGCCGGCCCGACGTCCTTGGCCGAGTCCGAGTAACCGACCATCACCTCGACGTGCCAGTCCACCTCGTCGAGCCAGCTGCGGGTGCTCTCCAAGGTGAGCCACTCTTCAAGGACACCGACGGCCCCGCTCAAGTCGGCTCCGGTTTCGAAAAGCGGAACCACGTTCAACCTGAGGGCGGCGTCACCGACCGCGAGGCGAGCAAGTGCGCGCACTGCGACGAGGTGCTGAGCCTGCTGGGTGAAGCTCACCACGTGACGGCCGCACGACTGAGCCCCCCAGCGCTCCTGAAGCCAGGACATGACCCGAAGCGTGTCGAGCACCTCGCGGGTGGCGTCGCTGAGAGCCTGGACGTGGGCCGGCCAACCGTTGACCGCGAGCGAGTCGAGCAACTCCAGCCGCGTGGGGCTGCCCGGCGCTTCCGGGTCCCAGTCGAGTTGCCCGAGCAGTTCGTCCAAGACTCGCCGGTGCACATCGCTGTGCTGGCGCACCTCCAGGTCGGCCAGGTGGAAGCCGAAGGTTTCGGCCAGCCAGATCAGGTGCTGGAGCTCCCCGAAAGCCGCCCGTGTGTCTCCTGCCTGCTCCAGGGAGGTCTGGATCAGACTGAGATCAGCCACCAACTCAGCGGGCTCGCGGTATGCGAGATCGATCTGGCCCTCTCTGGTGGCGGTGAGCCTGGTGGCGACGAAGAGTAGCTTCTGCCGGTGCGGTTCTCCCGGAGACGATTTGCGGATCGATTGGAAGATCTCCGGCGCCGTGACCGCATCACGGGCCAGCGCATTGGCCAGTTCGGGCGACGGGGGGCTGGCGTCCTCGCTCATCGTGAGGGTGCGGGCGACGCGATCTGCTCCGGTGGTGAGCGCCTTGAGGATGCACTCCGCCTGGATGGTCATGGTCTGCCGGGTGACCTCGGCTGTGACGAACGGGTTGCCGTCACGGTCACCGCCCACCCAGGAACCGAACCGCAGGAAGCCGGGAACCGACGGGCGACACCGGCCCGGCTCCCCGTCGGCGATCGCGGACTCGACAGTGCGGTACAACCGTGGCACCGCTTGAAACAGCGTCTGGTCGAACACGGACATCACGGTGCGAACCTCGTCCGAGGGTTGTGGTGGTGCGGTGCGCAAGGGGGAGGTTCGGCTGAGGATGTCGATCTCCTCCAGCATCCGGCGCTGAGCAAAATCCCGCTCTTGTGAGCCGGAGCTCGGATCGTCGTAGCGGTCCAGTTGTTCGGCGATCCGGTGTAGGGCTGAGGAGACAGCGCGCCTGCGAGCTTCCGTGGGGTGTGCGGTCAGCACCGGATGGATGCGGAGGTTCTTCACCCGAGCCGCCGCGGGGCCGAGTGCAGCCACCGCCGGCCACACGTCCGGCGCAGTGCCCGCCACCTCGGAGTGTGTCCCGCGAATGAGCCTGGAGCGGTACCGCTCCTCGCTGAGGTTGATCAGGTGGAAGTGAACGGTCAGGGCCTGCGCGAGTTGAAGCGCCTGAGTAGCGGTCAGTGCCCCGACGATCCGGCCAGGCTCCTCGGGGTCGCCGCCATCGGCGGCCCGTGCCGCAGAGTCCTGCACTTGCCGCATAAGCGTGGCGAGCGCGCCGGCTCCCCACTCGTGGAGCACCTGCTCATGCAGTTGTGTGAGGATGTCGATGTCGGCTTCCAGGAGCCGGTCAAGACCGTACAGATCCTGGTCCAGGTGGATCGCCTCGGCAAGGGGATTGATCATTGGTACCTCTCTATTTCGTGAATGAAGAATCGGGTATCATGCTCCACTATGGCACCTGGCGACTGGACCTTTCTCTCCAATTACGGCCACGTCCTCGTGGCCCTGGCCAGAACCCCTACTGCGCGGATGCGAGACATCGCGCAGCAGGTGGGTATCACTGAACGCGCCGTGCAGCAGATCGTCGGTGAGTTGGTGACGCAGGGTTACGTGATCAAGGAAAAGTCGGGACGGCGAAATGAGTATCGCCTGGCTCCCGACACCCACCTGCGCCACAACCTGGAGCGCGGCGTCAGGGTCGCCGACTTCGTGGCGATGGTGAGCGGGGCTGGTGAAGCGAATGTGACTCGCGGGACGCCGAACAGGGCGAAGAGTTGACTTACCCATGCCCCCATCTCTCGCGATCGGGCGTTGCGGTCGGTCTGCCCCCGCCTCGCATTGGACTTGCTACAGCTCCTAGTTTCCGGAATTGCACTTCGCGTGTCAAGTCGCTATTGTTCTGACCATGGACGAGGACTTCTTTGGCGATCTCATCGCTGCGAACCAGCGCTACGCGAGGTCCGGGCCCCGCCCCTTCGACGGCATCGCACACGCAGGGATCGCCATCGTGACATGCATGGACTCACGCCTGGAGCCCTTGGAGATGCTGGGCCTGACACTGGGCGAGGCCAAGATCATGCGCACGCCTGGAGGCCATGTCACAGTGGACGCGCTCACCGGATGCGTGTTGGCCGCACACCTTCTCAACGTGGACCGCATCCTGATCGTCCAACACACCCGCTGTGCCATGGCCAGCGGCGACGACGATGCGATCCGTCGGCGCGTGTCGGAGACGACCGGTACGGACCTCGGCACCCTGCCCATCGGGGCGGACCCGGACCAGCATGGCCGGATCCACGCCGATGTCGCACTGCTGCGGCAGCACCCGTTGCTCTCTGACCGGGTTAGGGTCGGAGGCTTCCTGTACGACGTTGAGACCAGCCTCCTGGAACAGATCGCATGAGCACCCCCCCTGCTCAGGGCAGCTCCAGCGAGGCTTACGCAGGGACCGCTCGTTTTCCGATGCCAGCATTGCTGGTCTTGGAGGACGGGCGGTTCTTCTGCGGCACGTCGTTCGGTGCCGCTGGAGAGACTTTCGGGGAGGCCGTCTTCTCCACAGGCATGACGGGCTACCAGGAGACTCTCACCGATCCCAGCTACCACCGCCAGGTCCTGATCGCGACGGCTCCCCACATCGGCAACACCGGATGGAACGACCAGGACAATGAGTCGCGCAGGATCTGGGTGGCCGGTTACGTGGTCCGCGACCCTTCACGGATCCACTCGAGTTGGCGCGCCAGCGGCTCCCTGGACGACGAACTGCGGCGGCAAGGGATCGTCGGCATCGCCGACCTCGACACGCGGGCGCTGACGCGCCACATCCGTGACAACGGCGCGATGCGGGTGGGCGTCTCCACGATCGAGACCGACCCCCAGCAACTGCTTGCGCGGGTGTTGGAGACGCAGCCCATGCTAGGGGCGGACCTCGTGGCCGATGTCACAGTGGCTTCGAAGCAGGTCGTCCCGGCAGTGGGCAGGAAGCGCTTCACAGTCGCCGCGATCGATCTCGGCATCAAGGACATGACCGCCACCCGGCTCGCCCAGCGAGGAATCGAGGTGCACGTCCTGCCTGCTGCGAGCACCCTCGACGACATCACCGCAGTGGGTCCCGATGGAGTCTTCTTCTCCAACGGGCCCGGCGACCCGGCGGCAGCCGGGCGTGCGGTGGACCTTCTCACCGAGATTCTGGATGCGGGGCTGCCCTACTTCGGGATCTGCTTCGGCAACCAGATCTTCGGTCGCGCACTCGGCTTCGGCACCTACAAGCTGAAGTACGGCCATCGCGGCATCAACCAGCCGGTGATGGACCTGGCCAGGGGCACGGTGGAGATCACCGCCCAGAACCACGGCTTCGCCGTCGATGCCCCTCTGGGCCAGTCCGTGTCCACCCGCTGGGGAACCGCACGAGTTTCCCACGTCTGTCTCAACGACGACGTGGTCGAGGGCCTGGAGTTGCGTGACTATTCCGGCCGACTGACTGCCTTCGCTGTTCAGTATCACCCGGAGGCAGCCGCCGGACCGCACGACGCCGACTACCTGTTCGACCGCTTCGTCGACGTCATGGCAGGAAGGGACGCCTGATGCCCCGTCGCACCGACATCTCCTCGATCATGGTGATCGGCTCCGGGCCGATCGTCATCGGGCAGGCGTGCGAGTTCGACTACTCCGGCACGCAGGCCTGCCGCGTGTTGCGCGAGGAGGGGTTCCGGGTGATCCTGGTCAACTCCAACCCGGCCACCATCATGACCGACCCCGAGTACGCCGACGCAACTTACATAGAACCGATCAGGCCCGAGTACCTCGAACAGATCATCGCCGCGGAGCGCCCCGACGCGCTGCTCGCGACGCTTGGAGGCCAGACCGCACTCAACGCCGCCATGACCCTGTTCAAGAACGGGGTGCTCGACCGCTACGGTGTCGAACTCATCGGCGCCTCCGTCGACGCCATCGAAAAGGCGGAGAACAGGCTGGAGTTCAACCAGATCGTCACCTCACTCAAGGTGCCCGGCGCTGACGCCGGTGTGGCACGCTCGCGAATCTGCCAGGTCATGGACGAAGTCCTTGCCGCCGCGGGGATCCTCGGATACCCCATCGTGGTCCGGCCGAGCTTCACCATGGGCGGGCTCGGCTCCGGCATCGCCTACAACCAGGAGGAACTGATCCGGATCGCCGGGGCAGGACTTTCGGCGTCGCCGGTCACCGAGGTGCTGATCGAGGAGTCGATCATCGGCTGGAAGGAGTTCGAACTCGAAGTCATGCGCGACGGATCGGACAACGTCGTGATCGTGTGCTCCATCGAGAACCTAGACCCCATGGGCGTGCACACCGGGGACTCCATCACAGTGGCCCCCGCCATGACGCTCACAGACAGGGAGTACCAGGCCATGCGCGACGTGGCCATCGCGGTGACCAGGGCGGTCGGCGTCGAAACTGGCGGCTGCAACGTCCAGTTCGCACTCAACCCTGTCGACGGGCGGCTGATAGTGGTGGAGATGAACCCGCGGGTCTCCCGATCCTCGGCGCTGGCCTCGAAGGCCACCGGCTTCCCGATCGCGAAGATCGCAGCGAAGGTGGCGGTGGGCTACACCCTCGACGAGATCCCCAACGACATCACCGGCGAGACGCCCGCCTCGTTCGAACCGTCGCTGGATTACGTCGTGGTCAAGTGCCCGCGCTTCGCGTTCGAGAAGTTCCCAACCGCTGACAGCACCCTCACCACGCACATGAAGTCAGTGGGCGAGGCCATGGCCATCGGCCGAAGCTTCACCGAAGCACTCGGCAAGGCTCTGCGCTCGCTGGAGGACCCGGCGGCTCTCTTCGACTTCACTCGCCCGATCATCGAGAGCGTGGACGAGCTGCTGCGCCGCATCGCCCGACCGCACGACCACCGCCTCGCCCTCATCATGCAGGCGCTTCGTGCCGGCGCCACCTCGGCACAGGTGGTAGAAGCAACCCGGATCGATCCGTGGTTCGTCGACCAACTGCAGCTGATCCGCGAGACGGCCGACCAGGTGTGCTCGGCCCCAGAGCTGACGGGCGGTCTCATGCGGCTCTCCAAGCGACACGGCCTCTCCGACGATCAGATCGCCGACCTGCGCAATCTCAGCCCTGACGTTGTCCGTGGCCTCCGCTGGGCGTTCGGCATCCGGCCCGTGTACAAGACGGTCGACACCTGTGCCGCCGAGTTCGCCGCCCGGACGCCGTACCACTACTCCAGCTACGACGAGGAGACCGAGGTCGAGCCCCGCGCCCGGCCAGCCGTCATTATCCTGGGCAGCGGTCCCAACCGGATCGGGCAAGGCATCGAGTTCGACTACTCGTGCGTGCACGCGGCCATGGCGTTGCGGGACGCCGGCTACGAGACGGTGATGGTCAACTGCAACCCCGAGACGGTCTCGACCGACTACGACACCACCGACCGGCTGTACTTCGAACCCCTGACGCTGGAGGACGTGCTGGAGGTGGTCCATGCCGAGCTCGCGGCCGGGCCCGTGGCGGGCGTCCTCGTGCAGCTGGGCGGGCAGACGCCGCTCAAGCTCGCACAGGCGCTCAAAGACCGCGGAGTCCACATCGTGGGCACGTCGCCAGAGGCCATCCACCTGGCTGAGGATCGCGGAGAATTCGGCGCCCTCCTCAGCTCCGCGGGCCTGCTGTCCCCCCAGCACGGCACGGCCGTCTCCGCCGGACAGGCGCTGGCGGTCGCCCACACGATCGGTTACCCCGTGCTGGTTCGTCCCAGCTACGTGCTGGGCGGGCGCGGCATGGAGATCGTCTACGACGACGCCTCATTGGCGAGCTACATCCAGCGCGCAACCGAGATCGACCCCTCGCACCCCGTGCTCGTGGACCGGTTTCTCGACGACGCGATCGAGATCGACATCGATGCGCTCTACGACGGGGCGGAGCTTTACATCGGCGGCGTGATGGAACACATCGAGGAGGCCGGCATCCACTCCGGCGACTCGGCGTGCACCCTTCCTCCGATTACCCTCGGTACCGAGACCATCGACCAGATTCGCAGCTCCACCGAGATCATCGCCAAACGGATCGGGGTGAAGGGCCTGATCAACATTCAGTACGCGCTGCTCGGCGATGTGCTCTACGTGCTTGAGGCCAACCCGCGGTCGTCGCGGACCGTGCCCTTCGTCTCGAAAGCCACCGGCACGCCGCTGGCCAAGGCCGCAGCCCGCATCTCACTCGGCGCGATGATCGCCGAACTCCGCTCAGAGGGAATGCTTCGCTCCGGGGGAGACGGCGCGACGGCGCTCGAGTCGGCACCGATCGCCGTGAAGGAAGCAGTGTTGCCCTTCAACCGGTTCCGCAGCCCCGAGGGCGTCGGCGTCGATCCGCTGCTCGGCCCAGAGATGAGATCCACAGGCGAGGTCATGGGGCTTGATGCGGCCTTTGGCACCGCCTTCGCCAAGAGCCAGGCCGCGTCGTTCTCCGCTCTTCCCACGAGTGGGACGGTGTTCGTCTCGGTGGCGAATCGCGACAAGCGGCACGCGATCTTCCCGATCAAGCGGCTCGCCGACCTCGGGTTCCGGATCCTGGCCACAGAGGGCACGGCACAGGTGCTGCGCCGCCACGATGTTGCGGTCACTGTGCTCCGGAAGGCGTCGCAAGGTACAGGTCCCAACGGTGAGCCGACGGTGGTGCAGGCCATCGCGGCAGGCGAGATCGACCTCGTGGTCAACACGCCGCACGGCCACTCGCTCCATGGCAGCCCCCGACAGGACGGCTGGGAGATTCGCGGCGCGGCCATCCGCGCCGGCGTGCCTTGCGTGACCACGACCCAGGCCCTCGCGGCGTGCGTGCAGGGCGTCGAATCCCTGCGCCAAGGAACCCCGGGGGTGCGTTCGCTGCAGTCCTGGAACGCCGCGATTCGAGCTGATCTCCACCGATCCGTGCCCCCTGGAGTGGGCCACAGCCCCAAGGCCACACAAGAGGCGGAGTTGCGCACCGTCGCTCCCGACGACCACTGTACTCAGCGTGGCTGAGCCGACACCCTCGTCGACACTCCCTCTTTCATGAGGCGGCTTGAGAGACCCGCTTGCTGGGCTGGCTGGTCGCGATTTCGGTGCTGGCCGGGTGGGCTGTTTGCCGGCTGACGCTGCCGGGCAACGGCTGTGCAGGTTCTCGGTCGATGGGGTCCACGGATCGTGTGGCTGGAGCCAGCGGCGGGGTGTCTGGGTCTTGTGTGGGGGCCGGGGTGGCGTGCTTGTGTGGACGACGCTCAATAACTGGTCAGTTTCACCGGGGGCGTTGACAGGACTCCGGAGCTGAGGTCTCTGGTGCCAGTCCTTCTTCGCGTACTGGGTGCAGAACACGGTGGAGACGGCGTCGTAGCGGCGTTCGAGGAGTCCCAGCAGCATGCTGCGGGTGCTGTCTGGGGTGTGACACTTCTCGTGGACAGTCGTTACCAGGCAGGAACGACGAGACGAGATGTCATCGAAACGCAGGAAGTACACCCCGGAGTTCAAGGCTGACGCGGTCCAGCTCGTGGTGGTCGCTCAGCGGCCGATCGCGCAGGTCGCGCGGGAGTTGGAGATCAATGAGAGCTCGCTGGGCTACTGGGTCAAGATCTACCGGGAACAGCACCCTGACCCGGCGAAGGCCCCGCCCCCGGTGGAGGCGGCCCGCCTGGCCGCGTTGGAGGCCGAGGTGCGCCGGCTGTCGGAGGAGAACGCGTTCCTGAAAAAAGCCGCGGCCTTCTTCGCCAGGACGCAACCGTGACCGACATGTTCACGCTGATCCACGCGGAGAAGGCCACCCACTCGGTCGAGTTGATGACCCGACTGCTGCACGTTTCACGCGCCGGTTACTACTCGTGGGTGAAGCGACGCGACACCCCGAGCCCGGCGGCGACCCGACGGGCGGAGGTGACCGCCGCGGTGATCGACAGCCATACCGCCTCCAACGGCGTCAACGGGCACCGCCGGGTGCGCGCTGACCTGACCGCCGACGGCGTGCCCGCCTCGGAGGGAATGGTGCGCTCGATCATGCGCCAGGCCGGGATCGCCGGCATCCAGCCCCGCACGAAGAAACGCACCACGATCCCCGCCGACGACGCCGAACAGCGCCCCGACCTGGTCAAACGCGACTTCACCTCCGACACGCCACGGACCAAGCTGGTCGGTGACATCACCTACCTGCGCACCGGCGAGGGGTGGCTGTTCCTGGCCACCGTGATCGATCTCCACTCCCGGATGGTGGTCGGCTGGGCAATGGCCGAGCACATGCGCACCGAACTGATCAGCGCCGCTCTGCGGATGGCCCACACCCACGGACACCTCGCCCCTGGAGCGATCTTCCACTCGGACCGCGGATCTCAGCGCAGGTTCAACCGGTCGTCGCAACACCTGAGGTCAGGAGGGTGTCGTGGGTCGACCGTCGATGTGGGAGACGGAGGTTGCCAAGCGTGGGCCGATGCGGTCACCGGGGCATCCGGGTCACCACCGCGCGAAGGAGCGTGAGTTCTGGGACGAGGTGGCCACGGGGAAGTTGCCGCGGGAGGCCGCCGAGGCGGTGGGCGTGGCTCAGGCCGTGGGGCAGCGGTGGTTCCGTCATGCTGGCGGGATGACGCCGTACTCCTGGCCTGCCCCGTCAGGCAGGTACCTGTCGTTCGCGGAGCGAGAGGAGATCGCGATCCTGAGAGCGCTCGGCAAAGGCGTCCGCGAGATCGCCGCCACGCTCAGGATGAGTCCGTCGACGATCTCAAGGGAGTTGCGCCGGAACGCGACGACCAGAAGCGGGAAGCTCGAGTACCGGGCCTCGGTGGCTCAGTGGAAGGCGGAGCTGTACGCCCGCCGGCCCAAGACCGCGAAACTCGTGAGCAATCAGCGGCTGCTTCGCTACGTCGAAGATCGGCTCTCCGGTCAGATCCGCTTGCCGAGCGGCGTGACCGTCGCTGGCCCCACGGAGCGGGAATGGAAGGGCTTGAACAAGCCACACCGTGAAGATCGTCGATGGGTCAGAGCGTGGAGCCCCGAGCAGATCTCCAACCGGCTCAAGGTCGACTTCCCCGATGATGAGTCCATGCGGATCAGCCACGAGGCGATCTACCAGGCCTTTTTCATCCAGGCCAGGGGCGCGCTGAACCGGGAACTCATCCTCTGCCTGCGCACCGGGCGGGCCCTGCGGATGCCCCGGGCCAGATCGAAACGTGTGGCCTGGGCCCACGTAACCCAGGAAGTCTTGATCAGCGAGCGCCCTGCAGAGGCCGAGGACCGGGCGATCCCAGGCCACCATGAGGGGGATCTGATCATCGGGACCAACAGGTCAGCGATCGGCACCGTCGTCGAGCGCACCACGGGCTTCACGACCCTGGTCCATCTCCCGCGAGAAGACGGATGGCGCGAACAGCCAATCGTCAAGAACGGGGCCGCTCTGTCAGGCTACGGGGCCACCTCGATGAACAAGGCGCTCGCGGCGGCGCTGGCATCCATGCCCGACGAGCTCAAACGGTCGCTGACCTGGGACCGCGGCAAGGAGATGTCGGCCCATGCCCAGTTCACCATCGACACCGGCCTCAAGGTCTACTTCGCCGACCCCCGAAGCCCCTGGCAACGAGGCACGAACGAGAACACCAACGGGCTCTTGCGCCAGTACTTCCCCAAAGGAACCGACCTGGCTAGGTGGGGACCAGAGGACCTCACCGCCGTCGCCCACGCTCTCAACACACGCCCCCGCAAGAGACTCGGCTGGCGCACACCAGCCGAAGTCTGGAACCAACATCTAGAATCACTCACACAACAACGCGTTGCGACGACCAGTTGAATCCGCCCTGCGACCCGCGGTCGGAATGCACGATGCAGCCGGCGACGTCGACGCCTAGCGCTGCGCGGGCGGTGACCGCGTTGTTCAGCGCCTGCACGGCCAGGCGGGACTTCATGCGGGCATCGATGGAGTAGCCGACGATCCGGCCGGACCAGAGGTCCTTGACCGCGCACAGGTAGAGCTTGCCCTCGCCGGTGGGGTGTTCGGTAATGTCGGTCAGCCACACCTGGTTCGGTCCCTTGGCGGTGAAGTCGCGTTCGACGAGGTCGTCGTGGGCGGGTGGTCCCGGCTTCTTCCCGTTGGCGCCTCGTTTCTTCCCGAACGCGCTCCACCAGCGGTTGGCAGAGGTGATCCGCCAGGCGGTGCGGTCCGCCATCACCTGACCGGCGTCGCGGGCCTCGTCGGCCAGCAGACGGTGCCCGAACTCCGGGTCGTCACGGTGAGCGTCGAACAATGCGTTGGCCCGATACGCGGCGACGAGCTCTCGCTCGCCGATCGGATGGGTGAGCCAGCGGTAGTAGGGCTGGCGGGCGAGCTTGAGGACCCGGCACGTCACCGCGACGGGGATCCCGTCGGCGGCGAGCTCACGCACGAGCGGGTACATCATTTTCCCGGCAGGTTCGCCTGCGACAGATACGCCGCTGCCCGGCGCAAGACCTCGTTCTCCTGCTCCAGCAGCCGGATCCGTCCAGCGACGCCCCACGGCGTCACAGATCAGATGTCACCTACTCGTGCAGCAGTCCCCTCGTTGACGTGCTGGTCGAGCTCGGCGGCCATCCGGGAGACCTGGGACTTCGAGAGTCCGTCGATGCCCAGGGTTTTGACGAGCTTGTCCATTCGGCGGGTGGACACCCCGGCGAGGTAGCAGTCCGCGACCACGGTGATCAGGGCGGTCTCGGCTCGTTTGCGGCGCTCCAGGAGCCATTCGGGGAAGTAGGAGCCGGTGCGCAGTTTCGGGACGGCGACGTCGACGGTGCCGACGCGGGTGTCGAGGGGTCGGTGGCGGTAGCCGTTGCGTTGCGCGAGCCGGTCGGCCGAGGGCTGGCCCCATTCGGCTCCGCAGACCTGGTCGGCGTCAGCGGACAGGAGGGCGTTGATCAGGGTCTGCAGGAGGGTGCGCATCATGTCGGGCGAGGCCTGGGTGAGCAGGTTGCCCAGCACGTGGGCGGGGTCGACAATGTGTGGAGCGGTCATCGTGGTGATGTCCCTTTCGAGAGAGCTGTGAGAGGTGAACTCGAAGGATCCCACGGTGACCGCGCCATCGTCTTCCGACTCGGCCACCGGGGCTACACCACTATGAGGGACTTAACTCCGGCGCGGACGCCCGACTCTGGGCATGAGCGCGATGAAACCCTCTCGGCATGAGCGACCCTCATCGACCGTGCGGCTGGTTGTCATGGCGCCGTCTTCATCCGGTTCGGAGCCAGGGCGGAATCATTGGCCTTGCGCGCGTCGGCACCGTCCCCTCCGTCGCACGTTCGCCGCACGAAACAATCCAGATCGAAGCCGATTCGGCGTACTTCGAAGTCAAACGGATTTCAAAGGAGGTTCAAGTCCTCTCTCGGACACACTGGAAACCCCCGGTGATCAGCGGAAACGCAGATCACCGGGGGTTTTGCTTTTCTCTACGCGTGCCTCGCTCACCAGGTGGGTCGCAGCGGGAAGCCGTTGGTGCCGTCGTCGGTGGCACGCACCGCGAGAACGTGGTGCAACTGGACGTGGTTGCGTTCGAAACTCAGCCTGGAACCGGCCATGTAGAGGCCCCAGGCACGGGCCTTCGTATCCCCCACCTCCGCCACGCAGGCATCCCAGTGGTCGACGAGGTTGCGGCACCAGGCGGCGAGCGTGAGGGCATAGTGCGGGCGGAAGTTCTCCTCGTGGATGACCTCGAACCCGGCGTCCTGGGCGTCCCTGATGATGATGCCGGACCCGCTCATCTCGCCGTCGGGGAAGATGTAGCGGTCCAGGAACGGACCCACCGGCTCGCGGCGGTTGTGGGAATGCGTGATGCAGTGGTTCAGGAGCCGGCCCTCCGGCCGGAGTCGATCCCGCAGGAACGCGAAGTAGGTGGGGTAATTCTTCACGCCGATGTGTTCCGTCAGCCCGATCGAACTCACGGCGTCGAAGCCACTCTCGGTCACGTCGCGGTAGTCGCCGTGCCTGACCTCGGCGAGGTCAGCGAGCCCCTCCCGCGCGATGGCTTCGGTGGCCCAGAGCGCCTGCTGGCGCGACAGCGTCACCCCCACAGACCGCACGCCGTAATGCTGCGCCGCGTGGCGCACCATGCCGCCCCAGCCGCAGCCGACGTCGAGCAGCCGCATTCCGGCGCGCAGCCCCAGCTTGCGGCAGATCAGGTCGTACTTCTCCGCCTGCGCCTCCTCCAGCGTCGCGTCCTGCCTGGGATAGACGGCGCAGGTGTAGGTCATCGACGGGCCGAGGACATGCTCGTAGAAGGTGTTGGAGACGTCGTAGTGATGCGAGATGGCGTCCGAATCGCGGGCCTTCGAGTGGCGCAACCCCTTGGCGAGACGCCGCCAGCGTGGCGGGTACTCCAGCGGGGGCGGCGGGGGCGGCTTGAGCGTTTCGAGCCCGAGAGAGCGCGCCAGTTCGAGCGCCTCGGGGGCGCTGGGCAGCCGGAACGCCACCTGGTCCTGGATGAGCTTGAGGATCTCGTAGGGGTCGCCCGGGTGCACGCCCCGCAGCTCGAGGTCACCGGCGAGGTACGCCCTCACCATGCCGAGTTCGCCGGGGGCGGTCAGCAGGTACGCGAGTCCGCGCCGGGTGCGGAGCGCCAGGCCGAGCTCCGAGTCCTCCGGTCCCGTGGCGCTCCCGTCCGATGCCGTGAATCTCAGGGGCATGCCCTCGCGCAGCAGCGACGCGACCGCGTCGGCGATGGGCATCCGTGCGTTCAGGTTCTGTTTCATCGTTCCTCCACCGCCTTCTCGTACAGGCTGGTCAGCCGGTTGTCAGGGTCATAACGGGCCTTCACCGCGGCGAGATTCGCGCCACCATACAGACGCTGGAACGTGTCCCGGTCGTAGAAGGCCTCGGAGTAGAGCGACTTGTGGCCTCCCAGCGCCTGCACCTTCTCTTCGATCGCCCTGTTGCGCGGCGCGAGCGGCGCATCCGGTCCGACGGGCACCGCGCCCCAGAAGCCCACGTTGACGTAGGTGGTGCCCCCGCGCAGGGGGTAGGTCGGCCAGGGCCGGGCGCCGGGTCCGCCCGTCGACCTCAGGCGCAGGGGGCAGAGCCACACCGGCCGCATCCCGACGGCCCCGTCGAACCAGGTGAGGAACTCCCCCACCCGCTCCACCGGCACCTCGACGTCCTGGATCACGCGTTCCTGCCGCGGGCGGTGGGCCAGTGCGTCCAGCCGCTCGCTGAAGCGGGTGCGACGGTCGAGCCCGACCAGCCGGTGGTAGACATCGGAGCGGCGCCAGCGACGGGGCCACAGCCTGCGGACCAACGGGTGCTGGACGCCGAACGCGCGCGAGCACCAGAACCAGTCCGTGTCCCACCGCCAGAGGTAGTCGTAGCCGGTGAGACGGTCGGTGGAGAGGCTCCGGATGGAGCGGTAGTAGATCTGTTGACCGGTGTAGTCGCTGACAGGGCCGGAGGGCGCGTCGGCCCAGGTGGCGAGGGTGAGGTAGTACTCCCCCGGCGCGAAGGCCACGCCGTCGAGGCCGTCGACCGCGGTGCCGTCGTGGGAGCGGGTCGCGCAGATCTCGGCGATGGTGGCGGCCAGTGAGTCGGTGTCGCTGAAGCGCAGGTGACGCAGTGCGACGAAGGCGGGTGCCGGCTCGAGTTCGATCACGAGGCGGGTGACGTAGCCCAGGGAACCGTAGGAGTTCGGCACGGCATCGAAGAGGTCGTCGCCGGGCCTTGTCGTGACCACCTCGCCGGCCCCGGTGAAGACGTCCATCTCGAGGACGGACTCGTGCGGCATGCCGTTGCGGAAGCTCGTGGACTCGATACCGAGCCCGCTCACCGCACCACCGATGCTGATCGTCCGCAACTGCGGGACGACCAGCGGCATCAGCCCGTGGGCGAGCGTGGCGTCCACGAGGGTTTCGTAGGTGCACATGCCCTGGACTTCCGCCGTGCGCGTCACGGGGTCGACGGCCAGTACCCCGGTGAGGCCGGAAACGTCCAGTCCGGGAGCTGTCATGCCGGCTCTCGGACGGAACAGGTTCGACGTGGGCTTGGCGAGGCGCACCGGCGAGCCTGCCGGGATCGCCTCGTACGACGATCGCAGCCTCGCTATTGCCTGGTCATGCTCCGTCCGGACAGGTGCTG
Source organism: Tessaracoccus zhenghani (assembly GCF_055326325.1). Classification (NCBI taxonomy): domain Bacteria; kingdom Bacillati; phylum Actinomycetota; class Actinomycetes; order Propionibacteriales; family Propionibacteriaceae; genus Tessaracoccus; species Tessaracoccus zhenghani. The sequence goes on along the minus strand of NZ_JBUZNQ010000002.1, from coordinate 641,166 downwards.
CTGCCACGAGGCCACAGTAACCCGGAGCCTCTCGTGTATCTGCCCGGACGGAGAATCCGTAGCCCTTTCGCTTTCGCCACTCAGGCCGACGCTACGCTCGGCGAGAGGGGACTTTGAGTGAAGGAGAGCCTCATGGCAACGTTGGCAATCGTCGGGGCAGGGCCCGGTCTGGGCGCCGCGGTCGCGCGCAGGTTCGGGCGCGAAGGATTCTCGGTGGCGCTCATCTCGCGCGACCAGTCGAAGCTGGACGCGCTGGCGTCCGCGCTCGCCGACGACGGCGTGACCGCGCGCGGATACGCAGCCGATGTCCGCGATGCCGCGTCCCTCGAGGCCGCGCTGTCGGCAGCGGCTGACGAGCTGGGTCCGATCACCGCTCTGCAGTACAGCCCACTCCCGTCCCGGTCATACCTGGAACCCGTCCTCGACCTCACCCCCGAACTGGCGCTCGAGGCGCTGCGCTTCTCAGCGTTGGGCCTCATCACGGCCGCACGTGCAGTTCTGCCTGCGATGCGCGCCGCGGGCGGCGGCACGATCATCCTGATCAACGGTGGCACCTCGGTGAAGGCCCGGGCGGGCTTCTCGGGCACGTCGGTGGCCTTCCCGGCCGAGAGCGCGTACGGCGAGATGCTGCATGAGGCGCTGGCCGACGAGGGCGTCCGCGTCGTTCAGTTGGTGATCCCCGGCTCCATCCCCAAGCTGAAGGTCGCCGACGGCGTCGACGGGGTCGCGGAGCGCATCTGGCAAGTCCACACAACACCGGGTGAATTCAGGACGATGCTCATCCCACTCGAGGAGGGGCGCGAGTAGCGCCCGATCCCGGGCGCGGTGCATAGAGTGGGCGCATGGCCGTTCCAGTCACGCTCGCGATCCTCGGCGCCTCAGGCGACCTCGCCACCCGCCTCCTCCTGCCCGGTCTGGGGACCCTCCTCGAGACCAACCCCGAGTACGACGTGACCCTGGTGGGGTGCGCCGCCGATGAGTTGTCCCAGGAGGAGTGGGTTGGGCGCGTCCGCGGGGCGCTGGGTGGCCGGTGCGCCAAGGCGAGCGTCGAACGGGTGATCGCCACCACGCGCTACGAACAGCTCGACCTCACCGACGCCGGCGCCCTGCGCACCCTGCTCGATGGCCTCGGGGACGCACCGGTGCTCTACCTGGCGCTCCCGCCCCGGATCTCGATCGAGCTCTGCAAGGCCTTGACCACCCTCGAGATTCCGCCGGGGCTCCGGCTCGCCCTGGAGAAGCCGTTCGGCTCCAGCCTGGAAACCGCCCGCGAACTCAACGGGGTGCTCGCCGGCCTCGTGCCGGAGAACCAGCTCTTCCGCATCGATCACTTCCTCGGTAAATCGGTGGTGCTCAATCTCCTCGGGCTCCGCTTCACCAACCGCATCTTCGAGCATGCCTGGAACAACCAGAACATCGAGAGCGTCGACATCACCGTCGACGAGGTGCTGGCGCTCGAGGGCCGCGCCGGCTACTACGACGGTGCGGGCGCGCTCCGCGACATGATCCAGAGCCACCTCCTGCTGGTCCTGGCCCTGTTCGCGATGGAGGAGCCGCCGTCGCTCAACGAGCGCGACGTCCGCGACCTCATCGCCCTGATGCTCCGGCACACCCACGTGTGGGATGACGACCCGGTGGCCTCCTCCCGTCGCGCGCGGTACACGGCCGGCCAGATCGGCGGCGAGGCTGTCCCGAACTACGTCGACGAGCCGGGTGTCGACGCCTCGCGGAACACCGAGACGCTGGCGGAACTCACCGTGAGGATCAACACGGACCGGTGGGCCGGTGTCCCGTTCCGGTTGCGCAGCGGCAAGGCGCTCGGCGACGCCCGCAACGGCATCACCGTGGCTTTCCGTCCGGTGGACCACGTGCCGGAGGGCTTCACGGAGGCGCCGCCGAACGTGCTGAGCATCGGCATGAAACCCGCCAACATCAGGCTGGGGCTGTCGACCAACGCTGAGTCCAACCGCTTCCAGTTGGACCAGTCGGTGCTCTCGACGGACCTCGCGGAGAGCCCGCTCAAGCCCTACGGCGAAATCCTCGACTCCATCTTCCGCGGCGACCCGCTCCTGACCGTGCGCGGTGACGTGGCCGAGGAATGTTGGCGGATCGTGCAACCGGTCATTCACGCCTGGCAGCAGGGCCTGGTGCCCTTGGATGAGTATGTGGCGGGAGGAGCAGGGCCGACGCGCTGGAACGCGTGACCCGGACTTCGGGGCGGAAGCACCGTTGGGCCCCAGATGTCCTTCAGCGCGGCCCGTTCCCATCGCTCGACGCTCGAGTTCACGTGCGCAGTTCAACTGCATGGGATTCACCGCTTCCACACTCTTCGACGGGAAGTCCAGCAGCGCATCGGCGGCACCTTCCAACAAGTCCACAAGTGACGGAAACAGTTCGGGACGCCTGGCGGACACAGCACGAAGGGTAGGGGCGTAGTTTGGCTCAATGACGCAACCTTCCGATGTTTCCCCGACCCCGCCGGGCTGGAAGCGGGCCCTCGGCATCCTGGGGATCGTCGCTCACCTCGTGGTGGGCTACATCTACCTGACAGTGGGGCTTGTCACCCCTATGCCGTGGCTCCTGGGCTTCTGGGTGATCTGGGCGGTGCTCCTGCTGGTCTGCCTGCGGCTGTTGCGGGACCGTCCGCTGCTTGTCCTCCTGGTCCCAGTTCTGGCGCTCGGCATCCTCATCGGCGGGCTGTCGCTTGGTGAGGCTCTGCTGGGATGGAGTGCCTGACCGGGCAGTGCCACGACGAGTCGGCAGTTCGGGAATGCCCGTGGGAGGTGAGACACGTGCGGAAAGTGCTCCAGTGCTCCCTTTGTCACACTTCCCGGGTCGCGCATCGACGTTCGTCAATGCGCCTAAACTGGATGGATGTCCACCGTCCCCGAGTGCGCAACAGCCCCCACCTCGATGATGTCGCCAGAACGAGCAGCGTGTCTGGCCGAACTGTTCAAGGCGCTCTCAGACCCCACGCGGGTACGACTCCTGGCCCACATCGCGGACTCCCCCGACGGCACCGCCTGCGCCTGCCACATCCCGGACACGCTCGGCATCAGCCAGCCGACGTTGTCACACCACCTGAAGAAGTTGACGGCCGCCGGCCTGGTGACGCGCGAGCAGCGGGGGCGTTGGGCGCACTACACGGCGGCCAGCGACGTGCTGGAAGTGGCCCGCGAGTTCCTGGGCACCACCACTGAGGACGCGGCCCGGTGCTGCTGACGGGCCGCTCCCCCAGTTCAGCGTGCGGCGCTCAAGCCGGCCAGCTCGGCACCGATCGGCGGGACCTCCTGCATGACGAGTTGCGCCAGTCTGGGCGCGTCGGCACTCACCTGGGCCAGCGGACCGGCCTCGTTCGCCGCCCGCTGCATGAGCAGCGGTGACGAGGTGCCGGTCTGGGACAGGGTCTGGTTGACCACCCAGGCCCAGGGCGCGATCCCCGCTCGAGACAGGTCTTCGACGAGGCCCTGCGCCTCCAGCACCGGGGTCGTCTCCGCGGTGGTGACGATGACCAGCTTCGTGTAGTCAGGGTCCTGGAGCCGCATGAGCGGTGTGGTGAACCTGGCACTGCCCAACCCGCGGGCCACCTCCCGGTGGTACGAACCGGTGGCATCCATCAGCAACAGGGTGTGCCCGGTGGGCGCGGTGTCCATCACCACGAACCGCTTGTCCGCCTGCCCGATCGCCTTCGAGAAGGCCTGGAAGACCGCGATCTCCTCCGTGCACGGCGATTTGAGGTCCTCCTCCAGCGCAGCGCGACCGGCCGCGTCGAGGTTCTTACCCTTCGTGGCCATCACCCGGTCCCGGTAGTCCTGGGTGGCCCGGTCCGGGTCGATGCTGGTGACCTCGATCCCCGCCGCGTCCATGCCGACGGTCCGGTCCAGATGCGCGGCCGGGTCCGTCGTCGTCAGCAGTACGTCCTTACCCCGATCGGCGAGCGCGACGGCGAGTGCAGCGGCAACGGTCGTCTTGCCGACGCCGCCCTTGCCCATACACATCACGAGGCCCTTGTCCGCGCTGACCAGCTCGTCGACCAGGGCGCCGAGCCCCGGGGCGCCGGCCGCTGGCTGGCCGGCCGCCACGGCCGCGGGCGGATCCGCCGGGCCGAACATGCGGCGCAGCGCGTCGACGCCCACCATGTTGGTGGCCCTGAGGGGCAAGGTGTCGAGCTCGAGCCGCTGCAGCCCGAGGGGCAACTGCTCCAGCGCCTGCGCCTCGCGGGCACGGATGGCGTCGGCGAGCGCATCGTGGATCTCCTCCGGGGGCAGGACTCCGTTGACGACGAGGTGGCTGGCATGAATGCCGACGGTGGCCAGTTCGAGCAGTGCCCGCTCAGCCTCGTCGAGGCTGGACTGATCGGCCCGGGCGACCAGGATGATCCGGGTGCGCTCCGGGCTCGCCAGGGCCTCGACGGCCGCAGCGTAGGTGCCGCGGGCCTTGTCCAACCCGGACATCGGCCCGAGGCACGAAGCGTCGCCCAGCCCCTCGTCGAGGAACCCCGTCCATTCGCCGGGCAGTTCCAGCAGCCGGATGGTGTGTCCCGTGGGGGCGGTGTCGAAGATCACGTGGTCGTAGGCCGCCGTCCGGGCGGGTTCTGCCAGCAGTTCGGTGAACTCGTTGAACGAGGCCACTTCCGTCGTGCACGACCCCGACAGCTGCTCGGTGGCCGCCGCAAGATCCTCGGGCTTCAGGAAGTCGCGCACCGGGGCGAGGGTCCGCTCCCGGTAGCGGTGGGCAGCCTCCTCAGGATCGATCTCAATGGCATCGAGCCCGGGGACGGCCGGCACAGACACGACGCGGTGCCCCACCTCGACGCCGAACACCTGTCCGACGTTGGACGCAGGGTCGGTGGAAATCAGCAGGACACGCCTGCCCTCATCCGCCAGCCGCGTGGCCAGGGCGCACGCCACACTGGTCTTCCCCACCCCGCCCTTACCGGTGAGGAACACGTTGCGGGGCAGGTCCGTGAGGAACCTCATGAGCAGCATCCGCCTCCGCCACAGCAGCCGCCCTCACCAGCGGTGGCAGCCGTGAGGCCCAGATCCGGGTGTTCGTCGACGCCGGCGAATCGCGCCAGCTCCGAGCGGTCCGGGTAACGGCCGGTGAGGACGGTGGTGCCGCCCACGACGACCAGCGGTAGGCCGTCAATGCCGGCCACCCGCATGAATTCCTTGGCCGCCTCTTCCTCTGCGAAGGCTGCCGGGTCCGACGCCAGGTTCGCCCTTGTCACCGCACCCCCACGCTCCTTCAGCCAGGCGACGTCCGCAGCGAAGTCCACCAGTGTCTGGTCCACGTCGGTGCCACAGACACCGGTGTTGCAGCACAGCGGCGGTTCAAAGACCTTGATCGCGTTCATCATGAGACTCCCTTGTATTGATGCACATCGATATGATTCTCTGAGCATACAACTCGTCGAGCAGAGACTCGCCCCGCCCCTGAGAAAGTGGAAATGATGCCCGAGACCAAGCCCCACCTCCTGTTCGTGTGCGTCAAGAACGGCGGCAAATCGCAGATGGCAGCCGCCCTCGCCCGCCAGTTCGGCGGTGACGCCGTGGAGGTCACGTCAGCGGGCACGAAGCCCGGATCATCCCTCAACGAGGCGTCCGTCGAAGCACTCGCGGAGGTGGGGGCCTCCATGGAGGGCGAGTCGCCGAAGCAACTCACCGACGACATGCTGAGGGCCGCCACCCACGTCATCCTCGTCGGAACCGAGGCGCAGGTTGAGCCGGTCCCCGGCATGACCGCCCCCGTCGAGGTCTGGGACACAGACGAGCCGAGCCTCCGCGGCATCGAGGGCGAGGAGCGGATGCGGCTGGTCCGCGAGGACATCTTCACCAGGGTGGCCGAACTGGTCCTCGAGGCGACCGGGCAGAACCGTGCAGACCTCGAGCGGTACCGCGGCATCGTCGGCGACCTGGCACGGCACTATGACGGCATCTTCAGCTACGACGAGGTGCGCGCCGCCGTTCGCACGGCCCACGCCGAACTGGCAGCCACCACCAAGGCACCCCAGTTCCTGCCGCTCTTCGTGGAGCGGTTCGCGCACGACAAGCTCCGCGCTGCAGCGAAGGCCAAGGGACAGCCCACCGACGGCAAGCCGGAATTGCTGTTCGTCTGCGTCCAGAACGCGGGACGCTCGCAGATGGCCGCTGCCATGGCAAAGCACTTCTCCGATGGCCGGGTCAACGTGCGCTCGGGAGGATCCAGGCCTGCGGGCAAGCTCAACCCGGACGCCGAGGCAGTCCTGGCCGAGCGTGGCATGGATGCCACCTACCTGTTCTCCAAGCCGCTCACCAACGACGCCGTGGAGGCCTCGGACGTCGTGATCACCATGGGCTGCGGCGACGAGTGCCCGTTCTACCCCGGGAAGCGCTACGAGGACTGGGCGGTCGAGGATCCCAACGGCCGCCCCATCGAGGACGTCCGGCGGATCGCGGACGACCTCGAGACCAGGGTGAAGGCGCTGCTGAGCGACCTCGGCGTGCTCGAGCGTCAGTGACCCGCACCACCCGCAACCGGGTTTGACCCGCAGGGAGGATGACCCCTAAGTTCATATCGATTTTCATCGATACATAGAGGTGGACCATGGTCCTGGCGGCAGCAATCTTCGTGGCGACTCTCGTGCTGGTCATCTGGCGACCCCGCGGACTGGGCATCGGGTGGACAGCGTTGGGAGGAGCCGCCGTCGCGCTGGCCACCGGCGTGGTCCACCTGTCAGACGTTCCGACGGTCTGGGGCATCGTGTGGAACGCCACGCTGACCTTCGTGGCGGTCATCGTCATCTGTTCGATCCTCGACGAAGCAGGCTTCTTCGAATGGTCGGCGCTCCACCTGTCACGGTGGGCCCGCGGCCGCGGCGACGTCCTGTTCAACCTCATCGTGGTGCTGGGCGCGGGCATCGCTGCGCTGTTCGCCAACGACGGTGCGGCCCTGACGCTCACGCCCATCGTGTTCCAACTGATCATCGCGCTGAAATTCAGCCCGCGCGTCGCCTTCGGGCTGGTCATCGCCACCGGGTTCATCGCTGACACCACCAGCCTGCCGCTGGTGGTCTCCAACCTGGTCAACATCGTGATCGCCGACTACTTCCGCATCGGCTTCGCGCGCTACGCCCTGGTCATGGTGCCCGTCGCGCTCGTCTCGCTGGGCGCCAGCCTCGTTGTCCTGCGCCTCTTCTTCCGCAGGTCCATCCCGGGCGCCTACGACGTGTCGGCGCTGCGCCGCCCCGAGGAGGCCATCCGGGACCGCCCCACCTTCCTCGCGGGAGTCGTGGTGCTCGCCGTCCTCCTGCTCGGCTACTTCGCCGCCGATCCCCTCGGGGTGCCCGTGGCTGCAGTGGCCAGCACCTGCGCCGTCGTCATCTCGTTGGTCGCGGCCCGGCAGCCCCGCGCGCTGTTCAGCGTGCTCCTGCCGGCTGCCCCGTCGGCCGACACCCACGCGGAGGATGCCGACGAGCTGCTCAGCGTCGGTGCGGGACATGTCGCCACGGACCTCCCCGCCGCGCCGGCCGGCCACGCCTCGCCCACCCCGCCAACTGCGGCCACTTCCGGCGCGCTGCGTCCCATCATCGACGTCTGGACCGTGGTGCGGTCCGCGCCGTGGCAGATCGTCCTGTTCAGCCTGGGCATGTATCTCGTCGTCTACGGCTTGCGCAACGCCGGCCTGACCGATCACCTCGGCCAGCTGCTGGCATGGGTGGCGGGCCATGGGCACACCGCCGCCGCCGTCGGCACGGGCTTCCTCGTGGCGGTCATGTCCTCCGTCATGAACAACATGCCCACCACCCTGATCGCCGCCCTCGGGATCGACGCGGCAGGGGTCACCGGCCTGACCAGGGAACTGATGGCCTACGCAGCCGTCATCGGCGCCGACCTCGGACCCAAGATCACCCCCATCGGCAGCCTGGCGACCCTGCTGTGGTTGTCGGTCCTGGACAAGAAGGGCATGCACATCGGGTGGGGCACGTACTTCAAGGTGGGCGTCGTGCTGACCGTGCCGGTGCTCGCCGTCACGCTGCTGGCGCTGGCGGGGTGGCTCACCGTGCTCAGCCTGTGACGGAAGGCCGCGCCACCAGGTTGCGTCAGGCTTCGGTACGCTTGCCCAATACCCTCCCCCGGACACAGGAGTCACCCATGGGCATTCTCAACAAGCTGTTCGGCCGATCTTCGGCCAACGACGACGCCCCGGTGACGCTGTCCACCTTCGACACCGATGCGGTCCGCGTGAAGATCGACGAACTGATCGGCTCCCTGGGCGAGCTCGCGGACGCGATGGACACCGAGGACGCGCCCCTGTCCAACCCCGGTTGGCGCGGGCGGCTCCGCGACGTGCGCAACGCGCGTGGCGAACTGCGTCTGCTGTCCCGCAGGTCCCAGTTCACCAAGGACGATCTTTACGAGGTGCTGACCACCGTCCGGCCCCTGTACCGCGGTGAACCGCCGAAGGATTTCGCTCACCTCGCGGGCCTCAATGAGCGAGTGGTCAATGGAATCGAAGCGGTCCACCAGGCCGCCAACTGAGCCGGCAGGCACATAGGCGCTCAGGGCACTGAGCGATCGAGCAGCCGACGCATCGTAGCGGCACCGGGATTGAGCTATGAGCCACCCCGGCCTGACTGTCGCCACCGCCCCCTCCATAGAGTGGGACCATGGCGACTTTCGCGGACACCGCTGCAATCAATCTCCGCCTCGGCCTTCTGGGACTTCCCCTCGTCGAGGGCAAGGACTCCCAGGAGGCCCTTAACCTGGTCCGGCCCGTGCTGGCGCGTCAGAGGGAAGCCAACCGGCGCCTCGGGCACCGCCTCCCCGCGGTCGACACCCGGATCCAGAACTTCCTCGATGCCTATCTCGAAGGCGTCGACGCCAAACCCCGGCTCCCCCGCCAGACCCTGGTTCTCGACCAGGCGGGCCTCGCGCGCGAGATGAGCCTCCCCGTCGACGGCGACACCTTCGCCTCCGCGCAACTCACGAGCTACCGCCTCGTCAACGGCATCCTCCACAACCCGGCCAACGACCGCCGCACCACCAAGGGCGTGTTCCACATCGCCGAGGGCGGCCTGCCCATCCAGGACGACAAGATCGCCGTACCCCGCGGCACGTTCGGCAAGCTGTTGGAGCAGGCGTTCAACCCGCCGGCCGACGCAATGATCCTGCCCTACACCTCTGAACAGCCGGAGCAGCCGAAATGCTGGGTTTCGCTGCTCATGCGCCCCATCGTCGTGCCGGAGGTGCCGGGCTACATCCAGCAGAAGTCCATGGAGACCCGGTTCTTCGCCCCGGCCACCCTCATGGCCAACCTCGATTTCGTCGAGGGCATCTTCGGCAACGGCGGCGACCCGTACATCCCGGAGAACGACGCGAGCCTCAACCCCGAGACCTGGACGGGCCACACCGGCGCCGTCATCCTGGCACCGCACCTGACCAGGCTGAAGAAGAAGGACCTCGGGCTACCCCACTGGGACGACGCCACCGAGCGCCAGCGCCGTGACGGCATGTGTTGGAAGGACGAGGACGAGCTCTACAACGGCGGCTCCGCCTTCAAGGCCTGCGCCCGCGATGAGCGTGGCGTCATCGTCACGGTCATCGCCGACAACTACTTCGGCTACTGCAAGAAGGAGGTCAAGGCACAGATCAGCTACGCCGCGAACCTCCTGGGCCTCGTCGAGGAGGAGCACTCGGGCGGCGCCATCGCCTTCCCCCGCTACAACCTGGGCCAGACCTTCACCGCCACCTACACGGACGAGTCCTTCAGGATCGCCGACGTGGTGGCCCGCGACCCCGAGCGCTTCACCGTCCAGCCCGAGGGCCACGCCCTCGATGCCGAGCAGCCGCACGTCATCCTCGTGCCGGAACAGGCGAGCTACTCGCTGCGCGATTCGACGGTGAGCTGGCACATCGACGGTGAGACCCGCACGATCCCGCTGCGCGCCGACGTGCAGTACGTCGGCCCGGACGGCTACCTCGTCGAACTCGGTCACATCGCGGCCGACGGCGACCAGTGGACGCTGCTGGGCACCTCGCCCGTCGCCACGAACTGCCACAAGCCGGCCACGGTGTCCGGCGGCGGCAAGTCCGAGATCTCCAAGTCCATCACCGACGCCTTCGTCTTCGGCAACGCCTACGTCAACGACTTCGTCGAGGACATGGCCGCCGTCGCTGCGATCGTGCACCGCGACTTCTCGACGCGGTTCATCGACCCCGCCGCCGACGACCACCGCCCACTGCTGTCCGACGCGCGCAGCGTGGGCTCCGTGATCAAACTCCTGACCCCCAGCCGCGAGTTCACCGACGAGTACAACGAGTGGCTGGCCACCATCCCCCACCACATCAAGGAACTGGTGTTCGTGGTCAAGCGCTTCTACCGCCCCGAGTGGGGTGGCGACTGGGCCTCCCACTTCTCGGTGGGCCGCATCAACGGTCGCGCCGGTCACGCCATGCGTCTCGACGGCGACAAGATCACCGTCAACATGCTGCGGGTGGGGTTCGCACCGGACGGCTCGTGGCGGCTCTTCGGGCTGCGCCACGACTTCCACCCCTCGGCCAAGGTGCAGACGGAGGACGACATCAGCGCCTCCATCGTCGTGCCGGGTGAAGCGGCCGGGCGCGAGGACGGGTTGTCGCGCAAGTACACCACCAACTGCGAGTCGCTGCTCTTCCAACGGCCCGACGACGCCATCCACCGCGGCTACGACAAGCAGGCGGAGGCCGACATCGCCGGCGGCGCGTTCATCAGCAACTTCGAGCCCCTGACCCCCGACGACGCCAGCGCCCTGGTGGACAACGCGATCGAGTTCTCGAAGTTCACCAAGCCGATGCAGAAGCTCATCCGCCGCATGGCGAAGGGCAACCAGAAGGCCGGCTTCTTCGTCTCCTCCGCCCATCCCAGGATCATCAACGGGGCCCGCTCCAAGAACCCGCGCTACCTGCAGATCCGCTCCGACGTCTCCCGCCCGAGGGCCACCGCAACCGCCGAAATGGTCACCCGCCTCCACCGGTCGCTCCCAATGGACGCGCCGCTGCGCCTCCCCGTCGACATCGTGGCAGCCGGCCGCCGCAACAACGCGGCCGAAGAGGGCGTGCCGCCGCTGTGTTCCTACGCCCCGCTGCACTACATGGAACTGCCTGAGCTGTTCATGGAGTTCATCGCGTCGATGACCGGCAAGTCGCCGTCCACGACGGGCGCGGGCTCCGAGGGTGCGATGACGAAGGGCCCGTTCAACGCGCTGCCCTCCGCCGTGGACCTCAACGCCGCCTTCCTGTCTTTCGCGCTCACCGGGTACGACGGCTGGCTCTCCAGCGCCGGGGTCATCGGCCCCAACGTGCGCGTCGACCATGACATCTCGTTGCTCGTGCCGGAGGTGTTCTGCCGGATGACGCCCGAGGAACGTGACGCGAAGCACCTCATCGGCGAAGGTGCCCTGGAGCGGGTCGAGGACTTCGAGCACAACGGCGAGACGCTGGAGGCCTCCCGCCTCGGCTACCGCATGACCGCGAAGTTCCAGTCGAAGTACTTCGGCCGCATCTTCATGCACCCGCACGTCGTGTTCTCAGAGCCCATGCTGAAGCCTGAACTGCAGGACATCGACGCCTACGCAGAATCAGTGCGCACCATCGTGAAGACGCACCAGCGGGTGGCCCAGTCGTACATCGACGACGGGACCATCGCCCTGGCGGTGCCGCCGATCCGGGCGCTGTTGGAGATCATGGCCACCGGAAGCTCCGCCGAGGGCCTGACGCTGCACGACGAGGCGTTCCGCGCCATGTTCGACCGCGACAACGTGCTGGCCTCCGACTGGTACTTCGAGCGGCTCCGCTCGAAGACCGCTGCTGACGCCAAGTTGGCCGAGATGGCCACCGGCGCGATGCAGCGGTTCATCAGCGAAGAGGTCAACGCCGACGCCGCCCAGCGGCTCTGCATCAGCGAGAAGATCTCGGCGATGCAGTCCAAGCTGAAGAAGGCGTCGGGCCAGGAGGCCGCCGAGGCCCTCCGCGGCACACTGGGCCGCCAGGTCAACTGGCGGTTCTAGCGCGGCTCAATCCGCGACGAGGCCCTCGACGAGTTCATGCGTGAGCTCGTCGAGGGTCTCGAGCGTTGTGGTCCTCGCCAGGAGTTCGGCGGCCGGCGGGTGGAAGTGGGGCGGCACGGCGACCACGGCCATCCCGGCCGCCAGTGCCGACTTGATGCCGTTGGTCGCATCCTCGACTGCCACGGACCGCGTGGGGTCAACGCCGAGCAGTTCACAGGCCCTGAGGTAGCCGTCGGGGGCCGGCTTGCCGCGCTCGACCTCCTCCGTGGAGACACTCACCCGGACGACATCGGCCAGACCCATCACTTCGACCCCGGTGTCGATCAGCAGCCGGGGCGACGAGCTGGCGATGGCGACCGGGTAACACTCAGCCATCCGTCGGACCGCTTCAACTGCTCCGGTGAGCACCGTGATGCCCCTGCGATAAGCCGCCGCCATGCCCTCGATGGTGCGCTGGGCCGCCTCCTCCGGTGCGTACGGAAGCCCCACGACATCGACCAGGTGCCTGGCCCACTCCTGCGTCGACATGCCCATCATCGCCTGGGTCGAGCCGTCCGGCCAGGTCAGCCCGGCGTCGGCGGCGAGCCCGCGACGCACCTGGTCCCAGATCTCCTCGGTGTCCGTGAGCGTGCCGTCCATGTCGAACACGATGGCCTGAGGGCCCATGGGTGTCTCCTAACTCGATGCGGTTCCGCGCCAGCCTAGTTCTTTCGCTAGCATGGGCTCTTGTCGGACGGCTGAATTCGGTGAGATCCCGGAACTGTCGCGCAACCGTGATCCCGCTGCTGCGGGGAGTCGGACCTCCGCCCGGCATCACGGTTACCTCCGTCGCGACCAGCGGAACCGCCTCTCGGGCGACGGACCTACACAGAAGAGGTCCAGCAGATGCTCCGACGCACCGCCCTCACCCGCCTTGCCGTTCCCACCGCCGCCGTCCTGACCATCGCTCTCGCCATCCCCGCACTGCACGCCGCGGCCGCCCCCAGCGAGGCCGAGGAATGCGTCCAGGCGGGCAACGTCTGGGTCCACATCGAATACGACGAGACCGTGACCGGCGCCTGCGCCACCGAGTTCGCCAGCGCGCAGGAGGCGCTCCTGACCACCGGCGTGACCGAGGATGACAGCTGGATCCAGACCGTGGACGGCCGCCTCTCCGAGGGCACCGAGTGGTGGTCCGTCTACTTCATGTCGCCCAACGACGACGGCACGTACCCCGGCGAGTGGGAATTCGCGGAGGTCGGCGTCGCCGAACTGGAGATGTATCCCTCGGAGGTGCTGGCACTGAAGCTCCAGGACGACTACAACTTCATGGACCAGACGCTCGCACCGGCCGTGAACCCGGTCGACGGCGTGGTGCTGACCGATGAGGAGCCCGCCCCCAGCGCGTCGCCCAGCCCCTCGGTGAGCCAGACCCCCGCCCCGTCCGCCTCGCCGGCGGTTTCCGCATCACCGACGGTGTCCGCATCGCCGGTTGCTTCGCCCTCCGCCTCGGTGGAGGTCACCGCCACCGCCGTTCCGAGCCGCCCGGGTCTGCCCAAGACCGGTAACTGATGAACGTGCGTCCTGCCGCCCTGCTCGCCTCCCTGTTCCTGGCCGTCGCCGGTGGCTGGGTGGCATCACCGTCCGCCTCTGCGGCCGTCACAGACGGTCACTGCACGACGGATACGGGGGTCACCCTCGTGGTGGACCACCAGGAGCTGGGCGGCGGGCGCATCATCAAATGCGTCGAGGACGTGCCCGACGGCACCAGTGGCCTCCGGCTCCTCAAGCTGGCCGGCCTGGCCTCGGAGGGGACCATCCACGACGGGCCCGGCTTCGTGTGCCGGATCGGCGGGCGGCCCTCGGTCAACGAGAGCATCCCTCTGGACGGCAGCCCCGACTACCGGGAACGCTGCGTCGACACCCCGCCCAAGACGGCGTTCTGGAGCTACTGGCACGCCCCCAACAACGGCTCCTGGACCTTCTCGCAGCTGGGTGGAGGCAACCGTGAGGTGATCCCCGGCGGCTACGAGGGCTGGTCCTTCTCCCTCAACAACACCGAGAACAGCAACCCGCCGCCCGGCGTCACGCCGTCGCACCCGGTGGTGAAGCCGCAGCCCGCCCCCACCACGAAGGCGCCGGCACCCACCACCCAGGCACCGGCGGCCACCACGACGGCCCCTGCCGCGACGACGGCCGCTCCCACCACGCAGGCCCCCGCGGCCACGCAGGCTCCCGCGACGACGCCGGCGGCACCCACCACTGCGGCCCCGGCCAGGACGACCACAAAGCCCCGAACGAGCACCACACCCCGCGTCGTCAGCACGCCGACGGAGCCGAGCCGGAGCGCGAGCCCCGAGGCCCCGGCCATCACGCCGTCGTCCGCGGAGCCCGAAAGCGCCGAGGCCACGCCGTCCGCGTCGGCCAGCCGCACCGTCGAATCCGTCATGACGGAAACCGCTGCGGCGGGCTCGAGCCCCACCGACGAGCAGATGGCAGCACCGGAAGGTGCCCCGCCGGTGGCCGCCACTGTCGCCGATGACGGCGGTGTGCCGACGGGCACCCTCGTAGGAGCAGGGGCTGTCGCCGCCATCGGGCTGGGTGGTGGCGTCATGTGGTGGCGACGCCGCGGCCTGTGATCAAACGCTACTTCCTTCCCCGACAACTGCACCCGTTCGCCTGGTGGGGGTGGGCGCTCGCGCTCGCCGTGGCCGCGTCGTCGACCTCCAACCCGCTGTTGCTGGCGGGTTTCATGGCAGTGGCCTCCCTGGTGGTCATCGCACGACGCGCGGACTCGCCCTGGGGAAGGGCCTTCAAGCTGTACCTCTACCTGGGCCTGTTCATCGTGGTGCTCCGTGTGGCGTTCCGGATCGTCTTCGGAGGCGGTGACGGCCCCACCGTCCTCTTCACGCTGCCCGAGGTCCCGCTGCCCGTCTGGGTGCGAGGCATCCGCCTGCTCGGGCCGGTCTCCCTGGAGGCGGTGGTGACCGGCTTCTACGACGGAATGCGCCTGGCCACGATCATCGTGTGCGTGGGCGCGGCCAACGCCCTGGCCAACCCGAAGAAGCTCCTCGCCAGCCTGCCCGGCGCGCTGTATGAACTGGGCACCGTCATGGTGGTGGCCGTGTCCGCGCTCCCCCAGCTGGGAGACTCGCTGCAACGCGTGGCTCGCGCCCGAAAACTGCGCCGCGCCCCGGCCGCACGGGGTCGCAGGCAGCGGCTGAAGGTGGTGGAGACCATCATCGTGCCCGTCCTCTCGGACGCCCTTGAGCGCTCCCTGGCGCTGGCCGCTTCCATGGACGTGCGCGGCTACGGGCGCGCCGGCAGCGCCTCCGCCCGGGACAGGGTCGTCTCCTTGGCGCTGGGGCTGGCCGCCATGTCGCTGTTGGCGGTGTGGGCCTACCGCTTCCTCGCCGCCGCCCCGGACCAGTTCGTCTTCCGGGTGCCGGTGATCTCCACGCTGCTCCTCCTCGCCGGCGTCGCCGCCGCGGTGGGCGCCTTGCGGGTCTCAGGCAGAACGGTGAAGCGAAGCCAGTACCGGCCCATCCGATGGGCGCTGGCGGAGACCGTCGCGGTGGCCGCGGGGGTGGGCGCCGCAGCCGTGGTCTACCTCATCGCCGACTCCGACGACGCGGGGGCGCTCTTCCCCAGCATCTATCCCTTCGTCTGGCCGGAACTGACCCTCCCGCTGCTGTTGGCGCTGGGCCTCGCCGCGCTGCCGGCATTCGTCACCCCGCCGCCCACCGCGGCCCAGAGGAGGACCAGGGCATGATCCGTTTCGAGAACATCTCCTTCCACTACGCGAGCAGTGAGACGCTGCGCCTCGGCGCGGTGGACTTCCGGATCGACGAGGGCGAACTCTGCCTCGTGGTGGGGCCCACCGGTAGCGGCAAGTCCACGCTGCTGGGCTGCATCAACAACCTGGTCCCGCGCTTCACCGGCGGCATCCGCACCGGCCGCGTCTTCATCGACGGCGTGGACACCACGCTCCTGCAGCCCCGCGAGCTCGCCACCACCGTCGGCTACGTCGGCCAGGACCCGTTGGCGGGCTTCGTCACGGACACCGTGGAGGAAGAGCTGGCCTATTCGATGGAGCAACTCGGGTTCGCGCCTCCCGAGATGCGACGGCGGGTGGAGGAGACGCTGGACCTGTTGGGCATCGCGGAACTCCGCGACCGGAACCTACGCACGTTGTCGGGCGGCCAACAGCAGCGGGTGGCCATCGGCAGCGTGCTGGCGAGCTCCCCCAAGGTGCTCGTCCTGGATGAGCCGACCTCGGCGCTCGACCCCATCGCGGCTGAGGAGGTGCTGGCGATCATCAGCCGGCTGGTGCGCGACCTCGGCACAACCGTCGTCATCGCCGAACACCGGATGGAGCGCGTCATCGAGTTCGCTGATTCAGTGCTGCTGGTGGGCGATGAGGTGCGCCACGGCGACACCCGCGACATCCTGGCGAAGGCCAGCATCAAGCCGCCGCTCGTCGAGTTGGGCGCCCGCATGAACTGGTCGCCGCTGCCCCTCACCATCCGCGAGGGACGACGGCTTGCCAGCGAGCATCGTCGCGTCTGGGCCGAGGTACCGCCCGTCCTCCCCCTGCCGGCCCCCCGGACGGAGGCGGAACTCACCGCCCGCGACATCATCGTGCGCTACGGCTCGAAGGTGGCGGTGGCCGGCGTCGACCTCACGTTGCACGCGGGCGAGGTCACCGCGCTGATGGGCCGCAACGGGTGCGGCAAGTCCAGCCTCCTGTGGGCCCTGCACGGCGCGGGCAGGCGCGACGGCGGCTCCGTCACCATGGCCGCCCCTGGCCAGGTCTCCGAGGTGCCAGGCATAGCGCTGGTGCCCCAGACCCCATCGGACCTGCTCTACCTCACATCGGTGGCCGCCGAATGTGAGCAGAGCGACCGCAACGCCGGCCTGCCCTCGGGCAGCACCCTGGCGCTGCTGCGCAGGCTGGTGCCGGACATCGAGCCCGACGCGCACCCGCGCGACCTGTCCGAGGGCCAGAAGCTCGCCGTCGTCCTCGCTGTGGAACTGGCAGGCAACCCCCGGGTGGTGCTGCTCGATGAACCCACGCGCGGGCTGGACTACGCAGCCAAGCAGGCGCTCACGGAGATCGTGGCCGGGATGGCCGCCGACGGCCGCGCGGTGCTGATCGCCACCCACGACGTGGAGATGGTGGCCCAGACCTGCGAGCGGGTGGTGGTCATGGCCGAGGGCGAGGTCGTCTCCGACGGCCCAACGCGCGATGTCCTCGCGGGGTCCGCGCTGTTGGCCACCCAGGTGGCGAAGGTGGTCAACCCCGTTCCGCTGCTCACGGTGGAGGAGTTCGTCGATGCGGCCCGCTGACCCCACGTTGGAGATCCCGGCGCCTGTGGTGGGCGTCGCCATCGGCTGGCGCAGTTGGCTGGTCATGGCACTGTCCACCGTGCTGGGCCTGTTCGCCATCGGCTGGCCGCTCCTCATCCCGGCCGTCGGGGTCGCCCCCGAGCATGCCGACGACGCGCCCTTCGTCTTCGCGGCGCTCCTGCCGGTGATCCTGCTGCTCGTGATCGCCCAGGTCACCGAAGGCGGGCTCGACGCCCGCTCCCTGGCGGTGCTCGGAGTGCTCTCGGCCATCAACGCGGCCATCCGCCCTGCCCTGGGCGCGGGTACGGCCGGCATCGAATCGGTCTTCTTCCTGTTGATCCTCGCCGGCAGGGCCTTCGGCCCCGGCTTCGGCTACCTGTTGGGGTTCACGTCGCTCTTCGCGTCCGCGCTGCTGACGGCAGGCGTGGGTCCGTGGCTGCCCTTCCAGATGCTGTGCGCGGGCTGGGTGGGTCTGACGGCCGGCCTGCTACCCAAGCGCGTCAAGGGTGGCTGGGAGATCGCGATGTTGATCGCTCTGGGCATCCTGTCCGCCTACCTCTACGGGGCGCTGATGAACATGTGGTTCTGGCCGTTCATCACGGGTATCAATCTCGACGGCACCGGTGGGAGCCTCGACTACGTGCCCGGCGCCCCCATCCTCGAGAACCTGACCCGCTTCGGCTGGTTCACCCTCCTCACCTCGACGGCGGGCTGGGACACGGGCCGGGCCATCACCACCACCATCGCCCTGCTGATCGTGGGCCGCCCCGTGCTCACGGTGTTGCGCCGGGCCTCGGGGATGGCCAGGGTCCACACCGGTTGATAGGGTCAGGACCGTCGAGCGGAGAACGCCGGTGTGAATCCGGGACTGACGCGCAACCGTAACTCCAGTGGAGAAGTCGGACCGAAGCTCGTGCATGGATCACCCGCACACCGTGTGCGGGTCTTACGCGAAAGGATCCTCAGTGCGTATGCGCACCCGCCTGATGGCGCTCCCCCTGATTGCCGGCCTCACGTTGGGCCTCGGCTCCCTTGCCTCCGCAGACACCAGCAGCGACGCGCTTGCGGCGATGACCTGGGTGTCTGCCCAGAACAATCCTGACGGCACCCTGTCGTCCTATGAGGACTATCCGGACCCGGGCCTCGTGCTCGACGCAGTGCTGGGCGGCGTGGCGGCCGGGCTCCCTGATGCCACCATCGGCGCCTGGCTGTCCGCCATCGAACAGCTCTCCGGCCCGAGCTTCGCGGAGCGTGTCCTCGACGACGCCGAGTTGGGCACCAGCCGGGATCACGGCATGATCGGCAAGGCCCTGGTCGCCACGGCCGCCGCCGGCCACTCCACGTCCAGCTTCGCCGGTATCAACCCGCAGAACCTGGCCGCGGAGTCGTTCACCGACACGACGATGCCCGGCCACGCGGCCGGCACCAACGCGTTCGGTCAGGCCTACATCATGATCGGCCTGGCCCGCACCGGCACGCTGCCCGCCAACACCGTCACCTTCCTCGCCGGCCAGCAGTGCGCCAGCGGCGCCTGGCCCATGTACTTCGACGCCGACCCCGCGAAGCACTGCGACGTCGCGAAGAAGTCGGCGGACCCGGACGGCACGGCGATGATCGTCATGGCTCTGCGGGCTGCACAGGCCAAGGGCATCACGGCGGCCAAGGCTCCGCTCGACAAGGGCGTGTCCTGGCTGAAGTCCCAGCAACTGGAGGATGGCTCGTACACTGGCGCCCTTCCCTTCACGCCCTCGCCGAACACGAACTCCACCGGCCTCGTGGCCGCTGCCCTCGCAGATCTGGAGCCCACAGTGGTGAGCCGGATCGGTAACTGGGTGAAGACCCTGCAGCTGACCGGCGCGAACAACACCGGAGCGGTGGCCTACGACAAGCTGGCCTTCGACCGGGCAGTGGACGGCAACATCTCGGCCGTTGGACGCGGCCAGTGGATCCGCGCCACCTCCCAAGGCGCCTTCGCGCTGGCGCCCGTGGACTTCTACCGGCTCGGTGCCGTCGAGGCACCCGCTCCCACGCCCAGCCCCAAGCCGACGGTGACGCCGAAGCCCTCGCCCGCCCCGGCTGCGAAGTTCGTGCGCACCGCCCCCTACACGCTGGCCGGTGAGCACACCGTCAATGGCCGGCAGTGGAGGACACAGTGCGAGCCGTATTCGCGCACGGACCGCTGCCGCACGGACATCTGGGCGACGGTGGTGTCCATCGAGGACGGCCAGTTCGTCCGCAAGAACGGCTGGGTCTTCAACAACCTCACCTACCTCCCCTACATGACTGAGGCAGCATGGCAGGGCAACCCCCTCGCTGCGGACGATGAGGACGGTTTCACCTCTGGTGGCCGAAAGTGGCGCACTGAGTGCCATACCGCCCAGACCGGCACCGGCGCGTGCCGCTCCTACACCCTGACGACGGTGTACGGCGCCACGGCGAAGGCTGGCGGCGGCTACACGTTCAGCCAGTCCAACCAGTGGGTGTTCAACAACATCGTGATGTTCGGCGGCCCTGAGAAGCGCTGACGCGATCAACTGGACGAGGCCCCGGGCCTGCGGCTCTGCCGCAGCCCCGGGGCCTTGCCCATTCAGCGTCTCGCGGGCAGGGAGAAGAGCCCGCCCTGCTCGTCGAGCCATCCGGATTCCACGAGTTCGGCTGCGTTGGCCAGCGCATCCATCATCGCCTGGCCGGTACGGGCGGACAGTTGGGCGGCGCTCACGTGCTCCTTCGAGCCAACCGCCTCCCGGATCTCCATGAGCGGGAGCGGCAACTGGTCGATGGGCCGGCTCGCTCCACGGCCCGTGGGCTCGGCCACGGCGCCCAACGGGGACAGCACCGCTTGGACGTCCTCTGCACACGTGACGAGGATGGCCTCGCCGTCGCGGATGAGCTTGTGTGGAGTGGACGACAGGGACGACGTGATGGGGCCCGGCACCGCGAGCACCGGGCGGCCCAGCGAGTTGCCCCACGAGGCAGTGTTCTTGGCGCCGGATCGCGCGGCAGCCTCCACCACGATCACCGCGTCAGCCAGCGCCGCGATGATCCGGTTGCGTGCCAGGAAGGCATAGCGGGTGGGGCGGTAACCCGGCGGCAGCTCCGACACGAGCCCGCCTGACTCGATGATCCGATCGGCCAGGCGGCTGTTGGCCGCCGGGTACGGCTCGTCCACACCGCTGGCCAGCACCGCCACCGTGGTGCCACGCACCCCCAGCGCACCCCGGTGCGCGGCAGCGTCCACCCCGAAGGCGAGCCCGCTGATGACGGGACGATCCTGCATCGCCAGGTCTGCCGCCAGCGTCACGGCTGCGTGTTCGCCGTAGGTGGTGCAGGCCCGGGAACCGACGATGGCCACCCCTCCGGCCAGCCCGGTCAGCGGCCGTCCCCTGATCCACAGCCCGATGGGCTCCCCGGTCTGCTTGGCGACCTCCGCCGTTGCGAGGCCGGCCAGGGCGGACGGCCATTCGTCATCTCCCGGGATGATGAACCTGGACCCGCAGCGCTCTGTACTTCGCTGCAGCCCGGGCAGATCGATCGCCTGCGCCCGCCTTCCCCACGACGTATCCGGCTGGGAGAGAAACCCGCGCCAGAGTTCCTCGGCCCCGAACCGGGCGAGCGCCTTCACCACGTTGGGCTGCCCCAGAGGCGTGAGGGCGCACAGCGCCATCCGGGCCTCTCTCTCCGTGACCATCACGCCGCCCTCTCCTGGTCGCCTTGGCGAAGGTGCAGCGCGACGCGCAGCTCCCTGTCCGAGATCCCGCTGCCGCCGGCCAGGTCCGCCAGGGTCCAGGCCAGCTTCAGCACCTTGTCCACGCCGCGTGCGCTGATGGCGCCGCGCTGCAGTGCGCTGTTCAGCAGCCCCAGATCCAGCGGCAGCGGCAGCTTCTTGCGGAGGTAAGGCCCCGCCACTTCGCCGTTGGTGGTCCAGGGGGTACGGCGCAGCCGGTGGCGCTGGCGCTCGCGGGCCTCGAGCACGCGCTGCAGCACGACGGCGCTGGCCTCCGGCGCCGCGACATCTGAATCGAGCAGCACGCGGTTGATGCCCGCCATCTGGTGCCGGATGTCGATGCGGTCGAGGATGGGCCCGCTGAGCCGCTCCTGATATCTGCGCACCTTGACCGACTCGCAGGTGCAGTCCATCCCCGCTACCCCGAACCGTCCGCAGGGGCACGGGTTGGCCGCGAGGACCAGCTGAAAACGGGCTGGAAAGCGGGTGGACATGCGGGCACGGCTGACGTTGATCCAGCCGTTCTCCAGCGGGGTGCGCAGCGCATCCAACTTGCCGCCGAAATCCGGGCACTCGTCCAGGAAGAGCACGCCTCTGTGGGCCAGCGAGATGGCGCCCGGCTTCAGCTCCCCCGAGCCGCCGCCCACGAGCGCCACCTGTGTGGTGGAGTGGTGCGGGTCCGCGAAGGGCGGGCGGGTGATCAGCCCCGAGAGTTCGTGCCCCGCCAGCGAATGGAGCGCCGACACCTCCACCGATTCGTCGGGGTCCAGTTCCGGCAGGATGGAGGGCAGCCGCGACGCCAGCATGGTCTTGCCGACGCCTGGCGCCCCCGTGAGGAACAGGTGGTGCCGGCCCGCAGCCGCCACCTCGAGGGCGAACTTGCCGTCCTCATGCCCCACGACATCCGCGAGATCAGGGACGAAGACGGAGCTGGGTCCGGCCATGGGCTCTGACGGAGGGGCGGCCTCAGAAGGGTTGTCGACAGTGAGCCCGTTGACCAGCCTCACCACCTCGTCGAGGCGGCCCGCTCCGTCCACCGTGATGCCCGGCACCAGGGCAGCCTCCTCCTGCTGGCCGTAAGGGACGATGGCACGCTCGAAGCCGGCTTTCACTGCGGCCAACATGGCGGGCAGGATGCCCCGCACCCTCCGCACCCGCCCGTCGAGCGCCAACTCGCCGATCAGGACCGTACGCGCGGCCCGGCCGGGGCTGATGTAGCTCTGCGTGGCGAGCGCCGCCACGGCGATGGCCAGGTCATAGTGCGTACCCGCCTTGGGGAGGCCCGCCGGCGACAGGTTGATGGTGACCAGTTGCTCCGGCCACTTGAATTCGCACGCCCGCACGGCCGCCTTGACCCGCTCCTTGGCCTCGTTGAGGGCCTTGTCCGCCAGCCCTACGATCTGGGTGCGGGGCAGGCCGCCGCCCTCCGCCGCCTCCACCTCCACGGGATGCCCGTCGATGCCCTGCAGCGCCACTGACCACGACGACAGGCTCACCGCTCCTCGATCCCGCGGGCGTGCACCAGTTCGGAGCCGCCGTTCCGGGGCCACAGGATGCCGATGGCGTCCACCCTGAGCCGTGGCAGCCCCAGCTTGGACTGCCGGGCGTAGATGCCGGCCAGTTGCCGGAGCCGGCGTGCCTTCGCGTACGTGATCGTCTCCAGTGGCGAGCCGAACCCCAGGCCGGCCCGCGTCTTCACTTCGACGACCACCAGGGCCTGCGCGTCGGGGTCTATCGCAATGATGTCGGCCTCGCCCTCCGTGCAGCGCCAGTTGCGCTCAAGGATCTGCCAGCCGCATTCCAGCAGGTAGTCCGTTGCTCGTTGTTCTCCCAGACGCCCGAATGTCTGTTTGTGGTTCATGGGTCATCACCTCGGACCCATTTATGGTCAGAGGAGGTGGGCGATCACCGTTATCCACAGATTCCGGGGAACCGGGTGCAGCAGGAGGGGCTCAGTTCTCGTTGTCGGGCACCTGGAGATCCGAGTGCGCGATCTCCTCGATGGACACGTCACGGAACGTCAGCACCTTCGCCGACTTCACGAAGCGGGCCGGGCGGTACATGTCCCACACCCACGCGTCGCCCATGGAGACCTCGTAGTAGACGTCTCCGCCTTCGGTGCGCACCTTGAGATCCACCGCGTTGCACAGATAGAACCGCCGCTCCGTCTCCACCGCGTAGGTGAAGATGGACACGACGTCCTTGTACTCGCGGTACAGGTCAAGCTCGAGCTTGCTCTCGTACTGTTCAAGATCCTCGGCACTCATGGTTGCTCAACTCTAGCCTGATTCGGCCGCGGTAACATCTGCCCGCCTGGCACTGAGCCGGACGTTCTCGAAGCACCAGCGGTGGATGGGTGACGGCCCGTGCTCGTGCAGGGCGCCCTGGTGCAGCTTGGTGTTGTAGCCCTTGTGGATGGCGAAGCCATAGCTGGGGTAGGTTGCGTCGTATTCGGTCATGATGCGGTCTCTGGTGACCTTCGCGACGATGGACGCGGCGGAGACGCAGGCGGCCACCTTGTCGCCCTTCCACATCGCCAACCCCGGCACACCGAGGCCGTCCACGGGGAAGCCGTCGGTCAGCACGAACCCGGCCGCCACCTCCAGGCGCCCCACCGCTCGGCGAAGGCCGTGCAGGTCTGCCTGGTGCATGCCCAGCTCATCGCACTCCGCCGGCTCCACCAGCGACCACGCGACGGCGACCGCACGCTTGACGATCTCGTCGTAGAGCCGCTCACGGGCTGCGGCGGTGAGGACCTTGGAGTCGTCGAGGCCCTTGATGGGCCTGTCCGGGTTGAGGATGACCGCGGCCGCGACGAGGGGGCCGGCAGATGCCCCGCGCCCGGCCTCGTCGGCACCCGCGACGGGACCCAACCCGGCGCGTACCAACGCTCTTTCATACCCGTAGGGGCCCCGACCCGGCCGAATCATCAGCAGCCAGGCTCCACCCGGATGAGGTCCGGCT
Organism: Tessaracoccus zhenghani; assembly: GCF_055326325.1. Lineage (NCBI taxonomy): Bacteria > Bacillati > Actinomycetota > Actinomycetes > Propionibacteriales > Propionibacteriaceae > Tessaracoccus > Tessaracoccus zhenghani. The sequence goes on along the minus strand of NZ_JBUZNQ010000002.1, from coordinate 617,125 downwards.
TCTCCGGCGCGGGGTCCGCAGGCGCCGGCACGCTCGCATAGGTCTCCGGCACGGTGAAGGTGGAAAGCCTCTGCAGCGGTGCGACGATGGCCACTGATGAACCCACCACCTTGCTGACCGGCACGAAGGCGCGCTCCCCCGGCACCTGCGACACGTCGCCCAGCCGGCAGCGGGAGTCGTTCGAGGCGTTGCGGTGGTCTCCCATCACGAAGATGCGGTCCTTCGGCACGATGATGTCGAACGGGACGGTGAACGGAGCCACCTGGACGCCGTTGGCGGCGTACAGGTACGCCGACTCCTCCAGCTGGTGGCCGTTGACCTCCAGGAAGCCGTCGTCCGTGGTGCGGACGTGGTCTCCCGGCATGCCGATGACGCGCTTGATGAGGTGCTCGGTGCCTGAGTTGGGCAGCACACCGATGAACTCGAGCGACTTCTTGACCGGGTTGTCCGTGGGGGTGCTGGGCGGCAACCAGTTGCCCGGATCCTCGAACACGACGACGTCCCCCCGCTGGAACCCGCCGAACTTGGCCACCAGCACCCGGTCATTGACCTGGAGCGTGTTCTCCATGGATCCCGATGGGATGACGAACATCTGCCCGACGAACGTGCGCAGGAGCGTGGCGATGACGACCGCCCCGACGATGATCAGGATGCCCTCCCCCAACCAGCCGAGCAGGCGACGGCCGAAGCCCGGCGGGGCGGGCTCGACATGCTCTGCCTGCGTCTGGGATGCCCCGACTGCGAACGGTTCGGTGGGCTCGGTGGTGGATGCCACGAATTCAGTCCTTAGAGGTCAGGCGGGGTCGCTCATCTGAGCATACCGCCGCCCACAGACGTGGATAACGCAGAACCGCCGGGCACAGGCCCGGCGGTTCATGCAGCTCTCAGGAGCAGGTGATCAACGCTTCTCGCGGATCTTGGCGGCCTTGCCGCGCAGGCCGCGGAGGTAGTACAGCTTGGCGCGACGAACGTCACCGCGACGCTCGACCTCGATCTTCTCGATGATGGGAGAGTGCAGCGGGAACGTACGCTCCACGCCCACACCGAAGCTCACCTTGCGGACGGTGAACGCCTCCTGCACACCACCGGCGTTGCGGGCGATGACGACACCTGCGAACACCTGGATACGGGAGCGGCTGCCTTCAACGACGCGCACGTGCACCTTGACGGAGTCACCGGCGCGGAACTGCGGCATGTCATCGCGCAGCGACGCCTTGTTGACCTCTTGGATGAGGGGGTTGGTCATGTTCAAACCTTTCCGTCAGCGCCACAGGTCACCGCGGTGTTGTCTGGCCCGGCAAACGCTCAGACGATCCCCCCGTGGCAGGAGCTGGCATTGCTGGGGTTGCCCAGGTGAGGGCAACGGCTACTCATTATGGCACCTTGGGCGCACCGTCGGAAATCAGGGTCCCACACAACGAGAGAGGGGCGGCGCCGAAGCGCCGCCCCTCCCTGTGTGGCAGATGACTACTTGCCGTCGCTCATGAACATCGCCTTGATGAGGTCGCGGTTCAACTGTGAGATCGACTCCAGCGGGATGCCCTTCGGGCAGACAGCGGCGCACTCACCGATGTTGGTGCAGTTGCCGAAGCCCTCTTCATCGTGCTGCGCCACCATCGACTTCACACGGCGGTACCGCTCAGGCTGACCCTGGGGCAGCATCGCCAGGTGCGTGATCTTCGACGAGGTGAAGAGCATGGCGGAGCTGTTCGGGCAGGCCGCCACGCAAGCGCCGCAACCGATGCAGGTGGCGTTGTCGAAGGCCAGATCGGCTTCGCGCTTCGGTGCCGGGGTTGCGTGGGCGTCCGGCGCCGAACCGGTGTTCGACGAGATGAAGCCGCCGGCGGCGATGATGCGGTCGAAGGCGGTGCGATCGACGGCGAGGTCCTTGATCACAGGGAAGGCCCCGGCACGCCAAGGCTCGATGTCGATCGTCGCGCCGTCCTCGAAGGAACGCATGTGCAGCTGGCAGGTGGTGGTGCGGAACTCGCTACCGCCGTGCGCGATGCCGTTGATGACGACGCCACACATGCCGCAGATACCCTCGCGGCAGTCGTGGTCAAAGGCCACCGGCTCTTCGTTGCGCTGCGTGAGCTGCTCGTTGAGAAGGTCAAGCATCTCCAGGAACGACATGTCCTCGGACACGCCGTCGAGGTCGTACTCGACCATCTTGCCGGCCGCCTGCGGACCGGCCTGGCGCCAGATACGTAGCTTGAGTTTCACTTGTAACTCCGTTGCTTCAGTTCGATTGCCTTGTAGATGAGAGGCTCGCGGTGCAGCACGGGCTTGCCGCCCTCGCCACCCCACTCCCAGGCGCCGACATACAGGTACTCGTCGTCGTTGCGCATGGCCTCGCCGTCCTCCGTCTGCGACTCGGCGCGGAAGTGACCGCCACACGATTCGCGACGGTGCAGGGCGTCGACGCACATCAGTTCGCCGAGTTCCATGAAGTCGGCCACGCGGCCGGCGCGCTCGAGGGCCTGGTTGAAGTCCTCGTTGACGCCCGTCACGCGGACGTTGGTCCAGAATTCCTCACGCAGCGCACGGATGAGGCCGATGGCCTTCGTGAGGCCCTCCTCGGTGCGCTCCATGCCGCAGTACTCCCACATGATGTGGCCGAGTTCCTTGTGGAAGGAGTCGACCGAGCGGGTGCCCTGGATGCTGAGCAGCTTCTCGATCCGGCCGCGGGCGGATCCGACGGCCTCGATGACCGCCGGGTGATCCAGTTCGACCTTCTCGAACGGGGCATCAGCCAGGTAGTCGTTGATGGTGTTCGGCAGCACGAAGTAGCCGTCGGCCAGGCCCTGCATGAGGGCCGAGGCACCCAGGCGGTTCGCCCCGTGGTCGGAGAAGTTCGCCTCGCCTGTCACGTACAGGCCGGTGATCGACGACTGGAGGTCGTAGTCCACCCACAGGCCGCCCATGGTGTAGTGCACGGCCGGGTAGATGCGCATCGGGGTCTCGTACGGGTTTTCGCCGGTGATCTGGGCGTACATGTCGAAGAGGTTGCCGTACTTGGTTTCGACGGCCTTCTGACCCAGGCGGTTGATGGCGTCCGAGAAATCGAGGTAGACACCGCGACGCATGTGCCGTTCGTTGCCCTCGGAGTCGCGCTCGGCGACGGCGGGGCCGACGCCGCGGCCCTCGTCGCACATGTTCTTCGCCTGACGCGACGCGATGTCACGAGGCACCAGGTTGCCGAACGCCGGGTAGATGCGCTCCAGGTAGTAGTCGCGATCCTCTTCGGCGATCTCACGGGGATCCTTGCCACAGTCTTCGGCGCGCTTGGGCACCCAGATGCGGCCGTCGTTGCGCAGCGACTCGGACATGAGCGTGAGCTTCGACTGGGTCTCACCGTGCACCGGGATGCAGGTGGGGTGGATCTGCGTGTAGCAGGGGTTGCCGAAGTAGGCACCCTTGCGGTGCGCGCGCCACGTCGCCGTGACATTGCAGCCCATCGCGTTGGTGGACAGGAAGAAGACGTTGCCGTAGCCACCGGTGCCCAAAACGACGGCGTCTGCGGTGAAGGCCTCGATCTTGCCGTTGATCATGTTGCGGGTCACGATGCCGCGCGCCCGGCCGTCGACGACGATCAGTTCGATCATCTCGTGACGGGCGTACATCTTGACCGTGCCCGCGGCGATCTGGCGCTCCAACTGCTGGTAGACGCCGATCAGGAGCTGCTGACCCGTCTGGCCACGCGCGTAGAACGTGCGCTGCACCTGCACGCCGCCGAAGGAGCGGGTGTCGAGCAGGCCGCCGTACTCGCGGGCGAAGGGCACGCCCTGGGCGACGCACTGGTCGATGATGTTGGCCGACACCTCGGCGAGACGGTGGACGTTGGTCTCGCGGGCGCGGTAGTCGCCGCCCTTGACCGTGTCGTAGAACAGGCGGTGCGTCGAGTCGTTGTCATTGCGGTAGTTCTTCGCCGCGTTGATGCCGCCCTGGGCGGCGATCGAGTGGGCCCGACGCGGGCTGTCCTGATAGCAGAAGTTCAGCACGTTGTAGCCGGCCTCACCGAGCGTCGCGGCGGCGGCGCCACCGGCGAGGCCGGTGCCGACGATGATGACGCTGAGCTTGCGGCGGTTGGCGGGGTTGACCAGGCGGGCCTGGAACTGGCGGGTCTTCCAGACCTCGTCGATGGAGACGCCCTGCGGCGCCTTCGTGTCGGAGATGTCCTGGCCGACGGTCCAGAAGTCCGTGGCCGCAGGCGTGGTGACGGCGGGCGCGGTCTCCACAGGAGCGGTTGCAGTGGTCTCGGTCACGAGATGACTCCCATCAGAACGGCGATCGGCATGACCATGAAGCCGATGAACAGGACAGCGGCGACGATGACGGACAGGATGTTCAGCCACTGGCGCGACTTGGCACTGGGGTTGCCGCCGAGGGTCGCGAAGGCGCTCCAGAAGCCGTGCCGGATATGCATGACGATGAGGACCATGCAGATGCCGTAGATGACGACCATCCACCACAGGCTGAAGCTGGCCAGCACCATCTCGTGGGGGTGTTCGCCGCTGCCACCGGCGCCGAGGGAGCCGGGGACGATCGTGAACTGGAGGAGGTGGAAGATCAGGAAGGCCGCGATGATGATGCCGCCCCAGCGCATGGTGCGCGACGAGTAGGTCTGGACCTTCTTCTTCGAGGTCACGTACTTGTCGCCACGCTGCGCGAGGGTCTTGGCGGACAGCGTAGCCGCCGACCAGATGTGCAGTACGACCGAAAGCACCAGGGCGAAGCGGAACACCCAGATGAAGGTACCGGCGGGCATGATCGGGTACAGGATGCCGCCATCGGGCGTCTTGCCCTTGAGCCATTCTGCGTAGTAGTCGAAGGCATGGAAGTTGTCCGCCGTGTAGAACATCTTCAGGTTGCCGTACATGTGCACTAGGAGGAAGGCGATCATGATGAGACCGGTCACCGCCATGATGACCTTCTTCACGACCGTGCTTCGCCTCGCACGTTGATGAATGGTGAGATTTGTTGCCACGGCGACACTCTAGCCAACGCGAATCACCTTGTGGGCCAAGGGGTCAGGTTAACCGACAGCCCGTCCTCATGCACTATTTACGTGCGTTTCAGCTCGCCAAATTCGCTGGAGGGGACCAGGTGGTTGTCAGCCCTCGTGGAGGAGGTCCGGGCGCCGTTCCCGGGTCCGTTCGGTGGCCTGTTCGAGGCGCCATTTCGCGATGTTCGCATGGTGTCCACTGAACAGGATCTCCGGCACTTCGCGGCCGCGCCAGAGCGGGGGCTTGGTGTAATTCGGGTACTCGAGCAACTGGTGCTCGGCAGAGTGGGATTCCTCGACGAGGGACTCGGGGTTACCCACGACGCCCGGCAGAAGGCGCACCACGGCCTCAGTGACGGCGAGCGCGGCCACCTCTCCCCCGTTGAGCACGTAGTCGCCCAGGCTCACCTCGATGACCTCGTAGTGCTCTGTGCAGTGGTCGATGACGCGCTGGTCGATCCCTTCGTAACGGCCGCAGGCGAACACCAGCCGCTCCTTGGCTGTGAGTTCGTAGGCCAGCGCCTGGGTGAACGGCCTGCCTGTCGGGGTGGTGACGATGACGGTCATGGGCCGGGGATCTGATTCCTCCAGCGCGTCGAACGCCTCGCCCCAGGGCTCCGGCTTCATCACCATGCCGGCGCCGCCGCCGTACGGCGTGTCATCGACGGTGTGGTGCCGGTCATGGGTCCAGGTGCGCAAGTCGTGCACGGCGACGTCGATGATGCCGCTCTCGATGGCCTTGCCCACCAGCGAGAGCTGGAGCGGTGCGAAGTAGTCCGGGAAGATCGTGACGTAGTCGAGCCTCATTCGATGTCCTCCAACAGCCCCGGCACATCGGCCAGTTGGACGTAGCCCGCCTCCACCTCGACGGTGGGCACCAGCGCCTCGACGAACGGGACCAGCCGCTCTTCGCCGTCGACGTCCAGCTGCAGCACGTCCTGCGCCGGGAGGTGCAGCACCTCCGTCACGGTTCCGCGTTCCGCGCCCGTGTGATCACGCACGACGAGGCCGACCAGGTGCCGGTCGAAGAACTCCTCGGGTTCGCTGGGTAGCTCGGACTCCGCAACCCGGTCGTAGAGCAACTCTCCGGTGAGCTTCTCGACGGCCGTGCGGTCCGGGGTGTCCGCGAAGCCGACCAGCAGCCTGCCGCGGTTCCAGCGGACGGATGCGAGCTTCACCGGGCGGCGCTTGTCCCCCATCTGCAGCGTGCCGCCGGCGATGAACCGGCGCGCCGGCTCGTCCGTGCGCACGTCGATGAACACCTCGCCCCGGAGGCCGTGGGCGCGGCCGACGCGGCCGACGATGACTTCAATCTCGCTCATGTCTTCATGTCCTAGATAGGCGATGCCCCGGGACTTTCGTCAAGTCCCGGGGCATTGCTCGGCTTGTGAGGCTGCTGTCAGCGGCGGCTGGGCCGGTCCACATCGACGAAGTCGACACGGACGCTCTCTTTGCCCGCCAGCGCACCGACCACGGTGCGCAGGGCCTGGGCGGTGCGGCCCTGACGGCCGATCACCTTGCCCACGTCGTCGGGGTGCACACGCACCTCGAGCAGACGACCACGGCGCAGATCCTTGTCCTTGACAGTCACGTCGTCAGGATTCGACACGATTCCAGCGACGAGGTGCTCCAGGGCTTCAGCAAGCATGCTCAGGCCTCTTCGGCGGGAGCCTCGGCATCTTCGGCCGGGGTGGCCTCTGCGGCCGGGGCCTCAGCGGCGGCGGCTTCTGCAGCAGCCTTCTTGGCAGCCTCCTCGTCGGCCTTCTTCTTGGCCTTCGAGATGGCCGGCGCGGAAGCGTCGGAATCCTCGGCGAGGGCGGCTGCGAACGCGGCGTCGCGGTCGCGCGGCTCACGCTGCGGCAGGACGCCGGACGGCGAGGTGTCGCCGGAGAACTGCTGCCAGTCACCGGTGCGCTTCAGGATGGCCACCACGGCCTCCGTGGGCTGCGCACCGACACCGAGCCAGTACTGCACGCGCTCGGAATCAACGCGGATGAGGCTGGGCTCGTTCTTGGGGTGGTACAGACCGATCTCTTCGATGGCCTGACCGTCGCGCTTGGCGCGCTCGTCGATCACGATGATGCGGTAGTGGGGCGAGCGAATCTTGCCGAGACGCTTCAGACGAATCTTGGTAGCCACGTGTGTGGGGTCTCCTGTTGTATCTGCCTCAGGGAGGCTGTGTCGAAAGGTGCCGCGCGACGTGTGGGGCACGTCGCACGTAAACCAAAGGGTCCTGCCGGGCGCGTGAGAGGGCACGCCTCGACGAGGTGCATCCGCCATTCTGCCAGAAATGATGCCTCTGGCCCAAACACCGCTTCCCGGTGCCCGTGGCCACATTCCCTGCGACGGCGGTCAGTAGCCCGAGAACTCCTCGGTGCGGATGTTGTCTTCGTCAGCGCCCGCTTCCAGAAGCAGGCCGCGCATGGCCTTGACCATACCCGCCGGACCCGACAGATAGTAGATGGGGGCGGCGACGTCTGCGACGTGGCGGCGCACCATCGCGCCGTCGATCCGGCCCACCTCCCCCGGCCAGTCCTCGGTCGGGGTGGAGAGGGCCTGGACGTAGGTGAAGTTGGGGTTCTCGGCCGCGAACCGTTCGAAGTCGGCGACGAACGGCGCCCCGCCGGCGTCCTCGTTCGCGTGGATGAGCAGCAGCTGGTGCCCGGTCCGGTCGTGGGTCGCCTGCGAGATGATGCTGCGCACGGGCGTCACGCCGATGCCGCCGATGAGGAAGACGGCCGGCGTCGACTCCTTCTTGTGCAGCCTGAAGTCACCCCAGGGCCCGTCGAACTTCACTTCGGTGCCGACGGGATATCCCCTGAGCACCCGCTTGAAGGCACTGTCCCGGAGTCTCGTGGCGAGGACCAGCTCGCCCTCATGCGGCGCCTGCACCAGCGAGAAGATGCGGGAGTTTCCCTCCTCGTCGGTTTCCGGAGGATCCAGGAGAGTGAATTCGCCGTATTGACCCGCGCGGAATTCAAAATCCGCGGGCTTCTCGAAATGGAAGGCCATGGTGCCCTCGGCAACCAGTTCCTTGCTCACCAACCTCAACTTTTCGACCATGAAAAGCCTCCGATCTTTGGCACATAGTAGGCCGGGATAAGAGGGTTGAACAGGGGCGCATGTCCCAGGACGGAGCACCGCCGGGAGTGGGGCTTGCCCACTCCCGGCGGTTCTCGTCGAGGATCAACCGGTCAGGGTCAGCGCCAGGACGGGTCTCCGAAGAGGACCATGTTGTTGAACACCCACCTGTTGGTCTGGCTGAAGGTATAGCCACCGCCAGCCTTCGCCGCGGCCGCGTACACCGTCGTCATCGTGTAGCTACGGCACGCGCCGCGACCGGTCGCGGCGGTGTCGCATTCGGTGCGCCACTGCCGTCCGGCTGACGAGAACACCCCGCCCGTGGTGGCGGAAACGTCACCGAGCGGGTTGCCCCGCCACGACTCGCGCGTCATGTACGGGAGGTAGGTGAGGTTGTTGAACGCCCACCCGGACTTCCGCACGAACTGGCCGTCCTCGATGACCACGATGGTCGCCCAGATGTCGGTGCGGCAGCGCTCCGTCTGCGAGTACGCCTCGCAGGTGGTCATCCACTCCCGGTTGTTGACCGTGTGCTTACCTGGTGCCGTGTACGGGGCGGTGCGCTCGTACTTCGGCGGCCTGGGCGGCGTCGTCGGCTTGGCGGACGGCGACGTCGAGGGCTTCGGCGACGTCGAGGGTTCGGGCGACGTTGACGCCGACGGAGTCGGGGATACCGACGGCGACCCCGACGGGGACGGTGAAGGCGAGGCCGACGGTGTCGGCGACGGCGAGGGTGATGGCGAGGCCGACGGCGACGGCGACGGCGAGGCCGACGGCGACGGTGACGGCGACGGCGAGGCCGACGGCGACGGTGACGGCGACGGCTTCGGCGACACTGTCAAGGTGAAGATCCGCGTGGACACATTGCCCGATGCGTCGGTGACCGTGACCGTGAGGGCCGAGGTGCCCACCGTCGTCACCGTGCCCGTGATCAGGCCCGTGGCGCTGATCGACAGTTCACCGTTGCCGGAGAGCGCGTACGTCATGGCCTGACGATCCGCAGCGGCGACCTGGATGGACACCACCGAGCCGGCCTGCACAGAGCGGTCGGTGATCACCGCGATGGCGGGCCCGGTGGTGTCCGACACCGCGATCGTGAACGTCTCCGTGTCGGTCCCCGCCGCATTGCTCGCCGTGACGGTCACGGTGACCGGGGCGGCCGTGACGGCCGTCGGGGTGCCGGCGATGACGGCCGTCGACGCGTTGAATGTCACGCCGACGGGCAGGCCCGTCACCTCGAGGGTGATCGGCGCCGTCCCCGTGGTGGACACGGTCACGGGGAGGATCGACAACCCCAGCTCGATGCTCTGGTCGGCGATCACCCCGATCAACGGCGCGGTCTCCGTAGCGGTCACGGCCACCTCCGCGGTGGCGAACGTGGTGCCGTCGGTGGCGGTCACGGTGGCCGTCCCTCCCGGCTGGTCCGCGGCGACCGACAGCGTGACGGCGATGGTGCCGTCAGCTGCGGCAGTGACGCTCTGGGAAGCGCTCCCCAGCGAGACGGTCACGGTGCCGCCGGCCGCGAAGCCTGCCCCGGTGACGCCCAGCGAAGCGCCGGCCTCCACCGTGGACGGGTCCACCACGAGCTTGGCGCCCAGGGGCACGTCGTCGAGTACCTCGGGCGTCTGGACCGTCGGCCCCGCCACCTTCAGTTCGGCGGCGTGCGCCCACGGCTGGCTGGTGCCGTTGGAGTTGGTGATGGCGGACAGCGACTTCAGCTTGAGGTAGCGCGTGGTGACCGGCTGGTCGAAGACGACCGTCTTGGCCGAATCGTTCGCCACGGAGAAGGTGCCCTCTGCCACCTTCGTGAAGGCGGCATCAGCGGGCTCCGCGAACGTGGTCAGCTTCAGTTCGGCCGGGGTGCGTTCCCCGAACGAACCGGTGCCGGCGTAGATCTCGTAGCCGGCGATCTGGCCGTTGCAGATAGGCGGTGCGACGGAGTTGCTGCACTCCGCGGAGGTGCGGGGCAGGTAGGTGAACGACGCCACTTCCTGCACGCTGCCCAGGTCGATCACCACATGGTGCGGATGGGTGGGGTTCGTCCCGTTCCACTGCGTGTGCCAGAACGTCGTCGGGTTACCGTCGACGGCAGCCGTGATGTAGCCGTTGGGAGACGCGGTGCCACCCTCGGCCGGTTCGGCCGAATCCCAGGCCACCGCACCCCCGATGGTCCGGACGGACGGGTCGTACAACGCGACGGTGAAGTCCACCGTTGAGCTCTTCCCGTCGAGCGCGGTGACCGTGGCGGTGATGACGCCCGACGTACCCGTGGCGGGTGCGCGGAGCGTCACGGTCGTGGAACCGTCACCGGGGGTCAGCCACTGCTCAGAGGGTGAGACCTGCCATCCCTCCGGCACCTCGACGCTCAGCACGCTGAACTCGAGGATGTCGGTGGTGGTGAAGGTGACCTCCGCGTCGCTCGACCACGCCATCGACGACGGCGCACTCTCGACGGCGATCTTCGGAGCCACCCCCACGCTCAGCGTGAAGGAGGCGGTGGACTGGTTACCGTTGGGGTCGGTTGCCGTGACGGTGACCTCGAAGAGGCCCTTCTCCGTCGGGGTGCCGACGATGGTGCCGGTGGTCTCCATCGTCGCGCCGGCCGGGAGGCCGGTGGCGGTGAACGACACCGGGGTGTTGCTGTCCTCGGCGGTGACGAGGATGTCGACCGGGTCGCCGAATTCGATGAATGCGTCAGCCACAGGAGCGATGACCGGGCCGGTCACATCCGTGGACAGTGAGTAGACGGCCAGCTCAGCGGCGTTGCCGAAGAACTTCCCCGAGCTGTCGGCGCGGGTGTGCGATTCCACCACCAGCAGCCTGGCGATGCTGCCCTCCACCGGCTGGTCGAGGGTGACGGTCTTCGTGCCGAAGGTCGCCGGCCAGGCGCCGGACGCCACCGTCGTGAAGGTGGTGCCGTCGGTGGACACCTGCCACTGGTACTTCGTGACGGTGCCGTTGGCCACCTCGGTCGCTCCGGAGATCTGTCGGGGCGTGTACGCGAAGCGCTGCATCTCGACGACCTCCGGCGAGGTCACCTGGATCCAGTGCGGCGGCGCTGCCGGGGCCGGCGAGTAGTCGGTGTGCCAGAAGGTGGCCGGGTTCTCGTCCAGCACAGACTGGGGGCGGCCGTTCGTCGGGAACTGCGACGAGGTCTCCCCGTTCTCCTCATAGCTGGAGGCCTGCGCCGTCCAGCCCGCGGGGGTGAGCTTGGTGCTGACGACCACGTTGAGGGTGAAGGCAGTGGTCGTGACGCCCTCGCGGCCGTCGTCGACGGTCACCGTCACCGGGTACGCACCCTCTGCGAGGGTGGAGCCGGAGATGACGCCGGTGGCCGCGTCGATGGTGACGCCCTCGGGCAGGCCGGTGGCGCTGTAGGTGAGGGTGTCGCCGTCCTGCGCAAGCACCGCGATGTCGACGGCACCGCCCCGCTCCGCGAAGGACGTGGGGATGTCGGTGACGACGGGAGGCACGTTCTCTTCGGTGACGTTGAGCGGTGCCCATCCGATGACGGAGCCGTTCGTGCCGCGCAGCTCGACGGTGTAGTCCCCGGGCGCGACCGCCGTCGGGATCAGCACCCGGCCGGTGATCTGCCCCTCGGCCGGCTTCATCCAGCCGATGTTGGTACGGACATCCGCGTCATCGGTGATGGTGACGTAGCTCCAACCGGCGGGGGCATCGGGCACAGTGAGGTGCCCGCCAGCGGGTGCCGTGAGCGCGTTGCCGTTGAGCAGGTGGTTGAACGTGCCGGCCGTGATGTCGGGCAGGGTGGCCGGGGCCGAGGTGGGCGCGGCGTCGCTGGCCGGGGGCGCGAACACGTTGATGTCGGCGGCCGAGGTGAAGCCTCCGACGCCGCCGGTGGGGGCGTTGAGCCTCAGGTAGCGGGCCGTCACCGGCTCGGTGAGGTTGACGGTCTTGGTGGTGTTGGTAGTGGCCCAGGTGCCGGAGTTGATGGTGGTGAAGTTCGTCCCGTCGTTCGACGTCTGCCACTCGTAGGCCCCCAGCGTTCCATTACCGGCGGACTCCGCGCGGGGCACGTAGTCGATGCGGTTGAAGGCGGTGGCCTCCCCCATGTCGATGGTCAGCCAGTGGGGTGCCGCCGTCTTGCTGGGGGTGTACTGGGTGTGCCACTTGGTGGAGCGGTTGTTGTCGAGCACGTTGCTGGCGCGGCCGTTCTCGCCGCTGACCTCCTGGCTGTTGGTGGTGGCCACCCAGGTGGTGGCATCCAGGCGGCCGTCCGACGGCGGTGGGGTCGCCGTCGACGCGGTGATCGCCTCGTTGGAGGCCTTCGCCTCGAACAGCAGCGTCTGGAACGGCTGCAGTTCGAAGGTGTGGGGGCGGAAGGCGTCAGCGGTGAACGGGGCGGCGTCGCCGTCGCGCTCAGTGAACGTGTAGCGGGTGGCCTGGTTCGAGGGCAGCTCGAAGGCCGTGGCCGGGTTGACGGTGAACGTTTTGGCCGACGCGGTGGGGTTGCGGAGCATCATGACGCCCTCCCCGTTGTTCTTCGGCCACCAGGATGCGGAGCCGTAGACGCCCACCATGGGGTCGGCGCCGATCATGCGCGCAGAGGTGAACAGTTGTTCGTTGTCGCGCGCCCACTTGGCGTAGTCCGCCAGGGTGTCCCACCACTCGACGGCGCCGGCCTTCTTGGCCTCGGTGCCGGTCGTGGGGTCGACCTCTGTGGACCGCACGTAGAGTTCCTGAAGCCCCAGACCCATGGAGAAGTAGGTCTTGATCGCCCGCTTCGCGTCGGCGAGCACCTCAGGCTTGCTGAGGTCGGTGTCGAAGTCGAAGTGCTGGGTGTTGGGGCGCGGCGAGAAGATCAGGCCGTGGTTCATCAGGCTGGTCTCGGGGAAGAGGCGGTTGCGCTTGGTGAAGTTGCGGTACTGCTCCTTGTCCCGGTAGGTCATGTACCTGTCGGTGGAGGATCCCTGCGCGCTGTTCCAATCTGCCGAGCCCTGGATGACGGCGTCGCCGCCGTCGCGCCAGATGGAGTCCACGTACCACAGCCAGTAGGGCGATCCCCAGGTGCCGACGGTGGCGTTGACGAAGACCTCCTGGTTGTGGTCGCGCATGTCGTCGAGCAGTTCCAGCATCGCCTCGTAGTCCGCGAGGTAGTTCATGTTGACGCCGGTCTGGTAGAGACCGCCGCCGATGCCGTCGAACTTGAAGCCCTGGACGCCGTTGTTGTCCATCATGTCGAAGACGACGTCGCGGAAGTGCTGACCGTAGCGGGCGCCGGCCAGCGAGAAGCCGGCTGCGTTGCGCTCCATCTGCTCCGCGACAGGCTTGGAGGCGTTCAGGTCACGTCGGCGCGAGGCGGACGGGTCGTAGCCGCCGAACGGCGACATCCACACCGACATCGACGCGCCGTAGCTGTCGGCGATGGTCTTCTGGGGCGCGAATCCCGTGGGGTACTGGGTGGGGTCGAAGGACCAGACCTTCAGGTTCGTCTCGTCCGCGACCTGTGGGTCACGCAGGTAGTCCCAGCCGTCGTCTACCCAGAACGAGTCCAGCTTGGCGCTGCGGCTGGTGAGCTCGCGGCCGAACAGGTCCATCGACTTCTTGAGGTTCTCGCCGTTGACCATCAGCGGGTTCGCGACGGCGCCGGCGTTGGGCTTGAGGTCGTACCAGGACTGGTAGTGGAGGTAGGTGCGGCGCTCATGGGCCCGCTCACGCTCCACGTAGTACTGGGCGGAGCGACGCAGCTGGCCCGGGTTGCTCACGCCGTAGACGACGGTGCCCTCGATGGTCGGGTTCGTCGTGGCCGAGTAGGTGCGGCGCGAAGGTACGACCTGGCGCACCACGTTGTCGGCGCCGATGGTGGTCTTGGCCATGGGGTGCTCCACCGAGGTGAAGAACGTCTCACGGGTGTTGATGCCCGAGGCCACCGGGGAGCCGTCGACCGGCGAGGTGGTGCGCGCGGCGGGCAGGGTCACCTCGAGCAAGCCGAGGTTGAGCGGATTGGCGCCTGAGGGGCCGACCGAGCCGGCCGTGATGTCCACTTTCAGGTGCTGACGCACATAGTTCGCGTCCTGGCGCAGTTCCGCAGTCCAGGTCACGTTCGCCGCGAAGCCGCTGGTGTTCGTCGCGGTGTAGGTGACGGCCACCTGCTTGCCGGGCAGCGTCTGGGCGATGCGGCTGGAGGTGGCATCTGCAGTGAGATCGGACACTGCGGGGGCCGCAGTCCGCGTCCACGTCAGCGCCCCGAGGTCGGTGGTGCCGTTGGCCGAATGCAGGAGGCGGCCCTGGTCGATGCTCTGAGGTGCGCCGGTGGCCTTGTTCAGGAAGGCGGTGACGTCCGGCACGGCGGAGACATCGAAAACGGCCTTCAGTGCCCCGTTCTCCAGAGTCACCACGTCTCCCGCGGCCGTCACGTTGGCAACGCCGGGCACAGGTCCGATGAACGCGACACCGGAGGCCTCGGCATACGTGGGCAGGGGCTGCAGGGTGGCCGCGATGGGATCTGGGGCCGCTTGGGCGGCCGGCGCGGCGAATCCGCCACCGGCCAGCAGCGCCAACGAGGCCACGATGCTCGTGACCCGGGCGGTGGGTGTGTTCAACTTCACTGGGGCTCCTCCACGGATGGGATCAGCGTTGATCTGCGTGCAACGTAAGGCTGTTAGCGCTAGCAGGGAAGGTTCCAAGCAGTATGAGTGCGCGCTTCCTTGGGCCCGCCCGCCTAGGATCGGGTCCGTGGAGATCAGTGGGGATGCGTTTGAGGGGCTCGTCGAGGAGGCGCTCGAGATGCTGCCCGAGCGTCTCACGGAGCATCTGGACAATCTCGTCTTCGTCATCGAGGACGAACCTGAGGACGGCTCGGACACGCTCGGCTGGTACGAAGGCACCTCGCTGACGGACCGTGGCGAGACCTACGGCTACGGTCAGCTACCCGACCGGATCGTGCTGTTCCAAGGCCCGCTGACCCGCCTCT
Organism: Tessaracoccus zhenghani; assembly: GCF_055326325.1. NCBI lineage: Bacteria > Bacillati > Actinomycetota > Actinomycetes > Propionibacteriales > Propionibacteriaceae > Tessaracoccus > Tessaracoccus zhenghani. Next base: position 602,105 of record NZ_JBUZNQ010000002.1, on the reverse strand, counting down.
GCGAGACGGAGGACGATCTCTACGAGGAGATCTGGATCACGCTCGTGCACGAGTTGGGGCACTACCACGGCATCGAAGAGGACTCGCTCCACGAGCTGGGTTGGGGCTAGCCGCAGACGGCGGCCAGTTCACCGGAGAACGCCAGCGGCTGTCCCCCGCCGCACAGGGCGCGGCTCACCGCCGGCACCATGCCTGGCCCCTGCTCGACGGCGGGAGCCTCACCGAAGGCCCGCTGGGCGCCCAGAAACGCTTCCCACGCCGTGGGTTGACGGGTGGCTTCGACGCGGGTGTTGTCCGGGTCCAGACCGGCGGCCTCCGCCGCGTGCCGGAAAAAGGCGTCGCGGCCCATGATGTCGTCGATGAGGCCGTGTTCCTTCGCCGTCTCCGGGTCGAACAGGTACGCCCCCAACTGTCCGGTGATCTTCTCTGCCGGGATGTCGCGATGCGTGGCCACGTGGGAGACGAAGTTGTCGTACTCGACGTCGAGGCCGGCCAGGTAGTGGGCCCTCTCCTCCTCCGTGATGGGGCGGAAGGGGTTGCCGAAATCTTTGCCCTTGCCCGCGGACAGGTATTCCTCGGTGATGCCGCCGGTGGTCGTGACGCCGGATTCGAGGATGGTGCCGGTGGTGGCCACCACGTCGGTGTACTCGCGCAACGGGCCGAAGATCACGCCGATGGAGCCGATGAGCGCGCCGTGGTCCGAGATGATCTCGTCTGCCGAGGCCGTGGCGTAGACGCCGCCGGAAGCAGACATGGAGGTGACGTGCACGAGCACCTTGTGGCCGGTGCGCTCCTGGTAGCGGTCGACGGCGTCGCTGATGGCGCGCGACCCACCGATGCTGCCGCCGGGGGTGTTGACCAGCAGCACCAGCCCAGAGGCGTCCTCCGCCGTCAGTTCGTCGATCTGGGCAGCCACCTCGTTGCCGAAGGTGCCCGCGGAGAGCAGCGCCCCGTCGGAGGCGTCGGACAGGATGGCGCCGGAGACGTTGACGGCGCGCAACGTGTCGGAACCGCTCCCCCACATCGTGGTCAGACCGGTGCTCGCGGAGCCCGCGGCTGACGGGGCGAGCGCCGCGAGGCTCACCACCATCATGAGGGTGGTGACCAGCGAGGTCACCAGCAGCATCCCGCCCAGACCCAGGCCGAGCCCGACCCCGCCGCCGAAGCCCCGTGCGAACGCCCCCTTCGCCGGGGACGGCCCCACCGGGACGGGCGGTGGCCCCTGCGGGCCCTGCCTGGGCGTGAGATGGGGCGACTGGATGTCGGCGCCGCGTTCGTGGGGTGAGGGTGGGGGAAAGTTGTGCCTGTCGTCGTTCACTGCCTGATGCCTCCTGATAAGCCTTGCCCACCCTAGTGGAGCGCCAGTCCGGTAGATTCAAGAACACCCCTCGCCGGCTGTGGTGGAGCCACGGATCAGGAGTAGTCAGATGAAGACCGTCACCCGTTGGGCAGCCGTGATCCTGAGTGCACTCGCGCTGGTCGGAGGTTCCGGCCCGGTGGCTGAGGCCGACTACCCCACCCCCACCTCCTCGGTCGGGCAGCACCTAGTGGACATCGTCAGCGGGTGGAACCAGATTTTCCCGGGCTCGGTCGACGCATGGGAACTCCACGGGTCGGCCGCGCACCTGGCCTACCTCGACAGTTCGGTCCTGACCTGGCCGAGCATGCAGGAGGATCTGCGCCAGAAGATGCGCAAAGCCGGCGCCACCACGGTGGGCTTCACCCCGGTTGCGATACCGTACTCCACCGTCGAGGCGGCCGTGGCGGCGCTCGAGAAGCGGTACTCGGCGGAGTTCACCAGCGGGGCGTTGGCGGCGATCTACCCCACCCCCGGCCTCGCGCAACGGTCCCTGCAGGTGGCTGGGGAAAGCGCCGGAGTCGCGCTGCTGCAGGCACAACTCGGCACCAGCTACCAGGGCCTGCCCGTGGTCTACCGCGTGGGCGCGCAGCCGGCACCCGCAGGCCTGGACGTCTACATCACCCCCGGCATGCACCTGCTGAACGGCAGGGAGTGGCGCACCCGATGCGAGCCCTACTCGCGAACCAAGCGCTGCCGCACCGAGATCAAGGCCACTACCATCCAGAACGCCAGCGGCAGTTACGTCCAGACCACCGGCTGGGTGTTCAACAACCTCACCTACGCCGCGTCGCCGCGTTCGCTGTGGAAGGGCAACCCCCTGGGTTACACCGTGCGCTGGTCCGCCGCCGACAGCCGGCAGTGGCGCACGGAGTGCGACACGGCGCTCACCGGTCGCAACGCGTGCCGCTCGTTCGTGATGTCGACGTTCATCGCGTTGGAGAACGGCCGGTTCGTGCAGAAGACGGACTGGCAGTTCAACAACATGGTGCGCTTCAGCTGAGGGCCACCCCGCGCAGCACCATCGCCAGCGGCCGACGGATGGTTTCGGCGCTGGTGCGCGGGTCCGCATCGAGCACGATGAGGTCTGCGCTGGCCCCCACCTCGATGCCGTCCGCGCCCAGCCATTCGCGGGCCGCCCAGCTGGCGGCGGCCATGGCGAACGCACGGCCCCCCACCTCTGCGAGGGCGTCGATCTCGTCGCGGATGCGGCCGTGTTCGACGACGGTGCCCGCGTCGGTGCCGGCGAAGACGGGCACCCCGGCTTCGATCGCCTTGCCGATGGTCTGCTTGCGGCGCGCGTGGAGGTCGTGCATGTGGGCGTAGTAGCTGGGAAACTTCTCCTGTGCCGGAGCGGCGTACATCGGGAAGTTCTCCAGATTGATCATGGTCGGCACCAGAGCCGTGCCCAGGCCGGCCATCTGCTCGATGCCCTCGTCGCTGAGGCCGGTGCCGTGCTCGATGCAGTCGATGCCGGCGGCAACGAGCTCATGGACGGCCTGCTCGCCGAAGCAGTGGGCGGTCACGCGGGCGCCCTCCTCATGGGCGGCGTCGATGGCCTGCTGCGCGATGTCCGCCGGCCAGAGCGGCGCGAGGTCTCCCACGCCGCGCTCGATCCAGTCGCCGACGAGCTTGATCCAGCCCTCGCCGGAGCGGGCCTCGTGCCGCACCTGTTCGACGAGCTGGTCCGGCTCCACCTCGACGCCGAGATAGCGGATGTAGCGCCGGGGGCGGGCGATGTGGCGGCCGGAGCGGATCAGCCGGGGCAGGTCGTGCTCGCCGTGCACCCACCGGGTATCCGACGGCGACCCCGCGTCGCGCACGAGCATCGTGCCGGAGCGCAGGTCCTCCCTCGCCTGCCGGCGGACCGTCTCCGGGCTGACCGCGCCTTCGACGCCCAGCCCGATGTGGGAGTGGGCGTCCACGTAGCCGGGCACGATGAAAGCGTTCCGGGCGACCATGGTGGAGTCGCGCACCGGTTCGTCGGTGAGGACGCCGTCGACGATCCAGAGGTCGCGGGGCTCCTCCTCAGGGAGGAACGTGCCATGGATGTGCAGGGGCTGGGTCACGGGTCGCTCCTCTGGCTGTCCTCAGGCTCGAGAATCAGAACTTCGGCTTGTTCTCGTTGAACATCTTCTGCAGTTCCGGCGGGAGCTGGAAGTCGTCGATGGTCTGGGGGATCTGCGGTGCGGCGGGATGGGCCGCCGGGCGGTTCGAGCCGGCGGGGCGTGCGGTGCCGCGGCGACCCTTCTTACCCTTCTGGTTCTGCTGCTTCTGCGGCTTGCGGCCACCGGGCATCCCAGGCATGCCGCCCATGCCGGGCATCCCGCCCATGCCCGGGAACTTGCCGCCAGCCATGGATTCCATCATCTTGCGGGCCTCGACGAAGCGGTTGACCAGCTTGTTGACGTCGGAGACCTCGACGCCCGCACCGCGGGCGATCCGGGCCCGTCGCGAGCCGTTGAGGATGGCCACGTCGTCGCGTTCCTTCGGCGTCATGGAGAAAATGATCGCCTCGATGCGGTCGATCTCCCGCTCATCGATCTCGTTGATGGCCTGCTTGAACTGCCCGGCACCGGGCAGCATGCCGAGGATCTTCGACATGGGGCCCATCTTGCGCAACTGCTGCATCTGGGAGAGGAAGTCCTGGAGACCGAACTGGTTCCGGCTCATCAGCTTCTCAGCCGCAGCACGCGACTCTTCGGCGTCGAAGGTCTTCTCCGCCTGCTCGATGAGCGTGAGGACGTCACCCATGCCGAGGATGCGCGAGGCCATCCTGTCCGGGTGGAACATGTCGAAATCTGCCAGCGACTCGCCGTTGGAGGCGAACATGATGGGCTTGCCCAGCACGCGGGCGACCGAGAGCGCGGCGCCACCGCGGGCGTCGCCGTCGAGCTTGGTGAGCACCACGCCGTCGACCCCGACGCCCTCGTCGAACGCCTTGGCGGTGTTGACGGCGTCCTGGCCGATCATCGCGTCGACGACGAACAGCGTCTCGTGCGGGTTCACAGCGGCCTTGATGTCCGCGGCCTGCTGCATCAGCTCCGCGTCGATGCCGAGGCGGCCGGCAGTGTCGACGATGACGACGTCGTAGAGCTTAGCCTCCGCGTGGGCGATGGAGCCCCGGGCGACCGCGATGGGGTCACCGACTCCGTTGCCGGGCTCCGGGGCGTAGACGTGCACTCCCGCGCGTTCGCCGACGATCTGGAGCTGCTGCACGGCGTTCGGCCGCTGGAGGTCAGCCGCCACCAACAGCGGGGTGTGTTTCTCCGACTTCAGCCAGCGGGCGAGCTTGCCCGCGAGCGTGGTCTTGCCGGCGCCCTGGAGGCCGGCGAGCATGATGACGGTGGGCGGCCGCTTCGCGAAGCGGATCGTACGCGCCTCCCCGCCGAGGATGGAGACCAGTTCCTCGTTGACGATCTTGATGATCTGCTGCGAAGGGTTCAGGGCCTTGGACAGTTCAACTTCCAGGGCGCGGGTCTTGACCGCTGCGACGAACTCCTTGACGACGCCGAGGTTGACGTCGGCCTCGAGCAGCGCGATGCGGATCTCGCGCATCGTGGCGTCGATGTCGGCCTCGGTCAGCCGGCCCTTGGCGCGCAGCCCCTTGAACACCGACGCGAGCCGGTCCTGCAGAGTGTCAAACACTGAGTCAATCCTTCTACGGTTGGAGGCAACTGAATCAGGATACCCAACGGTGCCCCGACCCTGATCCACGGCGGCGGATGCGGTCAGAGCCTGGGGCTGCTGTTGATAACTTTGGGGGCTTGTCCGACGGTCGTGCTTCCATGGTGGGCATGAGCGACGAAGCACTCGGCATCCTCCAGCAACTCACCGGCCGGCCGGACGCGCAGTTCCACCCGGGCCAGCGCGAGGCCATTGAAGCACTCACTGAGCACGGGCGTCGGGCGCTGGTGGTGCAACGCACCGGTTGGGGCAAGTCCGCGGTGTACTTCATCGCCGCCCTGATGAGGAGGAGGGCAGGCCACGGCCCGGCGCTGATCATCTCTCCCCTGCTGGCGCTCATGCGGGACCAGGAGGCGGCGGCCGAGCGGGCCGGCGTGCGCGCGGTGGCCATCAACTCCTCCAACGTCACAGACTGGGGCCAGATCGAGGAACGTCTCGCTGAGGACTCGGTCGACGTGCTGTTCGTGTCGCCGGAGCGCCTCGTCAACCCCCGCTTCCGCGCCGAGCAGCTCCCCCGGCTGATGGCCCGCACCGGCCTCCTGGTGATCGATGAGGCGCACTGCATCAGCGACTGGGGCCATGATTTCCGACCGGACTACCGCCGGCTGCGCACCCTCATCGCAGAACTCCCCGACGGCGTGCCCGTCCTGGCCACGACGGCCACGGCCAACCAGCGCGTCGTCGAGGACGTCGCCGAGCAGATGGCCGCAGGAGGACACGAGGTCTTCACGCTGCGCGGCGCCCTGGCACGCGAATCGCTGCGTCTCGGGGTGCTCGACGTGGGCACGTCCTGGCGCCGGCTGGCCTGGCTGACGCAGCACCTGGGGGACCTTCCGGGCAGCGGCATCGTCTACTGTCTGACGGTCTCGGCTGCGGACGACACGGCTGCGGCCCTCCGCGCCGCGGGGCACCAGGTGCTCGCCTACACCGGTCGCACGGACCCGGCTGACCGGGTGGCGGCCGAAGAAGCGCTCAAGAACAACGAGGTCAAGGCCCTGATCGCCACCTCGGCGCTGGGGATGGGCTTCGACAAGCCGGACCTCGGGTTCGTCGTGCATGTGGGGGCACCGTCGTCTCCGGTTGCGTACTACCAGCAGGTGGGCCGCGCGGGCCGCGCCACGGACCATGCGGAGGTGTTGCTCCTGCCCGGCACGGAGGACCGGGAGATCTGGCACTACTTCGCCACCAACGCGATGCCGACGGAGGCCAAGGCCGGCGCTATCCTCGACGCGCTCAATGCTGAGGGCCGGCCGCTCTCCACACCGGCGCTCGAGGCCCGTGTCGATATCCGCCGCTCGCAACTCGAACTGCTGCTGAAGGTCCTCGCTGTCGACGGCGCGGTGCAGGCGGTTCACGGCGGTTGGGAGGCGACGGGCCGGCCCTGGGTCTACGACCAGGAGCGCTACGACCGGATCGCGGCGGCGCGGGTTGCGGAGCAGCAGGCCATGGTGGAGTACCAGCGCCTGCCCGAAGGATCTTGCCGGATGGAGTTCCTCACCTCGGAGCTCGACGACCCCACCTCGGCGAGGTGTGGCCGGTGCGACACGTGCGCCGGGCCCTGGTATCCCACGGAGGTCACCGTCGAAGCGGCGGAGCAGGCGCGCTCGACGCTCGATCAGGTGGGCGTGCCCATCGCGCCGCGGGGCCAGTGGCCCTCCGGCCTGGACCAATTGGGCGTCACGGACGAGGACGGAAAGCCGATGCGCGGCAAACTGTCCGGCAACGAGACCCTCGACGAGGGGCGGGTGGTGGCCCGCCTGACGGACCTCGGCTACGGCAACGCGCTGCGCGAACTCTTCGCCCCGGGTCCTGACGGGCAGCCCCTCGACGGCGAGGTGCCGGCGGAGCTGGCCGGCGCCTGCCTGCGGGTGCTGAAGGAGTGGAGCTGGCAGGATCGGCCGACGGCGGTGGCGTGGGTGCCCAGCCTGTCGCGCCCGCAACTGGTGGAGTCGCTGGCCACGGGCATCGCGCGCGCCGGGAGGTTGACGTTGCTCGGGCCTCTGGATCTGAACCCCGGCGCTGAGGAGCTCAGCAGGTCAACCAACAGCGCCTTCCGGGTACGGGACGCGTGGCACCGGTTCCGCGTGCCCGCTGCCATGGCCGAGTCGCTGGCGGCTGGAGGACCGGTGCTGCTCATCGACGACCTGGTGGACTCGCGCTGGACCCTGACGGTCGCCGGCCGGTTGCTGCGCCGGGCCGGAGCCGGCTCGGTGCTGCCCTTCGCGCTGGCCAGCGTGGCCTGACACACCGGGGCTTCGTCGGCGCCCGTTAAAGGGACCCCTGCTCTTCCGCGCGGGGGGTTCCCCCAGTAGCCTTCCAGAAGCGAATCCGCTGCAAGTCAGGACAAAAAAGGAGGCAGCGGTGTTGATCGGTATTCCCAACGAGGCGCCGGAGGCGCGCGTGGCCGCCACGCCGAGCACCGTGACCCATCTGGCACGTCTCGGGTACGAGGTGGCCGTTGAGGCCGGGGCGGGCGCACGCGCCTCGTTCCCGGACCACGCCTTCGCCGAGGCGGGCGCTCAGGTGGTGTCAACCGAGGCGGTGTGGCAGAGCGACGTCATCGCCATGGTCGGCGCCCCCACCCCGGAACAGACCGCCCTCCTGCGGCCGGGCCAGACGCTCGTCGGGTTCCTGAATCCCCGCACAGACCTGTCGCTGACGGAGGCCCTCGCGGAGCGGGGCGTGACGGCGCTCAGCATGGACATGGTGCCGCGCATCTCGCGCGCCCAGTCGCTCGACGCCCTCTCCTCGATGGCGAACATCGCCGGTTACCGCGCCGTGATCGAGGCCGGTCACGCCTTCGGCCGGATGTTCGGCGGCCAGGTGACCGCCGCCGGCAAGGTGGCGCCGGCCAAGGTGTTCGTCATCGGCACCGGTGTCGCCGGGCTGGCGGCCGTGGGCGCGGCCCGCAGCCTGGGCGCTGAGACCTTCGCGACAGACGTGCGGCCGGAGACGGCCGAGCAGGTGGAATCCATGGGGGCGCGGTTCCTGCACATCGCCACGGCCAAGCAGGTCTCCGCGGACGGGTACGCCCAGGAGTCCTCCGCCGACGACGCGGACAGGGCCACCGCGCTGTACGCCGAGCAGGCCCACACCGTCGACATCATCATCACCACCGCGGCCATCCCCGGCCGCCCCTCCCCCAAGCTCATCACCGCCGACATGGTGGCCAGCATGCGTCCCGGCAGCGTCATCGTCGACCTCGCCGCGGCGGGTGGCGGCAACTGCGAGCTGACCCGCCCGGGCGAGACGTACACCACCGATGGCGGCGTGACGATCATCGGCTGGACCGATCTCGCCTCCAGGCTCCCCGGCCAGGCGTCCCAGCTCTACGGCACCAACCTGGTCAACCTGTTCAAGCTCCTCACCCCGCAGGGCGACGGTGCGCTCACCGTCGACTTCGACGACGAGGTGCACCGCCAGATGACCGTCACCCGCAACGGGGAGATCACGTTCCCCCCACCGCCCATCCAGGTGTCGGCAGTCCCCGCGAGGACCCCGGCGACCCAGGTGCCGGCCCAGGTCGCCAAGGCCTCCCCGCCCGATCAGTGGGCGCGGTTCCGCCGCCTGATGCTCGTGGTGGCCGCCTGGCTCCTGCTGGCCCTGCTCCTCCCTGGTGGGTTCCTCGGCCACATCCTGGTCTTCGGGCTCGCCTGCGTGGTGGGCTACTACGTGGTCTGGGGCGTGCAGCCTGCGCTCTACACCCCGCTGATGAGCGTGTCCAACGCCATTTCCGGCATCACGATCGTCGGGTCCATCACCCAACTCACGTCGCCCCTGTTGTACGTCCAACTGATCGCGTTCGTCGCCATCGTGCTGGCCGGTATCAACTGCGTCGGCGGCTTCGCCATCACCCAGCGGATGCTGGGGCTGTTCGCTTCGTCGAAGGAGGCCTGAGGTGCTCGACGCCTTTGTCTTCGGCTGCTACATCGCCGCCGCCCTGCTGTTCATCCTGAGCATCGTCGGACTGTCGAAGCAGACCACCGCCCGCTCCGGCAACGCCTACGGCATCGCCGGCATGACGCTGGCCGTCGTCGCCACCGTGGTCCAGACCTTCGCCACCCAATGGAACCTCCTCGGGTTCGCGCTGCTGGTGATCGCCCTGGTGATCGCCTTCGCAGTCGGGCTGCTCTACTCGGCCAGGGTCGCCATGACCGGCCTCCCCGGCCTGGTCGCCCTGTTCAACGCCTTCGGCGGTCAGGCGTCCGCGTTCGTGGGCATCAACGCGTCCCTGGGCGTTGAGAGCTACCCGGCGCTGACGGACCAGATCGTGCACGGCGTCGAGGTATGGGCCGCGGTGTTCGTCGGCTCGCTGACGTTCTCGGGCTCCATCGTCGCCTGGGGCAAACTCAACGGGAAGATCACCTCGAAGCCCACCGCGCTGCCCGCCAAGAACCTCGTCGTCGGCCTCCTGGTGCTGGGCCTGATCGGTTCCCTCGCCTGGCACCTCATCAGCCCCAACCTGTGGGCGCTCATCATCGCCCACCTCCTGGGCTACGCCTTCGGCATCATCATGGTGCTCGCCATCGGCGGCGCGGACATGCCCGTGGTGGTCAGCTTCCTCAACTCGTTCTCCGGGTGGGCCGGAGCCCTGTCGGGCTTCGCGGTGGGCTCTGACCTGCTGATCGTGGCCGGCACCATCGTCGGTCTCTCCGGCATCATCCTGTCCGTCGTGATGGCCCGTGGCATGAACCGCTCCATCACCAATGTGCTGCTCGGCGGGTTCGGCACCGGCGACTCCTCCGGCGCAGCGGTGGCGATCCTGGACGCCGACGGGAACCCGAAGCAGGCTGTCATCACCAACGTCGACGAGGTGGTGGGCTGGCTCACCGATGCCCGCCGGGTGGTCATCGCCCCCGGGTACGGCATGGCTGTCGCGCAGGCCCAGCACCCCGTCGCAGAACTGGCCAAGCGGCTGATCAGCAACGGCGCGCAGGTGCGCTTCGCGATCCACCCTGTGGCCGGTCGCCTGCCGGGGCACATGAACGTGCTGCTGGCCGAGGCGCACGTCCCGTACGACATCGTGCTGGAGATGGACGAGATCAACGACGACTTCCACGAGACCGACGTGGTGCTGGTGATCGGCGCCAACGACACCGTGAACCCCGCCGCCATGGAGCCGGGCACGCCCATCAGTGGCATGCCGGTGCTGCGCGTGTGGGAGGCCGACAGGGTGATCGTCTTCAAGCGTTCGATGGCCCCCGGCTACTCCGGGGTGGAGAACCCGCTGTTCTTCGAGGACAACGCCACCATGTTGCTGGGCGACGCCAAGGTGAGCTCCGACGCCCTCGTGGCGGCCATCCGAGCCCGCGTCTGACTACTCGCCCAGGATGCCCTGGACGAAGTTCTCGGGGTCGAACGGCGCGAGGTCGTCGACGCCCTCGCCCAGGCCCACCAGCTTGACGGGCACGCCGAGTTCGCGCTGTACCTGGATGACGATGCCGCCCTTGGCGGAGCCGTCCAGCTTGGTCAGCACGATGCCGGTCACGTTGACGACCTCCGCGAAGATGCGCGCCTGGGTCATGCCGTTCTGACCGGTGGTGGCGTCGAGCACGAGCAGCACCTCGGTGACGGGGGCCTTCTTCTCGATGACGCGCTTGACCTTGCCCAGTTCGTCCATGAGCCCGGTCTTGGTGTGGAGCCGGCCGGCGGTGTCGATGATGACCACGTCCACGCCATCGCGGGCACCTTTGTCGACGGCGTCGAAGGCGACGGACGCCGGGTCTGCACCCTCGCCGGAGCGCACGGTCTCGACCCCGACGCGCTCACCCCACGTCGACAGCTGCTCAGCGGCGGCCGCACGGAAGGTGTCTGCCGCCCCCAGGACCACGGACTTGTTCTCAGCCACCAGCACGCGGGCCAACTTGCCCACGGTGGTGGTCTTGCCGGTGCCGTTGACGCCGACGACCAAGACGACGGCCGGGTCACCGTCGTTTGCGGGGGTGAGGTTCAGCGACCGGTCGAGCGTGGGGTCCACCAGCTTGAGGAGTTCGGTGCGCAGCACGTTCTTCGCGCGGACGGGGTCTGCCACGCCGTCGATGGCGAGCTCCCTGCGGAGCGCCTCCGTCAGTTCGGTGGTCGGGCCGACGCCCAGGTCTGAGGTGATCAGTGTGGTCTCGAAGTCATCCCACACCTCCTCGTCGATCCGGTCCGCGCTCAGGAGGTCGCCCAGTGCGCGGGCCAGGGCGTTGTTGCTGGAGGAGAGCCGCCTGCGCAGCCGCGCCCAGCGCGTGCCCGGCGCTTCCGGGGCCTCGATGTCCGGCTCCACCACCACGGGTTCGGGTGCGACCACCGGCGGCGCCGGTTCGACCACGACCTCCTCGGGCGCGACGACCGGCGGTTCGAGATCGGTTGGTTCGATCTCCGCCCGGGTCTCGGCCTCGAGCCGGCGCTGCCGGCGTCCGTCGACGGTGATGATGATGCCCGCGACCACGATCGCGAGGCCGATGATCCCGATGATTACCCAGAAAAACCAATCCACGCGCTCATCCTACTGGGCACGCGCGTCCCGGCTGCGGGCGGCTGCGGGGAGCGGGGTTCAGCCGGCCTCTTCGGCGAGTCGCTGCGAGACGACCGTCGAGATGCCGTCGCCGCGCATCGTGACCCCGTACAGCGAATCCGCGATCTCCATGGTGCGCTTCTGGTGCGTGATGACGATGAGCTGCGACGACGCCCGCAGTTCCTCGTAGATGCCCAGGAGCCGGCCGAGGTTGGCGTCGTCGAGCGCCGCCTCCACCTCGTCGAGGATGTAGAAGGGGCTGGGGCGGGCGATGAACAGCGACACCAGGAACGCCACCGCCACCAGCGAGCGTTCGCCACCGGACAGCAGCGAGAGCCGCTTGACCTGCTTGCCCGCGGGCCGCGCTTCGACGTCGACGCCGGTGGTCAGCCAGTTGCCGGGGTCCGTGAGCACGAGCTTGCCCTCGCCGCCCGGGAACAGGCGGGCGAAGACCTTGTCGAAGCTCTCCTCCACGTCGCGGTAGGCGGCTTCGAAGACCTCCTGAACCCGCTTGTCGACCTCGGCGACGATATCGATCAGGTCCGTGCGGGTCTGGCGCAGGTCCTCGAGTTGCTCCGCCAGGAACTGGTGGCGGGCCGTCATGGCGTCGAACTCCTCGAGCGCCAGTGGGTTCACCCGCCCCAGCACGGCGAGGTTCCGCTCAGCGGCGCGCAGCCGGGAGGTCTGCTGATCCCTGTCGTAGGGCACCGGCTCGGGCTGCTCGTCGTCATCGCCCAGCGCCGTGCCATCGGGGCGCGTGATCACGGGTACCAACTCGTCCGGCCCGTACTCCGTCACCAGTTGCGCCGGCTCGAGGCCGAGTTCGCTCAGGGCGCGGTCCTCGAGTTGTTCGATGCGCATCCGGTGTTCGATGCGCACCATTTCATCGCGGTGGGCGCCGCGCACGATCTCGTCGAGACGCTGGGAGGCGGCCTTGGATGCATGACGTGCGCGCGTGGTGCCGGCTTCGGCCTCGCGTCGGGCGGCGTCCGCGGCGTCGCGCTGGGCGGCGGCCTTCTGACGGGTGGCCTCCACGCGCTCCGCGAGGATGAGGGCCGCGTCGTTGACCACGCGGGCGATCTCGCCCTCCCGACGCAGGTGCTCGGCCCGCTGCCTGGCCTTCGCCCGCGACTGGCGCTCGTGTTGCGCGGCCCGCAGCAGCGACTCGGCGCGGCCGGAAATGGCCTTGACCTGCTCCTCGACGGAGCGCAGTGCCAGCCGGGCGTCCATCTCGGCCTGTCGGGCGCGGCGTGCCTCGCCGGCTTTCTCGTCGCGCTCCGCCGGGTCCGGCTCCGTCACGTCCTCTTCGGTCGACGCGGCCTCCAGCCGCTCTGTCAGCTCAGTGAGTTGCTGTTCGTCGCGGGCGCGGGAGGAGCGCGCCGTGTCGATCGCCTCGGCGAGCCGCTCGGCCTCCTTCATGGCGGCGGCCTGCGATTGGCGGAAGGAGCCAAGCTGATCGGCCACGGCTGCGAGCTGGGCATCCGAATCGTGCAGGGCCGCCAGCGCGTCCGCCTCGGCGCGCCGCGCGGCGACGAGCCTCTCCTCCAACTCGTCCGCGGCGAACTTCAGGCGGTCGGATTCGTGCCCGGCGGCGGCCAACGCGTCCTCGGCCTCGGTGAGTTCGGCCTGCACCTCGAGCAACGACGGAGCCGCCGCGGTACCGCCCTCGACCAGCCAGGACGAGAAGAAGTCGCCGGCCCGGGTCACGGTGGTGAGGTGGGGATGCTCCCCCACCAGTTGCGCAGCATCCTCGGCCGTCTCGACCGCAACGGTGTCGCCGAGGAGGCGGCTGAGGGCAGCCGCGAGCGAATCCGGCGCCTCGACGAGGCTCAGCAGCGAAGTGCCCGGCGCGCCCTCCGTCCGAGCGTCGGGCGCCGGGCTCACGGAAGGGTCTGCCACGACCAGGGGCGCCCGGCCCAGGTCCTGGTCCGCCATGTGTCTCGAGGATGCCAGCGCCCCGTCGAGGCCCTGCACGACGACGGCCTCCGCCAACCCACGCAGCGCCGCCGACACGGCGGCCTCCCAGCCGGACGTGACCGTGAGCAGATCACTCAGGCGACCCACCACCTCGTCGCGGCCGGCCCCGAGCAGATCTGCTGAGCCGTCCTTGCGCTGGGTCAGCAGCCGCAGCGCGTCCACGCGCGCGTTCAGCCCGGCCCGCCGCCTGCCCACGTCCGCTTCCCGCGCCTTCAGTGCAGCACCGTCGGCCTCGAGCGCTTCCAGCGCGGCCGCGGCCTTCTCGTAGTCGGCATCGAGGTCCGACTCGGAGGCGCCCAGCCCCGCCAGGGAGGATTCAGTGTGGTGGAACTTCGCCGCAGCCTCTTCGGCGCGGTGCAGCGCCTCTGCCCGGCGGTTGTCGAGCCGGGCGATCTCCTCGTCGGAAGCCTCCAGGCGCGACTTGATCGAGTTCACGCGCCCCGTCAGCCGGGCCAGCCCCTCGCGCCGGTCCGCGATCGCCCGCAGCGCGGAGCTGTAGGCCTGCTCGGCGGCCGAATGTTCCTGCTCGGCGCCGTTGCGGCGCAGCGTCGCGTCCGTCAGGGCGCTGTTGGCCGCCTCCACCTCGCGGCGCAGCCCCTGCTCCTTGACGCGGATGTCTGCCGCCTCGGCCTCGAGGGCCTCGGGGTCGCGCCCGCCGACGTCGAGCGTGGGCTGGTTCTCACCGGCGCGCATGCGCTCTGCCGAGATCGAGATGGTCGTGGTGACGCGTTCGCGCAGGCCGGCCAGCGCGTACCACTGCTCCTGCGCTGCGTCGAAGTCTGTCGCTGCGGCCCGGAGCCGACGCTCGGCCGCTTCCTCCGAGGCCTGCGCCTCTGCCACGGCCTGCTCGGCGCGCGCCTTGGCCTCCTCGGCGGCCGCCTCGTCTGCCAGTTCGGCCTTCAGTTTTTCCTGCGCGGTCGACAGGTCGTCTGCCAGCAACCTGGCCTTCGCGTCGCGGAGTTCGGCCTGGATGACCGCCGCCTTGCGCGCGGCTTGCGCCTGCCGGCCGAGGGGCTTCAGCTGACGCTGGAGTTCGCCCACCAGGTCCTGCAGGCGCTCGAGGTTGGCGTTGGTGGACTCGAGCTTCCGCAGCGCCTTCTCCTTGCGCTTGCGGTGCTTGAGGACTCCGGCGGCCTCCTCGATGAAGCCGCGCCGCGACTCCGGGGTGGCCTGGAGGATGGCGTCGAGTTGCCCCTGACCGACGATGACGTGCATCTCGCGGCCGATACCCGAGTCACTGAGCAGTTCCTGGACGTCCAGGAGCCGCGCAGGGGTGCCGTTGATCGCGTACTCCGAACCGCCCGAGCGGAACATCGTGCGGGTGATGGTGACCTCGGCGTACTCGATGGGCAGGGCACCGTCGGTGTTGTCGATGGTGAGCTCCACCTCAGCCCGGCCCAGCGGGGCACGCTTGGCGGTGCCGGCGAAGATGACGTCCTCCATCTTTCCGCCGCGCAGCGTCTTGGCGCCCTGCTCACCCATGACCCAACTGAGCGCGTCGACGACGTTCGACTTGCCGGACCCGTTGGGCCCGACCACGCAGGTGATGCCGGGTTCGAAGACCAGCGTCGTCGCGGACGCAAAGGACTTGAAACCACGCAGGGTGAGTTTCTTGAGATACATGTCAGACGGTGGGTCTCTCTTCGACGGGAGCCTCTGCCACCGTCAGCTTAGAGGAGCGCACCGCCCTGAAGGTCCAGACCTTGTTCACGATGAAGTTGATCGGCATGGTGAGCATGATCGCGATCAGCTGTGCCCAGTATTCGCGGGAGTTGAGGCCCCGTTCCTCATGGAAGTAGGGCTCCGGCAGGTAGACCGGGCTCGAGGGGTTCGTGAGCAGGATCTTGATCACCAGGCCCACTGCGGCCGCCACGGAGCCGACGGCGAGGAAGGGCCAGAACTCGGCCCACCAGGTGGCGTGCTTCGTGCTCTGGAACGTCCACCAGCGATTGAGCTGGAAGTTGTAGAGGTTGGCCACCAGGAACGCCACGATCCACACCACAGCCGTGAAGCGCAGGTTGAACTCGCTGCCCGGGATGGACCAGACGATGTCCTGGGCGTTCTGGGAGCCGCCGTTGAGCCGGTTCATCACCACGGCCACCACCATGTTGATGAGGACGCCGGAGCCGCCGACGATGCCGAACTTCAGGAACTGCCCGATCGACCTTCGGTAGCGGGCTTTGTGAGAAGCGTTCACTGACGTCCTTTCGGGGCCTGCTGGCAGGCCGGACACAGGTAGGAGCTGCGGTTCATGAAGACCCGCCGCACGATGGGGCGGCCGCAGCGGCGGCACGGTTGGCCTTCCCGACCATAGGCGTTGAGGGAGCGGGAGAAGTAGCCGGACTCACCGTTGACGTTCACATAGAGACTGTCGAACGACGTGCCGCCCTGCTCGAGCGCCTCCGCCATGACCTCACCCGCGGCCCGGATCAGCTCCACCGCCTTGCGCGGCCCCAGATCCGGCGTCGGGGTGTCGAAGTGGACGCGGGCCCGCCACAGGGCCTCGTCGGCGTAGATGTTGCCCACCCCGCTGATCAGCGACTGGTCCAGCAGCGCCCGCTTCACCGTCGTGCGTCTGGCGCGCAGGCGGGCGGCGACGGCGCGGGCGTCGAAGCCGGGGTCGAACGGGTCCAGGGCGATGTGCGGCACGGGGCACGCGGCCAGTCCGGGACGGAAGTCCAGGCCACCGAACATGCGCTGGTCGACGAACCGCAGTTCGGTGTCGTCGTCCAGGTGGAACACCACGCGGGTGTTGCGCACCAGTTCGTCGCCCGGGGAGTTGAAGCGGAACTGGCCGCTCATCCCGAGGTGCGCCACGAGGGCGTCCTCACCGAGCACGGCCCACAGGTACTTCCCCCTCCGCCGGATCTCTTCGATCCGGCGCCCGGCCACGTCTGCACGGAACCCTTCGGGACCCACCGCGTGGTAGCGCACGGGACGCGGGTGGTGGACGGTCACGTCACTGATCGTGCGGCCGGCGGCGTGGCGGTGGAGGCCGAGGCGGACCACTTCCACCTCTGGCAGCTCAGGCACTGGTGAGCTCCGCCACGGCGAGCCGCGCGGCGATCTGTTCAGCGCGCTTCTTGCTGGGAGCCGTCCCCTCACCCACGGCGCGTTCCTGCACGTGCACCACTGCGGTGAATGTGCGCTGGTGGTCCGGGCCGGTGCCGTTCACGACGTACCGGGGCAGGCCCCATCCGTTGGCGGCGGTGAGCTCTTGGAGGACCGTCTTGTAGTCCGCGTAGTCACCGGACTGGGCGGAGGCTGCGATCAGAGGATCGAAGTTGTGGTGGATGAACCGTGCGGAGGCGTCCGGGCCTTCGGAGAGGTGGATGGCGCCGATGACGGCCTCCATCGTGTCCGCCAGGATGGAGCCCTTCTCCTGGCCGCGCGTGGCGATCTCCCCCTTCCCCAACCGCAGGTGCTCCCCCAGTTCCAGGGAACGGGCGAGTTCTGCCAACGGTGCGGAGCTCACTACGGAGGCGCGCAGCTTCGCGAGGTGGCCCTCGGCCAACTCGGGGTAGCTACGCACGATGTGCTCGGTCACCACGATCTGCAGGACCGCGTCGCCCAGGAACTCCAGCCGCTCATTCGAGGGCAGGGAGTTCTCGTAGGCGAAGCTGCGGTGCGTAAAAGACAACTCAAAGAGCTGGGCGTCAACCTCGACGCCCAGCTCCTTCAGCTGGTTTTCAAGCCTGCTCATCCCCTGGCTCGGGGAGAGCCCGCTCAGGCCTCGACGACCTGGCGACGCGCACCGCGGGGGCCGTACTGGCCACAGGCGGGGCACGCGGTGTGCTGCAGGTGCGGCTCACGGCAGGCGGGGTTGGCGCACACAACCGTGGGCACAACGCTCGTCTTCCACTGCGCACGGCGCGAACGGGTGTTGCTGCGCGACATCTTCCGCTTCGGAACTGCCATGATCTTCTCCTAGATTCTCAGCAAAGTCAGTTGTTGCTCTCGCCGCGCAGTCCAGAGAGGTTCTCCCAGCGGGGATCAATCTTCTCCCCGTGGCTGTGAGCGGGATCATCGTTGCGGTTGAAACCGCAATCGGGGCAGAGCCCGAGACAATCTTCGCTGCACAGTGGCGTGAACGGCAATTCGAGCACCACAGCGTCGCGCAGGGTTTCGTCCAGATCGATTGTTTCGTCGACCACGACGCTCTCGTCCTCATCGACCTCGCGGCCGGGATAGAAGAAGAGTTCCTGCAGATCGAAGGACTCTTCGTCCTCGATGTCATCCAGGCAGCGGGCGCATTGGCCGTGCAGTTGCACGGTTGCGGTTCCCGTCACCAGGATGCCTTCGACCACCGCTTCGAGCTTGAGATCAAGCTCGATATCGGAGCCCTGTGGCACTCTGATCACTTCGATACCAAGGTCGGCAGGCGCCGGAACCGTCTCGTGAATCACCTTCGTGGAGCCCGCGCTCCGACCAAGCTCATGCACCTCGAGAACAAGGGGTGAGCGACGATCGGGGTGCTGCTGTACCGGTGACACGTCGGATTCCCTTCGCCTAACCGTCCATGACCTCGTCATGACCGACTGCCAACTCTACCGAATCTCCAGGCTCGGGCCAAATCACCGTGCGCGTCTGGCCCGGAGCGCCGCCGCCACGTTCGCGGGCACGTACCTCGAGACGTCGCCGCCCAGGTTGTGGACCTGCCGGATGATCGTCGACGACATCGTGACGTGGTCACGCGCGGCCGGCAGGAGAATGGTGTCGAGGGCCCCCATGTCGTAGTTCATGTGGGCCTGCTGCAGCTCGAAATCGAAATCTGCGCCGAACCTGATGCCCTTGACCACTGCCCCGATCCCCCGCTCGCGGCAGAACTCGACGAGCAGCCCGTCCATCGCCTCGACGGTGATCCCGTCCACGCCGGTGGTGGCCCCCTGGACCAACGACACCCGCTCGTCGAACGAGAACAGGTACTTCTTCGAGGAGTTGTTGCCGATGGCCACCACCACCTCCCCGAACAGTGCCTGCGCACGGCGGATGATGTCGAGGTGCCCCACCGTGATGGGGTCGAACGAGCCGGGGCACAGAACCTTCATTCCGCAACCCTAGCGGGCCGGCCGCACGCCTCAGTCGACCGAGCCGTAGTAGAGCACCGTCTCGCCGTAGCGCTTCTCCCACGTCTCCGTGAAGGCCGGTGGCCAGATGGGCGCCCGATCACGTTTGGACCGCTCCACCACGACGAGCCCCCGCTCGGCGACGACACCCCGGGCGAGGCTGGCCAGCAGCTTCTCCACCTCTTCGGTGGTCAAGCCGTAGGGCGGGTCCATGATGACCACGTCGAATGACCTGTCCGTGCCGTCGACGAACGTCTGGGCCTTGGCGGTGCGCACGTCTGCCTCCACCCGGATGGCTCGGGCGTTGGCCGAGATCAGCCCCGCCGTCGCCCTGTCCGATTCCACCAGCACGACGGGGTGCGCCCCCCGGCTGGCGGCCTCGAGACCGATGGCGCCCGAGCCCGCGAACAGGTCGAGGACCGAGCATCCGCTGAGGTGCTCCGAGGCGTCGTGGTCCACGGTGTCGAACCAGTTGACCAGCGAGGAGAACAGGCCCTCCCGGGTGCGGTCCGTGGTGGGCCGCGTGTTGTCGCCCTTCGGCGTCTCCAGACGGCGGCCCTTCGCCCGGCCTGCGATGATCCTGCTCACGTCTTCTCCATCCACTCGGCTGCGGCCACCTCTTCGGCCTTGGCCATGAGGTCTGCCAGCAACGGGTCTGTGCCTGACCGCGGGTCCGCCAGGACCTTCTCGGCCAGTTTCCTGGCGCGCATGATGACCTCCGCATCATCCAACGCGCGCAACAACTTCAGCGAACCGGCTCCGGACTGGGCAGCGCCCAGCACGTCACCCTCGCGGCGCAGCCGCAGATCCAGTTCTGCCAGCTCGAAACCGTCTGTGGTGGTGGTCAGCGCGGTGAGCCGCGTGTGGGCGTCCAGGTTGTCGCCGATGGCCGCCAGCAGTAGGCACAGGCCCGCGTGGCCGCCCCGGCCGATGCGGCCGCGGAGCTGATGCAGCTGGGAGAGGCCGTAGCGGTCTGCGTCCATGATCACCATGACGGTGGCGTTGGGCACGTCCACCCCCACCTCGATGACGGTGGTGGCCACCAGCACGTCGAGGTCGCCCGCCGCGAACGCGGCCATCGCCGCATCGCGGTCCTGCACGTGTTGCTTGCCGTGCACGACGCCGATCCGGAGGCCTTCGAGCGGCCCGGAGGCCAGCAGCGGAGCGAGTTCCTCCACGGCGGTGAGCCCCTCCCCCTCCTTCGCCGTGATCGCCGGGCACACGACGAAGGCCTGGCGCCCCTGGCCGACCTCCTCGCGCACCCGCTCCCAGGCGCGCGTGACCCAGGTGGGGCTGCGGTGGGTGTCGACGAAGACTGTCTGCACCTCCGCGCGTCCCGCGGGCCGTTCGCGCAGTTCGCTGGTCTCGAGGTCACCGAAGACCGTCATGGCGATGGAACGCGGGATGGGGGTGGCGGTCATCACCAGGGTGTGCGGCTTGTGTTCCGCCTTGGCGGACAGCGCCGCCCGCTGCTCGACGCCGAAGCGGTGCTGTTCATCCACCACCACCAGGCCCAGGTCGAAGAACTCGACGGGATCCGACAGCAGGGCGTGCGTGCCGACGACGATGCCCGCCTCGCCCGTGACAATGGCGTTGAGGGCCTCCCTCTTGGCCTGCGTCGAGCGGGAACCGGTGAGCAGCACCACGCCCGTCGCGTCGGGATGGGCACCCAGGGAGCGGCCCTGGCCCAGGTCTCCCATGAAGCGCGTGATGGTCTGGAAGTGCTGCTTGGCGAGCACCTCCGTGGGGGCGAGCAGTACAGCCTGGCCGCCGGAATCCACCACCGCGAGCATGGCGCGCAGCGCCACCAGCGTCTTGCCTGAGCCCACCTCGCCCTGCAGCAGGCGGTTCATGGGGGCAGGGCGCGCCAGTTCGTCGAAGACCTGCTCGCCGATGGCGAGCTGACCCTTCGTCAGCGTGAACGGCAGCCGCTCGTCGAACGCGTCCAGCAGCCCACCCACCCGCCGGGGGCGGGGTGTGGCCAGTTCCCCGGCGTACTGGGCGCGACGGTGGGCCATGGCCAACTGGATGCCGAAGGCCTCGTCGAACTTGAGCCGCGCCTTGCCCACCTCCGCCTGCTGCCTGTCCGTGGGCTCGTGGACGGCGGTGAGAGCCTCCTGGAACGGCAGCACACCGGCCTCCTGCACCACCCACGGGGGCAGCGTGTCGCCGGCGACGGCGGGCAGTGCCATCTGGATGGCTTCCGCGATCACCCACGTGGGCAGCTTGCCGTGCGCCGGGTAGAGGCCCACCAGCGTGGAGCGCTGCACCGCACGGCTCATGGCGGCGCGGTTCTGCTGCTTCTCGGTCTTGGGATTGCGCACGGCGGCACCGTCCAGCATCACGAACTCCGGGTGCGTCAGCTGCAGTTGGTCACGGAAGACGCCGACCCTGCCGATGAAGATGCCGCGTCTGTCTCCAGAGAGCAATTCCTTCACCCACCAGTCCGCCATGTTGCTGGCGCGCCCGTAGGACGAGTTGTTCTTCACCCTCGGGGCGAAGAACGTGACGTCCACATCCGTCTGCCCGTCGGTGATGACCGCGTTGACGCGGAACTGGCCGTTGGATTCGGCCTTGGCGGCCCCCTTCACCTGGGCCACCAGAGCCGCGTCCTCGCCGACGCGCAGGCCGGAGAAATCCGACATCTCTGAGCCGGCCAGGTACCGGCGCGGCACGTGCCGCAGCAGGTCGTCGACAGTGTGGATGCCCAGCTTGGCGAATTCCTTGGCCGTGGGCCCACCGACCACGTCTCCGAGACGTCGGTTCAGTTCGCGGTAGAGGGTGGTGCGCCACATGCGCATAACCCTACCGAGCGCCGCGGACAGTACGATCGGCCATCATGTACCGCCTGATCTTCTGGCCGGTCCTCATGCCGTCCTTCCTGTTCGCGGTCGGCGCGGGGGCCATGCTGCCCGTCATGGTGTTGGCCCTGCTCCAGCTCGGCGCTTCGGAGTCGTTCGCCAGCGCCACCATGGCACTGTTCGGCGCGGTCGCGCTCATCGTCACCGTGCCGGTGGGGGCCGTCATCGACAAGGTGGGCGACAAGAGGGCCATGACGCTGGCCACGATCTCCTCGGCGGTCCTCTTCGGCCTCAGCGTGGTGGCGCTGGCCTACCCGTCGTCGTTCTCCCTGGCGCTGTTCGTGGGCGCGCTCGTATTGCAGACGCCCGCCGCGGTCGCGTGGAACCTGGCGCGCCAGGCGGTGCTGGCGGAGACGGTCCCGGAGGCCCAGCGTGGCCTCGCCATGACGGCACTGGGCGGCACCATGAGGGCCGGCAACCTCGTGGGCCCGCTGTGCGGAGCCCTCCTGCTGCTGTGGCTCCCCCTGTGGTCGGTCTTCGTCCTGGGCGCCGTCATGGCGGTGGTGGCCACGGGCATGCTGTACATCAAGAGGCTCAACCGCGACTTCGATGCCCAGGTCCAGCGCAACAAGGCGGCGCACCAGCAGGACGAGGCCACCGTCGGCGTGCGGTGGGCGGCAGTGAACCTGGCCGGCATCGCGATGACCACCCTGACTGTGGCCCGCATCGCGCAGCCCATCCTCATCGCCCTGTGGGGCGTCCACCTCGGCTGGAACGAGGCGCAGATCTCGTTCCTCGTCGCGATGGGCTCCGGCATCGAACTGCTGTTGATGATGCCCGGCGGCTACGTCAAGGACGCGATGGGCAGGGCCTTCACCCTGGTGGTGTGCCTGGTCGTCTACGGTTCCGGCTTCGCGCTTGCGGCGCTGTGGCCCACGTCGTTCGGCTTCACCGCGGCGGTGGTCGTCATGAGCGTCGGCAACGGACTGGGCGCGGGCATCAACATGACGATCGGCGCGGACCTCTCACCGGCGAGGGGGCGCGCGAAGTTCCTGAGCATCTGGGCGATGTTCAGCCAGGGCGGGGCGCTGGGTGGGCCGCTCTTGATCTCGGGGCTGCTCGCAGCGGCGTCCCTGCCGGTGGCGATGTTCAGCGTCGCCGCGGTGGCCGGGGCCGGCGCCGCGTGGATGGCCGCGTGGGCACGCGTCATCGGCCTGCCCGGCAGGCGGAGGCAATAGAGAACCGGCGGCCCGCTCAGCGGACCGCCGGTTGTCAGATTGTCTCAGCTCAGCGCGCGACCTTGCCGGCCTTCAGGCAGGAGGTGCAGACGTTGACGCGCATAGCGGCACCATTGACGGTGGCGCGGACGCGCTGAATGTTCGGGTTCCAGCGACGGTTGGTCTTCTTCTTCGACCAGGGCTTGTTGTGACCGAAGCCGGGTCCCTTGGCGCAAACTTCACACTTGGCAGCCACTGGAATCTCCTTGTTGGTTCGTTAGGGGTACCTTCAAAAAGGCAACCGCACAATGTTAACCCGTTGCGGACAGATTCGCCAAACCGGGGAGCGGTTCAGCTCTGCCGTCCGGTGGCCATCGCATTGACCTCGTAGGACGTGTTGGTGGCTTCGAAGAAGTTCACCAACTGCAGGGTGTCGTTGGCCGTGGCCATCCACTTTGCGGGGTTGGGCACATGATACTCGGGCGCGAAGCCGAGCTCCTCCAACCGTCGATCCGTGAGGTAGCGCACGTAGTCGTTGACCAGTTCGGCGTTCAGCCCCAGGATGCCGCGCGGGAGCAGGTCTCGGTTGTAGGCGACCTCCAGGTCCACTGCCGACAGGATCATCTCCCGGATCTCGGCCGCGAACTCCTCCGTCGCGATCTCCGGGTTCTCCTCGAGCACGGTCAGGATCAGATTGATGCCGAACTTGAGGTGGAGCGACTCGTCGCGCACGATCCAGTCGATCAGCGAGCCGAAGTTGCGCAGCAGGTTGCGCTGCCTGAACGACAGGGCCACCATGAACCCGGAATAGAACCAGATGCCCTCGAGGATCACGTTGTAGGCCACCAGGTTGCGGACGAAATCCTGCTTGCCGGCCACCGTCGAGATGTCGAGGGTGTCCTGCGTCATGCGCCGGATGTAGCGCACCTCGAACTCCTCCTTGGCGGCCATCGACGGCACGCTCACATGCGACTCGTAGGCCGCCTCCCTGTCGACGGGGAACGTCTCCAGGACGTACTCGAACGCCATGCAGTGGTTGGCCTCCTCCCACATCTGCTTGGCAAGGTAGAGATGCGCCTCGGCCGCGTTGACGTAGGGGTAGACGCCGAACGCGAGCGCCTTGTTCACCAGGAGTTCGTTGGGGTTGAAGTAGCTCATCAGATGGGTCAGGGCATGGCGCTCGTCGTCGCTCATGCGGTGGAAGTCGGCCAGGTCCTCCCCCAACTGGATCTCGTTGGGGAACCAGGTGTTGGCCACGGCCTGGTTGTACAGGTCGTAGGCCCAGGGATAGGTGACGGGTTTCAACAGGAGCCCGTCCTGGATGCCGGCGCCGAGGATGCTCATGGGTGTGTCCTTCGTGGGAGTGGGGTCGTCACTGGCAGGAATCGCACTGGAGGCGCTCCTGGGGGTCGACGGGGCAGGCGGCCCCGTCGACGATGTCGATCTCGACGGCGGGCCGGGCCACCGCCACCGCCGCAGCCACCGGGCGGGCGGCACCGAAGCCCCGTCGCGGCGCTCCCCCAGCGCCGGTCAGTTCAGCCGCCTTGTTGATCCTGACCGTGCTCTGCTCCGCGGTGTGGCGCGGCATCATGTGCAGGTAGTAGGTGGTCTTCACACCCATCCGCCAGGCGAGTTGGTAGAGGTCCTCCATGGTCGCCACGTCGCGGTCCGCGAGGTAGATGTTGCGGCTGATGGCCTGGTCGATCCACTTCTGCGCGCGGGCCGCCACCTGCACGTAGGCTGCGGGGTCCACCTGGAAGCTCGTCCGGTAGGTGGCCTTCAGGTGGGCCGGCACCGTGGGCAGCACGCTGAGGTCGCCCTGACTGCGCAGGAGGTCGTCGCGCACCTCCTCCCACAGGCCCAGGGCCTTGAGGTCGTCCACGAGGTTGCGGTTGACCTCCAGGAACTTGCCGGACGAGGTGGCCCGGCTGAACAACTGCGAGAACTGGGGATCGATGCCGGGAGTGGTGCCGGCGACCAGCCCGATGGAGGCGGTGGGCGCGATCGCCAGCAACGTGGCGTTGCGGATGCCCCCGCGGACCTTGGCCCGCAGCGCGTGCCAGTCCATGCGTTGCGTCCGGTCCACGGTGACGCGCACGCCCCGGTCCTCCTCGAGGGCGTCGAGCGAGTCGATGGGTACCCACCCCTGGGACCAGCGGGAGCCCACGAAATTGCGGTAGGGGCCGCGCTCGCGGGACAGGTCACAGGAGGCGTCGATCGCATGCCAGCTGATGAACTCCATCACCTCGTCGATGAGCTCATAGGCGGCCTCCGAGTCGTAGGCGTGGCCCAGCTTCTCGAGCACATCGGTGAAGCCCATCACGCCCAGACCGACGGCACGGTTGTCACGGTTGGCGCGCTCTGCCTCGCCCACCGACGAGATGGTGATATCGACCAGGTTGTCCAGTTGTCGCACCGCCGTGCGCACGGTGGCAGCCAGCCTGTCCCAGTCGAACCCGAGCCCCACGAGGTGCCGGGCGAGGTTCACCGACGCCAGGTTGCACACCGCGATGTTGTCGACGTCCTGCGGCAGGCAGATTTCGGTGCAGAGGTTGGACAGGTGGATGGTGCCGGTGTTGTTGTTCAGCGCGCGGGTGTTGATGGTGTCCTTCCACGTGAGCCACGGGTGCGAGGTCGTCTGCAGGGTCACCAGGATCTGGCGGTACTGCTCCCGCGCCCCGATCTTCCGGAAACGGCGCAGCTCGCCCGCCTCAGCCATCGCGACGTACTGGCCGTAGCGGGCGGAGAACGCGGCACCGTAGAGCTCGACGAGGTCCGGCGTGTCCAGCGGGTCGAACAGGTACCAGTCGGCGTCGTCGGCCACCCGCTTCATGAACTCGTCACTGATCCACACGGCGGTGTTGGCGGTGCGGACGCGGCGGTACGGGTCCCCCGAGTTCTGCTTCAGGTCGAGGAACTGGGGAAAGTCGAGGTGCCAGTTCTCCATGTAGAAGCACAGTGCACCGAACTTCTTCCCGCCGCGCGACACCGCCCGCAGCGTCGAGTCGATGGTGTGCATGAACGGGATGGGGCCGGTGGAGGTCGTCTGGTTGGACCGGATCGGGGACCCCTCGCAGCGCAGCTTCGACACCGACAACCCGATGCCGCCGGTGCCCTTCGTCAGCCACATCACGTCGCGCACGGACTTGCCGATGTGCTCGATCTCGTCCTCCATCTGCATCACGAAACAGTTGGACAGCTGTGCGTAGCTGGTGCCGGCATTGGCCAGGGTGGAGCCGGCCGCGAGGTAGCGCAGCCTGCTCATCGCCTCGTACAGCTCCAGCGCCACCGCGGTGGGGTCGGCCTCGTTCAGGCTGAGCCCCATCGCCACGCGCATCCAGAAGAACTGCGGCACCTCGAGCGGGCGACGGTGCTCACCGGCCAGCAGGTAGCGGTTGCGCATGGTGGTCACCCCGATGTGGCGCAGGAGGTCGTCGCGCTCGGGGCGCAGGGCGACAGCCAGCGCCTCCAGATCGAACAGCTCGACGAGCCGGGTATCGAGCAGCCCGCTCCCGACAGCCTTGGTGATCGTCGGGGCGAAGTGGGCCACGTGGAGTTGGCGGATGGTCTCCGGGCCGCCGTCGCCGAACAGGTCGTGGGTGTCACCGAAGACCAGCTTGTAGATGTGCTTGACCAGCAACCTGGCGGCGATGGTGTCGAAGGCCGGGTCGTCCTTGACGTTGGCCAGCGCCACCTGGATGACGGCCTCGTCGAGTTCTTCGGTGGTGATCTGGTCGAAGAGGGTGATCTCCACCTCGGAGCGGAGCTGGACGGCCCGCGTGAGGTCGTCGTCGAGGCCCCGGGCGGCGTCGGAGATGGAGGCGGCGACTTCGGCGCCGTCGTAGGGGACCAGGGAGCCGTCACGTTTGCGCACACGGATGGACATGGGTGTTTCCTCGCACTCGATGGGGAGTTCGAGAATGCGCGAAACACGATCCTGCGTACGGGCCGTTTCCACGCGGCTCTCGAACCGGACCCCGCGGATGCGGGGCCACGCAGGCAGGTCTTCGGACTCCTGAGCCACCTACTGGCCGTCGCTTCCCGGGGATCACCCAGTGCTGATGACGGCGGTCGTTCTCACTTACCGCTGCGGGACAGTTCCGGATTTGCACCGGATTCCCTCTTAGCCGACAACCCTGCGGTTGGCGGAACCTTGCGTTGCCGCAACCATATCTGGTGAATCACACGGATGTAAACACCATATATTGGGAACGCGAAAGGGGCGGGTGACACATCGTCACCCGCCCCTTCATGGCCTGATCAGCGGCCGCGGCCGCCGCGTCGGCGGTTGCCGCCCTTGCGCTCGCCACCGTCGGACGGCGCCTGCGAATCCACCGGCTCTTCGAAGCGGTGGTACCCGGCGCCGTCGCAATGCTCGCACGGCTCGGTGAAGGCTTCCTGCAGGCCGGTGCCGATGCGCTTGCGCGTGAGCTGCACCAGACCCAGGCTGGTGACCTCCGAGACCTGGTGCCGCGTCCGGTCACGGCTCAGGCACTCGACGAGCCTGCGCAGCAGGAGGTCGCGGTTGCTGGGCAACACCATGTCGATGAAGTCGATGACGATCATGCCGCCCAGGTCACGCAGCCGGAGTTGGCGCACGATCTCTTCCGCAGCCTCCAGGTTGTTGCTGGTGACCGTGGCCTCGAGGTTGCCCCCGGCGCCGGTGAAGCGGCCGGTGTTCACGTCGATGACAGTCATGGCCTCGGTGCGGTCGATGACGAGCGAACCACCCGATGGGAGGAACACCTTGCGGTCGAGCGCCTTGGCGATCTGCTCGTCGATCTTGAACTTCGCGAAGATGTCCTTGCCGTCATCCCCCACCTCGAAGCGCTCGAGGCGCTCAGCCAGGTGCGGGGCCACGTGTGACACGTAGGCCGCGATGGCGTCGTAGGAGTCCTCCGGGCCACCGTCGCCCTGGACGATGAGCTGGCCGAAGTCTTCGGTGAAGAGGTCACGCACGATCCGCAGGGTCAGGTCCGGCTCCGAGTACAGCGCCTGCGGGGCACTGCCCTTCTTGGACGCCTTCTCGATGACCTCCCACTGCGCCTTCAGGCGGTTCACGTCGCGGACGAGCTCGTCCTCCGGAATGCCCTCGGCGGCGGTGCGCACGATGACCGACTCGTTGTCGGAGATCAGCGAGCTGAGGATGCCGCGCAGGCGGTTGCGCTCGGTGTCCGGCAGCTTGCGCGAGATGCCGGAGAGGTGGCCACCCGGTGAGTACACGATGTAGCGGCCCGGCAGGGAGATGTGGCCGGTGAGGCGCGCACCCTTCGCTCCGACCGGGTCCTTGGTGACCTGCACCAGAACGGACTGGCCGGACTTCAGGACGTTCTCGACCTTGCGGTTCTCGCCGCTGACCTGGAAGGCGTCCCAGTCCACCTCGCCGGCGTAGAGCACGGCGTTGCGGCCACGGCCGATGTCGATGAACGCGGCCTCCATGCTGGGCAGGACGTTCTGGACCTTGCCGACGTAGACGTTGCCGATGAGCGACGCGGCCGAGGCCTTGTCCACGTAGTGCTCCACGAGGATGCCGTCCTCGACGACGGCCAGCTGCGTGTAGTCCTCCGACTGGCGGATCACGAGCTTGCGGTCCACCTGTTCGCGGCGGGCCAGGAACTCGGCCTCGCTGAGGATGGGTGCGCGGCGACGACCTGCGGCGCGGGACTCCTTGCGGCGCTGCCGCTTGGCCTCCATGCGGGTCGAGCCTTCGATGCCGGTGACCTCGTCCTCGTGACCGGTTTCACCCGAGGACTCTCCGTTGCGACGGCGACGACGGCGACGACGGCGCACTGTGACGCCTTCGCCATCCGCATCGTCGGCCGACTCGGGGCTGTCGGCGTGCTCGTCCGAATCAGCGGCGTCGGTGTCATCGTCGTCGGACTCGTCGGACGAGTCGTCGTCGCCCTCCGAATCCGCCCGGCCACCACGACGGCGGCGACGGCCACCACGGCGACGGCGGCGACGCGTGGGACGGTCGTCGTCTGCCGAGTCCTCATCGGATTCCTCGTCGGAATCGTCGTCGGAGGTTTCGTCGTCCTGGGTCTCGGACTCGTCGGTGTCGGTATCGGCTTCGGTGTCGACGGTTTCCTCGTCGTCCTCGTCCTCGTCGTCCGCAGTTTCGGCCAGTGCCGAATCCGCCGCGATCGCGCCGGCCAGGGCGGCCAACTGCGCGTCGCGGGCGGCGGCGGTCATGAAGGGGTCGCTCAGCACAGCCTTGCGGGCCTCGGCGATCTCCTCGGCCGCACGGAGCGCGGCGGCGATGGGGTCTTCGTCGGGATCTGCGGCGGTGCCGCGACGCTCAGGCGCTGCGGCCGGGCGGCTCACCCGACGACGGCGCCCCCTGGGCGCAGCCTCTTCGCGGGGGGTCTCCTCGCGGGGAGCAGCAGCTTCCTCCTGGGGCGCCTCAGCTTCTTCGGCGACCTCGGGGGTCGGGGTGCTCTCGATGGCGCGCGCCTCAGCGCGGCGGCCGAGGGCGCGTGACTGGCGGCCGCGGCCCAGGGCGGCGGGCTCGCGCTGCGGCTCGGGTTCGGCGTCAGCCTCGGGTGCGACGGCGGCCTCCGCGGTGGGTGCAGCCTCGGGGGCCGCGGCCTTGCGGGTGGCGCGCCGACGACGGGCGGGCTGGGCGGACTCGGTAGGCGCCTCGACGGGTGCCGGGGCCTCGGCCTGTACGGGCTGGGGCTCGGGTGCGGACTCGACGGCTTCGGTGGCGGTCTCGACGGGCGAGCTCGGGGCCTCCGAGGGGGCGGCGGCCGCGGTGCTGCGCGTGGCGCGGCGACGGGCGGGCCGCTTCTCGGCGACGGGGGCGTCGGGCTGGACGACCTCGGGCTGGACGACCTCGGGCTGGGCGGCCTCGGCCTGAGGCGACTCCGCCGGCTCACTGCCCTCGGCCTTCGGCTCCACGTCGACCTTGCGGCGACGGGTGGTGGTGGTGCGGGTGGTGGGCTTCGTCGAGGCGCGGCGACGCTTGGGCGCCAGGTCCTCGGCGGGCGCTTCGCTCGCGGCCTCAGGGGCGGCCGCGGGTGCGACCGGCTGGGAAGCGGCGGGGGCGGCCTCAGGAGTGGCCTGGGGGGTGGTGCTCTGGGGGGCGGCGGCCGGGGCCTCGACCTGCGCTTCCGGGGCGACCTTCGGGGCACCAGCGGGGCGGGAGGCAGCGCGACGGCGGCGCTGCGTGGGGGCGGGGGCGGCGCTTTCCGGCGTCACTTGATCATTGTTCTCTGATGTGAGCATGCGGCTCCTTACGCGCACTTGGCGCGGACCGGGCACAGCGGGCTGTGCCGTAAGACTCTGATCCTCTGAGGCCGGCGAGCAGTCGCGGAAGAATTGTGCCGCGGTGCAGTCTCACTGCCTCAGGGTGGCACCGGGCGGCGCCATGACCTTCGCTCATTGTTCCACACATCATGAAAAACCGTCGCACCGGGTGGTGCGTGTCGTCAGTTGTGCGGACGCAGGGGGTCTCCGATGTCGCCCTCGTTGAGCGGCCCCTGGCTGAGCCGGTTGAGCAACATCTCGCCGGGGATCGTCTCGTCGATGGTGCGCAGGGCGGCCACCACGTCGTCGGGTCGCACCAGCGGAGTGCCGATGTGGGAGCGCAGGCGCAACACGCCGTCGTCGACGACCTCGAGCGAGATGATGGCCTCCCGCACGTCGAAGGCGCGCATGCCGCGTTTGGTCATGCGCTCGACGGTGAGGTGCTCGCGGCTGAGCAGCTCGGCCACGGCGGCGCTCAGCACACCAGGGGCGGCGCTGAGCCGGATCTCCCAGTCCGAGGCTTGCAGGAGGTCCCCCAGCGACTCCTTGACGGCCACCGCAGCGTCGAGCATCTCGAAGCCCTGGGGCAGTACGTCGTTGAGCGCCCCGACCACCTTCGCCGGATCACAGGCCTCGCTGAGGCCGAGTTCCACGTACTCCGCCTCAGACGACGCGGAGGTGGGCGACGGGCTGGCGTACGAGATGCGCGGGTGCGGGTTGAAACCGGACGAGTACGCCATGGGGAGCTCCGCCCTGCGGATGGCCCGCTCCAGCGCACGCCCGAAGTCGCGGTGGGATGTGAAACGCGCGGGGCCGCGCTTGGCGTAGCGCAGGCGCAGTTTCTGCTCCGGGGGCGGCTGCTGTACAGGCGGTTGGCGAGTACTCATGGGGCGTAGTGTATGCGCCATGACTGACTGGCTGACCGCCCCCACTCATCGCGCCTGGCTGCAGCAGGAGACCGAGCGCCTCCTCGCGTTCGGGGCCGCCGCGCCGGTCGCAGGACAGGGCGCGGCCTACCTGGATGCCAGGGGCGTCCCGGACCCGACGAGGCCCATCGAAACCTGGGTGACCTGCCGCATGGTGCACGTGTACTCGCTCGGCCACCTGATGGGGGTCCCCGGTTCCCGACCCCTCGCCATCCGCGCGATGAGCGGGCTCACCGACGCCCTCCATGATGAGCGGCACGGCGGGTGGTTCCACACCTCCGCCAGGGACGGCGGCAAGCAGGCCTACGACCACGCGTTCGTGGTGCTGGCCGGCTCCTCCGCCACCGTCGCAGGCCTGCCCGGGGGGCGCGAACTGCTCGACGACGCCCTGGCGGTCCTCGACGAACGCTTCTGGGACGAGGCGCACGGCATGGTGGCAGATGCCGCCGAGCCGGACTGGTCGTCGGTGGATCCCTACCGCGGGATCAACGCCAACATGCACACCGTGGAGGCCATGCTCGCCGCCGCCGACGCCACCTGGGACCAGCGTTGGCTGGAACGGGCCGAGCGGATCGCCTCGTTCGCCCGCCACCAGGCCGCCGTCCACGACTGGCGCCTGCCGGAGCACTACGACGACACCTGGCAGCCGCAACTCGAGTACAACGATGCGCAGCCCGAGGACCCGTTCCGGCCCTACGGCGCCACCATTGGCCACGGGCTCGAATGGGCCCGCCTGTTCCTCCACCTCGAGGCCGCCACGAACAACACCGACGGCATCTGGCTCGACGCCGCCCAGCACCTCTACGACCGGGCGATCACGGACGGCTGGGGCCGCGACGGGGCCGAGGGTTTCGTCTACACCACCGGCTGGGACGGCACCCCCGTCACGACGGACCGGCTGCACTGGGTGGCCGCCGAAGCCATCGGTGCGGCGGCCGCCCTGTTCCACCGCACCGGCGACAAGCGCTACGCCGCGGACTACTCACGCTGGTGGGACCATGTGGCCGAGCACTTCATCGACCCCGAGCACGGCTCCTGGCACCATCAGCTCGACGGTGGGCTCCGCGTCGCCACGTCGGTGTGGCCCGGCAAGCCGGACATCTACCACGCCCTCCAGGCGACGCTGATCCCCCGCCTCCCCCTCGCACCGCAGATGGCCATGGCGTTGGCCCAGAGGCAGCTCGTTTGAGCGCGCTCCGTCGGTGGTGGCCGCTGATCGCGCTGCTGGCCCTGGCGTTCAATCTGCGCCCCGTCGCGGTCTCGGTCGGACCGGTCCTGACCGAGATCAGCCGCGACATCGGCCTCGACGGCTTCACCGCCGGTCTGCTCACGTCGCTTCCCACCCTCTGCTTCGCGATCTTCGGCGCCATGGCCCCCTGGATCGCCCGCCGCATCGGGGCGCACCGCTCGATCCTGGTCGCGCTCATCGCCCTGATCTTGGGGCAGGCGGGCCGGCTGCTGGTCGATGACTCGGCAGCATTCCTGGCGTTCTCCACCCTGGCGCTGGCTGGCATGGCGCAGGCGAACGTGTTGCTGCCCTCGCTGGTGCGCCGGCACTACCCCCACCAGGTGGGGACGGCCACGGCCCTGTACTCCCTCGCCCTGACCATCGGCGTGACGCTGGCCAGCACCGCCACCGTCCCCATGGCCCATGCCTTCGGGGGCTGGCGCGCCTCTCTCGCGGCCGGTGTGGTCATCGCCTTCGCCTCACTGCTGTGCTGGCTGCCGCTCGCGATCGCCGCCGGGCGGCCGAAGAAGGGCGGCGAGCGCGACATCACGCTCGCGGCCATCTCCCGTACCAGGCTGGGCTGGGCGCTCGCCATCATGTTCGGCGTCCAGTCGGCGCAGGCCTACTCGGTGTTCGGCTGGCTGCCCACCATCTTCCGCACGGCCGGCATGGACCAGACGACGGCGGGCTACATGCTCGGCATCGCCACCGGCGTCGGGATCGTCCCGGCCTTCCTCATCCCGGCCTACGTCGCCCGCACGCGCAACCCCAGCGCCCTCTTCCTGTGCCTGATGGCCTTCCTCATCACCGGCTACCTCGGGCTGCTGAACGCGCCGCTCGCCGCGCCCATCTTCTGGTCCATCGCCATGGCCCTGGGCACTGCGTCGTTCCCGCTCGTCCTGGCGCTGTTCGGCACCCGGGCACATTCCCCCGCGGCCACGGCGGCGCTCAGCGGCTTCGCCCAGTCAGTGGGCTACACCATCGCCACCCTCGGCCCGCTCAGCTTCGGCATCCTCTACACGTTGTTCGACTCCTGGACCCCTCCCATCATGCTGCAGCTGGGGTTGGCCGTCCCGATGACCATCGCCGGTCTGTACGCCTGCCAGCCCCGGATCATCGAGGACCAGCTCCCCCGTCCGCACTAACCCCCAAGGGGGTGGCGCGCCCGGTACGGCAAGCGCTCCAATAGGGACACGGCGTGGACGAAGGGGGATCGATGTGATCAGAGTCGCATCTGTACCCGAGGGGCACGTATACGTCAGGCATCTGGCTGACCCCTGCAACGGCCACGACATCGTGCGCCTCCCAGATCCGGGCGGGAAGGCGTGGCCCTCGGCGCTGCTCTCGCCCCAGTGGATCGACCAGAATGCTGAGAGCTTCGATGTGTTCCACATCCACTTCGGCTTCGACGCCCTCTCCACACGGGACCTGACCGACGTCCTCGAGGCGCTCGACCGCAACGACAAGCCGCTGGTCTACACGGTCCATGACCTGCGCAACCCGCACCACCTCGACCGGTTGGCGCACGACGAAGCGCTCGATGTGCTGATCCCGGCCGCAGCGGAGCTGATCACGCTCACTGCGGGGGCCGCGCAGGAGATCCGCCGGCGGTGGGACCGCGACGCGACGGTGCTGCCGCATCCCCACGTCGTGGACCCGGACACCCTGCACCGCCCCAGAAAGCAGCACGCCCGGCCCCGCGTCGGGGTCCATCTCAAGAGCCTGCGCGCCTCCATCGACCCGCTGCCCATCCTCGCCATCCTCGAGCGGGAGGTCCCTGCCCGCAGGATGGAGCTGGTGATCGACGTCCACACCGACGTCATGACGCCCGGTGAGCACCACCACGACGCCGAGGTGGCCGCCTACCTGAAGGGGCTGATGGGGAAGGACGGCGTCACGGTCCACGTGCACGACTACTACTCCGACGACGAACTCTGGGCCTACTTCCTCAGCCTGGACCTGTCAGTGCTCCCCTACCGGTTCGGCACCCATTCCGGGTGGTTGGAGGCCTGCTACGACGTCGGCACCCACGTCTTGGCGCCGCTCCTGGGCCACTACCACGACCAGCATCCCGGCATCTTCGGTTACCGCGTGGGCGACGACGGCCCCAGCGTCGTCGACATCGCCGCGGCACTCGACGCGCTGCCGGATGCCGCACCCTGGCGGGCCGATCCGGACGAGCGCCACGCGGAGCGACAGTTCCTCGCGGGCTGCCATGCAGACATCTACCGGCGGGCCATGGCCCGCGTGCGAACGTGAAGGTCGCGATCCTCGCCAACGACCGGTTCCCCATCTCAGCCCCGTTCGCAGGCGGCCTGGAATCGTTCACCTGGCACCTGGCGAAGGGGCTTCGGGAGCGCGGCCTCGAGGTCGTGCTGTTCGCGGGACCGGGCAGCGACCTGACGCTGGACTGCGAGGAACTCCCCGTCGCCCGGTTCGCCCTCAGCGACGACGCGCGCGGCGACATCGCCATGCCACCGGAGTCGCAGGTCACCGCCACCATCGCCTACGCCCACGCGCTGCGCACGCTCGCGGGTCGCCCCGACATCGACGTCGTGCACAACAACTCGCTGCACTACCTGCCGATCGTGTTGTCAGATTCGATCCCCCAGCCCCTCATCACGACACTGCACACCCCACCGCATCCCTGGCTCGAACCGGCCCTGCGCCTCACGCCACGGGCCAGGACTGTGGCGGTGTCGCACTGGGTGTCCGAGCGATGGGCCGGGTTCACCGCCGCCCAGGTCATCCACAACGGCATCGACCTCTCCGTCTGGCTGCCGGGCCCCGGCGGCGACGATCTCGTGTGGACCGGGCGGATCGCCCCGGAGAAGGCTCCCCACCGCGCCGTCCTGATCGCGCGCCACCTGGGGCGTCGGCTGCGGATCGCAGGTCCCATCGTCGACGTGGCGTACTTCCGCTCCGCGCTCCAGCCGCTCCTGGGCGACGACGTCAGCTACGAGGGCCACCTCGGGCCCTACGCGCTGCCCACGCTCGTCGGATCGTCGGCCGCGTGCCTGGTCACCCCCGAATGGGACGAGCCCTACGGGTTGGTGGCAGCCGAGGCCATGGCGTGCGGCACGCCGGTGCTGGCACTGGCCCGCGGCGGGTTGCCGGAGATCGTGCGCCCGCCGGGTGGGGAGTGCGTCGACCCGTCAGCGAGCCCGGAGGAGGCGGCCGTCGCCCTGGCCCGGGTGATCGGAATGGACCGCGCGGAGGTGCGCCGCCATGCCGAGGTGGCCTGCGGCCTCGACGCCATGGTCGACCACTACGTCGCCCTGTACGAGGAGCTCACATGATCGGTTGGTACGTGCATCACCAGGGGTTGGGGCACGCCACGCGAGGCACCCAGATCGCACGCCAACTCGGGCGCGAGGTACTGGGCTTCGGATCCATGCCCATCCCCGAGGGCTGGCCCGGAGCGTGGGTACAGCTCCCCTGGGACATCACGGATGAACCTGCGGACCCGACAGCCGGCGGCGTGTTCCACTGGGCTCCGCTCGACCACGCCGGGCACCGCGAGCGGCTGGCGCTGATCGCCGAGCGGCTCCGCGGCGACGTGTCCGTGATGGTCGTGGACGTCTCGGCGGAGGTGGCGCTCCTGTCCCGTCTCATGGGGGTACGCACCGTGGTCATGGGCATGCGAGGCGACCGCAGGGACCGCCCGCATGAGGCCGCCTACGATTCGGCCTCCCTGCTGATCGCACCCTGGCCCGAGAGCGCGCCGGAACCCACATGGCCCCTCCGGTGGCGCCGGAAGACCCGGTACGTCGGCGCCATCTCCCGCTTCGACGACCGCGTGCCACCGCCCCTGACCCGCAGCCGACGCCGCGTGCTGGTGGTGTGGGGCGCCGGCGGCACCGGCGTGACCGACGACGACCTCCGCGCCGCAGAGGCGGCCACCCCCGGCTGGGAGTGGAAGGTCCGCAGCCCCGGACGGGCGGGCTCCCCAGACGTCTGGGCGGACCTCGAGTGGGCAGACGTCGTCGTCACGCATGCCGGGCAGAACGCCGTGGCGGAGGTGGCCGCGGCCGGTCGCCCCGCGGTGGTGGTCGCCCAGCCCAGGCCGTTCGACGAGCAGCTGGGCACCGTCGAGGCGTTGCGGAACCTGCGGTGCTGCGTGGCCCTGCCGCAGTGGCCGGGTGCCCGTGAGTGGCCGGGGCTGCTCGACGAGGCCGCAGGCTCCTGCGGTTGGCACCGCTGGACCACCCGCGACGGGGCCGCCCGGGCCGCCGCCGCGATAGCCGCGCTCGCGGACGAGGTCCCGTGATGGAGCTCGCCATCGTCACCATCGCGCACGGACGCCACGACCACCTCACCCGTCAGCTGCGCTGGATCGATGCGCTCGATCCCCGGCCCCTCGTCCACGTCGTGGTGGCGATGGGCGACCCCGCCATCGCAGGCCTGATCGGCGGCAGGGAGCGGACGGTGCTCGTCGAGCTGCCGACCGACGGCGGACTACCCCTGGCCGGTGCCCGCAACCGCGGGGTGGCCGCAGCCGAGGAGGCGGGGGCGACGATGGTGGCGCTGCTGGATGTGGACTGCCTTCCGGAACCGGGATTCGTGGCCGACTACACCTCCCGTCTGCTGGACGCCGCCACGCAGCCCGGCCCCTCAGTGGTGACCGGACGGGTGAGGTATCTCCCGGAGGGACTCAGCGGGGACGACTACACCCCCGAACGGCTCGCGGAGGTCGGGCGCGACCATCCCGCCCGGACGGTGCCGGAGACCGACGACCTGCTGGCGGCCGATGTGAACCTGTTGTGGTCGCTCAACATCGCCACCAGCATCACCGACTGGCACCGCATCGGCGGTTTCGACGAACGCTACGTGGGCTACGGCGGCGAGGACACCGACTTCGGCCGCCGGCTGGCCGCGGCCGGAGGCCACCTGTGGTGGATCCGCGGGGCCGGGGCGTTCCACCAGTGGCACCCGTCGAGCAGCCCACCCGTCGAGCACGCGGCTGCGATCGCCCGCAACGCGAACCTGTTCCATTCCCTCTGGGGCGAGTACCCCATGCCGGGCTGGCTTGAGGCGATGGAGCAGTCCGGCCACCTGCTCCGGACAGCCGAAGGCTGGGCGCCTGCCGCGCCCTGAGCGTGCCCCAGCCGTCAGCCCTTCTTGTACAGCTTCTTGCTCTGGTAGACCGGCTCACAGGTGACATGCACCCCGAGGTTCCGGAAGATGGACTCGTCCACCGGGCCGAGGATGACGGAGGCGTGCACGTCGCAGCCGCGCAACTGCTGCAGTTCGGCCAGCGCCCGGCGGGCGTTCTCGTCGAAGCGGGCGCCGACGGACAACGCGATGAGCACCTCGTCGGTGTGGAGGCGCGGGTTGGCGCTGCCCAGGTGACGGGTCTTGAGGGTCTGGATGGGCTCGATGGTCTCCGGGTCGAGGAGGCGCACCTCATCGGGGAGGCCGGCGAGCATCTTCAGCGCATTGAGCAGCATGGCGGAACTGGCCCCGAGCAGCGCCGAGGTCTTGCCCGTGACGACGGCGCCATCGGGAAGCTGGATGGCGGCGGCCGGGCCCTTGGTGCGCTTCTCCAGTTCGAGCGCCGGCCCGACGACGGGGCGGTCGTCGCGCGTGATGCCGAGGGTGGACATGATCAGGGCGATGCGGTCCGACTGGTGGGGTTCGGACTCGTCGCGGCGTTCGGCCACGAGCGCCTTGAAGTAGCGCCGCAGCACCTCCTGCTTCGAGGCCTCGCGGCACACCTCGTCGTCGGAGATGCAGACGCCCGCCATGTTGACGCCCATGTCCGTGGGTGACTGGTAGGGGCTCTCCCCCGTCAACTGCTCGAAGAGGAGCTTCAGCACAGGGAAGGACTCGACGTCGCGGTTGTAGTTGACGACCTGCTCGCCGTACGCGGCGAGGTGGAAGGGGTCGATCATGTTGACGTCGTCAAGGTCTGCCGTGGCCGCCTCGTAGGCCATGTTGACCGGGTGGTCCAGCGGCAGGTTCCAGATGGGGAAGGTCTCGTACTTGGCGTAGCCGGAGGCGATGCCGCGCTTGTGGTCGTGGTAGAGCTGCGACAGGCAGGTCGCCATCTTGCCGCTGCCCGGGCCCGGGGCGGTGACCACGACGACGTCGCGGGTGGTCTCGATGTACTCGTTGCGGCCGTAGCCGTTGTCGCTCACGATCAGCGGGATGTCGTTGGGGTAGCCCTTGATCGGGTAGTGGCGGTACACCTTGAGACCCAGCCGCTCCAGCTTGCGCTTGAAGTTGCGGGCCTGGCGGTGGTCGTCGGCCATCTGCGTGATGACCACGGAGCCGACGTAGAGCCCGTAGGTGCGGAACTCGTCGATGAGCCGCAGCACGTCGGCCTCGTAGGTGATGCCGATGTCGGCGCGCACCTTGTTGCGGATGAGGTCGTGGGAGGAGATGACCATGACGATCTCGACCTCGTCGGCGATGGTGTTGAGCATCGCGATCTTGTTGTCCGGGGTGAAGCCGGGCAGGACCCGCGCGGCGTGGTGGTCGTCGAAGAGCTTGCCGCCGAACTCGAGGTAGAGCTTCCCGCCGAAGCGCTTGCGTCGCTGGTCGATGTGCTCGGATTGGAGGTCGAGGTACTTCTGACGGTCGAATCCGGGTTTGCGATTGCTCTGAGCCACGGACCGCCAGCTTACACGTTGTAGGCCGCTCGGCCCTGACCGGAAGGGGGTAGGTTCCTGTCATGGCGCAGCTCAACGTCCACGAACACGGCGACACCACAGCCCCACCGCTCGTCCTCGTCCACGGCCTGACCGACGACGGCACCTGCTGGCCGGATGCCGTCGCCCGCTGGGAATCAGACTTCCGCATCCTCGCCGTCGACCAGCGCGGGCACGGCCGCTCCCCCCGCTTCACCGACGAGGAGTTGGGCCGCGTCCCCGAAGTGCTGCGCGACGACGTGGCAGAAGTGCTGCGCGAGCTGGGCCGGCCGGCATTGGTCGTGGCGCATTCGCTCGGCGGGTTGGTCGCCGCCCGCGTCGCGCAGGCGTATCCGGAGCTCGTGCGCGCCCTCGTGCTGGAGGACCCGGCCAAGCCCGCCCCGCACTGGGAAGCGGCGGAGCGGGAGTTCGCGCGCCAGCAGCTCGCCTTCGTGGAGACGGTGACGGAGGACCCCGACGGCGAGGTCACCCGCATGCTGCAGGAGACGCCGTGGACGGACACCGAGCTGAAGCCGTGGGCGGAATCCAAGGCCCGTGTCGACCGTGAATACCTCCGACGGGGTCTCTACCTGGGCGACACCGCCTGGGAGGAGATGTTCACCGGGCTGAGCGTGCCGACGCTGATCCTGGTTCCCGTCAACGGCGAGATGGCCCCTGATCCCGCGAAGATCCACAACGACCTGGTGCGGGTGGTGGAGGTACCGGGCGCCGGGCACTGCATCCGCCGCGACCGCCCCGAAGCCTTCTACGAGCTCGTGGAGGCGTTCCTGCACGTGGGCTGAGCCACCCGACGACCCGGGGCGGGCCGGCGGGGGTCAGGCCAGGTTGGGCTTGGCTACGGTGAGCGGGAGCAGCACCTTGCCGGTGGGGCCGATCTGGATCTCGGTGTCCAGCTGCGGGCACACGCCGCAGTCGAAGCACGGGGTCCAGCGGCAGTCCTCGACCTCGCGGCCGTCCAGCGCGTCCTGCCAGTCCTCCCAGAGCCAGTCACGGTCCAGGCCGGCGTCCAGGTGGTCCCACGGGAGCACCTCTTCGTAGCTGCGTTCCCGCTGGGTGTACCACTCCAGGTCGATGCCGAATTTCGCCAGCTCGTCATTGGCCGAGGCGACCCAGCGCTCGTAGGAGAAGTGCTCGCTCCAACCGTCGAACTTGCCGCCCTCGCGCCAGACGCGCTCGATGACGCGTCCGATGCGGCGGTCGCCGCGCGACAGCAGCCCCTCGACCACGCCGGGCTCACCCTCGTGGTAGCGAAGACCGATTGCGCGGCCGTAGTTGCGGTCCTGCTTGATGGTCTCCTTGAGGAGCATCAGCCGGCTGTTGATGGTCTCGGAGCTCGCCTGACCGGCCCATTGGAAGGGCGTGTGTGCCTTCGGCACGAAGCCGCCGATCGAGACGGTGCAGCGGATGTCCTTGGTGCCGGACGCCTGGCGCCCGGTCTCGATGACGCGGCGCGCGAGGTCTGCGATGGCCAGCACGTCCTCGTCGGTCTCCGTGGGCAGCCCGCACATGAAATAGAGCTTGACCTGGCGCCAGCCGGAGGAGAAGGCGGCGGCGACCGTGTTGATCAGGTCCTCCTCGCTGACCATCTTGTTGATGACCTTGCGCATGCGCTCCGAGCCGCCCTCGGGCGCGAACGTGAGGCCGGAGCGCCGACCGTTGCGCGAGAGTTCGTTGGCGAGGTCGATGTTGAACGCGTCCACGCGGGTGGACGGGAGCGAGAGCGAGACGTTGCTGCCCTCGTACCGGTCCGCCAACTGGCGGGTGACTTCAGCGATCTCGGAGTGGTCCGCCGACGACAGCGACAGCAGCCCGATCTCCTCCAGACCGGTGGCCTTGAGGCCGCCCTCCACCATGGCGCCGATGGTCTCGATGCTGCGTTCGCGGACGGGCCGCGTGATCATGCCGGCCTGGCAGAAGCGGCAGCCCCTGGTGCAGCCGCGGAAGATCTCCACGGAGTAGCGCTCGTGGACCGTCTCCGCCATGGGGACGATGGGCTTCTTGGGATAGGGCCACGCGTCGAGATCCATGAGCGTGTGCTTGCGCACCTGGAACGGCACCTCGGGCCGGTTCGGGGCGACGCGCTGGATGCGCCCGTCGTCGAGGTAGTCGACGTCGTAGAACTTGGGCACGTAGAACGCGCCGGTCATGGCCAGGCGCAGCAGCAGCCCGTCGCGGCCGCCTTCGCGCCCCTCGGCCTTCCATTCCCGCACGATGTCGGAGATGTGCAGCGAGGCCTCCTCGCCGTCGCCGAGCACCGCGACGTCGATGAAGTCCGCGATGGGTTCCGGGTTGAACGCCGCGTGCCCGCCGGCCACGACGAGCGGCTCGTACTCACCGCGCTGGTCGGCGTGCAGCGTCAGGCCGGACAGGTCGATGAGGTTGAGCAGGTTCGTGTAACCCAGCTCCGTGGAGAACGAGACGCCCAGCAGGTCGAACATGCCGACGGGGCGGTGGGCGTCGAGCGTGAACTGCGGGATGTGGTTGTCGCGCAGCACCTTCTCCATGTCCGGCCAGACGGAGTAGGTGCGTTCCGCGAGGATCCAGTCCCGTTCGTTGAGGATCTCGTAGAGGATGGCCACGCCCTGGTTGGGCTGGCCCACCTCGTAGGCGTCCGGGTAGGAGAGGCACCAGCGCACGCTGACGCTGTCCCAGTCCTTCACGACGGAGTTGTGTTCACCGCCCACGTACTGGATGGGCTTGCTGACGCTCGCCAGCAACGGTTCGAGGCGGTCGAACACCGAGTGCGTGGGCAGAGTGGGCATCGTAGTCATAGCGTGGTCAAGGATATCTGCGGGGTGCGCTTTGGCCTAGCCCCGGCCGAGCGTCGCGAGTCGACGTCGCCGAGCCAACACGTCCAGCAGCACCACCAGGATCACCGAGGCGGTCAGCTGCCACAGGATCACGGGGCCGCCCGCGCCGACGGAGCGGTCGAACAGGCCGCTGACGTCCTGGAACGGCACGATGGAGAAGCCGATCATGTTGTTGACGATGTGGACGGCGGCCGCCGCCTCCAGCCCACCGGTGCGCCACGTCAGCCAGCTCAACAGGGCACCCAGGCTGAAGTAGAAGACGTTGAGCCACGGGTCTGCCGCGCCGTGCATCACCATGAACAGCGCCGAGTTCAGGACGGTACCGACGATGAAGGCCACGACGGGCAGCCTGAACCAGGAGCCCACGGTGCGGAAGACCACGCCCCGCAGCAGGTACTCCTCTGCCGCTGCCTGGAACGGCGTCACCAGCATCAGCCCGATGAGCAGCCACCAGGTGTAGGGCCGGATCTGCAGCTCCAGGTCCGCGGTCCCCGTCAGTGAGAGTTCGATGCCCATGTTGAGCCCGAGCACCACCAGCGACGCGGCGACGCAGATCCAGAACCAACCCCACCGCACCCGTCCGACCACTGAATGCAGGAAGCCGGGGCGTTGTTTCACGAGGTGGCCGGTCAGCAGCGCGAATGGCAGCAACAGGCCGATGGCGATGCTGTTGGCCAGCACCAGGCCCGGCGTGACACGGCCTTCCTCGAGCATCCCCATGAGGTCGTCCGGGTCCACCGCCCCGGTGGCCACCTCGACGCCCACGGCGGCCAGCGTGGCGAGCACAGCGAAGCCGAAGAACGCCACCGCCAGGATGAGCACCACGACGATGGGGCGCCACGGGGCGATCCCCGGCGCGCGCCAGAACTGGTGGTACCCGACCGGTGTCGTCGGCATCGACGGCGGGGCCGGGGTCCACGTCGGCGCAGGGAACGCCACGTCGCGTCGCTGCTCAGGCAGCGGCGGCGCCCATTGCTGTGGTGGCCCCCACTGGGGGGAGGGCTGTCGTTCGGGCGGGGGAAGCTGGCTCACAGCCCCACCCTAACCTCGTGGGGTTCCGGGTCAGAGGGCCGGGAACCAGAGCGCGATCTCACGCGCCGCGGACTCAGCCGAATCAGAGGCGTGCACCGCGTTGCGCGGGCCGCTGTCGCCGAAATCCGCCCGGATGGTGCCCGGCTCGGCCTTGGCCGGATCCGTGGCCCCGTTGAGCTCACGCACCTGGGAGACGCAGTCCGGCCCGCACAGGACGAGGGGGATCATGGGGCCGCTGGTCATGAAGGTACGCAGCTTCGGGTAGAAGTCCCGTGCCAGGTGCTCCTCGTAGTGCCGGTCCGCGAAGGCACCGTCGATGGTGCGCAGTTCCATGGCGACGATGGAGAGCCCGGCCTCCTCGTAGCGG
This sequence comes from Tessaracoccus zhenghani, assembly GCF_055326325.1. NCBI lineage: Bacteria > Bacillati > Actinomycetota > Actinomycetes > Propionibacteriales > Propionibacteriaceae > Tessaracoccus > Tessaracoccus zhenghani. The sequence continues at coordinate 559,237 of NZ_JBUZNQ010000002.1, read as the reverse complement.
GCCAGTACCTTTCCTGCGTTACCGGCCTCCACCACGTCGGGCTTGATGATGACGAGCGTCTTTTCGCTCACTGTGGGTTACCTCCATGCCGGTGGGCCTCAATCCTCTTGCCGAGGATCACACACGTCGCCCAGATCAAAGCGAAGATGATACCCATGGCGTACATCCACGGGGTGAGAACGCCCAATCCGATGAGGACGGCCTGGGCGGCCCATCCCGCCAGATAGCCCCAGCGCTTCCGAAGGCCGGCGAGGGCGCCGATGCACAAGAGCGTGGCCACTGCACTCCAGGCGGCCGCGACCGCGAGATCGACGCCCGAGACCTGGATCATGCCGATGTAGGCCAACCAGATGATGATCACCTCGAAGAGCAGCACCGACATGGCCGCGCTGCGCATGGGGTTGTCGGGCGCGAGGGTCACTGGGTGTCCTTCTTCTTCAACAGGTCGCGGGCCTCGCCCGCAGCGATGACGGACCCCGCGACGAGCACACCGGCCTGGACGCTGGCGGTGTCAGCCAGCATGACGGCCAGGTCCAGAGCCTCACGCATGCTGGGGGCGCGGTGCACCTTGCTGGTCTCCCACACCGTTTCGGCGACGGCGGCGAGGTCGTCGACGGGCCGAGCCCGGGAGGTCGAGGAGACCTGGGTGATGACCACCTGGTCCATCTTCTCCGCGAAGATCTCGAGCACCTCCGCGGCGTCCTTGTCCTGCATCATGGCCACGACACCGATGGTGGGCGCGAAGTCGAAGCTCTCCTCCACCGCGTCGATGGTGGCGCGGGCGGCCTGCGTGTTGTGGGCGGTATCGATCACGATCGGCGGCGAGGTGCGCACCAGTTCCAGGCGCGCCGGGGCCTCGACGGCACCCAGCCCCTCGACGATGATCTCCGGGTTGAGCGGCTTGCCGCCCAGGAACGCCTCGACCGCCGCCACCGCGAGCGCCGCGTTGCGGGCCATGTGTTCCCCGTAGAGAGGCAGGAAGACGTCAGCCACAGGGCCGCCGACGCTCTCGATGCGCAGCAACTGGCCACCCACGGCGAGGCCGCGCTCCAGCAGGCCGAAATCCGGACCCTCGGCCTTCATCGACGCGCCGGCCTCGACGGCGGCGGCCAGCAGCACCTTGGCGGCCTCGGGAGCCTGGCCGGCGAACACGGCGGTGCCGCCGGGCTTGATGATGCCGGCCTTCTCCCCCGCGATCTCCGTCAGCGTGTTGCCCAGGATGTGCGTGTGGTCCATCCCGATGGGCGTGACCACGGCGACCGCCGCGTCGGCCACCGACGTGGCGTCCCAACGCCCGCCCAGGCCCACCTCCATCACCGCGACATCGACGGGGGCGTCGGCGAACGCCGCGTACGCCATGCCGGTGATGACCTCGAAGAACGTCATGGCCACGCCGTCGAGCTGCTGCTCGTCCACCATGTCGACGTAGGGCTCGATGTCCGCCCACACCTCAGCGAAGCGTTCCTCGCTGATGGGTTCGCCGTCGATCACGATGCGCTCACGCACATCCGACAGGTGCGGGCTGGAGAACCGCCCGGTGCGCAGGCCCGCGGAACGCAGCAGCGTCTCGATCATGATGGCGGTGCTGCCCTTGCCGTTGGTGCCGGCCACCTGGATGACGGGATAGGCCCGCTGCGGTTCACCGAGGAGGTCCATCAGCGCGGCGACCCTGGTCAGGCTGGGCGCCACCCGGTGCTCGGGCCAACGGCTGGTCAGGGCCGCCGTCAACGCGGCGTGTGAGGTTTCAGTCATGGTGGGGCCAGCCTACTCGGCCGGGCACCGCCCAGGAGGATTCCGCAGTGTGTAGTAACTGATTCAACCACCTTGGGTGCGCTGGTTATCATTACTTCCGAAAGCGCAGCACCCCACGGTGCCCGCAGCCCCGCACTGGATTTCTGAAGGAGCACCTACATGGCCAACAACTCGAACCTCAGCAAGCGCGCCGCGCTGCGGCAGGCTCAGGAGATGGACGAACGCAACAAGCGCAACAAGCGCATCATGGGGTTCGGTTTCGGCCTGGCGGCCCTGGTTGTCGTCGTGGTGCTCGCCATCGTCATCGTGCAGGCCATCGGCAACCGCACCTCGGTGGCAGAAGAACAGCTGACGCCGCCCGCCGCCACCGAGGGCTACGGCATCCCGCTCGAAGGTAATGCCCCCAGCGCGGACAAGCCGCACCTCGTGCTGTGGGAGGACTACCAGTGCCCCGCGTGTGCCAGCGCCCACGCAACCCTCGGCCCGATCGTGGAGCAGCTGGTCGCCGACGGCTCCATCACCACCGAGATCCGCACCGCCCACTTCCTGGATCAGGCCCGCGAGGACGGCCCCTCGTCCCGCACCGCCGTGGCGGCCGCCGCTGCAGCAGAGGTGGGTGCGTTCGAGGACTTCCACCGTGTCGCGTTCGACTTCCAGGACACCGGCTACACGGACCAGGTGCTCCGCAACGACATCCCCCAGGCCGCGGGCATCACCGGTGAAGACCTGACCCGCTACGTCGAGCTGTACAACTCCCGCTCGTTCCAGGAGTGGGTCGACAACGCGGACCAGAAGTTCCGCGACGACGCCGTCGACGCGACCCCGGCCTACGTCGTCTCCGGCCAGCGCCTGGATCTCGGCTCCATCGAGCCCACCGCCGAGGGCTTCCTCAGCGCCGCGACCGCCGCCTGGGAAGAGGGCGGCAAGGAGATCGATGTCAAGCCTGAGCCCTACCAGCGCTGATCGCCTCACCCCACACACCAGCAGCCCGGACGTCCACCGTCCGGGCTGCTGCCGTTTGAGGCCCTTCCCCGGATCGGCACCAGTGGCGAATCTCGCTAAGATCAACCGCATGACTGACACCACCGCGCCCAAGGGTGCCCTGCCCGACAAGCCCGTCCTCGAAGGACTGGAGGCCAAGTGGGGCGAGGTATGGCAGACAGAGGGCACCTACGCCTTCCGTCGGCCGTCGTCGCGCGACGAGGTGTTCAGCATCGACACTCCCCCACCCACCGTGTCCGGCTCGCTGCACGTGGGGCACGTCTTCAGCTACACGCACACCGACACCATCGCGCGCTACCAGCGGATGCGCGGCAAGGAAGTCTTCTACCCCATGGGCTGGGACGACAACGGCCTGCCCACCGAGCGCCGGGTGCAGAACTTCTACGGCGTGCGCTGCGACCCCTCGCTGCCCTACGACGCCGGCTTCCAGCCGCCCGCCAAGCCGGATCCGAAGCGGCAGATCCCGATCAGCCGCCGCAACTTCATCGAGCTGTGCCAGGAACTGACGCAGGTGGACGAGCAGGTCTTCGAGGACCTGTGGAAGCAGCTCGGCCTGTCGGTGGATTGGAACACCCTCTACACCACCATCTCGCCCGAGGCCCAGTCCGTGGCGCAGCGCGCGTTCCTGCGCAACCACGCCCGTGGCGAGGCCTACCTCGACCATGCGCCCACCCTCTGGGACGTGACGTTCCAGACGGCCGTCGCGCAGGCCGAGCTCGAGGCCCGCGACTACCCCGGCCACTACCACCGGGTCGCCTTCCACAAGCCGGACGGCGAGCCGGTGTGGATCGAGACGACGAGGCCCGAACTCATCGTGTCGGTCTGCGCCCTCATCGCCCACCCGGACGACGAGCGCTACCAGGACCTCTTCGGCACGACGGTGACCTCGCCCATCTTCGGCGTCGAGATCCCGGTGCTGGCCCACGCCGCGGCCGAGCCCGACAAGGGTGCCGGCATCGCCATGTGCTGTACCTTCGGCGACCTCACCGACGTGCTGTGGTGGCGTGAGCTGAACCTGCCCACCCGCACCGTCATCGGCCGCGACGGCCGTTTCCAGGCCGAGACGCCGGAGTGGATCGTCAACACGGAGGCCTATGAAGGGCTGGCGGGCAAGACCGCCTTCTCCGCCCGCGAGGCCACCGTCGCCCAGCTGCGCGAGCAGGGCGACATGCTGGAGGACCCCAAACCCACCACCCGCATGGCCAACTTCTACGAGAAGGGCGACAAGCCCCTCGAGATCGTGGCCACCCGCCAGTGGTACATCACCAACGGCGGCCGCGACGAGGAACTCAAGGCCACCCTCCTGGAGCGCGGCCGGGCCCTCGAGTGGACCCCCGAGCACATGAAGCACCGCTACGACAACTGGGTCTCGGGCCTCAACGGCGACTGGCTCATCTCGCGCCAGCGCTTCTTCGGCGTGCCGTTCCCCGTCTGGTACGAGCTGGACGCCGACGGTGAGCCGCGGTACGAGAGCCCCATCGTGGCCGACGAGGCCTCGCTGCCCATCGACCCCATGACCGACACCCCGGAGGGCTTCTCGGAGGAGCAGCGCAACCAGCCCGGCGGCTTCATGGCGGACCCCGACGTGATGGACACCTGGGCGACGTCGTCGCTCACCCCGCACCTGGCCACCGGCTGGGAGCGCGATGAGGAGCTGTTCAACCTCACGTTCCCCATGGACATGGCCCCCCAGGCCCACGACATCATCCGCACCTGGCTGTTCAGCCGCGTGGTGCGCGCGCACTTCGAGAACGGCACGCTCCCCTGGAAGCGCGCCACCATCTCGGGCTTCGTCGTGGACCCAGACCGCAAGAAGATGTCGAAGTCGAAGGGCAACGTGGTGGTGCCCACCGACATCCTCGTCAAGTACGGCTCCGACGCGGTGCGCTGGCGCGCCGCCATGGCCCGTCCCGGCCAGGATTCACCGTTCGACGAGACCCAGATGAAGGTGGGCCGTCGCCTCGCGATGAAGATCCTCAACGCCGGCAAGTTCGTGCTGTCGATGCAGGACGCGCCCGCCACGCTGGACGCCGTGACGAACCCGGTGGACAAGGCTCTGCTGCGCGGCCTGACCGTCGTCGTGGAGAAGGCCACTGAGGAGTTCGAGGACTACGACTACAGCGGGGCGCTCGAGGCCACGGAGACGTTCTTCTGGTCCTTCTGCGACGACTACCTCGAACTGGTCAAGGAACGCGCCTACACCGGCAGCGACGAGGGCAAGAAGTCGGCGCAGGCCGCGTTGGCCATCGCGCTCAGCGTGCAGGTGCGCCTGTTCGCGCCCTTCCTGCCGTTCGTGGCGGAAGAGGTGTGGCGCTGGACCAACGACTCGTCGGTGCACCGCTCCGCCTGGCCCACCGCGGAGGAGCTGTCGATCGACGGCGACGCCACGCTGCTGGCAGATCTCGCGGAGGCGCTCATCGCCATCCGCGGCGCGAAGTCCAACGCGAAGGTCTCCATGCGGGCAGAGGTGGCGAAGGCCGTCTTCCGCGGGCCGGCGGGCTCCGTCGAGCGGTTGAAGACCATCGAGCCGGACCTGCGTGCCGTGGGCCGCCTGGTGGGCGACGTGGAGTGGGTCGAGGACGGCCAGCACATCGTCGCCGACATCGAACTGGCGCCCGTCGCCGGCTGATAGTTCCCTGCAGAGGAAGAAGGCCTCGAAGTCGCGCGACTCCGAGGCCTTCTTTACACCCGCTCAGAAGCGCGGTGGCGGGAAGCTGGGCGCCACCGCTGCCGGAGTGCCGTTGAGGCGCTGAAGCGCCTCGTCCACCGCCGCGTCGAGCTGCTTGTCGCCGTCGGATTCCCAATCAGCCGGCCCCACCTCCACCACGATGTCGGGGTCGACGCCGTGGTTCTCGAGCCCGAAGCCGTGCTGGTCGAAGGCGATCCAGTAGCGCGGCTGTGTCACCTCGGTGCCGTCCACCAGGGTGAACCGGCCGTCGATGCCGACCACGCCGCCCCAACTGCGCTCGCCCACCACCGGACCGAGGCCCAGGTTCTGTGCGGCGGCGGTCACGATGTCGCCGTCCGAGCCGGCGAACGGGTTCGTGAGGAACACCACGGGGCCCCGTGCGGCCTGGCTGGGGTAGGTGCTCGCCCCGTCGTGGTGACGGGCGCCGACCCAGCCGATGGCCCGGCGCGTCAGCCGCTCGATGACCAGTTCTGAGGTGTGGCCGCCGCCGTTGAAGCGCACGTCCACCACCACCCCGTCACACGCCATCGCGGCGTCGATGAGCCTGTGGAACTCCGCCCAGCCGCGGGCCACCATGTCCGGTACGTGCACGTAACCGATGCGTCCGCCGGAGCGTTCCCGCACATACTCCACGCGGCTGGTCACCCACTGGTGGTACCGCAGCGGCGACTCGTTGCTCGTGGGCACGACGGCGACCCGACGCTTCTGGCGCCCCCGGGCCAGGGTCAACTCGACGACCTTCTCCGCCGCACCCTGGAGCAGCGCTCCGATGTGCGGTGCGTCGGCGGTGGGCCTGCCGTCGACGGCGACGATGACGTCGCCAGGCTCAGCGGCGACACCGGCCGCCCTCAGCGGCGACCGCGCCGTGGGGTCCGACGTTTCGCCGGGCAGGATGTCGGCGATGACCACTTCGCCCTTGGCATTGCGGGTGAAGGTGGCGCCCAGGTAGCCGACAGAGGGACCGTCGTCGTCAGGAGGCGACACATAGGCGTGCGAGGTGTTGAGCTCGCCGACGGTCTCCCAGAGCACGTCCAGGAGGTCGTCGTGCGTGGCCACGACGTCGAGCAGCGGCCGGTAGCGCGCCACCGCGGCAGACCAGTCCGTGCCGTCGAAATCCGGGCGCCAGAAGTGGTCGCGCATCAGGCGGGAGTTCTCCTCGAACATCTGCCGCCACTCGGCGCGGGGATCGATCTCGCGGCGCAGCCGGCTCAGGTCGACGGCGACCCGGGCGTCCTCGTCGTCGCCGGGGGCCTGCTCGGCACTCTGCACCCAGACCTCGTCTCCGTTGCGGACGACCAGACGCTCGCCGTCGCCGCTGACGCCGGCCCCGTCGCAGCCCTCGACCACCGTGGTGACCTTGCGGGTCTTCAAGGAAAAGTGCTCCACGACGTCCTTGACCTCGCCTTCGACCCCGGCGCGCAGGGCGCCGAGTTCGCCCACGGAGCGAAGCGACTGCCACACGAACCCGTGCTTGGTCGCCTGGAGGTGCACGTAGCGGCCCGACGGCACGGGGAACGGGACCATCCGGTCCTCTACTCCCCCGACGTCGAAGACGACCGAGACCTGCTCGGACTCCTTGCCGTCCTTGCCCTTCTTGCCTTCCTTGCCCGACTTCCCGGAGTCGTCATCCTTCTCGTCGTCCTCATCGGCTTCACTGATGGCCCAGCCGTCCGGCGACGGGCCGAACGGGGCAGGCTCTGCCGCGCTCAGAGGCACCAGCCACGGACGCACGGTGTTGGTGAAGGAGAGGTCGAACGTCAACTCGTCGTAGGTGGGGTCGATGGTGCGGCTCGACAGGAACACGAGGTACTTGCCGTCGGCGGTGAACACCGGCGAGAAGTCGTTGAACTGGCCCCTGGTCAGCGTGAACGCGCGCTTCTCGGTGACGTCGTAGCCCACGAGCTGCCCGAGCATCCCCTCCTGCGCGATGGCGTTGCGCCACACGAGGTAGCGGCCGTCCGGAGACCAGGCGAAGCCCGACGCCTCACCGACGGTGGAGCGGCCGATGTCCTTGACGTTGCCGCGCGCCACGTCGACGAGGTACACCGTGCCGTCGTGGCTGCCGACGGCGATCCGGGTGCCCTGCTCGTTGGGCTCCAGCGTCATGACGCGGCCGAGGCGGCCCGCTCCGATGCGGCGGGCCTTGTCGCCGCCCTCCAACAGGCGGATCTCGAGGGCGTCCTCACCCTCGGCGTCCGTCACCCACACCGCCTTGCCGCCCGTGTGGTCAAGGAAGCGCGGCTCCCTGACCCGGACGCCGGCGTTGTCCGCGAGGGCCCGGGCAGGGCCACCGCGGTGCGTGAGGTAGTAGGCGGCACCGCGCCATTCCAGCAGCGACCCGTCGCCGCCGTTGTCCGGCACGATCGCCTCGAGCCTGTCTGTGGGGTGCACCTGCACCGGCGACGGCGCCCCGATGCCGGTGGCCAACTCGATGAGTTGGGGCTCAGCCTTCAGACTGGCGAGGTGGAACAGCTGGCCGCGCGAGTGGTAGACGACGCCCTGGCCGTCGCTGGTGGCGTCGCGGATGTAGCCCTCCTCGGCGGTGTGGGAGGTGTGGTTGCGCAGGTCCATGCCGTTCAGGTCCACGGACCACACCTGCGCCTGCACGTCCGGCGCGTCGCCAAGATCCGAGGTGAAGACGAGGCGGTCCCCCACCCAGGTGGGGTGGTGCAGGCCGGCCTCGATCTCCGGCAGGACCCGGATCCAGTCGCCCTGGCCGTCGCCGATGTGGAGGCGCGCGGCCATGCCGCCGCGGTAGCGCTTCCATCCCGAGGGATCGCGGTGGTTGATGGACGCGACGGCCACCCTGCCGCTGCTGTGCACGGTCGCCGAGGTGGCGCCGCCCCAGGGCAGCCGGGTGAGCTCACCGTCGAGTGAGAGCGAATACATATAGGTGTCGACCCGGTGGAGGCCCTCGTGGTCCGAGCTGAGGAGGACGTGCTGGTCATCCAGCCACCCTGAGATGACCAGCCTGCGCGTCCCCAGCCAGGTGAGCCTCCGGGTGCCGCCGTCGAGGTCGACGACGTAGGCGTCCCACCGGCCGTGGGTCGTTGCCGCGTAGGCGACCTTCGACCCGTCCGGGGAGAACCGTGGGCTGCGGGGCGTGCCTTCCGCCACGGTGATGCGTGCGGCGCGGCCGCCCGAAAGCGGCCCCAACCACAGGTCGTCGTCTGCGACGAAGACGACCTCATCATGATGCAGGTGCGGGAAACGTCGATAACCTCGGCTCACCCGCCCAACCTTACGCGGCCCGGAACATCACTATGTTGTTGAACACCCACTGGTTGGACTGCGAGAAGGTGTATCCACCCCCAGCCCGTGGTGTCGCGGCGTAGACCGTTGCCAGGATGTAGCTGCGGCACCCGCCGCCGCCGGTCTGCGCAGTGTCGCATTCGGTGCGCCACTGCCGCCCGGCGGAGGTGAAACCGGTCTCGTAGTTGTGGTTGGCCAACGGGTTAGCACCCCACTGCGTACGCGTCATGAACGGCAGGTAGGTGAGGTTGTTGAACATCCATCCGCTCTCCCGGATGAACTTCCCGTCCTCCATGTGGACGACGGTGGCCCAGATGTGGGTGCGGCACCTCTCGGTCTGCGAGTAGGGCTCACAGACCGTGTTCCAGTCGCGGCCGTTGAAGTCGCGGTGCAGGCCGGGCTTCGTGTACGGGATCGTGCGCACGTAGTCGTCGTCCACCGGGGAGGAACTCGGTGGCGGCGAACTGGGCTGGGGCGACGACGGAGCCGGGGAACTCGGCGGAGGCGACGACGGAGGCGGCGAACTCGGCGGAGGCGACGACGGAGGCGGCGAACTCGGCGGAGGCGACGACGGCGGCGGGGTCACGATCGGCTTCTCCGCCTGCAGGGCCGCGGCGTACTGCCCCAGCGTCATGAACACGGCCCCTGTCCGCTCCGCGAGCGCCTCCAACTCGTCCAGCGTGCGCTGGAAGCCGGCGAAGGCCACGGGGTCGAGGGTTCCGGTGGCGAAGTCGGCGTCGTAGCTGGTCAGTTCGAACAGCACGCTGCAGACGCCGTAGCGCCCGAAGTCGCTTTCACAACGATCTGCCAGCGACGTGGCGGCGTGGGTCTCCCAGTTCGTGTAGTCCTTCCCGTCACGCGTCGGCATGCAGTCCGCCGGATCATCGCAGTCCACCCCCGAGTGCGAGGTCAGGCCCGTCTTCGCACCGCCCTGGCAGTCGGTCCAGGTGGCCGCACCGTTGCCGCAGGCGATCTGGGACCAGGGCACATGCACCAGGCCGGCGTCGTCGACGTAGGCGAAGTCCGGGCGCTCCGCCGGCTCGGCGTACCACGCGGAAGCCACCCACGAATACCCGAGCGCCCGGATGGCCTCGCTCGCCGCCGCGTCGAACGCGTCGGTCGGCGGGATGAACCCGGTGAGCTGATGCGAGGCAGTGTCCATGTCGAGGGCCCCGAGCATGGAATCCTGACCGACCCGCATCAGGTTGACCGACTCCGCGACGGGCATCCCGCAGTCGAACTCGGCGGAGCTGGCCCCGAACTCCTCCAGGTACGGCGTGTAGACGCACGCGTGGTAGGTGCCGTGGTTGACGACCTCGAAGTCGGGGTCGGGTAGCACGGTGTTCAGGTACTCGTCCGTGGCGGACGCGGTCAGCCTGGGCTCGTCCCAGGGGATGAGCGCCAGCGAGAACGGCAGATCGCGGCCGAGTGCCTCGTTGGTCAGGGCCTGCGCGATCCCGGAGCGGTAGCCGGTGGACATGGCGTCGGCGCGCAGGACGATCACGGGCTTCTCGCCCCAGTCGATCCGCTCGGCCATCGCGTACTCGTACGACCCTTCTGCGGGCTCGCCGGGACGGTCGTCACGCGGATCGGCCGCGTCGCCGCGGGTGTCGCCGTCGACATCGGACTGGTCCGGGTTGTGGGTCCAGGGGGCGTTGTCCGGCGCGTTGAGCACTCCGTCGCCGTCCCAGTCGTCGTCGCAGGCGTCGCCCGCGCCGTCGGCGTCCGTGTCGACCTGGACCGCGTTGACCTTGTCCAACATGATCGTGGCCGGGTTGGACACCGCCGGGCAGTTGTCGAAGGAGTCCGCCACCGCGTCGCCGTCGGTGTCCGGGCCGGTGCCGTGGATCAACGACACGGGTGTGCCGACGAAAGTGGACTGGAAGCCGCGGACGAAGTCGAGCCGGCCGTCACCGTCCCAGTCCGTCGCGTCGACGGCGTTACTGACCAGGCCGGGCAGGTTCAGCTGCGTGCAGGAGTTGGTGACAGGAACCTCGCTCGTCCCGGCGTTGAGGCACTGGAAGAGCTTGAACTCGCTGACGTTCTCGATGCGCGAACCGGCGATCAGGAGGTCGAGCAGGCCGTCGTCGTTGATGTCGGCGACGGCGGGCTCGTAGTAGCTCTCGGCGCCGAGGCCGGTAGTGGCCTGGGAGACAACCCACTGGGGCGCGGCGAAGGCAGCGCCGCCCAGGTTCTCATACAAGCGCACGCCCTTCTCCGCGGCGCTGGCGCCCGTGCCGATGAGCAGGTCGAGGTCGCCGTCTGCGTCCCAGTCCACAAGCTCCGGCGATACGTAGGCGATACCCGAGACGGTGGTGGCGCCCACCAGGGCCCCCGCGCCGTCCCTCAGGACGGTGCACGCGGCGGGGTCGATGGCGCCACCGTCCGGGTTGAGGCAGAGCCTCACACCGGCGTTCGACGACCAGGAGCCGAGCACCAGGTCTGCCGTGCCGTCGGCGTCGACGTCACCCACGGCGGGCCGCAGGTACGTCACGGCGGTGCCGGCGAACGCGATGTCGGCGTTGCCGGTGCTGAAGATGCTGGTCAACTCCCCCAGCGAGCCGTTCTCGGCGCGCAGCGCCACCGCCACGCCCGAATAGAGACTTGAGTTGAGGAAGCCGACGATGAGGTCGTCGTCCCCATCACCGTCCCAGTCAGCCGCCACCGGAGCGGGAGCGTGGCCCTTGGTCAGCGGAACCAGGTCCACTGTGGCGTCGTACGTCCAGGGATAGGGGGCTGCCTCGGCCGGCGTGGACGCCGCCGGAATGAGGAGCGCTGCCGCCAGGGCGATCACAGCGGTGGCACTCCGGCTGGTGGGACGCGTCGTGGTCATGGGGATCCTCCTCCGCCGACAGCTCTGACGGCTTGGGGAGAATGTAACTCCTTGACACGGCGCTATGGAAGGACCCCTACGGGTGGTGGCCGGTTGCCCGGGGCGACAGGATCAGGCCGACAGGTCCCGCCGACGCGCCACCTTGGCACGCGGGACGAGCGTGGGCGACTCCTCGCCGAGCACCGATTCCTTGGTCACGATCACCTGGGCAACGTCCTCGTCGGAGGGCACGTTGAACATCACGTCGAGGAGGAGTTCCTCGAGGATGGCCCGGAGCCCGCGGGCACCGGTACCGCGTTCCAGCGCCAGACCCGCGATGGCGGCGATGGCCCCGTCCTCGAAATCCAGTTGCACGCCATCCAGCTCGAACAGCTTCTGGAACTGGCGCACCAACGCGTTCTTGGGCTCCACCAGGATGCGGGTGAGCGCCTCCTCGTCGAGGGGCGAGACGCTGGTCAGCATGGGCAGGCGGCCGATGAACTCCGGGATGAGGCCGAACTTGTGCAGGTCTTCGGGACGCACCTGGGAGAACGGGTCCGCCTCAGGCATGCGGGCCTCGGCCTTGTTGTTGAAGCCCAGGGGGCGACGACCGACGCGCTGGTTGATGATCTCGTCGAGACCCGCGAACGCGCCGCCGACGATGAACAGCACCTTGGTGGTGTCGATCTGCAGGAAGTCCTGGTGGGGGTGCTTGCGGCCACCCTGCGGCGGGACGGCGGCGACGGTGCCCTCCAGGATCTTGAGCAGCGCCTGCTGCACACCCTCGCCGGACACGTCACGCGTGATCGAGGGGTTCTCCGACTTGCGGGCCACCTTGTCGATCTCGTCGATGTAGATGATGCCGGTCTCCGCCTTGGCGATGTCGAAATCCGCCGCCTGGATCAGCTTCAGCAGGATGTTCTCGACATCCTCCCCGACGTAGCCGGCCTCCGTCAGGGCGGTGGCGTCCGCCATCGCGAACGGCACATTCAGCATGCGCGCGAGGGTCTGGGCCAGGTAGGTCTTGCCGCAGCCTGTGGGCCCGATGAGGAGGATGTTGGATTTGCCGACCTCGATGTCGTCAGAATCCGAACGGCGACCCCGGCCGCCGTGCTCGGCCTGGATGCGCTTGTAATGGTTGTACACGGCCACCGACAACGTCTTCTTCGCGCTGTCCTGGCCGATGACGTAGGTGTCGAGGAAGTCGCGGATCTCGCGCGGCTTGGGCAACTCCTTGACCAGACCGGTTTCGGGGGCGTCCGGGAACTCCTCCTCGATGATCTCGTTGCACAGCCCGATGCACTCGTCGCAGATGTAGACGCCAGGGCCGGCGATCAGCTTCTTCACCTGCTTCTGCGTTTTCCCGCAGAAGTTGCACTTGAACAGGTCGCCGGATTCACCGATACGAGCCACGACGTCCACCTCCCATCAACAGTTCCTGATTGTCTGCCTTGTTTTCACCACCCTACCCGGCAGGCGGGGCGGGAGAAGAGCGAACCGCCGGGCATCCGGGTCGCATTGACCCAGTGGCCCGGCGGCCCCGGTCTGAGCGGTCAGAGACCCTTCAGCGACGGCAGGATGTCGTCGATGATGCCGTACTCGATCGCCTCCTGGGCGGTCAGGTACTTGTCGCGCTCGATGTCCTTGCTGACCTTGGCCACTTCCTGGCCGGTGTCGACGGCGAGCATCTCTTCCATGAGGGCGCGGATGCGCAGGATCTCGCGGGCCTGGATCTCCAGGTCCGAGGACTGACCGTAGCCGCCCTCGGTGGCCGGCTGGTGGATGAGGATGCGCGAGTTGGGCAGCGCCAACCGCTTGCCCTTGGTGCCGGCGGCGAGGATCACGGCGGCGGCCGAAGCCGCCTGGCCGAGACACACCGTCTGGATGTCGGGCTTGATGTAGCGCATCGTGTCATAGATGGCGGTCAGCGCGGTGAACGAGCCGCCGGGCGAGTTGAGGTAGATCGAGATGTCGCGCTCGGGGTCCATCGACTGGAGCACCAGCAGCTGCGCCATGACCGCGTTGGCCACGTCGTCGTTGATGGGGGTGCCGAGGAAGATGATGCGATCCTCGAAGAGCTTCGTGTACGGATCCACGCGGCGGATGCCGTAGCTGGTGCGCTCCTCCCACTGCGGGATGAAGTAGTTCATGTCCGGGCCGACGGGGGCCGCGCCCTGGGGCAGGGCGAACGTGTTGTTGATCATTGGTTGGGGGCCTCCGTCTGGATCTGCGACGCGCGCTCATACACGTGGTCGATGAAGCCGTACTCGAGCGCCTGCTCGGCGGTGAACCAGCGGTCGCGGTCTGAATCAGCTTCGATCTGCTCGATGCTCTGACCCGTGTGCTCAGCGATGAGGTTGGCCATGGTCTTCTTGATGTGCAGCGACTGCTCCGCCTGGATGCGGATGTCTGAGGCGGTGCCGCCCAGACCACCCGAGGGCTGGTGCATCATGATGCGGCTGTGCGGCAGCGCGAAGCGCTTGCCGGGGGTGCCCGCCGAGAGCAGGAACTGGCCCATCGAAGCGGCCAGGCCCATGGCGACGGTGGCCACATCATTGCTGATCCACTGCATGGTGTCGAAGATCGCCATGCCGGAGTCCACCGACCCGCCGGGCGAGTTGATGTACAGGTAGATGTCCTGGGTGGGGTCTTCCGCGTTGAGCAGCAGCATCTGCGCGCAGATCGCGTTGGCGTTCTCGTCGCGCACCTCGGAACCGAGGAAAATGATGCGGTTGGCCAGCAACGAGGAGTACACGTTGTCTGTCATGCCGAGGCCGGCGCCTGCGGGCCCGGCCATCCGGATCGGGTGGATTGGAGTTTGAGTCACACCAATAACCTACCGGGTGATTCAGACAACCGAAGCGAAGCGCGGCCTGTTCGCGCACAGCGTGCACCGGCGGGAACAGCAACGCCGCCGGTCCCCTGCGGGACCGGCGGCGTTGGCGTTGCGCTTATCGCGAGGCGGCTGGGATCACTCCCCGGCGTCCTCGGTCTCCACGGAGGCGAGCGACGTGTCGACGGCGTTGCCCTCGGAATCCTTCACGGTGGCCGCGGCGCAGATCGAGGCCAGGGCCTTGCCGCGCCGGATCTCGTTCATCCACTCGGGCATGTGGTTGTGCTCCATCATGTGGTTGATCTCATCCTGGGGCGAGGAGCCGGACTGCTGCGCCTTACGGAAGATGAGTTCGGTGAGCTCCTGCTGGGAGACGTCGATCGAGTTGGCCTCGGCGTAGACGTCGAGCACGATCTGGGCGCGCAGCGCATCCGTGGCGCGCTTGTCCATCTCGGCCCAGAACTCTTCGACCGTCTCGGCCTCTTCCTCTTCGGTCTGCTCCAGGTACTGGTCGACCGTCATGCCGCCGCGGGCGAGCTGGCGCTCGATGTCGGCACGGCGGGCTTCGAGTTCCTTCTTGAGGACGTTCTCGGGCAGTTCGAAGTCGACCTTCTCGAGGATCGCTTCGAGCACCTTGTCGCGGGCGTCGGCGATCTGGTCGGCGTTCACCTGCTGCTCGGCGCCGGAACGCAGGTCGGCCTTCATCTCCTCGACGGTGTCGAACTCGGAGATGAGCTGTGCGAAGTCGTCGTCGACCTCCGGCAGTTCCTGCTCGGAGACGGTGACGACGGTCACCTCGATCTCGGCCTCTTCACCGCGGTGGGCGCCGCCCACGAGGGTGGAGGTGAAGGTCTTGGACTCGCCGGCCTTCAGGCCGGTGACAGCCTCGTCCAGGCCGTCGAGCATGCCCTGGTCGTCGCCGACCACGTAGGAGATGCCTTCTGCGGTGGCGTCGTCGAGTTCCTCGCCGTCCTTGGTGGCCTTGAGGTCGATCTTCAGCAGGTCACCCTCGGCGGCGCCGCGCTCCACCTCGGTGGTGGTGGCGAAGCGCTTGCGGAGCAGTTCGATGCGCTCTTCGACGAGTTCGTCGACGGAGGATGCGCCCTCGACGGTGGCCTCGATGGTGTTGAAGTCCGGCAGCTCCACCTCGGGGCGGATCTCCACCTCGGCGGTGTACTCCACCACGTCCTTGTCTTCGAGCTTGGTGATGTCCACCTCGGGCTGCGCCATGGGGTAGATCTTGTGCTCGTCGATGGCCTGGTTGTAGGTCTCCGGGATGGCCTCGTTGATGGCCTCCTGCAGGACCATGCCGCGGCCGAACCGCTGGTCGATGACCGTGTTGGGCACCTTCCCCTTACGGAAGCCGGGGATCGTCACCTGTTCGGCGATCTCCTTGTAAGCCTTGTCAAGGTAGGGCTTGAGATCAGCGAAGGGGATCTCGACGGTGAGCTTTACCCGGGTGGGCTTCAGCTTCTCAACGGTGCTGGGCACGAGTGGACTCCTGAGGTGTCAATTTTCGAATCGCGCGTCAGTCTATCGGTCGATGCTCCGGCCACCAACACGCGGGCTCCCGCGCCCGGCTAAAGTCGGGGCCGTGAGCGAGCTGACCAGCAACGTGACCGACACCGCCCTCATTTTCGAGGGCGGCGGCATGCGCGCATCGTTCTCCTCAGGGGTTGTGAGCGTCCTGTTGGAGGCCGGGATCCACGCAGACTGGGTGGGCGGGATCTCCGCCGGTTCGAGTTGCGTGGCCAACTACGTCTCGCGGGACGCCCCGCGTGCAGAGAAATCCTTCGTCGACTTCGCGGCCGAGCCCGAGTTCGGCAACTGGCGCACCTGGCTGCAGGGCAAGGGCATGTTCAATGCCGAATGGATCTATGAGCGCACCTCCCTCCCCCATCAGGCGCTCCCCTATGACTGGGAGACGTTCCAGGGGAACCCGGCGCGCGTGGCGATCGGGGCGATGCGCTGCCACGACGGCGAGATGGTCTACTGGGGTCGCGAGGACATCCATCGCATGTATGACCTGATGAAGCGCGTCCGCGCCTCGTCGACGATGCCGTTCTTCATGCCGTTGGCCACCGTCGACGGCGAGGTCTACTGCGACGGCGCGCTCGGCCCCACCGGAGGGTTCGCCCTGGATGCTGCCAAGGCGGCCGGCTTCGAGAAGTTCCTCGTCGTCATGACCCGCACCCGTGGGTACCGCAAGCCGCCCGCCCGGTTCCCCCACGGCTATCGCCGGCTGTTCCGCCAGTATCCGTCGATCGCACGCGGAGTGTTGGAGCGGCCTGCCAACTACAACCGCACCCTCGGGGAATTGTTCGAGCTCGAACGGCAGGGGCGCGCCTACCTGGTGTTCCCGGAGCGGATGCCGATCAGTAACTCCGAGCGTCGGGTCCCGGTGTTGCGCTCAGTCCTCGACGCGGCCCGGGAACAGACCCAACGCGAACTGGACGCCATCCGGGACTTCCTGGGCCTGGAGGGCGCCGGAGACGGTGGCCGATGAGCAGGTTTCCAGGCTTCGGTCAGATCGCTGATACACTCGTCTGCGGTTCTGCGGATGTAGCTCAATGGTAGAGCCCTAGTCTTCCAAACTAGCTACGCGGGTTCGATTCCCGTCATCCGCTCGATGCAGTGATCCACCTGGCCGGAAGCTTCTGGCTAGGTGCTTCCCTGCTCACGGGGCGTAGCGTAGTGGCTAGCGCGCCTGCTTTGGGAGCAGGAGACCGCAGGTTCGAGTCCTGTCGCCCCGACCATTGTGATGTCTCAGGACATCGACGACCCTCCTCCCTCTACGCGAACGCTGAAGCTCGTTGGTCTGCCTCCGCACAGTGGCAAAGCGACCCGACGGTAGGGTGGAGGCAGCGGCCACGGCCAGCCACGGTGCTCCACTGAGGCATGCCGGGCCCCTCCGGAAGGACATCCATGGCGACGAGGAAATGGTTCGAACGACCCCTGGCATTGACCAGCGCGCTGACGGCCGTCACCGCCCTCTCCGGGTCGCTCGCGACCGACCCCGGTTCGGCCTGGTATCGAGCCTTGGACCGGCCCGGGTGGAAACCCCCGAGCTGGGTGTTCCCCATCGTCTGGACCGCCCTCTACACCGACATCGCGCTGACCAGCGCCAAGGTCATCGAAGACCTCGAGGCCCAGGGCGACCCTGCGTCCGCGGATCGATACCGAAACGCCTTGGTGCTCAACCTCGCCCTCAACCAGGGGTGGAGCTGGGCGTTCTTCCGGGCCCACAGGTTGGGCTCCGCGACCGTTCTGGCCGGGCTCCTGGCTGCCAGTTCGTGGGACCTGGCCCGCCGAGCAGGGCCATCCGGCAGCAGCCGGATGGCCGCGCTGGCGCCCTACGCGGCGTGGTGCAGCTTCGCGACATTCCTCACCGCGGAGATCCGCCGCCGCAACTCCTAGGTCAGCCCACCATTTCCGGTTCCCTCGGCTTCATGGAGTCGACCTGGCCACTGACGTCCGCCGGGGCGGTCGCCGGGTGAGGTGATCGCGTCCGCCGCGGCCACCAGAATGCGTCACCGAGGAGGACCGCAATCGCGGGGACCAGGACAGTGCGCACGAGTAACGTGTCCAGCAGGACGCCGACCCCGATGACGACACCGATCTGGGCCAGCACCACCAGCGGGAGAACGCCCAGCACCGCGAAGACTGCGGCGAGCAGGATCCCTGCGCTGGTGATGACGCCACCGGTGGCCGTCAGAGCCCTCAGCATTCCGCGCCTGCTGCCGTGGTGCCTGCCTTCTTCCCTGGCCCTCGTGACCAGGAAGATGTTGTAGTCGATGCCGAGCGCCACCAGGAAGAGGAAGGTCAGCAGCGGCACGCTGGAGTCCAGTCGTTCGAAGCCCAGCACCTCCACGAAGAGCACCCATGAGGCACCGAGCGCCGCGACGTACGTGCCGACGACGGTCGCCACGAGCACGAGTGGTGCGACCACGGACCTGAGAAGGACGAAGAGGATGCCCAGCACCAGCGCGAGGATGAGCGGGATGATCGTGCGTTGGTCCTCCGCGGCCCCGTCCAGACTGTCGACGGACTGGGCCTCCGTTCCGCCGACGAAGGTCGGCGCGAGGCCCTCGAGAGCCACCCTCAGGTCGCGAACGACCTGACGCGCTTCGTCGCTTCCAGGCTCGGGTTCGAGCACCACGCGCAGCTGGGTGAGGTTCTCTGCGGTCCCTGCAGGAGTGGCAGACACCACCCCGGGGACGCCCTCAGCAACTTCTGCCACGCGCGTGGCGTCCTCTTCTGTGATGACGATCGCGGGGTCGGACTGGCCCGCCGGGAACGACTCGCCGAGGCGCTCCAGCGCCACGATCGCCTCCGGCTTGCGGAGGAACTGGTCCGACGGGCCGAGGCCGGTCTCGATCCGGAACAGCCCGCCACCGAGTACGGCGAGCAGCGCGACGCTGGCCAGCACGAAAACAGTGGGGCGGCGGGCCACCTGGGCCCCGACCCGCGCCCAGACGGAGCGGCCGCTGTCGACCAGGGCCGGTTGCCCCACACGGGGAACGAGTGGCCAGAAGACCCAGCGGCCGAACAGGACGAGCACCGATGGCAGCACGACGAGTGCATAACCGGCCGCGATGACGATGCCGACCGCGCTGGCGAGACCAAGGCCCCGGGTTGCCGGGAAGACCGACAAGAGCAGCGTCAGCACGCCCAGCACGACCGTGGACGCGCTCGTGAGTACGGCCTCGCCGGAGTGTCGCAGTGACGTACGCATGGCCTGGAAGCGGTCCTCGCTGCTCCGGAGTTCGTCGCGGTAGCGCGAGATCAACAAGAGGGCGTAATTGGTGCCCGCGCCGAACACCAGTACGGACAACACGCCGATGGTGGATTCGTCCCACGGGACGCCGGTCAGGCGCAGGGTGTGCGTGGCCAGGATGGCGGCAAGCCTGTCAGCCAGGCCCACGACGACCAACGGGATGATCCACAGCACCGGGCTGCGGTAGGTCAGCAGGAGGAGGATGGCGACCACCGCGGCGGTAGCGGCGAGCAAGCGGAAGTTCGCCCCGCTGAAGACGGCTCCCAGGTCCGCGCGGATGCCCGCTGGCCCCGTCACCTGCACGTCGACGCCCTCCGCGGCCTCGTCGCGGAGTTCCGCGCGCAACACCTCGACATCGTCGCGATTTTCGGTGGAGGAGTCCGCCTCGACGCTGATCGTCCCGAAGGCGGCTGTGCCGTCCTCACTCACGAGGGGCAGGGGCGGAGGCCCCGAAGGTGGCCCCCCAGCAGCGCCGGCGTCAGAGCCGGTGACGCCGGGAGGTGGCCCGGCGCCGTCCGGAGCGCCCTCGCCGGGCTGCGGCCCTGCGGAACCCGCGTCCCCGGACAGGCGGCTGAGGAGAGACTCGCGGGCGGAGGCGATCTGCTGTTCGGTCAGCTTCCCCCCATCCGTGGACGTCCACAGGATCAGGGCTGTGGCGTCCCCCTCCTGCGGAAACTGCTCCGACAACTCCACCACGCGGGTGCTGTCGAATCCCTGGGCCAGGGAGTCGGTCGGTGAGGCGTCTCGTTCAGCCTCTGGGACGAGGCCGACGACAAGGCCTGCGAGGAGGACGAAGAAGATCGCCACGATCCACGAGCGTCTCCTTCCGATGTACAGGGAGGGGATGGACATGGTGGTCTCCTGAGCTGGTTGGCGGCTGAGTGGCCGATACGACGTGGGGGTCACTGGGCGGATTCGAGGGTGGCGAGCGCTTCGAGCCGCTCAGCCAGGCAGGTGTTCATGAAGCGGAGGAACGCGCTCACGGCTCGCACTTCATCGGCGTTGAGCGCCTTCAGGTGGTCGTCGGTGGCGTCCATGAGCGGCCGCATCAACGCCATGATCCTGGTCCAGCCGAGAGGGGTGGTTTCGAGGGTCACCTGACGACGGTCGACCTCGCCTCGACGTCGCACTACGTAGCCCGCGCGCTCGAGCCTGTCCACCAGAGCGGAGGTCGTGGCGGCGGAAGTGCCGAGGGCTCCCCCAAGGTCGCCCAGGGTGACGGCCTTGTCGCGAGGAAGTTGCTGGAGTGTCGAGAGCGCCCGGTAGTCGGTCGCGTTCAACCCGAGCAGCCGCGCGAGTTGCCGCTCAAGGCCGTTCGACAGGGCGATGATCGCCTGCATCGCATACGCATCGGGATGGTAGGCCTGCGCCATGGTTCTCCTTTCCTCAGTACGAATATTACTTCAATGGAGTGAAATGTCAATCGTAATTGAATATATACGTCGGGCCGGTTTGCCTGACGACGCGCTGCGGGCCACCGTGCGGCTCGTGTCGGGTGGCCAGCCCACTTCCGTCCACTGTTGTCCCCGCCACTTAGCAGCGTTAACGTGACGCTCAGTCGACATCGAAGGAGTCACACGATGGCAACCCCCAAGAACACGATCTGTCTGTGGTTCGACAAGGATGCGGAGGCGGCCGCAGAGTTCTACGCCTCCGTCTTCCCCGACAGCGAGGTGCTGGCCGTGGAGCGGGCCCCGGGCGACTACCCCAGTGGTAAGGAGGGCGACGTCCTCACCGTGGCGTTCACGGTCTGCGGGATCCCGTGCATAGGGCTGAACGGCGGACCCGAGTTCACGCAGAGCGAGGCCTTCTCCTTCCAGATCGCCACGGCCGATCAGGCGGAGACCGACCGCTACTGGAACGCCATCGTCGGTAACGGCGGCCAGGAGAGCGCCTGCGGCTGGTGCAAGGACCGCTGGGGCGTGTCCTGGCAGATCACGCCCACGGCGCTCAGTGACGCCATGAAGTCAGACGACCCCGGCGTGCGGCAGCGCGCGTTCGCTGCGATGCTCACCATGCAGAAGATCGACATCGCGGAGATCGAGCGCGCCGCCGCAGGCAACTGAGCCCTCAGCGCTCCTTGGACCGGCCGCGGCCGTTCTCGAGTCGTAGCTCCCTGCCCCGCGTGACGAGCTTGCTGTGCCTGTCCGCGAGCTTCTCCGACGCGCGGGTGTCGCGCGGGGGCAACTTGATCGTCTCCTCCGCCTCGATGCCACCCTGGAGTTGCCTGCCCCGCTCGATCTCCGCGTCGACCTCAGCACCGAACAGGAGCACGGTGTTGAGGATCCACAGGCCCAGCAGCAGGACGATGAACGAGCCGATGATGCCGTAGGTGGCGTTGTAGGACGCGAAGTTGGAGACGTAGATCGAGAAGGCGGCCACCGCCACGGCGGCCACCACGAGTGCCAGCACGGCGCCGACGCTGATCCAGCGCAACCTGGGCTGCTTAACGTTGGGGGTGTAGTAGTACAGCATCGCGATGACCAGCACCGCCAACGCCACGATCACCGGCCACTTCGCGATGTTCCACACAAGAACCGCCGTGTCTCCGAGGCCGATCAGGTCGCCCACCGACTGCGCCAGGGCCCCTGACAGAACCATGGCGAAGACGATCACGGCCAGGATGACCACCAGCACGAGGGTCAGCAGCAGCATCTGTGGCTTGTGTTTCCAGAAGGGCCGGCCCTCCTCCACCTCATAGATCCTGTTCATCGCCCGCGAGAAGGCACCCACGTACCCGGAGGCCGCCCACAGCGCCAGGACGAGACCGGTCACGAGCGCCAGGCCGGCGCCCGTCTGCTCAGCCAGCCCGCTGACGGTGTCCCCCAACAGGCCGGCGAGTTCCTCCGGGGCGTACTGATCTATGAGGGTTCTGATGCCCTGCGCCGATTGCTCGCCTTGGCCGAAGACGCCCAGTAGCGAGACCAGTGCCAGGAGCATCGGGAACATCGAGAGGACGGCGAAGTACGTGAGGCTCGCCGCAAGGTCGGTCACGTGGTCCTTCGAGAACTCCGACAGTGACCGCTTGAAGGCGTACGTCCAGGACGTCTTGTGCAGGTCCGGGGGTGAATCCGGCTTGCGCGAGTCGTCGGGTCCGGGGGCGCTGGCCGCCTTGTCCCGGGTCTGCTCCACTGACTCTGGTTGTGAGGCACGTTCGGCTTCGTGGTTGGGCATCCTGCTGCTCCTTCCGCCGGCAGGCCAGTCGCGAGGAGTCGGGTGCTATGCCCCGATTCCACCGGGAAGGTGGGAGCTCGTGGCCAGGTCTCACATCGTAACGGCCAACCCTTGACTATGGAATGGGTGACAGTTAATGTCCCGATCAGACGCTCCGCGCCAACGACGACGCGGCGCGTCGCCCGTCCAGCATGCGAGGTTCCCCCATCCGCAGCACGACGACCGGCCTGCAGCACGCCCTAGCGCGAGGCTCGCCCGGCCCCACTTTCGTGGCCCACCCCTCGAGGCAACGCCGCCTTGAACCGTGCCCGCCACGCATCCACCCTGCGCTTTTCACGGAGGAATCTCATGCTGTCTCGCCCACGGACGGCAGCGCTGGCGCCTGTCCGATGCCTGAGGGCGCCAGCCTGGCCGACTCCACGGCGAAGGAAGCCGCCGGTCTCCCGATCACGGCGTTCGCGCCGTCGGGTGAGCCGATCGACGTGGTCAACCACTTCGTGAACTTCGGCTGGGAGTATGTCCTCCACTGCCACATCCTCAGCCACGAGGAGATGGACATGATGCGCACGCAGGTGGTGGGTGTGAGCCCGATCGCCCCGACGTTCGTCTCGGCCGTGCGCACCGGCAACGGCCGATCCCAGAGCTACACGGTCAACTGGTTGGACAACTCGAAGAACGAGACGGCGTTCGTCATCGAACGCAGGGTTGCGGGGTCCACCGAGCCCTGGGTCACCGTGGCCACCGTCCGGACTGAGGTGCTCGGCACACTGGATTATGTCGAAGGTACCGGCGCCGCCGCCGGCCCGGCGAGCTACTCCGATCCCATCGGGAACACCAAGCAGCTGTTCGAGTACCAGGTGTATGCGGTCAACACGGTGGGCGACGTGTGGGACTACTCCAATCCCGCGTTCAACCAGATTCCGCCCGGCGGCGGCTTCCCGACGTTGACGCTGGACAGCCGAGGCGGCGCTGAGGCCACCCTCGCGGCTCCCACCGGGCTGACGGGCACGTCGGCCGTCAAGAACAAGAAGACGGCCAGCGTGAACCTGACGTGGACCGACACGACCACCACCGAGGCCGGCTTCCTGATCCAGAGGGCCGACAACGTCACCTTCACGACAGGCGTGGTCAACGCGACGGTGGGGGCCAACATCACGTCGTTCAGCCAGCCGGTCACCCCCGCGAAGACCTACTACTACCGGGCCCTCGCGTTCAACAACACCATCCAGTCGCCGTGGTCGAACACCGCCACGGTCGTCGTCCCGTAACCCACGGGCAGGCACACGACGATGGACCCCGAAGCGTTCTCCGCTTCGGGGTCCATCGGGTCTGTGCCGGCCAACAACTTACGCATACCCACCCGAGGGGCGGGGCGCGACGGGCGGCAGGGCGCCGCTGTGGACGCGTCGGATGAAGTAGGTGATCAGTGAAGCGAAGGAGCGCTTCGGCTCGGTCGGCGATTGTGGTCGCTCAAGCTCAAGGCGTCGGAGGGTGGCCTCCCGCTCGAGCTCCGCTGCGCGTTCCTGATGGATCGCGTATGGAACGTGGTAGTCGTACATTGTGGTCCCCCGGTCTCGCGGACCCTGCTCCGGATCCGCGCTATTGCTGACAGGTCTAACTGTCCGCCGGAGGGACACCCCGTCGCATCGGGCAGATGCCCTAACCTGTCTCCGCGCCCCATGCCTGGAGCCCATCAGTCATGCGGCACGTCCTCGTCGACCCCCTGCAGGAACGGACCCTGCGGGCCCACCCCCTCCGTGAGCGCGTTCACCGTCTGCCCGCTGTTCCGGCGCACCAGCGAGTCCAGCGCCAGCCCGACGGGATGCACGCCGTCGCGGAACCTGATGGTGATGCCGGGTAGATCCGCCCGGCCGACGACGGCAGCGAGCACCTGGGCGACATTGCCGCGGGAGGTCAGCCCCGAAAGCACGTGGTCGCCGTACTCGATCTTCCCCGTGGCCGGTTCCTCCGTGAGCTGTCCGGGCGCGACGATCGTCCAGTTGAGCGACGACGCCCTCAGGTGCTGGTCAGCGTCGGCCTTGGCCACCGCATAGTGGTGGAAGGGGTTGTCCTCGGGTACGTCATCGACGCCGGAGCTCACATAGGAGACCATCACGAACCGCCAGACCCCCGCCTGCTGGGCGGCGTCGACCGCGCGCATGGCCGCGTCCCTGTCGACGGCGTAGGTGCGCTCCGGATTGCCGCCGCCGGCGCCTGCCGACCAGATCACGGCGTCGAAACCGTCGAGCTGGGCAGCCAGGGCGTCGGTGTCGAGGCTCTCCACGTCGGCCACCACAGCGCGGGCCCCCGTCTCCTCCACGTCGCCCACCTGGGCCGGGTTACGGATCAACGCCGCAACCTCGTGGCCGCCCTGCACCAGGAGGGGATGCAAGAGCAGAGCGATCTTTCCGTGTCCACCGATGATGCAGATCTTCATGCCACCGACCCTACGTGGGTTCCGCGACGTCCGGAAGGGCCTTGTCAGAGCCAGCCGTTGTCAGTTGCGGTGCGGAGCGCCTCAGCGCGGTTGCGGGCGCCGAGTTTGCCGATGGTGGAGCTGAGGTAGTTGCGCACCGTCCCCTCGGACAGGTAGACGCTCTGCGCTATCTGGGCCGTGCTCGCGCCGCCGGCCGAGGCGGCCAGGACCAGGGCCTCCTTCTCCGTCAGCGGGGAGCGGCCGATGCTCAGCGAGGCGGCGGCCAACTCCGGGTCCACCGTGCGGAGCCCCTCCGACACGCGTCGGATGGATTCCACGAGCCTGTCGACGGGGGTGTCCTTCACCAGGAATCCCACCGCTCCCCGTTCCAGTGCCCGGCGCAGGTAGCCGGGCCGGCCAAAGGTTGTCACGACGATGATCCTGCTCTTGGGGGCGACGTCGAGCACGTGCGGGATGGCTTCGATGCCGTCGTCGACACCCAGCCCGCCGTCGGGCATCTGCACATCGAGGAGGATGACCCCAGGTTGCGTCTCCAACGCCCGGTGCACCACCTCTGCACACGTGCTGGCCTGACCCACCACCTGCAGGTCGTCCTCCAGCGCGAGCATCGTGGCCAGCGCCGTCCGGATCAGCGTCTGGTCATCCGCGATCAGCAACGTGGTCATGCCACGCCCTCCGGCACTGTCGGCGTCCCGCTGCGGGACTGTGAGTAGGACTCGATCTTCGACAGACACGACGCCCGCAGGGACACGTCGGCCACGGTGGAGGACGCCCCTGTGGAGGCCACCACGGTGGTGCCCACTCCGTCGGCCACCACCTCGAGCCGACCTCCGGCTTCCGCCACGCGGGCGCGCAGACCGCTCAGGCCTGTGCCGTTCCGCTCCCGGTCGCCGATCCCGCGGCCGTCGTCTGACACGGTGAGCACCCCGTCGCTGTAGCAGATGGTGCAGGTGGACGCTCCGGCGTGCCGCACGACGTTGGTCACGCTCTCCCGCACCACGTAGCCGAGCAGCTCCGACGTCCGGTCGTCCAGGGCAGGCAGGGCCGTCGGGATGACCGCCTCGATGCCGGCTGCGGTCAGCACCGAGCGTGCCGAGGCGATCTCGCTCGCGAGGCGCACCTTGCGCATCCCGGAGGCAGTCGCCCGGACGTCGGAAAGCGCCTGCCGGGCGATCTGGGCCAACTCGGCCACCTCCGCGCGGGCGGCAGTGGCGTCGCGGTCGATCAGGCGTTCTGCCAGATCCGCTTTGACCGCCACCGCAGTCAGCGAGTGCCCGAGGATGTCGTGGAGATCACGTCCGATCCGCTCCCGCTCCGCCGCGACGGCCAGCACCGCTGTGCGCTGCTCCGACAGCCGCAGCCTGTCGCGGGTGCGGCTCGTCTCCAGCGCCAGCGCGATCACCAGGCCCATGGCCAGCGCCAGGGCGCCCATCACCACGATCTGCAGGTTCCGCTCGACCAGTGCCGTCAGGATGGCGACCGCGGTGGTCACGAGGATCACGACACGCGAGTGCCGGAACGGCAGGAGCACGGCGGCCGTGGTGGTGATGTAGGGCACCTGGTAGATGGGCATCGTCTCCCCTGGCGACAGCGCCATCAGCCCGACGGTGCCGAGAACCGCCGCCATCCAGAGCCACCGGCCGCGAGCGTTCCAGTGGGCGATGGCGGTGGAACCCACCACGAGGAACGCCAGCAACAGGGACGTCGCCACCACGAACAGCCAGATGTGCAGCGGCGCCCCGGAGGCAAACACAATGGGGATGAGGACGAAGGCAGCACCCGGTGCGATGTACAGGCCGCCCTGCATCACCATGCGTCGGTACCACGGCAAGCCATCTGCCGCCGGTTGGTGGGCCGGGGCCCGGCTTTCGTCGAGAACGCTATCCATTTACAACCTTCAGGGGTCAGGGCGCGACCTGCGCACAGCCTGACCGTAGCCGAGTCCACAGTGCGCGACGAGTGAGGCCATCATCGCGAAGCCGGTCATGCCCCCAAGGGCCGTGTGGCACAACATCACCGACGCCGCGACGACGAATGGACGTGTCCCATCCTCCGTGCTGGCGGAGGGCGGCGCGAGGAGGCGATGTCACCACTCTGGGATGACATCTGTCATCAACCGACGGACAGCCAGGCCAGATCCACCGGCGACTGCTGCGCCGACAGCCAGCACAGGAGCCGGTGCTCGGCCATCATCGCGCACGACGAGGCGCGCAGGCCCTGCTCCGTCTCCCCCAGCCCTGCGGCGAACAACTTGGCCACCGCCACGTCACGGCCCCTCATCGGAGCACCGGCCGAGCGGACGCGGCCGTAGCCGATGCGCGACATCGCCTCGATCCCCAGTTCCCGGAAGTTGCCGACCGGCCAGGCTCCGCCGGCCAGGTCGATGGGCACCATGCCGTGCATCGTCAGCACGATCACCTCGTCGACGCGGCCCCGCGACAGCACCTGGGTGGCCGCCTCCTGCGCCTCCTGCTCCAGCGGGAGGCCGAGCTGGGTGGCGAGGTGCGCGGCGACGGCGCCCCACGCCGTCGGCTTCTCGAGCACCTGCCCGAGCACGAAGTCGACGCGGTCCACCAAGTCATCCGGGGTCCAGCTCTCCATCATGTGCCGCACGGCGACATAGGCCCAGGCGTCGTCCACCAGACGCTCAGCGGCCAGCTTCTCGCGGAGCTGCGCCGGGTCGAGGTGGGAGCCGATCTCCAGCAACGTCCGGCCGCCGGGGCCCCATACCCCCACCGTCGACAGCCCGGGCGGCGGGTACAGCTCGAACTCGCCGTCGGTGTCCGTCACCCGGACGCTCTCATCGGCGACCACCAGGCCGTCGGGGACGCTCAACTCGACGCCGTGCCCGACGCCGGGATAGCGCTCGAACGGGAACCACGACGGTTCCAGAGGCATGTCCAGGATGTCGCCCTCGAGGGCCTCATAGGTCCATGCCGACGAAAGGATGCTCTTCGGCCGCAGCAGCGGCTCCGCCTCCAGGAGGTATGCGGTGCCCGGCTCGGGGCCGTCGCTGCACAGCCCGCGTCGCTGCGTGAGCAGCCCAGGGCCGTGTTCCGACGGGAGGACGATCTCGCCCGACGCCTCGGCAAGCCAGCAGATGGGGTTCTGCTCCCCCACCACCCGCAACAGGGGGCCGGGGACGGTGACGGTGTCGTCGATCTCCGAGGTGAGGTTGACCTGCAGCCGCAGGCGGGGCCCCGACGACAGCCGCACGGAGCCTGTCACGCCCGACGTGTGCCGCAGCTCGGCGCCCGCGTCGTCGACGGTGTCGTCGAGCAGGGTCCAGCCGTCACCGAATTCGACGCTCAGGTGACGCAGCCGGCCGTCCCCGCTCATCTCGAAACCGTCCGCCCGGGGGCGCGTCTCGAAGTGTTCGCTGGCGACCCCTGTGAGTTCCAGGCTCATGATGTCTCCTCGGCGATCTCCTGCGGGTGCGATTCCGGAAGCACCGCCTGGACGACGGAACCGTCCTTGCGACGACCGCCCACCAGAGGGTGACTCCCCTCCAACGATGGCAGGAGGGGGCCCTGCCCGTCGAGCGGCACCGCCACCGGACTTCCGGGCAGCACCGTCAACGGCCTCCCGCGCACGGCCAGTTCGACCGGTCCGCCCTCCTCCACGTCGAAAGCGATCGAGGTGCGCTCAAGGCGCACGCGCAGGCGCGACCCGTGCACGGTGATGGAGAAGGTCAGCGACGGCCAGTCCTGGGGCAGGCGTGGGTCGAACGTGAGTTGCCCGTCGTGGTCGCGCAAGCCGCCGAAGCCGTGCACGAGCGCCTTCCACACACCGGCGGTCGACGCGATGTGCACGCCGTCGCGGGCGTTGGAGTGCAGGTCCGCGAGATCCACGAACAGCCCGGACGTGAAGTACTCCATGGCCATGTCCTGGTACCCCACCTCCGCCGCGAGGATGGACTGCACCACGCTGGAGAGGGTGGAGTCGCCAGTGGTGATGGGGTCGTAGTACTCGAAGTTCGCCTTCTTCTGCTCCGCCGTGAACTGGTCACCCTGGAGGAACATCGCCAGCACCACGTCGGCCTGCTTCAACACCTGGAACCGGTAGATCACCAGCGGGTGGTAGTTCAGCAGCAGCGGCCGCTTGTTGTCAGGGGTGTTCTCCAGGTCCCACATCTCCGAGTAGAGGAACTTCTCGTCCTGAGGGTTGATCCCGAACGTCTCGTCGAAGGGGATCACCATGCCCTTGGCGCAGGCCTCCCACTCGAGCACCTCCTCGTCGGTCAGGCCCAGGTCCTCCACCACGCGCTGGTACGCCGCCTCGTCCATGTGGCGCATCTCGCGGATGAGGGAGACCGCGTAGTTGAGGTTCGCGCGGGCCATGACGTTGGTGTAGAGGTTGTTGTTGACCACGGCCGTGTACTCGTCCGGCCCCGTGACGCCGTGGATGTGGAACCTGTTCGCGCCCTCGGCGTCGGTGCGCCAGAAGCCGAGATCTGCCCACATGCGCGCGGTCTCCACCAACACGGCGGCACCGTCGCGGTACATGAACCTCTGGTCTCCGGTGATGTCGCGGTACTTCTCGAAGGCGAAGGCCACGTCGGCATCGATGTGGTACTGGGCGGTGCCCGCTGCGTAATACGCCGACGCCTCCTCACCGTTGATGGTGCGCCACGGGAACAACGCACCACGCTGTGACAGCACCGCCGCCCTGTCGCGGGCCTGCGGCAACATGATCACCCTGGAGCGCAGCGCGTTGCGGGCCGCGCGCGGCGAGGTGTACGTGAGGAACGGCAGCAGGTAGATCTCCGTGTCCCAGAAGTAGTGACCCTCGTAGCCCGAGCCCGTCACGCCCTTGGCGGGGATGCCCAACTGGTCCGAGCGGGCCGACGCCTGCGCCAACTGGAAGAGGCACCAGCGCACGGCCTGCTGGATGGCCGGCTGACCCTCGACGACCACGTCGGAGTCGCGCCAGAAGTCGTCAAGCCAGTGCCGCTGCTGGTCGTAGAAGTAGTCGAACCCCTTGTCACGGACGCGGTCGAGCGTGCGGCGACAGCGGTCCGAGAGTTCCGCCACCGGCACCCCGCGGGAGCTGTGGTAGACCACCGCCTTGGAGATCCTGATGGGCTCGCCCTGCTTCGCGTCGAAGCGGTACACCTGCTTGCCCACGTCTTCGGTGGTGGAGATCACCGCCTCGTACAGGTTCCCCGTCTCGAGGCGGTGGTCTGCCGCAACGGCGAGGGTCATGCCTGAGCGCGCCGTCTGGTAGCCGAGCATCATGCGGTCGCCCTTGCTCCAGTTGAGTTCCGGGTTCAGCACCCGCTCCTGGAACTTGCTCGTGCGCCGCGGGTCGAAGCCCTCCGCCTGCTCGGTCGCCCGGTAGTCGGAGTACCCGTCCTGCCGGTTGACGATCTGCGAGCTGACCACGACGGGGGCCTCACCCCCCTCGAGCAGGGTGATCTCGATCTGCATGAGGGCGAGGTGACGGTCGGTGAACGAGACCATGCGGCTGCTCCTGATCTCCACCACCTTGCCCGAAGGGGTGCGCCACACCACCTTGCGGCTGAGGCGGCCGGAGCGCAGGTCGAGGACCCTCTCGTAGTCGTCGAGGTCTGCCACCGTGAGCGTCAGCGGCTCGTCGTCGACGTAGACCTTGAGCAGCTTGGCGTCCGGCACGTTGACGATCGTCTGGCCGGTGTGGGCGAACCCGTAGGCAGCCTCGGCGTGCTCAATGGGCCACGTCTCGTGGAAGCCGTTGATGAACGTGCCGTTGGCATAGCTGACCCGCCCCTCCTCCGGGTTCCCGCGCATGCCGAGGTAGCCGTTGCCGACGGCGAAGAGTGACTCCGTGGTACCCACGTCCTTGGCGCTGGGCTCCACCTCCACCAACCGCCACGGGTCCACCGGGAAGCGCGAGCGGTTCATCGGGTCGCTGGTGATCTCCCGGGTCTTCACGCCGTCAGCTCCCGGAGGTCGTCGACGACGAGGTCGGCGCCGGCGACGAGCAGCGCCTCGTGCCCGACGCCGCGGTCCACCCCGATGACGAGGCCGAAATCCCCGGCCGCACCCGCGGCCACGCCGGAGATCGCGTCCTCCACGACGACGGCGCTGCGGGTGGGCACGCCGAGCATCTGGGCGGCGTGGATGAAGGTGTCCGGAGCCGGCTTGCCGGCGATGTGCGCCCGGGCGGCGACGTTGCCGTCCATCACCACGGGGAAGTAGGAGGCGAGCCCCGCGCCGCGGAGGATGGCCGGCGCATTCTTCGACGACGACACCACCGCGAGCTTGAAACCGCCGGCCGTGAGCTGCTCGACCAGGAGTTTCGAGCCGGGATAGGGGGCCACGCCGTCGCGCTCGATGATGGTGTTGAAGGCCTCGTTCTTGCGGTTGCCGAGCCCGCACACCGTCAACTGGCTCGGGTCGTCCGTCGGCCGGCCTTCCGGCAACACGATGCCGCGGGACAGGAGGAAGTCGCGCACCCCGTCGTAGCGAGGCTTTCCGTCCACGAACGCGAAGTAGTCGTCGTCGGTGTACGGCAACTGGCCGCTGCGGGTGCTGAGGAAGCCGTTGAACATGTCGGCCCAGGCGTGCATGTGCACCTCAGCGGTTGGGGTGATCACTCCATCGAGGTCGAACAGGACTGCTTGGTAGTCGCTCCACTCCATGGGCCCACCCTATGCGGCGCCGGTGGCCGCCGAGCGGATGCGCGGCCGGTCCCGGTGTTTACCGCGCCGGTGCTCAGCGACCGACCCGCTTCCGGCGCTGACAGCGACCGCACCAGTACATGTTGCGACCCTCCATCATGGCGGTGCGGATCTCGGAGCCGCACACCAGGCACGGCTGCCCGGCCCGGCGGTAGACGTAGACCTCCCCGCCGTGCCGGTCCACCCGCGGGTCACGGCCCTGGGCCTCCGGGCCATGCTCGTCGCGCACCGTGTCGATGCGGCCGGCGCCGACGGCGTAGTGCATCAGCTCGACCAGGTCCTCCCAGATGGCGTCCCAGGTGCGGCGGTCGATGTCGCGGCCGGGCACGGCGGGGTCGAGGCGGTGCCGGTAGAGCACCTCCGCGCGGAAGATGTTGCCCACCCCGGCGGCGACTCGCTGGTCCATCAACAGGGCGGCGATCGGCTTGCCGGAGCGCCGCACTCGTTCGAAACCCCGAGACGGATCGGCGTCGGCGCGCAGCGGGTCGGGGCCGCTCGAGGCGACCACGGCGTCGCGCTCCTCCGGGGTGATGATCCGGCACCATTGCGGTCCCCGCAGATCCGCGACGGTGACGCCGTTGTGGACGCGCAGCCGCACCTCGCCGACCGGTGGGGCCAGGGGCTCGAAGCGGATCTTGCCGATCAGCCCCAGGTGGATGTGCACGACGTCGCCCGTGGCGAAGTCGAGGAAGAGGTGTTTGCCGACTGCCTCGCCGTGGTTGAACACGGAGCCGTCGAGCGGTGTCGCGTCGAAACGGCCCTGCGGGGAGGTGACGGAGACCTCGACCCCGCCGAACGTGGCGGTGTATTCCGACGCGAGCCGGTGAATGACGTGACCCTCAGGCATTTCGCCACCTTAGCTCTACGTACACTTCCGGCATGAGCGAAGAGCAGCGGCGGGAGTTCGGACGCGACGGCGTCTCCGGCCTGGTCGATCGGGAGCGGGCCCTGCGGGCGAAGTTGCTCCCCCGCCGGGACCGCAGCACAGAGGACCAGCAGAAGTACCGGCGGCTCAGGGACCGCCCCGCGCAGGAAAGTTGAGCGATCAACGCTGTGACAAGGGTCGCCGCGCCCATGGACCTCTAAGGTTTTTGGACAAACTGCGCATAGACTCTGCACATGTCTCTGACCGACCCGACCAAGGGCGCACTGCGTAAGCCCCGGCGGGCCAACGTGCGCATCGACTCAGCGCTCGTTCTCCCGCGCCTCATCGAAGCCCAGCGACGGATGCGTCAGCAACGCGTCGCCCGGCGTCAACTCCGCAGGCTCAGCGGCTCTCGTATTCCAAAATGAGGTCGATGCGGCGCTGATGCCGGTCCTCCCCCGGGAACTGGGTGGTGACGAAGGTCTTGACGATGTCGTAGGACTCGTCCAGGGACTGCATCCGGCCACCCAGTGAGATGACGTTGGCGTCATTGTGCTCGCGCGCCAGCCTGGCCAACTCCACGTTGTAGGCCAGCGCCGCGCGCACGCCCTTCACCTTGTTGGCCGCGATCTGCTCACCGTTGCCGGAGCCGCCCAGCACGACGCCCAGGGAACCTTCTTCCGCGACGACTGCCTCTGCGCAGGGGATGACGAAGGGAGGGTAGTCGTCCAGCGCGTCGTACTCGTGCGCGCCGTGGTCGACGACCTCGAAGCCGTCCTCCTGAAGCCGCTCGACGAGGTAGTTCTTCAGCTCGAAGGCCGCATGGTCAGTGGCAATGTGGATTCGCATGGGTCAACTATCCCAGCCCTGCGGGGCCGCTGCTCAACAGGGTGACGAATCCGGCCTCGTCCAGGATGGGCAGCCCAAGCTCCTCCGCCTTGGCGGCCTTCGTCCCCGCGTTGGCCCCCACCACGACGTAGTCGGTGTTCTTGCTGACCGAGCCCGCGGCCTTGCCGCCGCGGCTGATGATGGCCTCCTTCGCGCCGTCCCGGGTGAAGCCCTCCAGCGAGCCGGTCACCACCACTGTGACGCCCTCCAGTGTGCGGGGCTGCGACTCGTCCACCTCGTCAGCCATCCGGACCCCGGCGGCCGCCCACGTGTCGACGATGGCGACGTGCCAGTCCACGTCGAACCAGTTCTTCACCGACTCCGCGATCACCCCGCCCACGCCCTCCGTCGAGGCGAGCTCCTCCAGCGAGGCGGCGCGGATGGCGTCGAGCGACGCGAACCTGGCGGCCAGCGAGCGGGCGGCCGTGGGGCCGACGTGCCTGATGGACAAGGCCACCAGGACGCGCCAGAGGGGCTGGGTCTTGACGGCCTCGAGGTTGGCGAGGAGCTTCTCCCCCACCGTCGACAACACGCGGCCGTTGCGGTTGGGCGCGTCGGCGTCTGCGGGCTTGGCCAGCCTCGTGTAGAAATCCGTGGCGAGCAGGTCTTCGGCCGTCAGGTCGAAGAGGCCCCCCTCGTCCGTCAGCAGGCCGGCGCTGAGCAGCGCGTTGGCGCCCTTCTCGCCGAGCGCCTCGATGTCGAACGCACCACGGGACGCCAGGCTGAACAGGCGTTCGCGGAGCTGGCTGGGGCAGGTGCGGGAGTTGGGGCACCGGATGTCCTTGTCGCCCTCCTTCTCCGGCCGCAATGCGGTGCCGCAGGAAGGGCAGTGGGTGGGCATGACGAACGGTCGCTCCGAGCCGTCGCGCAGCGCTACGACGGGCGCGACGATCTCCGGGATGACGTCGCCGGCCTTCCGGAGGACGACGGTGTCGCCGATGAGCACGCCCTTGCGCTCGACCTCGAACGGGTTGTGGAGGGTGGCCATCTCCACCGTCGAGCCACTGACGAAGACGGGCTCCATGATCCCGTACGGGGTGACGCGCCCCGTGCGGCCCACGTTCACCCGGATGTCGAGGAGCTTGGTGTTGACCTCCTCCGGTGGGTACTTGTAGGCGATGGCCCAGCGGGGCGCCCTCGACGTGGCCCCCAGCCTGTCCTGCTCCGAGAGCTTGTCCACCTTCACCACGACGCCGTCGATCTCGTGGGTCAGGCCGTGGCGGTGTTCGCCGTAGTGGGCGACATACTCCGCCACGTCCGCCCGCGATTCCAGCACCTTGTAGGCCGGCGACACCGGGAGACCCCACTCCTTCAACTGCGCATAGGCATCTGACTGGGACTCGAAGGCGGCCCCCTCCACGGCGCCGATGCCGTGCACGATCATCTGCAGCGGGCGCGACGCGCTCACCGCGGGGTTCTTCTGGCGCAGCGAACCCGCCGCGGCGTTGCGCGGGTTGGCGAAGGGCGCCTTGCCGTCCTGGACCAGCGACTCGTTGAGCCGCTCGAAGCCGGCGACGGGGAAGAAGACCTCGCCGCGTACCTCCAGCACGGCCGGGGCCGCGCCCTCCAGCCGCCGCGGGATGCCCTTGATAGTTTCCACGTTGGGTGTGACATCTTCGCCCACGCGCCCGTCGCCGCGCGTGGCCGCGACACTCAGGCGGCCGTCGAGGTAGAGCAGGTTGACGGCGAGCCCGTCGATCTTCAGCTCGCACAGGTAGCGGTCTGCCGGGGTGCGGGTCAGCCAGGCAGTGAGTTCCTCGTCCGAGAACACGTTGTCGAGGCTGAGCAGGCGACGGCGGTGCTCCACGGGCTTGAAGTCCGTGATCCGCGCGGTGCCCACGCCTTGGGTGACGGAATCAGGCGTGACCAGCGACGGGTGGGTGTCCTCGAGCGCCTGGAGCTCACGCATCGCCTCGTCGTACTCCGCATCCGACATGGTGGGCGAATCAGCCCCGTAGTAGGCCTCCTGCGCCTCCGTCAGGCGCGCGTTGAGGTCAGTCCACTGGCGGCGCAACTGCGGGGATTCCACTGCGGCCCGGCTCTCTTCACTCATAGGTTTTATCGTTGCATACGCTGGTGACACCACCCAGATCTACGGTGGCGGAATCATTTGCTCCCAGGAGCGCCCTAAATCCCACCGCCCAGGGCAGTTCAGTAGAACAATGCAGGAAACCCTGATGAGGGCGGACGACATCGACACAGGAGAATAAACACCCCATGGCTACGGCGAACATCACGCGCGACGAGGCCGTCGCACGGTCCCAGATCATGACCACCGAGGCCTACCGTGTTCTCGTCGACCTCACCGGTCGTGAGGTCGAACAGCCCGCCCGGCAGTTCGTCTCGACCACGCACCTCACCTTCTCCTCCGCGGGCGGCTCGACCTACCTCGACCTCATCGCCGACGACGTGCGTGAGGCCACCCTCGACGGTGAGGCGTTCGACACCTCGTCCTTCGACGGCTACCGCCTCCCCCTCCCCGAGCTGGCGGAGGGCAGGCACGAGGTGCAGGTCGTGGCCACGTGCCGCTACTCCAACACCGGCGAGGGCCTGCACCGTTTCGTGGACCCGGCCGACGACGCGGTGTACCTCTACACCCAGTTCGAGACGGCCGACGCACGCCGCATGTTCGCCAACGCCGAGCAGCCGGACCAGAAGGCCACCTTCCAGCTGACCGTGCTGGCCCCGAGTGAATGGGTGGTGTTCACCAACTCCGCCCGCGTGGAGCCGCACGACATCGGCGACGGTTTCGGCCGCTTCGAGCACGAGCCCACGCCGCCGGTCTCCACCTACATCACCGCGCTGGTCTGCGGCGAGTTCCACGTGGTGGAGGGCACCATCACCACTGACGGCAAGGAGATCCCGGCGTCGGTGGCATGCCGCCGGTCGCTGGCCCAGTACCTGGACGCGGACCGCATCCTCACCACCACGCAGCGCGGTTTCGAGGTCTTCGAGGACTCCTTCGGCGTGCCCTACCCCTTCTCCACCTACGACCAGATCTTCGTGCCGGAGTTCAACGCCGGGGCCATGGAGAACGCCGGCTGCGTCACCTTCCGCGACGAGTACCTGTTCCGCTCGCGGGTGACGTCGCGGGAACTGGACGCCCGCGACAACACGATCCTCCACGAACTGGCCCACATGTGGTTCGGCGACCTCGTCACCATGCGCTGGTGGAACGACCTGTGGCTCAACGAATCCTTCGCCGAATGGGCCTCGCACTACGCCAACGACGAGATCTCGAAGCGCTACGACACCGGCACCAACTCCTGGGCGTCGTTCAGTAACGAGCGCAAGGCCTGGGCCTACCTGCAGGACCAGCTCTCCACCACCCACCCCATCGCCGCCGACATGAGCGACCTCGAGAAGGTCGAGCAGAACTTCGATGGCATCACCTATGCCAAGGGCGCCTCCGTCCTGAAGCTGCTGGTGTCCATCGTCGGCCGCGAGGCGTTCCTGGCCGGCGTGCACGAGTACTTCCAGAAGCACGCGTGGGGCAACACCGAGCTCTCGGACCTCCTCGTCGAGCTGGAAGCGGCCTCCGGCCGCGACCTGTCGTGGTTCTCCGCGCAGTGGCTGGAGACGGCAGGCGTCAACACGCTGGCCCCCAGCTTCGACCTGGACGACGAGGGCCGCTTCACGCGCTTCGACGTGGTGCAGACCGCCCACCCGGGCTGGCCGACGCTGCGGACGCACCGCCTGGGCATCGGCATCTACAGCATGGGCGAGGACGGCCTGCTCACCCGCAGCCACTACGTCGAGACCGACGTCGACGGCGAGCGCACCGCCATCGAGGACCTGGTGGGGGTGCACCGCGGCGACGTCGTGCTCCTCAACGACGGCGACCTCACCTACGCCAAGGTCCGCTTCGACGACGACTCGGCCGCCGCGCTCGTGGAGCACATCGGCGCGCTGACAGATCCCCTGGCCCGCGCCGTCTCGCTCACCGCCTTCTGGGAGATGACGCGCGACGCGGAGTTCCCGGCACAGCAGTACAAGCGCCTGGTGCAGGCCGCGCTCCCCTCGGAGAACGACATGGCAGGCGCCTCGACGCTGCTCGCGCAGGCCAGCAACGCCGCCCTCGCGTTCACGGCGCCGGAACTACGTGACGACCTCAACACCCGCTGGGTGGCGGGGCTGGCGCAGCTCCTCAAGGAGACCGAGCCGGGCTCCGACAAGCAGGTGCTGATCGCCAAGGCGCTCATCGGGAATGTGCGCTCCGAGGAGGGCATCGAACTGATCCGCGGGTGGCTCAACGGTGAAGAGGTACCCGAGGGCCTGGCCATCGACACCGGCATGCGGTGGGCGATCACGGCGGCCCTGGCCAAGCTGGGCGCTATCGGCCACGATGAGATCTCCGCCGAACTGGACCGCGACAACACCTCCGCCGGCGCCGAACAGGCCGCCGGCGCGGGGGCCGCGCTCCCGGACGTGGACTCCAAGTCGCAGGCGTGGGCGCTGGCCACGGACGACCCGGACGTGCCCAACGAGACCCACCGGTCCATCTGCATGGGCTTCTGGCGCTACGGCCAGGACGAGGTGCTGGAGCCCTACCCGGCCGCCTACCTCGATCTGCTCGGCCGCATCTCGCGCCGCGAGGGCACGTGGGCCGACAGGGGCTACGCCACCGTCGGCACCGCGCTGCGTTGGCTGTTCCCGACGCCGCTGGTGACGGAGTCGCTGGTGGCCACCATCCAGGCGTGGCTCGACGACAACGAGCCCAGCGAACAGGTCCGCCGCTCCGTCACTGAACGCCTCGACGAGGCACGCCGCTCGCTGAGGGCCCAGGAGCGCAGCCGCCTCGACGCGTCCTGAACAACGACGAAAGGGCCGCCGGGCAACAATGCCCGGCGGCCCTTTCGTCGTTCAGGTGCGGTCAGTTCGGACGGGTGTTCTCCAGTTCGGTGCTGCTGGCCTTCAGCTCGCGCTCGCGGCGTTCGCGCGCCAGCTTGGGGCCGAAATAGAGCAGAGCCACGATGACGCCGAACCCCAGCGGGCCTAGCACCATCAGGAACATCAGGAGCATGTCAGAGACGGGCTCCGGCTGGGGCCAGCCCGGAAGGACCTCGAGTGGGAGCAGGTTCATGGCAGGCACTCTATACGGAACTGGCGTGTGAGAGGAGTCAGTCCGTACGGTAGATTGAGCCGACCACGGGAGGAAACCATGGAGCCACGCGCCGTAGTAGATGGCGACGAGATGCAGTGGGCGTTGAACCGCATGACGCACGAGATCCTCGAAAAGAACCACGGCAGTGATGACGTGATCCTGTTGGGCATCATCACCCGGGGCGCCCCTCTGGCGGAGCGGATCGCCGCCATCGCCGAGGCGCAGGGGCACGCCATCCCTGTCGGCCAACTCGACATCACGATGTACCGCGACGACCTGCGCCGCAACCCCACCCGCATGCCCAGCCCCACCGTCCTGCCGGAGGAGATCGACGGCAAGGTCGTGGTGCTGGTGGACGACGTGCTGTTCTCCGGACGCACCATCCAGGCCGCGCTGCTCGCACTGGCAGACCTGGGCCGGCCACGCTCCATCCAACTGGTGGCGCTCATCGACCGCGGTGGACGCGACCTGCCCATCCAGGCGGACATCGTCGGCAAACTCATCCCGACGGCCCGCGACGAACGGGTCCGCGTGAACCTCACCGAGACCGACGGCCAGGACCTCATCACCATCGAACGGAGCGGCCAGTGAAGCATCTCCTCGGCATCGCCGATCTCAGCGAAGAGGAGATCTGGACCATCCTCGACACAGCCGAGGAAATGCACGACATCCAGTCGCGCCCCATCAAGAAGCTGCCCGCCCTGCGCGGCCGCACCATCGTCAACCTGTTCTTCGAGGACTCGACGCGCACCCGCTCATCCTTCGAGTTGGCGGCCAAATGGCTGTCGGCAGATTCCATCAACGTCGCGGCCAAGGGGTCGTCGGTGTCCAAGGGCGAGTCCATGAAGGACACGCTGCAGACCCTCGACGCCATGAGCGTCGACGCCATCGTGATGCGGCACGCCGGCTCCGGCTCGGTGGCGCAGGCGGCCGGCTGGGTCCGCGCGTCGATGATCAACGCCGGCGACGGCATGCACGAACACCCCACCCAGGCGCTCCTTGACGCCCACGCGATCCGTCGGCACCTGCGCGCCAACAACCTGGGCGACCTGTCGGGCAAGCGCATCGCCATCACCGGCGACCTGCTGCACTCCCGCGTGGTGCGCTCCAACGTGCTTCTGTGGGAGAAGGTGGGCGCCAGCATCGTGCTGGTGGCTCCCCCGACGCTGATGCCGCCCGGCGTGGAGACGTGGGGCGTGGAGACCACCGCCACCTTCGACGAGGTGCTGCCGGAAGTGGACGTCGCCATGATGCTGCGCGTCCAGCGCGAGCGCATGCAGGGTGGGTTCTTCCCGTCCGAGCGCGAGTACATCGACGCCTACGGCCTCACCCCCCGCCGCCTCAGGATGCTGAAGGACGGCGCCTGCATCGCGCACCCCGGCCCGATGAACCGGGGCCTCGAAATCTCGTCAGCCGCCGCCGACGCCGCGCGCTCGATCATCCTCGACCAGGTCTCGGCCGGTGTCGCGGTGCGGATGAGCGTGCTCTACCACCTGCTTGCCGGAGAGGAAAAGTAGTAGATGACCGCCACCACGCTCCGAGGGGTGCAACTGCCGGACGGCACCCGCACCGACCTCCACCTCGCCAACGGCGTCATCGCCGAAGCAGCACCGGCCGACGCTCAGGTCATCGACTGCGACGGCCTCATCGCGCTGCCGGGCCTCGTCGATCCCCACACCCATCTGCGTGAGCCTGGCCGCGAAGACGCCGAAACGGTGCTGAGCGGCACCGAGGCCGCCGCCCGCGGCGGCTTCACCGCGGTGTGCGCGATGGCCAACACCCAGCCCGTCACCGACACCGCGGAGAAGGCCGAGCACGTTCTCGACCTCGGCCTCAGCGCCGGTCTGGTGGACGTCGTCGTCATCGGCGCCATCTCCAAGGGCCTCAAGGGCGAGGAACTCGCCGAACTGGGCCTGATGAACCGTTCCCGCGCGCGGGTGACGATGTTCTCCGACGACGGCATGTGCCTGATGAACCCCCAGCTCATGCGCCGCGCGCTGGAGTGGGTGCGCCCCTTCAACGGCGTGGTCGCCCAGCACTCGCAGGATTCGTTCCTGGCCGGCCCCGGCGCCTGCTGCCACGAGGGCGAGTTGTCCGGGCGCCTCGGCCTGGGCGGCTGGCCGCCCGTAGCGGAGTCGACGATCATCGCCCGCGACGCCATGCTGGCTGAGGCCACCGGTTCCCGGCTGCACGTGTGCCACATCACCACCGCCGAGGGCGTCGAAGTGGTGCGGTGGGCCAAGCAGCGCGGCGTGCAGATCACGGCTGAGGTCACGCCCCACCACCTGCTGCTGGGCACCGAGGAACTCACCGGCTACGACACCGTCTACAAGGTGAACCCGCCGTTGCGCACCCCCGAGCACATCGAAGCCCTGCGCGCCGCGCTGGAGGACGGCACCATCGACGTGGTGGGCACGGACCATGCGCCCCATGCGCCGCAGGACAAGGACCATGCCTTCGTCGACGCCAGGCCCGGCATGCTGGGTCTGGAGCAGGCGCTGTCCGTCGTCATCGAGACCATGGTCAAGCCAGGGCGTCTCACCTGGGCCCAGATGGCCGAGCGGATGAGCCACGCTCCCGCCCGGCTGGCGTCCCTGGCGGATCAGGGGCGCCCGCTCCGGGTCGGCGAGCCCGCCAACATCGTGCTGGTCAACCCTGATCGGACCGCGACGGTGGACAGGGCTCAGTCGAGGTCGCTGAGCCGCAACAACCCGTACCACGGACGCACCCTGCCGGACCCCGTGGAGGCCACCTTCCTGAGGGGTCGCCAGACTTTCGCGCGCACCGATTCCTGAGGGGTCCCCGCGCTGGGGGGCCTGATCCGGCCGGGGCGTTCTCAAACGCTCGTTGAGAACGCGTGATCGTCAGAATTCTTTGCTACTGAACGCTCCGCCTTGCGACACTCACCGGACCTGCACTGTCGCACGGAAGGCCCCCCAGCGTGAATAACCGCTTGTCAAGAAGATTTCTTGCCATCCTCGCCGTGATCGCCCTCGCGATCACCGGCTTCGTAGCACCCGGCACGGCGAAGGCCGTCGACCCGCCCGCCCACCAGGGCAACAAGATCACGTTCCCCGGCAACGATGGCCAGGAACATGCCGTCTCCTGGGACGGCCATTCGTTCCAGATCGACGGAGAGCGCCTCGTCATCTGGTCCGGCGAACTCCACCATTGGCGGGTACCGCACGAGGACGGATGGCGCGACGTCTTCCAGAAGCTGCGCGCGGCAGGCTTCAACGCCGTCTCGCTCTACTTCTTCTGGGGCCTGCACCAGTCGGAAGAGGGTGGCGCGTTCGACTTCAGCGGCCCGCGTGACCTCGACAGGCTACTGACGCTGGCGGCTGAAGAGGGCCTCTACGTCATCGCCCGCCCCGGGCCGTACGTCAACGCAGAGATCTCGATGGGCGGCCTGCCCGCGTACATGGTCAACAAGTCGGCCTGGTCGCTGCGTTCCACCGATCCCTCGGTGCTCGAGCCCTCGAAGGAGTGGCTGAGCGCGTTCAACGACATCGCACGCAACCACCAGGTCACCGACGGCGGCGGCTCGCTGCTGCTCTACCAGGTCGAGAACGAGTTGATCTCCGACGACGCCAACCGGCGCGCGTTCCTGAAGGCCCTGACCGACCATGTCTCCGCGGACGGCATCGACGTGCCGCTGTTCCACAACGACTACGGCCTGGGGGGCAGGTTCCGCGACGTCGCGAACGTCGGCACCGACTTCTACGCCTACGACTCCTACCCGTTGGGCTTCTCCTGCGACGGGAACCGCGGTTCCATCAATGATCAGGAGGCGCAGTTCAGGAACTTCGCCCCCAACTCCCCGCACTTCATCACGGAGGCGCAGGGCGGCGCATTCTCCCCGTGGGGCGCACCGTGGACCGAGAACGACAAGTGCATGGACTACGTCGATCCCGAGTTCACCCGGCAGTGGGGTGTCAACAACATCGGCCAGGGCGTGACCGCGTTCAACTACTACATGATCATCGGCGGCACGAACTGGGGCTACACCGGCGCACCCGGCTCCGGTTTCACCAGCTACGACTACGGCGCGGCCCTCAACGAGGACCGCACGATCACCGGCAAGCTGGCCGTGCAGAAGGAGCTGGGCTACTACCAGCGCGCCCTGCCGGAGCTGGGCTCAATGGCGCCCGCCGCGCGGCCCACGGCCACGACCGTCGAAGGCTCCCCCGTCAACGTCTACCAGCGCATCGCCACCGACGCCTCAGACCAGGCCAACTCGGTCACCGGCAACGGCCCGCGCTTCATCGGCGCCCGACTCGGCAACTCCAACACCACCACCGACACCACCTTCACGTTCCCGCTGAGCCTCGGCGAGGAAACCGGCCCGGTGACGGACCAGTTCACAGACGACGACCGCTCGCCCCGCATCACCTACTCCACAGGCTGGAGCCAAGTGGCGGACGCGTCGGCCTACAAGGGCACGCTGACCCGCTCGTCGACGATGGGCGCGACGGCGACGATCACGTTCACGGGCACGGGGCTCGACGTCGTCGTCCCGACCGGCCCCAGCTACGGCAAGGCCACGCTCACGGTTGACGAAGGCACCCCCGTCCAGATGGACGCGTCCTACAACACCGAGCAGAACGCGCCGGTGCAGCAGGTGCGCGGCTCCGTGACCGGCCTGTCCGACGGGACCCACACCGCGGTCATCCGCGTCAGCGGCCAGCCCGGCGCCAACGCCACCGGCACCGCCTTCGCGATCGACGCCCTCCACGTGGCCGGCTCCGGCACCCCAGCCACCAGCACCGTGTACAACGACTCGGACACCAACTTCTTCACCTACACCCCTGCCCCCGTGAACTACTCGCCCGCGGGCGGCGCGGAGTCCGCGCGATGGACCCACGCCTCCGGCTTCAACTGGACCGCAGGTGACCTCCAGGGCGACGAGACCTACACGCGCACGAAGGGCGACTCGGTCGAGTTCACCTTCACCGGCACCGGCTTCGACGTCATCGCGGCCCACTCGGAGAACCACGGCCCGGCCGATGTCTTCATCGACGGCGTGCCCGCCGGCCAGACCAGCGAGGAAGTGGTCACCACCGGGGCGGTCCCGCAGCAGGTCATCTTCTCCAAGAAGGGCCTCACTGACGGCGAACACACGGTCAAGCTGGTTCACACCGGCGAGTTCTTCCCCGGCGCGACCGACACCCGCGGCGCCTACTTCTCGCTCGACGCGGTGCGCGTGTACACCGGTGGCACCACCACCGAGCCCACGCCGGCGCCGACCGGCGAGATCGCCTGGGCACGCATCCCGCAGCAGGCGGGCACGACCCTGCGGATCCACGGCCGTGACGCGCTGATGGTGACCGCAGACCTCAAGCTCGGCGGGGTCCACGACCTGTACTACACGACCTCGCAGCTGTTCGACCAGCCGCTGGCCACCAGCACGGGCCTCGTTCAGACCCTCGT
This sequence comes from Tessaracoccus zhenghani, assembly GCF_055326325.1. Taxonomy (NCBI): domain Bacteria; kingdom Bacillati; phylum Actinomycetota; class Actinomycetes; order Propionibacteriales; family Propionibacteriaceae; genus Tessaracoccus; species Tessaracoccus zhenghani. Next base: position 515,561 of record NZ_JBUZNQ010000002.1, on the reverse strand, counting down.
GGGCCACGCCGGCGACGCGGGCGAGACCGTGCTCAAGGTCCCGGCCGGGTACACCGTCGTGGCACCCGCGGCCGTCACGCAGAACTACGACGCCGCCAAGCAGCAGCTGAGGCTGAACTACACCCACGGCGCATCGCCGGTGGACATCACGGTCACCCGCGCCGACGGCGAAAAGCTCGTGCTGCGCGTCATGGACCGTGCGACGGCGGCCACCACGTGGCACGTCGAGGGCGTCCGGGGCTCCGGCAACGACTCTGTGTTCGTGCGTGGCGCGTACCTCGTGCGCACGGTGAAGTTCGACGGCACCACCGCGCACCTGACGGGCTCGATGGCCGCGGGCGGCACGCTGCACGTCACCCTCCCTGAGGGCATCACCTCCTACACCTGGAACGGCCAGGCGCTGACCAGCGGCGCGGCTCCCGGTCCGGTCGCGCAGACCGCGCCGACACTGAACTGGGTGAAGAAGGCCGAGCCCCTGCCGGTCGCCGTCGACTACGACGACTCCGACTGGACCGTCGCCAACGCCCGTACCCCGCTCAACTCACAGCAGGGCCCCGGCACCAATGGTGTGGTGCTCGACTCGAACCGCTACGGCTTCCACAACGGTTCCGTCTGGTACCGCGCCGAGTACACGGCAGCCGACACTGCACCGACGAGCCTGTCGTTCCGCGGTAACGCCGGCACGTTCGGCGCGCAGCGCAAGGCGCCGGGCTTCTTCCAGGTCTGGGTCAACGGCCAGTACGCCGGTGCCCGCACCCTCAACGGCTCCACCCAGAGCGTCCAGGTGCCTGCCGGGTCCATCGTCGGAGGCCAGGACGTCGTCGTCACGGTGCTGGCCAACAACCTGGGTCTGAACCTCGACTGGTCGGATGACGGCCTGTCGCGACAGAACCGGGGTCTCTTCGAGGCCAACCTCGGTTCGAAGGTCGGCACCGAGACCTGGAAGTTGCAGGGCTCCGCGGACGCGTTCGGCCATTCCGACGCCATGCGTGGCATGTACAACACCGGCGGCAAGATCGGTGAAATCGAGGGCTGGCACCTACCAGGCGTCGACACCACTGGCTGGACCGCCGCGTCCACGATGAAGGCCACCGAGGCCGGCACCACCTGGTACCGGACCAAGGCCACCCTCAACGTGCCCGAGGGCCAGGACACCGCTTGGCGCCTGGTCATCGACGCCGACAACTTCGGCGGTACCGCCGCCACGCGCACCAACGGCAGCCAGGTCGACCTGTACGTCAACGGCTGGAACGCCGGCGTGTTCATCGGCGACGTCGGCCCGCAGTCCCAGTTCACCATCCCTGCGGGATGGCTGAACCCGCGCGGCGAGAACGAGATCGCCGTGTCCGTGGTCGCGAAGTCTGCGGGCCAGGGCCCCACCACCATCCGTCTGGTCCCGGTGCACTCCACCACCGGCGCCCCGGCGGACTGGCAGCCCTATACCGCCGCCAACCAGGCGCAGTACCTGAGCGGCATCCTCACCGCGCCGTCGATGACGGTCACCTCGGCCCCTGCCGAACTGACCTGGGGCGCCAGCAGCACCGTCAGCTTCACCATGATCAACGTGCCTGCGGGCAGCACGTTCACCGTCGACGCCCCCGCGGGCTGGACGGTGACGCCTGCGACGCAGACCACCACCGGTGACACCGCGTCGGTGACGGTGAAGGCCCCGCTGGCCGGCACTTCGGGCACCATCCGCGCGGTGGCCAGGCTCGAGGACGGTCGCACCACCAGCGTCTCCACCGCGATCCGCTTGATCGACCCGTCGGTCCTGGACATCGCCGGCGTCGTGGCCTGGAACTCCGCCGAGCCGAACGAAGGCGGCGGCAGCGGCTACGTCACGGCGTTGGCAGACGGCAACCCGAACACGTACTGGCACACCCGCTGGAACGGCGGCACCACGCCCTTCCCGCACTACGTGGTGCTCGACCTGGGCGAGGTCAAGGACATCGCCTCGTTGACCTACCTTCCGCGCCAGAGCAGCGCCAACGGCCTCATCGGTGACTACCAGGTCCACGTGGCCGCCGCGGGCGACTTCGGCGTCCGCACCGACGAGCAGCTCAAGCAGTTGGCGTACCCCGAGCCGGCCGGTGTCCAGTACACCAAGGTGGCCGAGGGCACGTTCAGCGGCGGCCTGGGCCTGAAGACGGTCGAGATCCCCGACGGCCCCGTGGAGGCGCGCTACGTGAAGTTCGTCGCCGTTCGGCCCCAGACCACCGCGCACAACTGGACGACCGTGGCGGAACTGACCGTCTCGGGGGATGCTCCGGTGGCGGTGGCCCCCACCGTCGCCGCCATCCCGGCGCAGGCGGGCACCGTCGGCACGACGGTGTCGATCCAGCCGACGGCCACCGGCACCGCCCCGTTCACCTGGGCCTCCGCCGGCCTGCCGTCGGGCGTCACCATCAGTGCGGCCACCGGTCTCATCTCCGGCACCCCCACCGTCGACGGCACGTTCCCCGTCACGGTGACGGTCACGGACGCGACAGGCCTCAGCGGCACCGCCAGCTTCACGCTGACGGTGGCGAAGAAGGCCACGGCCTCGCCGAGCCCGTCGGTCTCGCCTTCGCCGAGCGTTTCCCCGAGCCCCTCGAAGTCGCCTTCGGTGAAGCCCTCGGTGTCGCCTTCGGTGAAGCCCTCGGCCAAGCCGTCGGCGACCCCGACCAAACCGTCGGACACGTTCGTCCGGACCGCGCCCTACACCGAACCCGGCAAGCACGACTTCAACGGCCGTCAGTGGATGACCATCTGCGAACCGTATTCGCAGACCGAGCGCTGCCGCACCGAGATCTGGGCCACCGTGGTCAAGATGGAGAACGGGCAGTTCGTCCGCAAGTCGGGGTGGGCGTTCAACAACCTGACCTACCTGCCGTACATGACGCGTCAGGCCTGGAAGGGCAACCCCCTCGGTGACCTGGGCTCCACCACGAACGGCGTGTTCACTTCGGCCGGTCGGCAGTGGAAGACCGAATGCGACACCGCCGCCACCGGTCGGGGCGCGTGCCGCTCCTACACCTGGACGACGGTGTACGCCGCCACCGCGAAGCCCGAGGGCGGCTACACCTTCAGCCAGGAGAACCAGTGGGTGTTCAACAACATCGTGATGTTCGGAGGACCCGAGAAGCGTTGATCCGTTCCCGAGCCGGGCGCGCAGTGCCCGGTCGAAGGGGCGGTGAGGTGACTCTCCGCTGAAGTGGGCCCCCGGGCTTCCAAGCAACCTGCTTGGAAGCCCGGGGGTTCTTCGCGTGTGCGCTGGTGCACACCGTGGGCGAAGGCAGCCAACGCGCCAGCTGGGTTGGACCCGCCGTCGTCCGGCAACGAAGCTGCGATTCCTGCTGGGTCGGCGCTGTCGACGGCGCCACACTCAGCAGTGAAACGGGGCTGGCTGTTCAATGCTGGGTTTGATGCCAAGGACGGCATCAAACCCAGCACTCGTGTGACATCTGAAGTCCGCCCAGGCGCGTGGCCTCGTGCTCAGCCGCGGCGTAACTGCCCTGCCCAGCGCCGGCATCCCGCACCCAGGACCCGGCGCCCACCCGCCGTACACAACGACGCGGGGCCGGGCGCAATGCCCGACCCCGCGTCGAATGATCCGGTGGTGGATCAGCCCTTCACGGAACCAGCCGCCAAGCCGGCCTTCCAGAAGCGCTGGAGGAAGAGGAACAGCGCGATCAGCGGGATGACGCCCAGGAGCGACCCGAGCATGACGGCGCCCCGGTTGGGGTCGAAGTAGCTCATCATTCCGTAGAGGCCCAGGGTGACGGGTTTCAGCTCCGCGGAGCTGATCATCATCAACGGCAGGAGGAAGTTGTTCCAGGTGGCGACGAAGATGAACAGGAAGACCGTCACCATCGCGGGTGAGAGGAGACGCAACACCATCGTGAAGAAGATGCGCGCCTCACCGGCGCCGTCGATGCGGGCGGCTTCGAGCAACTCCGTGGGCACCGACGTGGCGGCGTACACGTTGCCGAGGAACACGCCGAACGGCGACACCATGCACGGGATGAGGATCGACCAGATGGTGTTGGTGATTCCCATCTGCGTGAACAACAGGTACATCGGAACCGTCAGCAGAGCCACGGGCATGAGCAGGCCGGTCATGACGGCGCCCAGCATGATGCCTCGGCCGGGGAACGTGAACTTGGCCAGAGCGTAGCCGCAGGCCACCGAGAGGAGCGTCCCGACGGCTGCGGACACGGTGGAGTAGAACACCGAGTTCGCTACCCAGCGGGGAAACAGGTCCTGCGTCCACGACATCAGGGCGCTCCAGTTGGCCCCCCAGCTGACGTCGTTGCCGAACCAGAAGCCGAAGGTGCCCAGAAGGTCACCCTTGGTCTTGGACGACGCGAAGATCACCCAGACAATGGGCAGGAGGAAATACAACCCGATGAGGGCGAGGACCACCGTCGTGAGGTTGCGAGCCGTCTTGCTCGGCGCGATGGCACGCGGGGGCAGACCGTCGATCGACGGGCGGTACACCAACCCGTCCGGAGTGGTTTTCGTCTTGGGGTTCGTGACCCTGGTGAACATCACTTCTGAAGCCTCCGCTGCGCGAGGAAGTAGACGATGGCGAGTGAGCCGGCGATCAGGGCCATCAGGATGGAGATGGCGGACGCCATTCCAGCGCCGCTCGGGGTGATCTGACCCATCATCGTGTTGTAGGCCATCATCATCGGCGTGTAGCTGTTGGGCATCCAGGTGGCCAACGTCTGCACGACTGCGGGCTCGTTGAACAACTGCACCGTGCCGATGATCGACAGCAGCACTGCCAGCAGCGCTGCGCTGCCCACCATGGGGATCTTGATCTGCGTGGTGATCTTCCAACCCGAGGCGCCATCGATGCGGGCAGCTTCGTACAGGTCTCCGGGGATCGCCTGCAGAGCGGCCAGGAAGATCAGCATGTTGTAGCCCGTGTAGGTCCACGTGGTCATGTTGGCCATGGACCACAGCACCACTGGGGGCGACAGGAAGAAGGGGGATCCCTGAACACTGCCGAAGGCATCCGCGAAGGGCGACACCTCGGGGATGTAGAGGTATCCCCACACGATGGCGGCGATCAAGCCCGGGATGGCGTAGGGCAGGAAGTAGGACAGGCGCCAGAGGCCCGGGCGGCGAACCAGGTACGAGTCGAGGAGCAGCGCCAGGAGGAGCGCGACTCCGATCATGACGGGAATCTGCACCAGGCCGAACAGCATGACGCGTCCGACACCTTCCCAGAATGCAGGGTTCGACGCCGCGACCCGGAAGTTCTCCAGACCGACGAACTGCTCCGTCATCGTGCCACCACCGTAAAGGCCCCCGCTCGCCTTCATGGTGAACAGGGCCGAGCGGGCAGACGAGACGATGGGAGCGATGAAGACGAGGCAGAACGCCAGGAAGAACGGCAGTGCGAACGCCCAACCGCTGATCGCTTGATGCCTAGCCTGTCGGCTCCACCTTCTGCGTTTCGGCTCAGCTGTAGTGCTGGGCGAGGACATATTCTCTCCTATTAATCTTGTGCGGACGGAAACCGGGCCTGGGTGCGGAGGCTCCGCTCCCAGGCCCGGGTCCACTGGATCATCGACGATCAGCTGGCAACCGAAAGACCAGCATCCTGCAGGGCAGCGATGGATGCCGCCTGCGCAGCCACGAACACATCAGCGACCTTGCCGGAACCGTTGGCGGCGGCAGCAGCTGCCTCAGCCATCTTCGGACCCACGGCGGAGAAGCCCGGGATGTAGCCGAACTCGGTGCTCATGCGCTCGTTGGCCTTCACCAGTTCAGCCATGACGTCCTGGCCACCGAACTGGCGGCTCATCTTCTCGGGCGTCGCGGCGACGGCGGTGGCGGCGGGAACGAGGCCCTGCTGCGCGAGGTCATCGACCTGGGTGTTGAACCAGGCGTTGAACTCCATGGCCTCAGCCGGGTTGGCGCAGCCCTTCATGACCGCCACGCCAGAGCCGCCGTTCGGGCCGGTCAGCTCGGAACCGTTGATGGCGGGCATCTGAGCGACGCGCCACTGGCCCTCGAAGGCAGTCCCGTCCAGGGCATCGAGTGCGAAACCCGTCTCCCAGGCGGCGGCGATGTTGCCGATGAGGCTGCCGTCGACCAGGGCTGCGCCGTAGGCGTCGCCCCAACGGTCGTGCGTGAGGACGGCCTTGTTGTCCAGCAGTTCCTGCCACATGGCAGCGACGGCCTGGGATTCCGCGGTGTCGGTCTTCACGACCCACTGATCGTTCTCAGCCCCGTACCAGACGGCGCCGGCGCCGGCGGCCTGGCCGGACAGCCAGTACTGCGCCTCGTCAGGGGTGAAGTCAGCGATGTACTTGCCTGCGGCAGCAGCCTTCTTGGCGGCCTCGACGAACGACGCGGAGTCGGTCGGGACCTCGATGCCGAGCTTCTCGAACTCAGCCTCGTTGTACAGGTAGACGAGCGGGCCCGAATCCTGCGGCAGGCCCACCATGGTGCCTCCGACCGACATCTGGCCGAACGCGCCGCCGAAGTCACCCTCGTACTTCTCGGCCTCTTCAGTGACGTCCTCGACCAGGCCCTTGACGAACATCTCGGGAACTTCGGCGTAACCGAGTTGCGCGAGGCAGGGAGCGTTGTTCGCGTTGACGTCCGTCTCGAGCTTGGTGATCATCTCTTGGGCCTTGCCATCGAACTTGGTGGCGGTGACCTGGATGTTCGGGTTCTCGTCGTTCCAACGCTGAACGATCTCGCTGACCGGGGTCATGCCCTCGCCGTCGGGGAGACGGTGGAGGTACTGGATCTCCACGGGCTCACCGGCAGGCTCTTCAGCGGGCGTGCTTTCCTCGGCAGGGGCGGTGCTGGCAGCGGGGCTTTCCTCAGCGGCGGGTTCGGTGGTGCCGGTGCCACAGGCACTCAGGCCCAGGGCTGCGACGGCCAGCACTGCGCCAGCCTTCATGTAACGCTTGAAAGTCATTAATCCTCCGGATCTACTTCGACAGGAGCTGTTCCTAGGGACAGACCGTACACTCGCTCACTCGGCGCCCCGCCATTGGACGCGGTAACGCTCACAGCGAACGACTGATTGATCGGTTAAGGTGAGCGATCCGTGATCAACCCGTGACCAAGTCCTCGTGAGTGAGCGTGGGCAGTCGCAGGGTGACAGGAAATCATCTTGACGTCAAGAATTATCTGGAGTTCTTTGGCGCTGCGACCGCTCAGACGGGCTCCCCCTATTCGCCCCGCACCACTAGGCTCGGGGGGAACGAACGTGAGGAGAACTTCCATGAGCAATCTGGCAGCTGTCGGCGTCATCGGAATGGCGGTGATGGGCTCGAACCTGGCCCGGAACCTGGCACGCAACGGCCATCGTGTGGCCGTGTGGAACCGCACCCCCAACAAGACCAACGAATTGGTGGCCGAACACGGCCATGAGGGCGACTTCGTCCCCGCCGTCGAGCTGGCAGATTTCGTCGCCTCGATCGAGCGTCCCCGCCGCATGATCCTGATGATCAAGGCCGGCGCCCCCACGGATTCCACCATCGACCTGCTGGTTCCGCTGCTGGACGAGGGCGACATCGTCGTCGACGGCGGCAACGCCCACTTCGAGGACACCCGCAGGCGTGAGCTCAAGCTGCGCGACCTCGGCCTCCACTTCGTCGGCGCCGGCATCTCCGGTGGCGAGGTGGGCGCGCTCGAAGGCCCCTCGATCATGCCCGGCGGCTCCCCGGAGTCCTACGAGGCGCTCGGGCCCATTCTCGAATCCATCTCCGCCAAGGTCGACGGCGAACCCTGCTGCACCTACATCGGGCCGGATGGCGCGGGCCACTTCGTGAAGATGGTGCACAACGGCATCGAGTACGCCGACATGCAGTTCATCGGCGAGGCGTACGAACTCCTGAAGGCCGTGGGGTTCTCGCACGACGAGATGGCCGACGTGTTCGCCACCTGGAACACCGGGGACCTGGACTCCTACCTCATCGAGATCACCGCCGAGGTCCTCCGCAAGAAGGATCCCCGCACCGGCCGCCCCCTCGTCGAGGTGATCGTCGACGCCGCCGGCATGAAGGGCACCGGCACCTGGACGGTGCAGTCGGCCCTCAACCTGGGTACCCCGGTCAACACCATTGCCGAGTCCGTCTTCGCCCGCGCGATCTCGTCGGCCCCCGAACTGCGCCAGGCGGCGCAGGCTGCGTTGCAGGGTCCCGACGCGACCATCCAGGTGGCGGACCGCGAGGCGTTCGTCGAGCAGATCCGCCAGGCGCTGTGGGCCTCCAAGGTGGTCGCCTACGCGCAGGGTCTCGACGAGATCCGCATGGCCGGGGCCGAATACGGCTGGGACATCAACGTCGGCGAGGTGGCCAAGATCTGGCGCGCCGGCTGCATCATCCGCGCGAAGCTGCTCGAGCGCATCCGCTCGGAGTACGCGGACAGGAAGCTCGCCACGCTGCTCGAGGCGCCGTCCGTGGCTGAGGGCCTGGCCAGCTCGCAGGACGCGTGGCGCGAGGTGGTGTCGGTGGCCGTCAAGGCCGGCGTCCCCGTTCCCGGCTTCGCGGCAGCCCTGGCGCACTACGACCAGGCGCGCGCACCCCGTCTCAACGCGGCTCTCACCCAGGGTCTGCGCGACTACTTCGGCGCCCACACCTACCGCCGCATCGATGCCGACGGCGCCTTCCACATCAACTGGAGCACCGACGGCACCGAGGAGCCCGCGGACACCGCTGGCTGATGACCGCACCTGACCCGCTGGCGAACTTCTCCGCTCCCACGCGCGAGTGGTTCGCCAGCGTGTTTTCGGCCCCCACCGCCGTCCAGGCCGAGGCCTGGACGGCGATCGCGCGGGGCGAGCATGCGCTCGTCGTCGCGCCCACCGGCTCCGGCAAGACGCTGTCGGCCTTCCTCTCCGCCATCGACGGCCTGGCGACGCGGCCCGAGAGGCTCCCGACGGCCGGGACCAGCGTCGTGTACGTCTCGCCGCTCAAGGCGCTGGGCGTCGACATTGAACGCAACCTGCGCGCGCCACTCACCGGCACCCGATTGGCCGCTGAGCGCCTCGGCGTCCCGTGGAGCGAGGTGTCGGTGGGCGTGCGCTCCGGCGACACACCGCAGCGGGAGCGCGCCGCCCTCATCCGGCGGCCGCCCGACATCCTGATCACCACGCCCGAGTCGCTGTACCTGATGCTGACGAGTTCGGCCCGGCGCACGCTGACCTCCGTCGAGACCGTGATCGTGGACGAGATCCACGCCGTCGCGGGGACGAAGCGTGGCTCGCACCTGGCCCTGTCCCTCGAACGGCTGGACATGCTGGTGGGACGCGACGTCCAACGCGTGGCGTTGTCCGCGACCGTACGCCCCATCGAGCAGGTCGCCTCGTTCCTCGGCGGCGACAGGGCCGTCACGGTGGTGGCCCCGCCCGCCCACAAGTCGTGGGACGTGACCGTGCGCACCGCGGTGGAGGACCTTACCGACATCCCGGATCCCGACGCAGGCGACGGCACCGCAGGCGACCTGTTGGACCTGCTGCGCGGCGGCCCGGCCACGAACGGCTCGATCTGGCCGCATGTGGAGCGGGAACTCTACGACGCCGTCAAACAGGGCCGCTCCACCCTGATCTTCACCAACGGCCGCCGCTCGGCCGAGCGCATCACCGGTCGGCTCAACGAGATGTGGGCCGAGGAGAACGACCCCGACACGCTCCCGCCCATCCCTGCGCGCCCGCCCGCCCAGGTGATGGCTCCCGTGGACACGGTCCGGGGAGCGCCGCTGGTCATCGCGCGCGCCCACCACGGCTCGGTCAGCAAGGAGCAGCGCGCCGAGATCGAGGGCGCGCTGAAATCCGGCGAACTCAAGTGCGTCGTGGCCACCAGTTCGCTCGAACTCGGCATCGACATGGGGGCGGTGGACCGGGTCCTCCAGGTCGCCTCTCCCCCGTCGGTGGCCAGCGCCCTGCAACGCATCGGGCGCGCGGGGCACGTGGTGGGAGCCACGTCCGTGGGCCAGGTCTTCCCGTTGCACAGGGGCGACCTCGCCTCGGCCGTCGTCACGACGGAGCGGATGCTGGCCGGCGACATCGAGGAGCTCCACATTCCCCAGCACCCGCTGGATGTGCTGGCCCAGCAGACGGTCGCCGCAACGGCCGCAGAGGGCGACGAGGGGCTGGACGTCGACGGGTGGTTCACCGCCGTCACGCGCTCGCGGCCCTACTCGGATCTGGACCGGTCGCTGCTCGATTCCGTGGTGGAACTGCTCACGGGCGCCTACCCCTCAGCCGACTTCGGCAACCTGCGCGCCAGGCTGGCGATGGGCGAGGACAACCGGCTCTACCCCAGGCCGGGCGCGCTGCGGGTGGCCGCCACCTCGGGCGGCACCATCCCGGACCGGGGGATGTTCGGCGTATTCCTCGCCGGCGAGGAGGCCGGTGCCCGGCGGGTGGGTGAACTCGACGAGGAGATGGTCCACGAATCACGGGTGGGCGACGTCTTCACGCTGGGCGCGTCGTCCTGGCGCGTGGAGGAGATCACGCGCGACCGGGTGCTCGTCACGCCGGCCCCGGGCAACACCGGCCGCTTGCCGTTCTGGCGCGGCGAGGATGAGGGGCGGCCCGCGGAGCTGGGCAGGAACATCGGCCGCCTCCAGCGGGAGGCCTCGCGCAATCCGGAGCGGCTGGACCGCCCCTTCCTGGACAGGAACACCCGCCGCAACCTGGAGCGCTACCTGGCTGAGCAGCGCACGGCGACGGGGTCGGTGCCGGACGAGCACACCGTCGTGCTGGAGCGGTTCCGCGACGAGCTGGGCGACTGGCGCGTGGTCATCCACTCGCCGCTGGGCCGACGGGTGCTGGGCGCGTGGTCGCTGATCATCGCGGACGCGCTGTCGCGGGAGGTCAGCATCGACGTGGTGCCCGTGGCCGGCGACGACGGCATCGTGCTGCGCCTCCCTGATTCCGATCTGGTCGAGCGCCTCCCCGAACTCCTCCTGACCGACCCCGACGACGTGGGCCGCATCGTCGTCGAGCAGGTGGGCGGCACGGCCCTGTTCGCAGCGCGCTTCCGCGAGTGCGCCGCCCGGGCGCTGCTCCTCCCCCGGCCCAACCCGGGCCGGCGCGCGCCGCTCTGGCAGCAACGGCAGCGTTCGGCCCAACTCCTGGAGGTGGCCAGGCACCACCCGAGGTTCCCCATCATCATCGAGACGGTGCGCGAGGTCACGCAGGACGCCTACGACCTGCCCGGTCTCGTCGAGCTCATGCGCGGGCTGCGCTCCGGCGCGGTGCGGCTCGTGGAGGTGGTCACCGATCAACCCAGCCCGTTCGCGGCCACGCTCCTGTTCCGCTATCCCGGGGCCTTCATCTACGACGGCGACGCGCCGCTCGCGGAGCGCCGCGCCGCGCTGCTCGCCATGGACCCGGAACTCCTCGCCGCCGCGCTCGGAACGCTGGACCTGCGCGAGGTGCTCGACCCGGACGTCGTGGCCGAGGTGGTCGCCGAGCTGCAGCGCACCGCGTCGAACCGACGGGCGGGCCACGACGACGCGGTGGCCGCGCTGCCGCGGGAACTGGGGCCGGTTCCCCTCGTCGAGCTCGAGGGGAAGGTGTCGCCTGAGTGGTGGGCCGCCTCCGTCGCCACCGTGGCGGAGCGGCTCAGCGAGGTGGTGGTGCTCAATCTGGCAGGGCGCCCGCACCTGGTGGCGGTCTCGGATCTGGCCCTGCTGCGCGACGCGCTCGGGATCCCGGTACCCGCCGGGTACGCCGCGCCTCAGGTGGAGGGCCGCGACCCGCTGACCCAGCTCATCGCCCGCTACGCCCGCACCCACGGTCCTTTCAGTGCGCAGGAGGTGGCCGACGCGTTCGGGCTGGGGGTGGCCACCGTCGGGTTGGTGCTGGAGCGGGAGCGGGTGGCAAAGCGCCTGGTGGCCGGGCGGTTCACCGCCACGGAGCCCCAATTCGTGGACCCGGAGGTGCTCCGCCGGCTGCGTAGCCGCTCGCTCTACAAGGCGCGATCGGAGCTGCAGCCCGTCTCGCAGGAGGGCTTCGCCCGCTTCTTGGCGGCATCACACCACGTCGACGACAGGCCTGTGTCCAGCCCCGACGAGGTGCTGCTCGCCCTGCAACGGCTCGCCGGAGCCGCGCTCCCCGCCAGCGCCTGGGAAACCCACGTGCTGCCCGCCCGTCTGGCGGGCTACCAGGCAGCGCACCTCGACGCGCTGCTCGCCGAGGGCGAGGTGGTGGTCCGTCTGCGTGGCTCCGCAGGGCCGAACGACCCGCTGGTGGCGTTGGTCCCGGCGGACGACCTCGACCTGCTCGGGCCACCGGACCAGCCGCCGTCGGAGGAGGCGCTCGCCGTGGCCGCCCGGCTCGCGGAGGGTGACGGTACGTTCGCGTCGATCCACGGCTCTGAGTCCGCTGTGGAACTCGCGGACGCACTCTGGCACGCGGCGGAGGAGGGCGCGATCGCCCCGGCGTCGATGGCTCCCGTGCGGGCCCGTATCGGCGGCGCCGCCCGGGGAGCGCACAAGGCCAGCCGCCCCTCGCCCCGACGGCGTGCCCGACTCCCCCGCCCGTCTCGCGCGCTGTTGAGCGGGCAGGGATCGCTGACCCCACCGCAGGTCTCGGGCCGGTGGTACCGGGTGCGGGACACCCAGCCCACCCCTGCCGAGGCGGCCTTGGCGTTGGCGTCCTCGTGGCTCGAGCGCTTCGGCGTGATCACGCGCGGTGGGGTGACGGCTGACGGCACGCCCGGCGGTTTCGCCGCCGCCTATCGGCTGCTGTCCAAGCTGGAGGAAGCCGGCAAGATGCTGCGCGGCTACCTCGTGGAAGGCCTGGGCGGCGCGCAGTTCAGCACGCCTGACCTCATCGAGCAGCTTCGCTCGCACGAGAATCGGGGCCCGGCCGTTCCCGAAGGGCTGGCGGTCGAGGGGCCCCGCAGCCTCCAGGTCCTGGCGGCCCTCGACCCGGCCAACCCGTACGGCTCGATCCTCCCTTGGCCCGCGCACCCGACGGCCCACCCTTCGCGCGCGGCCGGCGCCCTCGTCGTGCTGGCCGACGGCGTCTGCCTCGCCCACCTCACCCGCGGGGGCCGCATCCTCACCCTCTTCGGCGGCTCCGAGCACCGCGAACGCCACGCCACCCTGGTCATCCACGCCCTCGTGCGCGCCGTGGGTGAGGGAAGGATGGGCAGGCTCCGCATCGAAGAGGTCGACGGCGAACGGGTGGGTTCGTCGAGCCTCGAGGCCACGCTGCTGGCCGCCGGTGCACGGCTCACGCCGAAGGGCATCACGGTGGAGGCGCCCCGTGCCTGAGGGCGACACCGTCTGGCAACTGTCGCAGCGGCTCCAGCCCCTCGTCGGGCGGACGATCGAGCACAGCGACTTCCGCGTGCCCGCGCTCGCGACTCAGTCCTTGGTGGGCACCACGATCGACCGCATCTGGCCCTACGGCAAGCACCTCTACTGGCAGTGCGCGGACCGCATCCTGCACACGCACCTCCGCATGGACGGCACCTGGCGCATCCATGCGGTCGGGGCGAAATGGTCGGCGCCCGCCCATACCGCCCGCCTGGTGATCCGGGTCGACGGCGGGGTCGAGCTGGTGGGGCATTGGCTCGGCGTGGTCGAGCTCTGGCCCGCGAGGGAGTACGACCGACGCACCGCGCACCTCGGCCCTGACGTGCTCGCCGACGACTGGCACTCCCCCGGCCGCTGGGAGCCCACGGGGCGCGACGAGGCGGTCCGCCGGGTGTCGTCCCGCCCCGAGCGGACCATCGGCGAGGCGCTGCTGGACCAACGCAACCTGGCGGGCCTCGGCAACGAGTACCGCGTCGAAGTCTGCTTCCTGCAGGGCCTCCACCCGACGACATCGGTGGCCCTGTGCGACGTCCCCGCCGTCGTCGACCTGGCCGCGAAACTGATGCGCGGGAACCTCACGAACCCCGTCCGGACGTTCACCGGGATCCACCGGCGAGGAGAGAACACGTTCGTGTTCGGGCGCCGGCACCGCCCGTGTCGCCGATGCGGCACACTGATCGAGGCCTCGGAACTGGGCGGCGGCAGGTCCGTCGCCGACGCCGACGTGGACCAGCAGCGCGTCATCTGGTGGTGCCCCACCTGCCAGCCCGCGCCACAGCAGGGCCATCGCTTTCCTATCGATGGAATGCGTGTGGAACAATGAAGTTGCGCTGAATTCATCCGCTCCTCCAGAGCAGAATCACCGCGGGGAAAGGACTCGAAGTGGCCGCTACGATGCAGGATGTTGCGAAGCTTGCCGGCGTTTCGGTCAAGACCGTTTCCAACGTCGTCAATGAATTCCCACATGTGCGTCCGGAGACCCGCAAGCGGGTTGAGAATGCCATCGAAAAGCTCGGCTATGAGGTGAACTTCACCGCCCGGAACCTCCGTCGGGGACGGACGGGCCTCATTGGGCTGGCACTGCCCGAATTGAAGCTCCCCTACTTCGCGGAACTCGCTGATTCCGTCATCGTGGAAGCTGAGAAGGCAGGCCTGCGCGTGCTGATCGAGCAGACCAACTCGGATCGGAACCGCGAGATCGACGTCCTGCATGGGCCGCTCCGCACCATGACCGACGGCACCATCTTCTCGCCGCTGGCCCTCGGGCCGGAGGACATCAGGCTGTTCACCGTCGACTTCCCACTCGTCCTGTTGGGCGAGCGCGTCTTCGGTTCCCCGAACGACCACATCACGATGAGCAACGTGGAGGCCGCCGCCGCGGCCACCCGGCACCTCATCGAGCAGGGCCGGACCCGCATCGCCGTCGTCGGGGCGCACCCCGGCGAGGTGGTCGGGTCCGCAGCACTGCGTGAGCGCGGGTTCCGCCGGGCCATGGGCGAGGCCGGGTTGCCCGTCCGGGAGGAACTGATCCGGCCCACGGGGCTGTGGCACCGCAACACCGGAGCGGAGGCGACCGATGAACTCATCGAGTCCGGCGCGGAGTTCGACGGCGTCGTCGCCCTGAACGACACGCTCGCGCTGGGCGTGCTCCACTCCCTGCATTCACACCGGATCGACGTGCCCAGCCAGGTGGCGGTCATCGGCTTCGACGACATCGAGGATGCCGCCTTCACGCGCCCCACCCTCAGCACCGTGTCTCCGGGACGCCAGCAGATCGCCCGGGTGGCGGTGGCGATGCTGGAAGACCGCGTCCGTGAGGCAGCCACTCCCCTGAAGGACCGGCTGCCCGTGCGCCACCTCTATGCAGACTTCACCATCGTCGAGCGCGAGTCCTCCGGGGCGAAGACCCCGGTCTGATCCAGGCGCCGGCGCATCAACCACGCGGTGAGCAGCGCCAACAACCCCGGCACGGCCAGTGGGACCAGGACCGGGAAGCGCCAGGCGACGACGGCCAGGCCTGCGGCGCTGACCGCCCAGGCAGCCGCCGTCGCCGGCGACACGAGGCAGACGCCCAGCGCGGCACGCCACAGCGTGAGCACGGGGACGCGACGGCCGCGCTCGTCGGCCAGCATGGCTACGACGTAGGCCAGCCCCAGCGACAGGCACGCAGCGACGCACACCGTGACCACGAACATCGGGGCCATCCACGGCTCATCGCCGCGGCTCAGCACCCAGCCGTTGAAGCCCAGGACGACGAGGGCAAGCGTCGCCGGCCAGCCGACCACGGTGCTGCGGACCAGGGTGGCGCGCCAGGCGCGGACGAAGTCACCGAGCGGACGGGTGCTGGCGTCGTCGGTGCCCAGCCTGCCGAGAACCGACACGGCGGCCACGCTGGCGGGCAGGTGGCCGAACAGGATCAGGCCGAGCAGGGTCGCCACCCACCAGGCGAGGCTGACCTCCACCACCTGGGTGCCGGTGCCGAGCCAGCGCATGGCTGTCTCCGCCCACCAGCCGCCCGTGCGAGGCGACCGCTTCACGCCTTGATGCCCCACACCGTCACTCCCTGCTCGTCGATTCCCGCGAACGCGAGTTCCCCGTCATGGGCGAAGCACACCGCGTCGACGACCTGCCCCGCCAGCGACACGCTCCCGCGGCCCGCCGTGGCGAGTGCCGCCAGATCTGCACCGCTGAGCTCCACCCGCGTGGGGCGCACGGGAATGGGGGCCGACGCCTCCAGCCGGTAGACGAGCCAGTGGCCCGCCCACGCGGCGCCCTCGGGCACGTCGTGCCCGGGTGCAGGCAGCGGGTTGGCCACCGGCCAGCCGCCGGCGGTCCACTTCAGCGCCCGGAGGTGCGCCGTGTGGCGGGTCGGGTCAGCGCCGTCGCGGACGTGGTGCACGAGGACCAGCCCCGAGGGCGTCACCAGGTGCGAACTGTGCCCGGGCGCGGCCCAGATGGTGCCGTCCGGCGCTTCGTAGCTCGTCAGGATCAGGGTCCCTACCTGAGCAGGCGGCTCCGAGTCGTCGATGAGGCCGGCTCCGGTGGCGTCCACGTACGGGCCGGTGATCGTATCCGAGGCGGCGACGCGAACGTTGTAGGTGTCGAAGAGCGAGTCGAACGAGCAGAACAGGAAGTACCGCCCCCGTGCGGCGATGATGTGGCCGCCCTCGACGGCGCCGTTGATCGACGCGGCCCGGTGCACGACGGGCTCCCCCAGATCACCGGGTTCCAGCGGGAACCCCGCTTCGTCCAGCGGGAGGATCCGCAGGCCACCGAAGAACGAGCCGTACAGCAGCCAGTCGTTGCCGTCGGCATCGGTGGTCACTGCGGCGTCGATGGCGTTGACATCGTCGGCGTCGTGCCGCGTCGACACGACGATGGCCCGGTGTTCCCAGGGACCGGCGGCATCAGGGGCCGTTGCCAGCGAAATCGCCGAGGTGCGGGAGCCGAAGGAACTGGCCGAGTAGTACATGCGGTACTCCTCGCCACGCCGGATGACCTCCGGGGCCCAGATGCCGTGGGCACCCGACCACTCGGCGGCGGGACCGGGCACCCCGCTGAAGGCGTGCCCGAACCAGGTCCAGGTCTCCAGATCCCAGGATTGCCGGATCTGGACGCCTGCACCGGGAGAGCCGGCCACGGCGGTGTCCGTGGACATCATCAGCCACCGGCCGTCCCGGGCCCGGACGACGGTGGGGTCATGGGCGCCCCAGAGACCGGGATCGGTGTGGGAGACGGCCTTCACAGCCAGGTAGTCGGGTCCCATGTCAGCCCTTCGTCCCGGTGAGTGCGACGGATTCGATGATCTGCTTCTGGAAGGCGACGAAGATCACGAAAACCGGCACGAGTGCGATCACCGAAGCGGCCATGATCAACGGATAGTCGGTCTGAATGGCGTAATTGGCATTGAAGTTGGCAATGACCACCTGAAGCGTCTGTTTCTCTGGGCTGTTGAGGTAGATGATCGGCGCCAGGTAGTCATTCCACACCGCCATGAACCAGAGGATGAATTGCGCGGCGATAGCGGGCCGAATAAGAGGCAGCACTATGGAGCCGAAGATCCGCAGATAACCGGCGCCGTCAATCTTGGCGGCCTCTATGAGGGAATCCGGCACGCTGTGCAGGTATTGGCGGAGGAAGAAGATCATCATGATGTTGCCGAACAGGCCCGGAACGATCAGCGGAAGCAGGGTGTCGATCCAACCCAGCTTCGAGAACATCACGAACTGGGGAATCATCAGGGTGGGGAACGGGATCATGATGCCGGCGAGCATGAACAGGAAGATCGCGTTCTTGCCGGGGAGGCGGAGCTTGCTGAAGGCGAACGCCGCCAGCGTCGAGGTGATCGAGCCCACGATGGTCACCGTCAGCGACACGATCAGCGAGTTCTTGATGCCACTGGCCAACGGGCCCGCATCCCACACCCGCAGGTAGTTCTGCCATTGCGGCAGTGGCGGGATCCACTCCGGAGGGAGGGAGAAGACGCCGTCCTGCGTCTTCAGCGAGGTCGACACCATCCACAGCAGCGGAGCCACCATCACGATGCCGCCGATCAGTAGCAGTACCGCGACGATGATGTTGCCGGTGCGATAGCGGGTCTTGGCTGTCGACGCCATGTCACTCAGCTCCTTCGTGGCCGTGCCTGGCGTTGAACCAGAACTGCAGGGCCGTGATGATGAAGACGAGCAGGCCGAGGAGGACCGCCATCGCCGACGCGTAGCCCATCTGCAGGTTGGCGAAAGCCTTCTGCCAGATGTACCAGACGATCGACGCCGACGAATATTCCGGGCCGCCCGTGGGGGTCATGATGTTGATCTCGGTGAAGATCTGGGAGCCGCCGATGACGCCGGTGACAACCAGGAAGAAGGTCACGGGCTGGACCATGGGCAGCGTGATGTGCCAGAACCTGCGGAAGGAACCGGCGCCGTCGAGTTCAGCCGCCTCCATCAGCGAGGCCGGCACGCTCTGCAGCGCTGCGAGGTAGAGCAGCATCGAGTAGCCGAGGCCCTTCCACACGGCCATGATGATGAGGGCAGGCTTGACGGTGGCGGTGTTCTGCAGCCAGTTGGGGCCGTCGATGCCGACGAGCTCCAACACCTGGTTGACGAGGCCGAAGTCACCGTTGTAGGCCCATTGCCACAGGATCGAGACGGCCGCGAGCGAGCTGACCACGGGCACGTAGTAGATCGAGCGGAACAGCGCCCGGCCGGGCATGCGCCGGTTCATGGCCAGCGCGAGGGTCAGGGCCAGCACCAGGCCGATCGGGATGCCGATCATGTAGAAGAAGGTGTTGCCCAGCGACGTGAGGAAGTAGGGGTCGTTGAAGGCGGTGATGTAGTTCTGGAGGCCGACAGGCTGGGGGTCGCTGAGCATGTTCCAGTTCGTGAACGACGCGTACACCGCGTACAGGAACGGCCCGATGGCGAACACCAGGAAGCCGAGCAGCGGCAGGGCGATGAAGGCCGCGGCGACCCAGTGCTCCCGTCGGTACAGATGGGTCTTTCGCGTGCGGGCCTTGTGGCCGGCGACGTTGACGCTGGTGTGCACAGTGCTCTCCCGTCATGGGGGTGGGACGGGGCAGGAGCCCCGCCCCACCGTCGAAGGTGATCAGATACCGGCGGCCTGGTTGGCGGCGTCGAGCTTCTGCTGCATGCGCGGCTGGACGTCCTTGCAGTAGTCCGCCGCGCTGATCTTCCCGTCGAGCACCGGCTGGATGCCCACCCAGAACTCGTCGTACCACTCGCCGGACCAGGTGGTGGCGGCGGGCAGGGCGCGGCCGTACTCCTCGGCGATCTGGACGAACTCGATCTTGTTCTCGGGCATGCCCTCGGACTCGGCGTATTCGCCGTGGGCCATGTCCACCAGGTTGGGGATCTGGACGCCGGCCTTGTACAGCTGGCGCTGGGTCTCCTCGTTGGCGGAGAGGAACATCGCCAGTTGGGCCGCGAGCTCGGAGTTCTTCGTCTTCGACGACACCGCGATGCCGAGCGAACCCACCCAGGTGGCGGTCTTGCCGGTGGAACCCACCGGGTAGGGGATGAGATCCCAGTCGAAGGGCAGCTTCGCGTAGGTGGAGACGTCCCAGGGGCCGACGGGGAAGAACCCGATCTGGCCGCGCATCCACCGCTGGTAGGTGTCCATGGTCTGGGCCTGCTCGACCGACGGCGTGGACTTGTCGACCAGCTGGATGTCGGCGAAATCTTGGAAGGCTTCGGCGAACTCGGGGGTGTCGACGGTGACATTCCGGCGGTCAGCATCGGCCCAGTCGCCGCCGTTGGACCACACCCACGCCTGGAGGTTCCAGGTGACGTTGAGGCCGGTGCCCCACTGTTCGCCCGTGGTCAGTTGCTTGGCGACGTCGCGGAACTCGGCCCAGGTGTAGGGGGTGTCCTTGTCGGGCAGCGCGATGCCGGCCTTCTCGAACATCGTCTTGTTGTAGCCGAAGGAGAAGGGACCGATGTCCTTGGGCAGCCCGTAGAGGGCGCCTTCGCCCACCTTGGACCCGTCGAAGCGGTAGGAGTCCACGCCGTACTTCCAGACCTTGTCCACCTCGATGCCGGCGGTCTCGATGTCGGCGGTGATGTCCTTGACGACGCCGTTCTTCGCGAACGCCATCACGGCGCCCTGTTCGAGGTAGAAGACGTCCGGCGTCTGGTTGCCGGTGATGGCTGCCTGCAGCTTGGTGCGGTACGAGTCGGCGTCGGTCACGATGACCTTCACCTTGGCGCCCGTCTCGTCTTCGAAGGCCTTGATGGCCTGGTCGTATGCCTTGCGCTCGTCCTCACCGCCACGGAACATGTAGGTGAGCTCGACGCCGGAGCCGGAGCTCCCGCCGTTGCCGCCTGAGCCGGAAGCCGAGTCGTCGCTGCCTCCGCAGGCGGCGAGCGTGGGGGCTGCGAGGGCTGCGCTGGCGCCGAGAAGGAAGTTGCGGCGGTTGAAGTTGCCAAACATTTCTGGCCCTTTCGTCTCTTGGGGGGCCGGGACCCACGCACCCTCGGTCGTTGAGAGGCGTCACGTTCCCACCCTGGAACTGGTAGCCAGGAAACTACACTTACATCGATGTACACGCAACCGCCGTTATCGAATCGTGACCTTTAGGGGACTCTTCACGCTCAGGAACGACAGTCGCGGCCAGGCCTTGACCTTCCACCGCACCAGATGACATGCTGGATTTCTATCGATGTACAGTTTCAGCAAAGGGGCTCAGGCATGCATCATGCCCATGTGGTCATCAATCCAGCGTTCCGGGTCGGCCCGGTGCGCCGACGGACATTCGGCTCGTTCGTCGAGCACCTCGGACGATGCGTCTACACCGGCATCTACGAGCCGGGGCACCCGACGGCCGACGAGAACGGGTTCCGGGGCGACGTCCTCGACCTGGTGCGTGAGCTCGGGGTGTCCACCGTGCGCTACCCGGGCGGCAACTTCGTCTCCGGGTACCGCTGGGAGGACGGCGTGGGGCCCGTCGAGGAGCGGCCGCACCGGCTGGATCTCGCCTGGCACTCCTCGGACCCCAACACGTTCGGCACCGACGAATTCATGGCCTGGGCGCGGCTGGCCGGGATCGAGCCGATGATGGCGGTCAACCTCGGCACGCGTGGCACGCAAGAGGCCCTCGACCTGTTGGAGTACTGCAACGTGCCCGGCACGTCCCACTTCGCGGAGCAGCGTCGGGCCAACGGCGCTGACGAGCCGTACCGGGTCCGGATGTGGTGCCTCGGCAACGAGATGGACGGTCCCTGGCAGATCGGTCACAAGACCGCCGAGGAGTACGGCCGCATCGCCACCGAGACGGCCCGCGCCATGCGGATGATCGACCCCTCCCTCGAGCTGGTCGCGTGTGGCTCCTCGCAGCGCTCCATGCCGACCTTCGGCGAGTGGGAGCGCGTCGTCCTCACCGAGGCCTGGGACCACGTGGACATGATCTCCGCGCACGCCTACTACTGGGAGGGCGAGCACGGTCTCCAGGAGTTCCTCGTGTCCGCCGAAGACATGGACCGCTTCATCAGCCAGGTGGGCGCGACGATCGACGCCGTCGGTGCCGCCCGGAAGAGTGACAAGAAGATCGGCATCTCCTTCGACGAGTGGAACATCTGGTACCAGGACCGCACGCCGTCGAGGCCGCCCGCCGGCGACGACTGGCCCGTGGCACCCCGACTGCTCGAGGACAACTACTCGGTGGCCGACGCCGTCGTCTTCGGGAACCTGCTCATCTCGCTGCTGCGCCACACCGACAGGGTGTGGTCGGCCAACCTGGCGCAGCTCGTCAACGTCATCGCGCCGGTGATGAGCGAGCCCGACGGCCCCGTCTGGAAGCAGACGACCTTCCACCCGTTCGCGCTCACCTCCAGGTACGCCCGGGGCGAAGTGCTCCGCGTCGTCATCGACTCCCCCACGATCGCGAGCCACGCGTTCGGCGCTGTTCCCGCGGTGGACGCCGTCGCGACGTGGGACGAGTCGGCCGGTGCGCTGTTCCTCGTCAACCGCTCCGAGAGCGAGACCATCGAGGTGGTGGTCGATGTCCCCGCCGGCGTGTCCCTGACCGAGGCCGTCACCCTGCACCACACCGACCCCCGGTGGCAGGCCGGCGTCGACGACGACAGCACCGTGGCACCGCGCCCGAACGAGAGCGCCACGCTGACCGAACGCTCCCTGGAGATCTCGCTTCCGCCGATCTCCTGGACGATGGTGAGGTTCGCCGGATGACCGTCAGGTGGGTCGCGGGCGTGGTGGCTGCCCTCCTGGTGGCCGGCTGCCAGGCGGGCTCGCCCGTGGCGGAGGAACTCGACGTGTCGGGTGACCTCCGCACGCACGATCCGGGCCTCGTCGTCGGCACCGACGACCACCCGTGGCTCGTGTTCTCCACCGGCGACCCCCGCGTCGCCCAAGGGGCGATCCAGGTCCGCACCTCGACTGACGGGCGTGAATGGCGCTACGCCGGTGAGGCGTGGGGGCCCGACACCGCGCCCCAGTGGGCCGTCGAGGAGATCGCCGGCGTGGAGAACTTCTGGGCTCCAGAGGTGGTGGAGCACGAGGGCACCTGGTACCTCTACTACTCCGCCTCCACGTTCGGCTCCAACACATCGGCAATCGGCCTGCTGACCAACGACGAGCTCGATGCCGAGGATCCGTCGGCGGGCTGGACCGACCGGGGCCAGGTGGTCTCGTCCGACGGCTCCAAGGACTACAACGCCATCGACCCGGCCGTTCTCGTCGACGAAGAGGGCCGGGGCTGGATGGCGTTCGGGTCGTTCTGGGGCGGCATCCAGTTGGTGCCGCTGGATCTCCCCTCCGGCACGGTCGTGGAGGGAGCCGAACCCGTGACCATCGCCAGTCGCCAGACCGCCACCAACGCCATCGAGGCGCCGGCGCTTCTGTACCGCGACGGCTGGTACTACCTGTTCGTCTCGTTCGACTCGTGCTGCCGGGGTACCGCCAGCACCTACAACATCAACGTCGGGCGCGCCAGGTCACCTGAGGGGCCCTACCTCGACGCGGAGGGGGTCGATCTCGCCGAGGGCGGCGGCACGCTGCTGCTCGAGACCATCGACAACCGCATCGGCCCCGGCGGCCAGTCCGTCTCGGGTGACCACATCGCCTACCACTACTACGACGCCGACCTCGGCGGCGACTTCCAGCTGGCCATCCGCAGGTTCGGTTGGCGCGACGGTTGGCCCATCCTCCGGACCGAGTCCGAGACCACGAAGTAAGGAGACCCATGCTCACCACCGCCGTCATCAACCTCGACGTCCCCGGCCCCAGGATCAGCCGACACCTCTACGGGCACTTCGCCGAACACCTGGGCCACTGCATCTACGAGGGGATCTTCGTCGGCGAGGATTCCCAGATCCCCCACACCCGCGGCATGCGCACGGACGTGGTGGAGGCGTTGAAGGCCCTGGACATCCCCAATCTCCGGTGGCCCGGCGGCTGCTTCGCCGACGAGTACCACTGGCGCGACGGCGTCGGCCCCCGGGACCAGCGCCCCACCGTGGTCAACACCCACTGGGGAAACGTGGTGGAGGACAACTCCTTCGGCACCCACGAGTTCATGGACCTGTGCGACCAACTGGGCACCGAGCCGTACATCTGCGGCAACGTCGGTTCCGGCACCGTGCAGGAGATGGCTGACTGGGTGGAGTACCTCACCCGCTCCGGCGACGCCCCGATGTCGAAGCTGCGCCGCGAGAACGGGCGCGACGAACCGTGGCGCATTCCGTTCTGGGGCGTGGGCAACGAGTCCTGGGGTTGCGGCGGCAACATGCGCGCCGAGTACTACGCCGACCTGGCCCGCCAGTACTCGACCTACTGCCGCGAGCACGACGGCAACAAGCTCTACAAGATCGCCGGCGGCGCCAACGTGGACGACTACCACTGGACCGAGACGCTGATGAAGACCCTCGGCGACCTGGGCTGCGGCTGCAACCCCCGCCACTTCTTCGACGCCATCTCGCTGCACTACTACACCTACCCGGGCGAATGGCCGCCCACCTACAGCGCCACCGAGTTCAGCACAGACGTGTACTACGACACCATGCGCTCGGCGTTCCGGATCGAGGAACTCCTCACGCGGCACGGCACCATCATGGACGCCTACGATCCCGGCAAGCGGATCGGCCTCGTGCTCGACGAGTGGGGCACCTGGTTCGCAGCCGAACCCGGCACCAACCCCGGCTTCCTGTTCCAACAGAACACCATGCGCGACGCGCTGGTGGCGTCAGTGCACTTCGACTCCTTCCACCGCCACGCCGACCGCCTGGTCATGGCCAACATCGCCCAGGTGCTCAACGTCCTGCAGGCTGTCCTCCACACCGACGGCGACCGCCTGGTCAAGACGCCCACCTACCACGTGTTCGAGATGAACAAGGGGCATCACGACGCGGACTCGCTCGCGGTGTCCTGGATCGGCGAGCCGGTCAGCACCCGTGAGGTGGGCAAAGCCACCGTGCCGATGGTCTCGGCATCGGCCTCCACCAAGGACGGCGCGGCGCTGGTCTCCCTGAGCAACATCGACCTCGAGGCCGCCACCACGGTGCGGCTGGCGCTGCGCGGCCGGCCCGTCACAGCGGTGACGGGCCGGATCCTGACCGCCCCGTCGATCAGTGACCACAACAGCCCCGACGTGCCCGACGCGGTGGCCCCGTCGTCGTTCGAGGTCGGCCTCCCGGCCGACGGCGTCCTCGAGGTCGAACTTCCGCCCCACTCCTTCGTCACCCTGTCCCTGACCTGATACCCACCTGAGGAGCAACAATGTCGTCTCTCCGCTCTCCCCTGTCTTTGTCCGTGGCGCTGGTGGCCACTCTGTCGCTGATCGCCGCCTCACCGGCCGAGGCACGGCCGCCCGAGGCACCCCAGCTGCCCACGCCCACGTTCGCGGACGCCACGGTGCACGACCCCGACCACATCAAGGTCGACGGTGTGCATTACGTGTTCGGCTCCCACCTCCAGGCAGCCTCGAGCACCGACCTGGTCCAGTGGGAGCAGATCGCCGCCGACGTGACCCCCGAGAATCCGTTGTTCGACGATGTCACCGCCGAGCTCTCCGAGGCGCTCACCTGGGCGGAAACCGAAACGCTGTGGGCACCGGACGTGATCCAGCTGGCCGACGGCCGCTTCTACATGTACTACAACGCCTGCCGCGGCGACTCGCCCCGCTCCGCGATGGGCATCGCGGTGGCCGACGAGGTCACCGGCCCGTACGAGGATCTCGGCCTCATCCTGAAATCCGGCATGTGGGGCCAGCCCTCCGAGGACGGCACCATCTACGACGCCACGGTGCACCCGAACGTCGTCGACCCGGATGTCTTCTTCGATGCCGACGGCCGTCTCTGGATGGTCTACGGGTCCTTCTCAGGAGGCATCTTCATCCTGGAGCTGGACCCCTCCACCGGCTTCCCTCTGCCGGATCAGGGGTACGGCAAGCACCTCTGGGGCGGCAACCACGCCCGCATCGAGGGGCCGGCCGTCAGCTATGACCCCGCCACCGGCTTCTACAACCTGTTCGTCACCTACGGCGGGCTGGATTCGACGGGTGGCTACAACATCCGCGTCGCCCGCGCCACCAGCCCGGACGGGCCGTACCTCGACGCGGAGGGACGCGACATGGCCGAGGTCAAGGCGGATCCGGCCAAGCCGCTGTTCGACGACGCCTCCATCGCGGAGTCGGCCGTGAAGTTGTTGGGGAACCACGAGTTCCAGCGGCTGCCCGGTGACCCGGGAGCGGGACGCGGGCTCGGGTACGTCTCCCCCGGCGGCAGTTCGCCGTTCGTCGACGAGGCCACCGGCCAGCAGTTCCTGGTCTTCCACACGCGCTTCCCCGGCCGCGGGGAGGAGCACCAGATCCGCGTGCACGAGATGTACACAGATGACGACGGGTGGCCGGTCGTCGCGCCGCTGCGCTACGGAGGCGCCACAGCCAGGGACGTCAAGAGGCACGACGTCGTCGGCACCTACGCGGTGGTGGCCCACGCCCCGCGCACCATCGACACCGACATCCATCAGGCCGTCTCCCTCGAGTTGACGCAGCAGGGTCAGGTCACCGGCGCCATGAGCGGCACGTGGGAACGGGACGGCCGGTCGCGCCTCATCCTGCGTCTCAGCGGAACCACGTACGTGGCAGAAGTTGCCCGCAAGTTCGACCCTGATCAGGGGCGATGGGTCACCACCTGGAGCGCGCTGGCACCCGACGGGGCGGCGGTGGGTGCCATTCAGCGGCTGCAGGTCGAGCCGGACGAGGCGGTGGAGCGGGTGCTGGCCGACCTCACGGTGCCGGCCACCGCCATCAGCGACCTCGCTCTGCCCACCGCCGGCACCCAGGGGTCGACCATCGTGTGGACCAGCTCGGCCGAATCGGTCATCGCCGCTGACGGTTCGGTCGTCCGGCCCACGGCCGGGGAGCCCGACGCGACGGTGGAGTTGACCGCCACCGTCACCAACGGCGTCGTCACCGGCTCGCGGCAGTTCACCGTCGTGGTGCCCGCCCGCGTTGAGGGCGGGCTGGTGGCGAGCTACCCCTTCGACGGCGACCTCCACGCCGCCGACGGGCAGACCGCAGGCACGGTGAGCGGCCCGCGGATCGGTGCCACCGGCGGCAGCATCACGTTCGGCGAGGGGGTACAGGGCCAGGCTGCAATGTTCGACGGCGGCTCGGGCGTGCGGCTCCCCGATGGCCTCGTCTCCGGGCCCACCTGGTCGGTCTCCCTGTGGTTGAAGCCCACCGTGACCACGCAGTTCACCCCCACCTTCTTCGCCGCGCGCGACGAAACCTCCTGGGTGAGCCTGCTGCCGTCCGGACACGGCGGCGTGGGCGGTGGCTCGATGATCTGGTCCGGTTCGGCCTGGTACGACGCCGGCTTCGGGCAGAAGCTGCCCGTCGGCGCCTGGTCCCACGTGGCGTTCACCGTCGACTCCGGGAAGCTCACGGCCTGGGTGGATGGCACCCGCGTCTTCGAGGGCACCGGGTTCCCGGACGTGCTCACCACCACCGACGGGGTCTTCAGCTTGGGCGTCAACTGGTGGGACGTCCCCTACTCGGGCGCGATGGACGAGCTACGGGTCTACAACGCGCCGCTGTCCGACGCAGAGGTGGTGGAGTTGGCCGAGCGCTGACGCACCGCAGTGGTGGCTCCGCGAAAGGTTCGCGGAGCCATCATCGCGTCAGGACACCAGGCGGCTCTCCAGGTTCGTCCGCAGCGACCCGGGCAACGTCGACTTGTTCAGCGCCTGATCGGCCACCACCAGGATGGTCCGCGCCCGGTTGTGCACCGTGCCCGTCGCCGGGTCGACGATCTCCGAGGCAAGCACGATCGACGACGACCCCAGCTGCACGGGCGCGACGCGCACCTCGTACGGCGCCGGGCGGTGTTCGAGCTGCGCCAGGTAGTCGACGTCCTGCCGGGCGACGAGCCACATGTGCTCCGCGCCTTCCGAGCCGGCCCGGGCCATCGTCGGATCCCACTGCGTGGTGGCCTCGATGCGCGCCTGTTGCAGGTAGTCGTAGACCTTCGCGTTGTTGACGTGCCCGTAGCTGTCCAGATCCGTCCAGCGCACCGGCAGCGACACCGGGGTGCCTGCGCCCTCCAGCGACGGCGCCCTCAGGTCGCGCAGCGGCTCCACCTCCCTGCGGTGGGTGTCGAAGAACTCGCGGTACGCGGGCTTCAAGCGGATGGGCCGCTGCTCCTCGAAGCTGAAGGCGCACAGCATCGTGCGCGCCACCAGGGCGGCCTCACCGCCCTGGGACACCTCATAGGCCAGCTCCACCCGCGACGCCCCCAGCCGCGACACCCCCAGCTCGACGATCACCTCAGCCCCGTCGTAATGGAGGGGCCGGCGGTACTCCACCTGGTGGCTGACCACGACGATGCCCTCGTCGAGCAGTGCCGACGCGGCGCCGCCGCGCAGGAAGACGACGCGCGCCTCCTGCAGGTAGTCGACCATCACGGCGTTGTTGATGTGCCCCTGCGCGTCCATGTCGGACCAACGCAGGGGGCACTTCCAGCGGAACAAGGGGTCAGTCCTCCCGCGGGTACAGGGTGTCGACGACGTCGGCGTACTTGTCGGTGACCGCACCGCGACGCACCTTCATGTTGGCCGTGACGCCCGCGTTCTCGACGGTGAGCTCGTGGTCCAGGATGGCGAACTGCTTCACCGTCTCCCACTTCTCGAGCCGCTCGTTGACCCGGCCCATCCACTTCTCGATGGAGGCCCTGATCTCGGGCCGCTGCGACTGCTCGGCGTAGCTGAGGTTCCCGAGATCGCGCTTGTCGGCCCACTTCTGCAGCATCACCGGGTCCAGCACGATGAGGGCGGCCACGTACTTGCGCCCCTCGCCCACCGCGATGGACTGCGACACGTAGGGGATGTTCGCCTGGATGGCGCCCTCCACCTTCTGCGGAGCCACGAACTTGCCGCCGGAGGTCTTGAACAGGTCCTTCTTGCGGTCCGTGATCTTGACGTGGCCGGTGGGGGCGATCTCGGCGATGTCGCCGGTGTGGTACCAGCCGTCGTCGTCGATCGCCTCAGCGGTCTGGTCTGGCAGGTTGTGGTAGCCGGGCGTGATGATGGGGCCGCGCAACAGCAGTTCGCCGTCCTCGGCCAGCTTGCTCTCGACGCCCGGGACGATGGCACCGACGGTGCCGAAGTGCGGGTCCGCCGGCAGGTCGACGGCGGCGATGGCGCTGGTCTCCGTCGCGCCGTAGCCCTCCACGATGAGGATGCCCGCGCCGTAGAACCACTTCTGGATCTGAGGGCTGAGCTTCGCGGAGCCCGAGATCATGAACTTCATCTGGCCGCCGAGGCGTTCCTTCAGCTTGGAGAACACCAGCTTGTCGGCGATCTTGTACTGCACCGCGAGCGCACCCTTGAGCGGGCGGCCGGCGAGCCGGTCGTCGATGGAGCGGTAGCCCACGGAGAACGCCCAGCGCGCGATCTTCCCCTTGACGCCGGTGCTGCTGGTGAGGACGGCGGCGCGCACCTTCTCGAAGATGCGCGGCGCGCCACACATGAAGGTGGGGTGCACCTCTCCAAGTCCTTGGACGATCTTGTCGATGCGGCCGTCGACGGCGGACGCGAAACCGTAGTCCAGCTGCGCGGCGATCAGCGCCTTGCCGAAGACGTGGCTCAACGGCAGCCACAGGAACTGCAGCTCGTCCGGGCCGATGATCTCGAGGTACTTGGTTGCCGCCCCCTCGTACACCCAGGACAGGTGGTTGAGCCGCACGCCCTTGGGGCGGCCGGTGGTGCCGGAGGTGTAGATCAGCGTGGAGAGGGTGTCGTGGTTCGTCGAGGCGATGGATTCGTCCAGCGCGTCGGGGTTCTCCTTGAGGTGGGCCTCGCCCAGTTCCATCAACTTGTCGTAGGAGATGATGCGGTCGTCGAAGGTGACGCCGGTGCCGTCGATCACGACGATGGTGTGGATCTGCTGATCGAAGTCAGAGGTGTCCTGCACCTTGGCCAACTGTTCGGCGTTCTCCGCCACGAAGACGCTGGAGCCGGAGTCGCTGACGATGTAGTGCACGTCGTCAGGGCCCGTGTTGGGGTACACCGTCGTGGTGGCTCCTGCCGCGACCGCGATGGCGAGGTCAAGGAAGATCCATTCGACGCGGGTGCTGGAGCAGATGGCCACGCGGTCCTCGTACTTCACGCCGCGGGCGAGGAGTCCGGCGCCGAGCCTCTCGATGATCTCGTGGGATTCGCGCCAGGTGAGGCGGCTCCAGGTGTTGGGGCCCTCCGCCTTGCCGTCGGGGTACATGAACGCCAACTTGTCGGGCGTCTCCGCCACACGCCGCCGCAGCATTGCGCCGACAGAATCGGCCGAGCGCGACATGATCTCTTCACGAAGTCCCATGGGGTCCCTTTCAACGGTTGCAGGCAAGGTTAACGTGCCGCTGCGGCGTCGGCTAGGGATTTGGCGGACCAACTACTTGAATCCTCAACCATTGTGCTATCCTGGTCACATGACAGAACCAGTTGCAGGCTGGCTCACGGAGAGCCAGCAACGTGTCTGGCGGAGCTACCTCCTGGCCAACACGCATATCAATGAGTATCTCGACGAGGCGCTGAGGCAGTTTAACCTCTCTCTGCCCGAATATGAGGTGTTGGTACGGCTCAGCGAGTCCCCCAACCACACGCTGCGCATGGGCGAGCTCGCCTCCTCGGTGGGCCATTCCCGTTCCCGGTTGACGCACACCGTCAAGAGGATGGAGCGGATGGGCCTGGTCTCGCGCAATTCGTGCGATTCCGACGGCCGCGGCGTGCAGGCCACCATGACGGAAGAGGGCTTCGACCTCCTCAAGCGGGCAGCGCCGCACCACGTGGATTCGGTGCGCCGGGTCTTCGTCGACGCCATCAACCCTGAGGATTACGCGGCCCTTGGCCGCGCGATGCAGTCAGCACTCGCCGTCACGGACTGATCCGCCGGGAGGCGTCGGTGGATACCTTTCGACATTCTTCTCCCGACGCACGAAACTAGGGGGGTGACCGTCGACACCGCTGCCCCCCACGCCCGGCTACTGAGTGAGCTGGGTGAGCTCGCCAGCATCGTCGACACCTCCACGCTGACGCGCGCGCTCTATTCCTCGGATGCCTCGCTGTACCGCGTCGAGCCGCTGGCCGTCGCCCACCCGCGCACCTCCGACGAGCTGATCGCCCTCGTGCGCGCCTGTCTGGCCACCGATACCCCCATCACCGCCCGCGGCGCGGGTACATCCTGCGCGGGCAACGCCGTCGGGCCGGGGCTGGTGATCGACGTGGCGAAGCACCTCCACACGATCCACTCCATCGACCCCGTGACCGGCACCGCCGTCATCGATCCGGGTGTGGTGCAGGATCAGCTCCAGATCGCCGCGCGCCCCTACGGCCTGCGACTCGGGCCCGATCCGTCCACCTCCAGCCGCTGCACCGTCGGCGGCATGATCGGGAACAACGCCTGCGGCCCCCGCGCCCTGGGCTACGGTCGCATGTCCGACAATGTCGTCTCCCTCGACATCATCACCGGCACCGGCGAGCTACTGACGCTCGGGGTCGACGACGTGCCTGAGCTCCGCACGCTCGTCGCCGCCAACCTGGGCGTGATCCGCACGGAGTTCGGCACGTTCATCCGTCAGGTCTCCGGCTACTCGCTGGAACACCTCCTTCCGGAGAAGAAGTTCGACCTGCCCAAGTTCTTCGCCGGCACCGAGGGCACGTTGGGTGTGATCGTGCGCGCCACCGTGCGGCTGGTCACCGACGCCCCGGTCAGCGTCATGGTGGCGTTGGGCTACCCCACCATGCCGGACGCGGGCGACGACATCGCCAACCTGCTGCGCTTCAAGCCCACCGCGTGCGAGGGCATCGACAGGCGCATCGTCGACGTGGTCATCGCGAAGAACGGGCCGGAGGCCGTGGGAGAACTGCCTGCCGGCGACGGCTGGATGTTCCTCGAACTCGTCGGCGACGACCGCGCCGAGGTGCTGGAGCGCGCCCACGCCGTCGTCGCCGGATCCGCCGCGACGGAGGGCTGGGTCGTCGACGACCCCGCCCGAGCCAACAGCCTCTGGAAGATCCGTGCCGACGGCGCCGGCCTGGCCGGCGTGAGCCTCGAGAGGCCCGCCTACGGCGGCTGGGAGGACGCGGCCGTCCCGCCGCAGCACCTGGGCGAGTACCTGCGTCGCTTCGACGAACTCCTCGGCCGGTACAACCTGCACGGGCTGCCGTACGGCCACTTCGGCGACGGGTGCGTGCACTGCCGGATCGACTTCCCGCTCACGGAGCCGGACGGCGCCGAGCGCTACAAGGCCTTCGTCGAGGAGGCCGCACAACTGGTGGCGTCCTTCGGCGGCTCCATGTCCGGCGAACACGGCGACGGCCGCGCCCGCTCCGCCCTGTTGCACCACATGTACTCCCCCGAGGCGCTCGGCCTGTTCCGCCAGATCAAGAACGTCTTCGACCCGAAGGGCCTGCTCAACCCCGGCGTCCTCGTCGATCCTGCCCCCATCGAGGCGGATCTGCGGATGGTGGCGGCCAGCAGGTCGCCGTTGTCGCTGAGCGATGCAGATTTCGTTGAGGCCGTGCACCAGTGCTCCGGCGTGGGCAAGTGCCTGGCGAACTCGACGGCGGCCGGCGGCGTGATGTGCCCCAGCTACCAGGCCACCCGTAACGAGAAGGACTCGACGCGCGGCCGGGCGCGCGCGCTCCAGGAGATGGTCAACGGCTCCCTGATCACCGGGGGGTGGCGCTCCCCCGAGGTGCACGCCGCGCTCGACCTCTGCCTCAGCTGCAAGGGTTGCGCGCGCGACTGCCCCACCGGCGTCGACATGGCGGCGTACAAGGCGCGCGTGATCCACGAGACGTACAAGGGTCGCCTCCGTCCCCGGGCGCACTACGCGCTGGGGTGGCTGCCGCGCTGGGGTCGCCTCATCACGCGCGTCCCCGGCCTGGGCAGACTGGTCAACCTCGTCGGCGGGGCGCCCGTGCTGGGCCGGCTCCTGAAGTTCGCCGCCGGCGTCGACGGCCGCCGCCAGATCCCCCGCTTCGCCTCGAAGACCGCCCGAAGCTCCCTGAGCCTGGGCGCCGTCGAAGGCGCCAAGGGCCGCGTGCTCATCTGGGTGGACTCCTTCTCGGACTGCTTCGAATCCACCTCCTTCGCCGCCATGGTGCAGGTCCTCGTCCGCCTCGGCTACGAGCCCGAGGTCCTCGAGGAGACCGCGTGCTGCGGCCTCACCTGGATCTCCACCGGGCAACTCGACGGCGCCCGCCGCCAACTCACGAACGCCGCGGCCGTGCTCGCCCGGTATGTCCGCGACGGCGTGCCCATCGTCGGCGTGGAACCCTCCTGCACGGCGGTGTGGCGCAGCGACGCCCCTGAACTGCTCCCCGAGGACGAGAACGTCGCCGCGCTCAACGGCAAGGTCCTCACCCTGGCGGAGTTCCTCACGGCAGACCCGGATTTCACGCCGCCGGATCTCAGCGGCCACACCATCGTCGCCCAGCCGCACTGCCACCACGCCTCCGTGATCGGGTGGGCGAAGGATCAGGCGATCCTGCTGCAGACCGGCGCGGACCTGGTGCAGGTGGGCGGCTGCTGCGGCCTGGCCGGCAACTTCGGCGTCGAACGCGGCCACCACGAGGTGAGCGTCAAGGTCTTCGAGCACGATCTGGGCCCCGCCGTCGAGGCGCACCCGGACGCGATCGTGCTGGCCGACGGCTTCTCCTGCCAGACGCAGCTCACCTCGCTGGCCGGCCGCTCCTCGATGTCGCTCGCGGAGCTCCTCGCCACCCACTGATCGAAGCTGCTCCAGAATTGATGCAACCGAACTCAGGGGCCGTGCGTATTCACAGCAGAACACGCTGAGAGGAGGCGCCATGGACGAGGCACAGTTCGACCGGTTGTACACCGGGTCGTTCCAGAAACTCGTCGGCCAGATCTACGCGATGTGCGGCAATCTGACCGAGGCGCAGGACTGCGTCCAAGAGGCGTTCATCCGCGCCTGGGACCATCGCAGAAAACTTGACTGGGACCAGAACCCCGAGGCCTGGATCCGCACCACCGCGTACCGCCTGGCCGTCAGTCGCTGGCGCAAGGCCCGCCGGGGATTCCGCCAGGCCGACCGTGCCGTCGAACCGGCGCGCACCTACGAGCCGAGCCCGGACAGGGTCGCGATCAACAGGGCGCTCGACCAACTGCCCGACGACCAACGCCGCGCCATCGTGCTGTATCACCTCTGCGACATGAGCGTGTCTCAGGTGGCGGACGAGGTGGGCTCACCCACCGGGACCGTCAAGGCCCGGCTCGCCCGAGGCCGCGCCACGCTGGCGCGTCTTCTCAACACTGACTTGGAGGTCCGACATGCCTGATCGCATTCCTGAGCTGGACCGCCTGGCCGCCGATGCCAAGAAGGTCGACATGCTTCCCCCGTCCGAGATCCGCCGCCGCGGCAACCGCCGCCGCACCGCCCGCCACGTGTCCGTGGTTGCAGGGGTCATGGCGCTGGTGTTGACCGCCGGTGTGGGTATCTGGCAGAGCCCGCTGCTCGACCAGCTGCGCACCCCCCAGTGGGCCAACACCGCCATCCCCCAGACGCCGTCCCCCACGGCCTCCGACGGTGCCACCGAGGTGCCCACGCAGTCGCCGTCGCCCTCACCCACCCCGCAACCCACCGAGACCGTGACCTCGGGTTCCCCCGTGGTGCCGCCCACGGACCCGACGGTGGCCCCGCCCTCGTATGCGAACCTGCCCACGGCGGAGATGCTGTTCCTCGACCAGTCCCCCGGCGTGATCAAGAACGAGTTCGAAGGGCTCGGTGTCTCGTCGCTGTGCGTGCCGGGTGAGGTCGGTGCTCCGATCACCGTCCTCAGCCGCGAGTACGGCAGGGAGGGCGACTGGCCCGCCTACATCAGCGCCGCGGTGCTCGGTTACGCCACCCCGGAGGAGGCCTCGGCCGGGTTCGACCTGCTGAAGGCTGATTCCCTGACGTGCGCCGACGTTGATCCCAAGTTCGGGGCCCCGTCGGAGGTCACCACGCGGGATCAGACAGACGAGGTACCGTTCGACGATTCGGCGGTGGACGCCTCTCCGGCCCGGATGAGCTACGTCACCGGCCTCATGATCCTGACCGAGCCGGAGAAGGAGGGCTTCGGCGTCTTCACCGACACCGTCGTTGTCCAGGCAGGGGAACGCGTGTTGTTGCTCACTTCGGCATTCAAGGGCATGGACAACAACTGCGAGCCCAGTGGCGAGGATCCGGACATCGGGCAGTGCCAACTTCCCGCCGCCATCCCAGAGGCGATCCAGGCACTGGTGGAGCCCAGTTGACGGCAACCTCGCCGGCCCCGAATGGAGCCCCCGGGCGCTCAAGCCACCCTTCTTGAGCCGCCTGGGGGCTCCGTCACGCCGTGGGGGCCTTCCGCCACTTCCTGACGGCCCTCTCCCCCTCGACGATGATCGACGCCAGCAATGTGACGTACAGCACCGGAATGAGCCAGAAGAGAACCGCCGACAGGCCGTTGGCGAAAGCGCTCCCGAACAGCCCCATCAGCACCGAGGGATAGACCTCGCCCGGACGCGACTCCGGCAACGCCAAGGCCAGCACCACCCAGGCCACGTAATAGATGAAGGACAACCGTGCCGCCATCGGCCCCAGCCAGTGCCGCCACTGCCGACGGCGATACGTCCAGGCCAGCAGCCCCGCGATGACCTGGCCGGCGACGATGGCCGGCAGCCCGATGATGGTGAAGAGAGCGAACGTCATGTCCGTTGGAGCGGCTGCGAACCGGACCACCGCCAGCAGCAGCGGGAGCAGCACACTGCCCCACCCCAAGCCCTGATACGCATACTCACCCAAGGGGTACCTCGGGACCGGCGTGTGCGAAGGCATGGATTCCAGCCTACCCCGGGGCCCCTCTGCAGCAGCCGGTTGAGGGCCCCTGCGGCAGGCTTTTTCACCCGACGTCGGATTTCCCTGCAGCCGCCCTTGAACGTGCAATTCCACCTGATCCGCCTTGACCGTTCACGTTGTGGTCACCCAAACCCACTCGCCGTTTGCCAGATCACCAATTGTTCATCTTGGGTTGCGGGGGCGTTTACCGAACAGGTTGGTACCGGGTCCCCGACTGGAGAAGCATGAGCCCCGGATCACTTGGGGATCGTGAAAAGGGGTACGCGGTGAGCGCGGATGTTGGGCTGACGGCCCTCCTGACACAGGAGGCTGAGGTTGCCGCCTCGTCTCCTGAGCGAACGCCGAAGACCCCTGATGCCCCCGCCCCGGAACCTGAGCGACGCGGCCGTCGCGAGCTCGCCGGGCGCCAGTCCACCGTCGATCGGGTATTCCGGTCCTCGGCGTACGCAGCGGGGGCCATCACGGTGGCGATCATGCTCGCCGTCGGGCTCTTCCTCTCCATCCGCGCGGCGGACGCGCTGAGCAAGACCGGCGTGAGGTTCCTCACGGAGCAGCAGTGGTCGCCGGAGACAGGCGAGTTCGGCGTCGCGGCCATCCTCTTCGGCACCATCACCATCGCGTTGATCGCGCTGGTGGTGAGCGTGCCCATCTCGCTCGGCACGTCGCTGCTCCTCTCCGAGGTGGTCTCCGGCCAACTGCGCCAGTTCCTCGTGACGCTGGTTGACCTGATGGCCGCCGTGCCCAGCATCATCTTCGGCCTCTGGGGCGTCTACTTCCTCCAGGCAGAGATCATCCCGGTGTCGGAGTGGATCTCCACCTACTTCCACTGGATCCCGATGTTTGCGGTGACCGACGCCGACGGGGTCGCCTTCACGGACGCCAGTGCCTTCACCTCGTCGGCGTTCCTGGCCGGCATCGTCGTGGGTCTCATGGTGGTGCCGACGATGACCGCGATCATGCGCGAGAGCTTCTCCCGCGCCCCCGTCGGCGAGCGGGAAGGCGCCTACGCGCTGGGCTCCACCCGGTGGGGCATGATCCAGGCGGTGGTGCTGCCGTTCGGTAAGGGCGGCGTCATCGGCGGCGTCATGCTGGGGCTCGGGCGCGCGCTGGGCGAGACCATCGCGGTCTACATGATCATCAGCCCCATCACCACCATCAACTGGCAGGTGCTGAAGACCGGCACGAACTCCGTCTCCGCACTGATCGCGCTGCGCTACGGAGAGGCCAGCGAGTTCGGCCTCTCGGCCCTCATGGCGGCCGGCCTCGTGTTGTTCCTGCTGACACTCGTGATCAACTTCACGGCCTCGTCCATCGTGGCCCGTTCCCGGTCGGGTGCTGATTCGGATGGCTGACACGCTCTTCCGCTCCGCAACCGCGGCGCAGCTCCGCACGTCGCTGCCCGCCGTGACCAAAGGCAAGGACGGGCCGCGTCGCGAGGTGCGTGGAGCCACGTTCCGCGAACGCTACGACCTGATCGGGGCCGGTGCGGGCGCCCTCGCCCTCGCCACCCTGCTGTTCGGCTGGTTCGCGCCCCTGTCGGGCTACATCGGCTGGGTCGTCGTGGCGTTCCTGTGCTTCCTCCTCCTCTACTCGCTGTTGGTGTCGCTGGACAACAACCGCCTCGATGTCGCCGACAAGGTGATGACCGTGCTGTTCGGCAGCGCCGGCTTCCTGGTGTTCAGCTCCCTGCTGTTCATCGTGGGGTACACGCTGCTGCGCGGCACGGACGCGCTGCAGCACCTGAACTTCTTCACGGAGACCATGAAGCTGTCCGGCCCGCTGGAGCCGCTCACGCAGGGCGGCATCGTGCACGCCATCGTCGGCACGCTGATCCAGATCAGCATGGCGCTGGCCATCACCATCCCGCTGGGGGTGGGCACCGCGGTGTTCCTCAACGAGGTGGGTGGCCGCTTCGCCCGGTTCGTGCGCACCATCTCCGACGCCATGACGGCGCTACCGTCCATCGTGGCGGGCCTGTTCGTCTACGCCGCAGTCATCCAGGGCGTCACGCACGAGCGCAACGGTCTGGCAGCCTCCATCGCCATCATGGTGATGATGCTGCCGGTTGTCATCCGTTCGGCCGATGTGGTGTTGCGCCTGGTGCCGCAGAACCTCCGCGAAGCCTCCTACGCCCTGGGCACGTCCCGCTGGAACACCGTGCGCTTCGTGGTGCTCCCGACGGCGAAGTCCGGGCTGGTGACCTCGGTCATCCTCGGCACGGCCCGCGGCATCGGCGAGACGAGCCCCGTCCTGCTGACCTCGGGTATCACCGCCGCGATGAACTACAACCCGCTGAGCGGGCCGATGGTGTCGCTGCCCCTGCAGGTGTTCGACTTCGTCCGCTCCCCGGAGCCGGCGATGATCGCGCGCGGCTTCGGCACCGCTGCTGTCCTGATGCTGCTGGTGCTCGTGCTGTTCGTGGTGGCCCGCGCCCTCGGCGGCCGGGGCCCAGGCGAGCTGACCCCACGCCAGGCGCGCGCCGTCAGGGCCGCGTCGAAGCGCGACGTCGCCCGGTTCGCCGCAAGGCAGGCGCAGGTCACCGTCATCGAGCCCGCGGCCCTCACCCTCTCCCCCTCCCGCGACGTCAAGGAGTCCTCATGAAGCGACGCGCACTCTTCCTCACCCTGGCACTGCTGATGGTGACGATGACGCTGCCCGCGGGCACCGCTCGTGCCGAGAGCTTCTACCCCATCACGGGTACCGGTTCCACGTGGTCGCAGAACGCTCTCGATCAGTGGCGCGCCAACGTGGCCCGCAACTACTCGATGACGGTCAACTACACCGGCGACGGCTCCACCCGTGGCCGGCGCGACTTCATCGACGGCTCCGTCGACTTCGCCATCTCGGAGATCCCGTTCCAGGCGGCCCCGGAAGACGGTTCGGCGCCTGAGAACCCGCCCGTGGCGTTCTCCTACCTGCCCATCGTGGCCGGTGGCACCAGCTTCATGTACAACCTGAAGATCAACGGCAAGCGGGTCACGAACCTGCGGCTCTCCGGCGAGACCATCACCAAGATCTTCACCGGCGCGATCGTCAAGTGGAACGACCCGGCGATCGTGGCTGACAACCCGGGCCTCGTGATGCCGGACCGCGCCGTCACCCCCGTGATCCGCTCCGACGGCTCCGGCACCAGCGCCCAGTTCACCCTCTGGATGTCGAAGCAGTACCCCAGCTTGTGGACCCGGGGCATGCTCTCGCAGTACCCCAGCTTCGGCAACGCCAAGGCGCAGAAGGGCTCCGACGGCGTGTCTGGCTACGTCGCACAGAACTACGGCGAGGGTGCCATCACCTACGTGGAGTACTCCTACGCCAAGAAGGCCGGCTTCCCCGTGGCGAAGGTGCTCAACAAGAGCGGCCACTACGTCGAGCCCACCGCCTTCTCGGTGGCCGTGGCGCTGACGAAGGCCAGCATCAACTCCGACCTCACGCAGAACCTCGACGGTGTGTACAACGACACCGACCCGCGTGCCTACCCCCTCTCCAGCTATTCGTACGCGATCGTGCCCACCGAGGTGAAGCCCGGCCGCGACATCTTCGACGACAACAAGGGCAAGACGCTCGGCGCGTTCCTGCGCTACGTGCTGTGCGAGGGCCAGCAGCAGGCAGACACCCTGGGCTACTCCCCGCTGCCGATGAACCTGGTGATGGCCGGCTCCGAACAGATCAAGCGCATCCCGGGCGCCGGAGCCGCCGGCATCGACTTCAACGGCTGCCGCAACCCGACGTTCAAGGCGGGCGACTCGCCCAGCAAGAACCAACTCGTGCTGGTCGCGCCGCAGCCCGCACCCTGTGACAAGAAGGGCCCCACGCAGTGCACCACCGGCACCGCCGGCGCCCCGGCTGACACCCCGGTGAAGCCCGAGGCGCAGAACCCGGGGACCGCTCCCGGCGGCAACCCGAGCGCGCCGGGCGCGCCCGGCCAGACCCTGGCTCCGGGGCAGGCCCCCGCCCCCGGGCAGACCCTCGCTCCGGGGCAGACCCCCGCTCCCGGTCAGACCGCAGCACCTGGCCAGACCGGTGGCCCGAGCCAACCGCTCAACCCGGGTGGCGTGGATCCCGCCGCCCCGGGCCAGCCAGGGGCGCCCGGCGACCCGGCTGCGGCCGACCCCGCTGCATTGGTTCCCGTGTACGACGAAGAGGGCAACGTCATCTACGACGCGGCCACCGGCGTCGACGGCGGGGTCCCCGGCAGCAACGGCGCCGTGGCGCGCGCCCAGGCCAGCCCCTTCACGCTCCCCGAGCGGGGCATGGGCACAGATCAGTGGCTGATGATCGCCGCCGTGGTGCTGCTGCTGGGCGCCGTCGTGGTGCCGCCGCTGGTCGGCTCGAAGCTGAAGGGGGGCTCTGGTGTCGGCCTCTAGCGGGACCATCGCGAAGCGCCGTTTCGCCGCCGCACTGGCGCTGCTGGCCGTCGGCGTGGCCACGGTGCCTTTGGCCGCACCGGGCGAGGCCGCGGCGGATGACGCTGCGACGTCATCGGCGGTCACCGTGACGAATAGGGGCTACGCTCTCAGCCCCGACGATGCCCCCTTCCCGGATCTGCAGGTCACCGTCTCCCAGACGAAGGACCTGATGGGCCAGGGCATCCGAATCACGTATTCGGGCGGATCCTTGTCCTCACCGCCGCAGGGCTCCGTGGGCGGCGCCAATTTCGTGCAGATCATGCAGTGCTGGGGAGACGACCCGGACAATCCGGGGCATCCGGATCGACGCACCTGTCAGTACGGCGGCACGAACATGTACGGCGCCCGCCGCGACGGTGGCCGCGAAGCAGAATCGACCAGGCCCCAGGATGAGCGGTTCACCGCTGCGGGTCAGTGGAGCGACTGGACGGCCATGCCGTTCGTAGCGTGGAACGAAGAGCAGATCGTGGACGAAGCCCTGGCTCCGGCAGACAAGGTGCTCAGCAACCTGATGGCCGGCACCGATGGCTCGGTGAAGATGAAGCCCGAGAAGGACTGGGTCAACCTAGCCACCAACCGGTACTTCAACGCCTCCTCCACCAACGAGATCAGTTGGGCGCCGTTCGGGCCGGACGGTTCGGGATCGATTCCCTTCGAGGTGCAGACCGCTATGGAATCCCCCGGCCTGGGTTGCGGCAACCAGGTGGGCGCCGAAGAGGCGAAAACCGGCGCGACGTGCTGGTTGGTGGTCATTCCCCGCGGTGGTGCAGACAACGGTGCCGTCGACATCAGTGCCCAGACATCCGGGCTGTGGTGGGACGCGTGGGAGCACCACCTGGCCGTGAAACTGGATTTCAAACCTCTGGGCTCGCGCTGCCAGTTGGGCGCGGAGGAGCGTCAGCTGGCCGGCAGCGAACTCGCGGCTTCCGCCATCGCCTCCTGGCAGCCTGTCGTGTGCAAGCAGGAGGGGGGCTCGCCGTTCACCCTTGCTCAGGTGCCGGAGACCGACGCGCTGCTCTCCGCTGCCGGCTTGCAGCCCAGCGCGCTGGCCCTCGCGTCCCGACCCTTGGACGTTGACAACCTCGGCTGGGAGCGCGATCCGCTGGCCTACGCCCCCGTCGCGCTCGGAGGCGTTTCGGTCTCCTACGTGGTGGACGCCTCTCCTCACCCGCAGAACGCGAAGGAGGAGTACCTCATCCGTCGTGGATTGCCTTTGCCGCAGATGAAGCTGACACCCAGGCTGCTGGCGAAGTTGGTCACCGCCTCGTATCGCCACGCTGTCCCCACGCGCACGGACGTCGAACATCTCGGCAACAACCCACTCACCATTGTCTACGACCCGGATTTCCACCAGTTCAACGATCCGGAGTGGGCCGCGCAGACCATCACCGACATGTCTGTCGCTGATGCGCTCATGCCGTTGGGCCGCTCGGACCTCGCTCGGCAGGTCTGGGAGTACATCCTCGCTGACCCTGAGGCGAAGGCGTGGCTCGACGGTGAGCCCGATCCGTGGGGCATGAAGGTGAACCCCTGGTACTCGACCAACGCCGAGCTGAACCCGAGCGGCGTTCCTCTGGAGCTCCCGGCCGACTCGTTTCCGAAAGCTGACCCCATCGAGAGGCCTGACAACACCGACACCGAACCCATCAACGGGACCGGTGCTGTGAACCTCGTCACCTGGCGCCCCTACACCGGCAGTTTCGCCGAAGGCGCTCGGAAGGTGCTGCGCGGCGACGGCATGATCCTGGGCGACTGGGACAGGTTGTCGCGCCCACCGAAGTTCGGCAGTTCGCAGCGACAGCTTCCGGGCAGCCAGCATGTGCTCGGATTGAGCTCCACTCCGGCCGCCCAGCAGTACCAGACCACCACCGCCCTGTTGCGCAATCCTGCCGGCCAGTTCGTCGCCCCTTCCTCCCCCGCGCTGGCTGCAGCCGCGGCCGCGATGGAACCTGCTGGGGGGAACGGGCAGGTGCTGCGCTTCAACCCCGCTTCGGCCACGGCGAAGGCCGCGAAGGCGGCCTACCCTTTGACGTTGCCGGTCTATGCCGCGCTGAACCCGCAGCAGACCGACGCGGAACTGCGTGGGGCCTACTCAGACCTCATCGAATACGCAGTGACTCACGGGCAGCAGCCTGGCACCTACGACGGGCAACTGCCTCCTGGCTACGCACCGCTCCCCGAGGCGTGGCGGAAGCAAGCTCTGGCCGCTGCAGCGGCCATCGACGCGGGCGGGTGGCCCCAGCCTAAGCCGACTCCGACACCCACCGCGTCTCCGAAGCCATCTTCTTCGGCGCCTGCTGCACCCGGTGCGAGCCCGTCTCCGAGTGTCGTCTCAAGGCCCACCGCCGCAGCTACTCCCAGCGCCGCTCCGACGAGCACCACCCCCGGGGCATTACCGCCCATTACTTCAGCCACCACGCCGCCCCCATTTCCGCAACCGCCACTCGCCGCGGCCAGCGATCCGGCGAGCGCGCCTCCGGCTGCTGACGGAGCCAGCCCCGCACCCGCCGCTGCCGGTGCAGACCCCGCCGCCAGCGGCGCCCCTGCGGGCGCACTAGTGGGGGCCGAAACTCCTGCTGACCCGCCGCTGGGGCCCATCAGCGCTGTAGTTCCGGCCACCGGTCTGGTCGGCCTGGCAGCAGCGCTGGGTATTCCCGTGATCTCCCGCATCCGGCGGCAGCCGTGAGCAGCGGGTTCGCCCCACAAAGCTTCAGGCCGGGAGCCTTGCCCGCTCCCGGCCTGAGGGGACAGCCGCAACCGCAGCCGTCCTTTCTTCATCGTGTTGAAAGGAAACACTTTCGATGAAGTCTAGCAAGGTCTCCAAGGCTGTCGCGCTCTGCGCGGCCGCCGGCCTCGCCCTGTCCACCGTCGTCTCCACCAACGCCGCTGCGGAGCCCGTCTCCAACAGCTTCGCCGTCGTGGGTTCGGACACCCTCCAGGATGTCCTGAACGCCTTGGCCAACGGCACGAGCATCTCGGGCGGTACCGTTCGCTCGACCGCCGGTGACCAGACCGTCGGGTCCTTCGACGCCACCGGTTCCACCTGGATCCAGACCAAGACCAACGGTCCTCGCTTCGGTCGCCCGAACGGCTCCGGCGATGGTGTCAAGGCGCTGAGTCGCTCCATCGATGGCGCGCCCTACACCTCCGGCACCCCCGGCGGCCCGTCGAACGTCGTCATCACCGGCCAGGTGGACGTCGCGCGTTCCTCTTCCGGCCCCGGCTCGAACGCTAACCCCACCGGTCCGCTGCTGTACATCCCCTTCGGCCGCGACGCCCTGACCTACGCCCACTCCGGCGGCGCCAACGCGGCGTTCTCCAGCATCGATCAGGCCACGCTGAAGGGCCTGTTCGATTGCTCCATCACCACCGTCGGTGGCGCAACCGTGGTTCCTGTGATCCCGCAGGCTGGCTCGGGCACCCGCGCCGATTGGCTCTCCAAGATTGGTTTGACCGAAGCGACGCTGGGCGCCTGCGTCAAGGTGGGCCAGGAGCACGACACGGCAAACCTCTCCGACGGATCGGTCTTCCCGTCCAACGCCGTCACCCCAATGTCTGCTGCCCAGTGGGTTGCGCAGAACACCGGCGCCGGCATCGACCGTCGCGGAGCAGGCGTCCAGGTGGGCTCGCCCATCGCCGGTACCCCGGCTGTCACTGGCGCTGGCACCGCCATGGTGCCGAATGCCGCCTTCTACGCGAATAACACTTGGGGTCGCGACACCTACATCGTGGTCGAGAACGCGCGAGTCACGGTCGGCGACGCCAAGTACGACGCCAGCCTCGCCAACCTTGTGAGTTCCGCAGGACAGAAGCTGGGCAATACCCAGAGCGCCGTCCCTGTTCAGGCTGGCTCGGTGAAGAAGAAGTTCGGCTTCCTCGCGCCCTCCACCACCACCCCGCAGCGTTCCAACCTCCGCTGACCACCGTCACAACAAAGGACGAAAATGAGCATGAATCGTAAGCGCGCGGCGGTTGCCGGCGTACTGAGCTTGGCCCTACTCGCCACCGCAAACCTGTCAGCCAACGCTGCCGAAGGCGCCCCACTCAACCCTCAGCCCGCCGGCTCGAGTGCAGAGGGCTCGAAGGGTGGCTTCTTCCTGTATGACGCCGACTTCCAGCCCGTCCCCAATGTCTCCTCGAGGATTTTCTCGCGTAGCGAAGATCTCTATGCCGCAGCCAGCCCTTCTGACTACCTGGCAGAGATCAACGCGCCTGTGGATGGAGTCCGTCCCGTCACGGGCACCGACTCGTTCACGGGCATCTACCGCTTCCTGGCGGAGAAGAACTCCACGGACGTGATGGGCGGCACTAACACCTGGAACGCATGGGCGGTTGACTCCGCCGCAGGCCCCAACGGCGGCACGCTGATGCCTTTCATGGGTCTGGACAGCGTCAACATGGGTCCCGGCGGCATCGCCGACGACATCGCGGCTGGCGGCTCGTACTGGCTCGGCGTGGCCTACACCATCAATAACGGCGTCACCGTCGTCGGTGCGACCTACCGTGAGGTCATCATCGAGGCTGGTACGGGCAACATGACAGTGTCTCCAATGGCCCTTGAGGGTCCCGCCGCGATTACCACGACGACCTCCCTCATCTCGTCGGCCTCCTCGGCCTTCGTCGGTGACATCGTCGACCTCACGGCCACCGTCGCTGCCTCTGACTCGTCTGCAGTCACCGGCAACGTCACCTTCTACAACGGTGAGATCTCCGTGGGCACGCAGGCCGTCGCTGGTGGCTCCGCCACGATCACCACCTCTGCACTGGCCGAGGGCACGCACAACTTCCGCGCCGTCTTCACCCCCAGCGACGCTGCCTACAACGGCTCCGAAGGTGCCGTCACGGTAACCGTTTCTTCAGCCGCGGCTCCCACCGCCACCCTGGACGCCACCAACTCCAACGGCGTTACCGGTACGGCTGACCCGAAGACCAACACGGTCTCCCTCAACATCACCACCTCCGCTTCGTCGGTGAACGTGTGGGCCTACAACGGCACCGCTTACGTCTCGCTCGGTGAGCGCGTCGTCACGGATGGCGTCGTCACTGCCTCCTACCAGGGCCTCAACCTGACCGGCGACGTCGACTTCGTGCTCGCCGACAACGCCGGCA
Organism: Tessaracoccus zhenghani; assembly: GCF_055326325.1. Classification (NCBI taxonomy): domain Bacteria; kingdom Bacillati; phylum Actinomycetota; class Actinomycetes; order Propionibacteriales; family Propionibacteriaceae; genus Tessaracoccus; species Tessaracoccus zhenghani. The sequence continues at coordinate 470,890 of NZ_JBUZNQ010000002.1, read as the reverse complement.
ACGTGCTCGGCTGGGCAAGGATCAACGTGCCGGCCGGCCAGTCGGCATCCGCTGATCTGATCGCCAACGTCCAGGGCAACGGTGACTTCATCCTCGTCGACCGCACCATCAAGGCCAACGAGCTGACCCTGGGCCAGCTGGTCAACGGCAAGTCCCGCTCCACCGGCAAGCTCGGCGAGATCGAGGTCATCGACCAGCGCTACCTCACCCTCGAGGGCTGGACCCTGACCACGAACGTCAACGAGTTCGTCCACGCCAACGGCACCGACCGCATCGTTGCTGCGGCCCTGGGCCTCAAGCCTCTGGTCGTGACCCAGGCCCCTGCGGCCGTCGATGCACCCAACTACGCTGCCGCTACCCTCGGCGCGGATCAGCAGCCTGGCACCGCTACCTACGCCTCGACGTTCGCTGAGGCAGCCGCCGGTACCTACTCCGAATCCACCGTCATGAACGCGGACCTGACCTTCGACGCGCCGGAAGGCTCGAAGAAGGGCAAGTACTCCTCCACCCTGACCCTGACCCTCGTCTCCAAGTGATGATCGGTCGGGTCCTCCGCTGAGGGCCCGACCGCGCACCCTCACGAGCAGGAAACCCGGGTGCCGGGGCGAGCATCGCCCCGGCACCCCCTCCGTACTCCACCCCCTCATCGAAAGCACCATGATGAACGCTCTGGTCCCCACCACCTCCCGCATCCTCGCGGCCCTAGGTCTTGCTGCCCTTCTGGCCTTCGCACCCACTGCACGCGCCGAGGACCCTGCGCCGGGCGCCGACGAGACCATCGGAATCGCGCTCAACCCCGTCGACCCCAAGGGCGTCATCACGGAGCGCACGCGATTCAGCTATCAGGTGGAGCCGGGTCAGGAGATCAAGGATCAGGTGCGAATCGCCAACGCGGGCAATACTCCCCTGACACTGACGGTCTTCGCCACCGATGCATTCAATGACAACACCGGCCACTTCGCGCTGCTCAACACCGACGACGAGCCGAAGCAGGCGGGTTCCTGGGTCAGCTTCGACGGCCAGCCCCGCGTCGAGATCCAGCTCGCACCTCAGGAGGCCAGGGTCATCCCCTTCACCGTCGTGGTGCCGCCAACCGCTTCCCCCGGCGATCATCCCGCAGGCATCGTGGCCTCGGCATTCCGGGAAGGGGACATCAGCCGCGAGAACCGCGTGGCGGGCCGAATGTACGTGCGGGTGGCCGGCGACCTCGTCGCCAACATGACCATCAGCAGCTTCTCCGCCGCTCACTCCGGCGACCTCAACCCGTTCGACGGCTCCATCACCGGCACCGCCACGGTCAGCAACAACGGCAACATCGCCCTGTCGGGCCGTGTCACCCTCTCCGGCACCACGTGGTTCGGCGTGCCCGTCGGCCAGGAGACCTTCGAGGTCCTCGACGAGGTGCTGCCGGGCAACACCCGCACCGTCGACTTCACTCTGGAAGATGTGCCTTCCGTCGGCTTCGCCAACGTCAAGTGGCTGCTCCAGACGCAGACCGACGGCGACGCCCTCCTGCCGCCCACGCTTCCCGTCGTCGAGCGCGAGGCGTTCGTCTGGGCACTGCCGCTGCTCGCCGTGATTCCGCTGCTCCTGATCATCGGCGGCATCGTCTGGTGGCGCTGGCGCCGGAAGGCAGACGCCAAGCGCGCCGCCGAATGGATCGCCTACACCGAGGCCGAAGCCGCCCGCAAGGCCCAGGAGGCCACGGACCAGGCGCATTCGGCTGAGGCTCAACTCGTCGAGAGCGGCACCAACTCATGAACTTTCCCTTCGGACGCGTCCTGACGGTGGTCCTCGCCGCACTGGCGGTGGCCGTCGTCCAGGCGGCCGTTCTTGGGCATCCCGGCTCCGTAGCGGTAGCCGAGGGGACGGGCGACGGCAGCGGCATCTCGGTCTGGGTGCTGGAGACCACGCCCAGCCCTTCACCGTCGCCGTCCGGCACCGCCAAGCCCAAGCCGACGGGCAAGCCGTCAGTGACCCATACCGCCAGCGCCAAGCCGTCGACGGTGCCGCCCACCCACACCGGCGGCCCGTCAGTCACGCCACGGGCGACGCCCACCGCCAGGCAAACGTCCCGGTCGGACAGCCGCACCACGCGGCCGTCCAAACCCATCCGGACGCGCAACTCGAACTCTACGCAAGACAACGCCCCTGACAGCACCGACTCCGCCTCGCCTGTGCCCACCACTCCCGCGGCCTCAGTGCCGCCGGAGAAGGAGGAAGAGGTCTCCATCGGCGGCCTGCTCTACGTGAGTGGGCTAGCGGGGAACACGGAGCTGAGCCTCAACCCGTGGGGCGGCACCCACACGATGCGCTTCACAGTGCGCAACGCGTCGAACGCCACGGTTGACGCGTCGGCCACCTTCCGCATGCTCAACCTCTTCGGCAACCAGCTCGGCCCCGAGATGGCCGTCGAGATCAAGGACCTGGAGCCCGACGAGGTGCGCGAGGTCGCCGCGGCAATGACGGGGCTGGGCCAGTGGACCCTGGTGAAGGCGGAGAGCGTGTTCACCCCGCCCGAGAAGCTCGGCGACACCGAACTGTCCCCCGTGAAGCGCGACCAGTGGGTGTTCTTCATCCCCTGGTACCTCCTGGGCGGCGCCGGCCTCGCCGTCTCCGCCATCAGCTTCGGCCCGCGCCTCGTCCGCATGGTCGCCGGGGCGTCGCTGTCGCCGGGGGTCGCCGGGTGACCCAGCTGAGCGTAGGTGCCGTCGCGAAGAAGCCGAAGTTTGCTGCTCCGCCGGTATCCCCGTCCCCTCTCCCCCGGAAGCCGCGGCGCGGTAGGCCGGGGCCGGCCCCGGCAGGGCCCGTGCCGCCCCGCCCGCCGAAGCGCCTGCCGCCACCGCCCCGACCGCCCATGGCGGCCCGGGAGCTCATGATCCGCGGCCTGCTCGTGATGATTCTGGTGGTGCTCGTCGGCTTCCTCGCCAACATCCTCCTGCTGAGCCACCTCCAGCACATCGTGTCGCAGCACCAGCTGCGCCAGACCTTCGCCGAACAACTGGCGCTCGGCACCGCGCCCGTCAGCGAGGGCAACTTCGAAGACGTCCTCCTCTACGACGGTGAACCCGTCGCGAGGATCGAGATCCCGACGATCGGGGTCGACGAGATCGTCGTCGAAGGAACGAACTCCGGCACCCTGATGGCCGGCCCAGGCCACCGTCGTGACACCAGCCTGCCGGGCCAGGCAGGCGTCAGCGTGCTGATGGGCCGAGGGTCGTCGTACGGCGCCCCGTTCTCGCGGATCCAGGAACTCGCCCCGGGCGAGACCATCAGCGTCGTCACCGGCCAGGGCGAACACATCTACGAGGTGATCGGCGTGCGGCAGGCGGGAGACCTCGCCCCGCCCCCGATCACGCGCGGCGAGGCGCGCCTCACCCTCATGACCACCCGCGGTTTCCCCTACATGCCGGTGGGTCTCACCAGGGTCGACGCCAAACTGGTCACCCCCGTGCAGACGCCCGGCCTGCGCGACACGACGTTCCGCACCCTCCCGCTCGAGGACAAGGAACTGGCAGGCGACCTCTCCACCGTCTGGGCGCTGGTGTTCTGCCTCCAGGGCCTCGTCGCTGCGGAGATCGTCGCGGTCTACACCTGGCGCCGTGTCGGCCCCAGCAAGACGTGGATTGTCGCGATGCCCGTCTTCCTGTTCCTCGGCATCCTCACGTGTTCCCAGATCGTCAAACTCCTACCCAACCTCCTGTAGCCATGAATCGAGCCACTGACATGAGCGACGACCCGATCGACGCCACCAAGATCATCCCGCCGGAGCACCAGGACTTCACCGGGCCGTCACCCTGGACGAAGGACCCCGATGAGGAGCTCCAGGAGCTGACCGCGCAGCACGACGCGATCCTCGACACCACCGTGATGCCGCCGGTAACCGCCTCGCGCGAGGAGGTCGACTCCGTGGTGGGCTCCTTCGCCCGGCCCATCGGCCAGACGCCGGCCCGGGCCGCGTCCCCGTCACCCAACTCCGCTCCTGCCCGGCCGGAGATGCAGGCACCCGCCGCCGTCGCCCGGCCGAGCAAGGTGCTGTCGACGCTCACGGCCAACAACATCTCGGCCTGGTTCGGCGAACACAAGGTGCTCGAGCAGGTCTCCCTCACCATGCACGCGGGCCAGGTGACGGCGCTGATCGGCCCGTCGGGCTGCGGCAAGTCCACGTTCCTGCGCATCCTCAACCGGATGCACGAACTGGTGCCGTCGGCCTCGCTGGCCGGCGAGGTGCTGCTCGACGGCGACGACATCTACGACCGCCGCAAGAAGCTCCAGGACGCGCGCAAGCACATCGGCATGGTCTTCCAGAAGCCCAACCCCTTTCCGGCGATGAGCATCTACGACAACGTGGTGGCCGGGCTGAAGCTCACCGGCGTGAAGGCCTCGAAGGAGACCAAGGACGAGCTCGTCGAGCGGTCGCTGACCTCGGCGGGCCTCTGGAAGGAGGTCCGCACCCGGCTCCGCGCCCCCGGTGGCGGCCTGTCCGGCGGCCAGCAGCAGCGCCTGTGCATCGCCCGCTCGCTGGCCATCAAGCCCAAGGTGCTGCTGATGGACGAACCGTGTTCCGCGCTCGACCCAACCTCCACCCGTGTCATCGAGGAAACCATGGCGGAGCTGCAGAAGGAGGTCACGATCGTCATCGTGACCCACAACATGCAGCAGGCCCAGCGCGTCTCCCAGCAGTGCGCGTTCTTCCTCGCCTCGCAGGGCACCCCGGGCGTGATTGTCGAGCACGGCGACACCGACGCGATGTTCAGCAACCCGCAGGACCCGCGCACCAACGACTACGTCAACGGGCGCTTCGGATGATCAACGGCACCCACGCCATCGACTCCGAGGAGCACTGGCAGGAACCCTGGTGGCGCACCTGGGGCTACCGCGTGCTGTCCGCGACGGTGTGCCTCCTCGTGCTCGCCGCGCTGTTCAGCGGCTGGGGACTTTCGCAGCTCTCCGCAGCCCAGGGCCGCGTCGGCCATCCCGCCTACGTGCCGCAGCCCGCACCCAGGCCCCAGGCCGGCGCCGGTCAGCAGCAGCCGGAGCCCCAGCCCGCTCCCCTTCCTGCGGCGCCCGCGGTGCCGGAACCGGTCGTCGCGGAACCCGTCATCGCGGAGCCGGTAGTCGGCGACGAGCCGGTGCAGCCTGCGCAGGCGCCACGGCCCGGCGGGGTGGACCCCGCGTGGGCAGATCGCACCGCCGCCCAGACGGGCATCCCGCGGCGCGCGCTGGTGGCCTACGGTGCCGCGACCCTCGCCGCCGCGGCCGAGCAGCCCGAATGCGGTCTGGCGTGGAACACGCTGGCGGGCATCGGTTGGGTGGAGTCGCAGCACGGCTTCTTCCGCAGCTCACAGCTCGGCGACAACGGCTACCCCGCTCCCCCCATCCGCGGCATCGCCCTCAACGGCGACGGCGTGAAGGCCATCGTCGACACCGACGGCGGGGCCTGGGACGGCGACACCGTCTGGGACCGCGCCGTCGGCCCCATGCAGTTCATCCCGTCCACCTGGGCGGAGTGGGGCGCGGACGGCAACGGTGACGGGTACGCGGACCCCAACCAGATCGACGACGCGGCGCTGGCCGCCGCCCGCTACCTCTGCCACTCCGGCCCGATGACCTCAGCCGAAGGCTGGCGCGATGCGATCTTCAGCTACAACCGCCTGGACAGCTACGTGCGCACGGTCGCCGAGACCGCCAACGCCTACGCAGAACGGGCGGGGGCTCGGTGAGCGCCGTGGCCGTTGACCGTCCCGCCCAGCCCAGACGCCCCGGGAAGCGCAAAGGACGGGTGCTGCCGTCGGCCGTTCGGATGTTGGATGCCGCGCATGACCGGAGGCAGTACCTGGGCCGTGCGGCGATCTGTCAGCATGTGCTCCAACTTCAGCCCGCAGATCAGGAAACCCCTGGCGAACTGGCAGCCCACGCCCGCTCCCGCGCGGAGACCTGGTTCGACGTGGCCGAAGAATTCAGCCTCGACACCAACGGGCGGCAGGGCGGGTTCGCCTGGGCCATCGTGGCACCCAACCAGTTGACGTTGGGGCTCAGCGCCCGCGCCTTCCCGACGGAGGACGAGGCCCGCGCCGACGCCGCCGCGTTGCTGGCCAACGCCGACGCGCTGCGGACCGTCCGCGTCCAGGATCCGGTGACGCACCACAACGCCATCTGGCTGGTATCGGACGACGAAGTGCTGCTGGTGAGCGCCCGCCTCTGGCGCCGCGCGGACGCCTCAATAGAAAACGCCCTGTGGCGCGCATTGCGCCGACAGGGCGTTGACGTGGTCGGTTGAGCCGGGCCGCGACTCGTCGCTGAGCCCGGCTCAACCTGCGATCAGCGGGTGAGGCGGCGGTGGGCCGTCGACTTCGGGCGCGACGCCATGGGGCCGAGTCGCTCGACCTTGTTGACCTCGTAGTCGGCGAAGTTGCCCTCGTACCAGAACCAGTTGGCCGGATCCTCGTCGGTGCCCTCCCACGCCAGGATGTGCGTGGCGACACGGTCCAGGAACCAGCGGTCGTGGGAGATCACCACGGCGCAGCCGGGGAAGTCGAGCAGCGCGTCTTCGAGCGACTGCAGCGTCTCCACGTCCAGGTCGTTGGTGGGCTCGTCGAGCAGGAGGACGTTGCCGCCCTGCTTCAGTGTCAGCGCCAGGTTGAGGCGGTTGCGCTCACCACCGGACAGCACGCCGGCCAGCTTCTGCTGGTCCGGGCCCTTGAAACCGAACGACGCGACGTAGGCGCGCGACGGCATCTCGAAGTTCGCGACCTTGATGTGGTCGAGCCCGTCGGAGACGACCTCCCACACGTTCTTCTTCGGGTCGATGCCCGAGCGGCCCTGGTCGACGTAGCTGAACTTCACGGTCTCGCCCACCTTCACCGTGCCGGAATCAGCTTCCTCCTGGCCGGTGATGGTCTTGAACAGCGTGGTCTTGCCGACGCCGTTGGGGCCGATGATGCCGACGATGCCGGCGCGCGGCAGGGTGAAGGACAGGCCGTCGATCAGCACCCGATCGCCGAAGCCCTTCTTGAGGTTGCGCACCTCGAGGACGACGGAGCCCAGGCGCGGGCCCGGCGGGATGTTGATCTCGGACAGGTCGACGGCGCGACCCCGCTCGGCCTCGGCCGCCAGTTCCTCGTAGCGGGCCAGGCGGGACTTGCTCTTGGCTTGGCGGGCCTTCGGGTTGGAGCGCACCCACTCGAGTTCCTTTTCGAGGATCTTGGCGCGCTTGGCGTCCTTCTTGCCCTCGATCTGCAGGCGCTCACGCTTGCTCTGCAGGTAGGTGGAGTAGTTGCCCTCGTACGGGTGCAGGCGGCCCCGGTCGATCTCACAGATCCACTCTGCGACGTTGTCGAGGAAGTAGCGGTCGTGCGTGACCGCCAGGACGGCGCCCGGGTAGTTCTTGAGGTGCTTCTCCAGCCAGTCGACGGATTCGGCGTCGAGGTGGTTGGTGGGCTCATCGAGGAGCAGTAGATCGGGCTCTTCGAGCAGCAGCTTGCACAGCGCCACGCGGCGTCGCTCGCCACCGGAGAGCACGTTGACCGGGGCGTCCGGCGGCGGGCACTGGAGCGCGTCCATGGCCTGCTGCAACTTGGAGTCGAGCTCCCACGCCTCGCGGTGGTCGAGCTCCGTCTGGAGAGTGCCCATCTCTTCGAGGAGCTTGTCGAAATCTGCGTCCGGCTCGCCCATCAGGGCGCCGATCTCGTTGAACCGGTCCATCATCGCCTTGGTTTCGGCGACGGCCAGTTCGACGTTCTCGATGACGGTCTTGTCCTCGTCGAGGGGGGGCTCCTGGAGCAGGATCCCGACGGTGGCGTCCTTCTTGAGGGCGGCTTCACCGTTGTTGGGCCGCTCGAGGCCCGCCATCACCTTCAGGAGGGTGGACTTGCCGGCTCCGTTCGGACCGACGACACCGATTTTGGCGCCTGGCAGGAAGTAGAGGGTGACGTTATCCAAAATGACCTTTTCACCGGCGGTCTTCCGGACGTTCTGCATGCTGTAGATGAACTCAGCCACGTGTATCGGTTTTCCCTTCGTAACGGACCGCGGGCCAGTCTATGCGGGAATGCGGACAACCCAGAAACGCTAGCTGAGCCGATCCAGGGCGGAGCGGGCCTGCACGTAGCGCTGGACCTCCGCCTCGGCGGGGGCCACGACGTGCTCGCTGCCCACCTCCGCCACCGACGCGTTGAGCGCCTTCCTCGCGCGCTTGGCCGCGCCCTTCGCGGCGGCGCTGATCGCGAGGCCGGACAGGGCCGACAGCACGATCCCGGCCACCACCCCGCCGATCACCATCAGCGTGGGCACCGGCAGTTGGAGCCCGCCGTCGGGGCCCATGGGATACACGTCCACCTTCGGCAGACCGAAGTAGCTCAGCACCACGTTGAGCGTCAACCACAGGGCACCCGCCACGACGGCGACGATCAGTACCCACTGCAGGGCCCTGATCAGCTGCCACCACACGGGCGTGCGGTCCACCTTGAGGTCGGTGGCGACGACGGCGCGGTCGAGCTGGTCCGGCAGCGTCGCCTCCGACGTGTGCACCGCGCGGCTGATGGCGTCGCGCCAGCCGGGGGGCATACCGTCGCCGAGTTCGTTGGCGAGGCCACGCAGGCCAGTGGAGAGGTGCGACGACGCCGCGGCCGAGCGCGCCGGCAGCGAGCTGCGCGTCAGCCCGCCCTGCGGTTCCAGCTCAGCCGGTGCCGCGCCGCGCTTCGCCCCGAGGCGCAGCCGCTTCAACGGATCCGGCTTCAACCCGCCGATCCACTTCACCAGCGGCCAGCCCGTGGCCAGGCGACCCCGGTGCTTCACCGAGTTGCGCACCGCGTCGACCACGATGGGCACCCCCGCCGCGGCGGACAGTTGGGCGTTGAGCCGCTGGACGGTGTCCTTGCTCACGCCGCGGGTGACGGCGCGGCCCATGGCCGCGTCGAGTTCCCGGGCGGCGACGGCGGCGTCTGCCTGGAGCCGGGTGGTCGTTGCGCGCTTCCCGGTGGCCAGCTTCGCCAGGCGGCCCCGGAGGTCGTCGATCCCCATGCCGGTGACCGCCGACGTGGCGAGGATGGGCACGTCGTGCAGCCCGTCGTCGTCCAACAGCCGGCGGATGTGCGCGAGGCAGCGCGCCAGGTCCTCGGGAGACAGCTTGTCGGCCTGGTTCAGCACCACCGTGATGACCTCGCGGTGCCTGGCCAACGGCCGCAGGTAGCGCTGGTGGAGGGCTGCGTCGGCGTACTTCTGGGGGTCGAGCACCCAGATGAACTGGTCGACGAGCGCCACGAGGCGGTCCACCTCGTCGCGGTGGGCCGTGGCGGTGGAGTCGTGGTCCGGCAGGTCGAGCAGGATCAGGTCCTGCATGCCGTCTGCGGGCGGCTCCACCTCGTGGCGGCGCGCCACCGCCAGCAGGTCCAGCAGGCGGCTGTTGGTGGCGGAGAAGCTGGCGGCCATGGTGAGCGCCGTCGTGGGCCTGCGGGGGCCCTGCTCTGCCAGGCGGGTGCCGGTGAGGGCGTTGAAGAGGCTGGACTTGCCGGATCCGGTGGCGCCCGCGATGGCGACGACGGTCTGGGCGCCGGCGGCCAGCCTGCGGGGGGCGTGCGCCAGGACGGCGCGGGCGCGCGCCTCCGCCTCGGCTGGGATGCGGCCCTGCGCGAGGTCGAGGACCTCGGTGAGTGCTGCGAGGTGGTCGGCGATCAGTGACATCACAGCTCCGGGGCGGTCAGGTCGTCGAACGCGCTGCGCGCGGCGTCCCGGAGGGTGACGGCGGCGCTCTCCAGTTGGGCGGTGGCGCCGTCGTCGACCGCGAGCGAATCGAGGATGGCGCCGTAGCGCGAGAGTTCGACGGACAGCACGCCCTGGACGCGGGCCTCGAGGTCTGCCTGGGCCTGTTCGGCGAGCTTCCGGACGGCGCCTTCGCCGAAGACGGCTTCGAGCAGTCGCTGGGCGAGCACCGAGGCACCGCCGGCGATGCCCACCTCAGCGCCGGTGAGTCCGCCGGTGGCGGCGAACACGACGATCATCAGGGCCAGCGCGAGGATGTTGGTGCCCAGCGCGAGGAAGCGGGCCTTCATGCGTTTACCGCGGCCCTGCTCCTCGACGAGGCGCATCACGTCGGACTGCCAGGCGCGGATGGCGGCGGTGGCCGCGGCGCCGAAATCCGGCGACGGGTGGGCGAGGCCGGGCTCGGCGACGATGATGTCGCGGCCCCAGCGGGTGCGTGACCACTTGACGGCCACCTGTTCCGCGGCCCACTGGCCCTTCTCCTGGAGGACGGCGGCGAGGTTGTCGGAGATGGCGACCTCGACGGCGCGCACCTCGGGTTCGCCGCGGAACCAGCCGGTGAGGCGGTCGCGGAAGGCGCTGATGCGCTCCTCGATGGAGCGCATGAACTCGCCGGTGCCGACGAGGTCCTGCCAGCGGCTGAGGATCTCACCGCGCAGCATGGTGCCGTCGCCAGCGGCCTCGGCGACGTCGACGACGGCCTGGCGGTAGGTGCTGACGGATTGTTCGCGCAGCTCCTCGATGGCCTCGTTCTGGCGGTGGATGCCGCCGATGAGTTCGTGGAGCTGCGGGTCCAGCGAGCGCACGGAGCCGGCCAGCGACTGCACCGCCACCTGCGCCCGGGCCTCGGTCTGCGAGGCGAGCTGCCCCAGCCACTGCCGCAACCCGCCCACATCAGGCAGCGGGAGCATCCCGTCGTGCCCCAGGGCGCGCTCGACGATGGCGAACAGCTTGGCCGACGCCAGGCCACGCTCGGCGAGCATCTGGGCGAGGTGCCCGGCCACCTGGGCGATCGCGCCCGGTGGGCAGCGGTTGACGACCACCGCCAGCATCGTGTTGCGCTCCTGCGCCTGGTGGAGGTAGTCCCAGGGCACGGCGTCGGCGTAGCGGGCGGCGGAGGTGACGAAGACCCAGAGGTCTGCCGCGAGGAGGAGTTGGCGGGCCAGCGCCCGGTTGGCGTCGTCGACCGAATCGATGTCGGGTGCGTCGAGCAGAGCCAGGCCCGGGGGCAGGTCGGGGAACGCGACGATGTGCAGCGCCCGGGAGTCGTGGAGTTGGGTGTCGGTGCGCACCAGCCCGGGCAACACCTTGTCGGAGCGGAACCACTCCTCGTCGTCGGGGTGGCAGATCAACACAGGCGACTTCGTCGTCGGGCGCAGCACACCCGGGCGCGTCACCTCGGCCCGGAGGAGCGAGTTCACGATGGTGGACTTGCCTGCGCCCGTGGAGCCGCCGACCACGGCGAGCAGCGGCGCGTCGAGCCGGGAGGCGCGCGGCAGCAGGTAGTCGCGGACCTGGTGCGCCAGCGAACCCGCGAGACTACGCAGGGATTCGGCACCGTCGAGGGGAAGCGGGAACTGCGCCGACGGCAACGTGGCGTCGAGTAGGTGGAAGGCGTCGACGAGCTTCTGGGATCCGCTCATGAACGCACAGGATAGTTGCCGCCGACGCCGGCCGGGCCGGGCGCGACGGGTTGGGCATAGTTACTGGTGAGCGGCCCACCAGGCCCGGCTTCGGGTGGCGGGGGCAGTTCGCTGGCCTTCTTCTTGCGCGGCGGGATCATCGGCTGGCCCGCGTAGTCGCTGAAGGTGATCTGCTGGAGCGAGTGGATCTCTGTGATCAGTTGGTGGGCGCGGTCGTCGCCGGCCTCCGAGACGAGGCCGCGCGTCATGGCGTTGCGCAGGTACGCCAGTTCCGTGACGCGACGCACCAGCTTCGAGGTGCGCCACCAGATGCGGGGGCCGCGGAACAGGGCGTAGAGCAGCAGCTTGGCGCGGCGGAGGGGGCGGCCGTAGAGCTCGACGTCGCGCTCGGTGAGCCAGCCGGCGTGCTGGTAGTCGCCCAGGCGGGCCCGGATGATCTGCGCATTGCCGATGATGCTGACGATCAGGGAGATGACGATCACGGCCACCAGACCCAGCGCCATGTACCACTGGATCATGAGGTTGTCGATGGAGTTGGTGGACGACAGGCCGTTGAACAGCATGTGGCCCGCGCAGGCGAGCAGGTAGCCGCCCACCGGCGCCATGACCCGGACCCACTTCGAGCGGGCGCCCAGCCCGATCGCGAGGCCCGCGGCGGTCATCATCGTGAACAGCGGGTGGCCGAACGAGGTATAGACGCCGCGCAGCATCACCAGTTCCATGAAAGACTCCGCGGGTTCCGCGATGGTGATGTCGTGCGTGGCCTGCATCCAGACGCGGCCGTAGTAGATGATGTTCTCGGTGAACGCGAAGCCGACGGCGGACAGCCCGGCGAGCGTGATGATGGAGAGCCGCGACACGATCTTGTTGCGCCAGAGAATCACCAGCAGCACCAGGATGGTGGCCTTGGCGAACTCCTCCACGAACGGAGCAGAGAAGATCGCGGCGCGCGACCCCGCGTCGGAGTTGGCCTGGGTGGTGGCCATGGCCTGGCCCATCCAGGTGTTGACGTGGATGGAGAACCAGGTGGAGGCGCAGGCTCCCCAGCCGAGCGCCAGTAACCAGACGACGGGGCTCGAAGCCCGGAACCGGTCGAGCAGGATGAACAGCGTCGTGTACGCGAGGCCGGTCCACATGGCCCAGTAGGCACCGAGCTTGAGGGCCTCGTTGCTGATGCCCAGCGAGCGGGTGCCGTCCTCGAACGTCTGCTCGGGATGGAGCATCCAGTACTGGTCGTAGAGCGCCCAGAAGTACAGCGGGAACAGGATCAGCGCCAACCAGAACAGTGGGCTGCGCAGGAGCCGCAGGTACCAGGGGCGCCTGGGCCCGTCCTGCGGCAGGCCGTTCAGCCAACGGCCGCGCGTTGTGGGCTGGCTGATCTGCGCTGTACTCATAGTGCGCCCAGACTACCGGCCGATCGTCCTGCGCCCGAGGATCCGCCGCTCGCTTCCCATCGCTAGGCTCAGCGCCATGCGCAGCTTCTTCGAGCAGATGATCCCCTGGACCCAGAACGACGGGTCGCTCCACGTGTACGCCCTCCCCACAGACGACGTCCAGGACCGCCTAGACGAGGCCGCGTCCCGTCTCGACGGCCTGCCGAACCTTCCTCTGATGCCCGCCTCGTGGAGGCACTTCACCGTGCGCCGGCTGGCCCAGTTCGACGACCTGAAGCACGCGGACCTCAGCCGCCTCGCGCAGCACCTGACCGACGAGCTCGACACCGTCCGCGCCTTCGACCTCCACCTGAGCGCGCCGCAGCCCCAACCTGTCGCCGTGGAATGCGTCGCGGACTCGACTTCAGCGTGGGTGTCGCTGGTCGAGGCCGTCGGCCGTGCGGCGGCCAGTTTCGGCGGCGACGTCCTCGGGGCGCCGTACGGCCCCCACATCTCCCTGGCTTATGCCACCGGTGATGTCGACGACGCGGAGCTCCTGCACCGACTCGAGGGCGCCCCCGAGGTGGGTCCCGTGCGCATCGGTTCCGTCCATCTGGTGTCCGTCACGGTGCGCCCGGAGTTGGGCTGGTTCGACTGGATCGAGCTCGCCAACTGGACCCTCGACGCTGATTGAGGGCGGTTCAGACCGCTCTGAGGCTCGCCCGGTTCGGCAGTGGCCCGTCGAGAAATCGGGGACGACGGCAGCAGCGCAGACCTATGATCGAAGAGAAGCCAGCGAAGGGCGGTGATTCCCGTGAAGACGATGACACGTCTCTCGGAGGCCTACAGAGATGCCCGGATTGAGTTGATCGACGACACCTCGCGCTACGTGATCATGAGCGACTGCCATCGCGGGGACGGCTCGAAGTCCGACGAGTTCCTGAAGAACAAGAACACGTTCACGGCAGCGATGGACTACTACTGGCGCAACGGGTTCACCTATGTGGAGGCCGGTGACGGCGACGAGCTCTGGGAGCACGACTACAAGCACATCATCAGAGCCAACCGCGCCGTGTGGGAACAGGTGCTCCAGTTCCACCGTGCCGACAGGTATATCCGGATGTGGGGCAACCACGACATTGTGTTGAAGGAGCCCCACTACGTTCGCGAGCATCTGTGGACCGCGAAGGACGTCGCCACCGGCGAGGTGGAGCCGTTCTTCGACGGCTTGGAGCCGGTGGAAGCGGTCGTGTTCCGGCACAAGCAGACGCACCAGGACATCCTGCTGGTGCACGGGCACCAGGGTGACCTTCCCAACGACCAGGCATGGCGATTCAGCCGGTTCATGATGCGCGCCTTCTGGAGGTATGCGCACGCCTTCGGTTTCCACAGCCCCACGAGCCCGGTGGCCAACGCGGACAAGCGGCACAAGGTGGAGCGCAACTACGCGAAGTGGATCCGTCAGAACCGGACGGCGCTCATCTGCGGCCACACCCACCGCGAGAGGTTCCCCCGCGAGAGCGGTGTGCCCTACTTCAACTCGGGCAGCTGCGTCTACCCGTCCCACATCACCGCCTTGGAAATCACGGGTGGCACCATCGCTCTGGTGCGCTGGCGCGTGGATCCGAACGAGGACGCGCTCCTGCAGGTCACCCGCCGGGTGATGGCGGGACCCGAACCGCTGTCGAAGTTCGATCTCCGCCACAGCTGAACGCGATGGGCACGTGAGCATGGAGGTGGCGTTCTTCCGGAACATGAACCTCGGCCAGGCGCGGAGCCGGTCACCGCGCAGCCCCGAGCTGTTGGATGCCTTCGCTGCGGCCGGCGCGACCCGTGCCGTGAACTTCCAGACGAACGGGACCGTGATCTTCTCCGGCGACGAACCCGCTGCACTCGCGGAGTCCGTGGTCGCCCGCCTCACAGCTGTCACGGGCTACTCCGACCTTGTTGTGGTCCGCTCAGCGGACTGGCTCATCGACACAGTTGGGCACCTCACTCCCGACCTACCTGGCGGCGAGTTCACCCTCTTCAACGCCGCCAGCGTCCCAGAACTCGTGCTGCCTCACGTCGAGCGCGTTCCCACCGGTGAGCTCGTTGTGCACGAACTCACCTGCGATCACGCGGTCACGAGCGCCACCGGTTCAGGAATCTCCGCCGGCCCGGAGCTGACCCGGTTGCTCGGCGTCCCCGTGACCTGCCGTGGAATCCCCACGATGCAGCGACTCGTCGCACGGTTGACGATCCTCACCGGGATCTGCCGGGGTAGGGATGGACCAGACTGAGCTCGTCCATGTCGATCACGCCCCCAGGGATGTTTGCTTGAGCGAGCGTCCTAGGAACCGGGGATACGGCGGACAAGCCGCGCCAGCGCCAACGAGGCGCCGCACGAGCTCGGGCGCGTCGAGGGCCACCTGTTGGGCGATGAACCCGCCCAGCGAGAACCCGAACAGGTCGATCCGGTCCAGGCCCAGAGTGGCGACGAGGGCGCGCACCGTGTCGGCCATGCCCTGGATGCTCCAGCGGCCGGTGGCGTCTCCCGCCCCGGGCAGTGCCCCCAGCGCGATGACGCGATGCTGCTGGGCGAGGGCGTCAACCACGCGGGGATCCCACTCGTCCAGGGTGGCCCCCAGGTGGGTGAGCAGAACCACCGGCGTTCCACCGAGCGGCCCGAGGTCGCGATAGGCCAAGGAATCGCCGCCGACGCTGTGGCGGCGGGTGGGGGTGGTGACCCAGGTCATGGGACGATCCGATAGAGAGGTCTCAGGCATCGGGGGTGGTCTCTCGACGTGGGTCGAGGCCAAGTCCGTGCTGCCTGGGTTGGTGCAGGTCGGGCTGGGTGGTGACGACGACCTTGCCGCGGGTCCCGCCGGCCAGGACCTGCTTCAGCGCCTCGGGGGTCTGGCCGAACGGCAGGACCCGGTCGATGACCGGGCGCAGCGCGCCCTGGTCGACCAGGGCGGCGATCGTGCGCAGCGCCTGGCCGTCGGGGTGGATGAACAGGAACCGGTAGGAGACGCCGAGTTTCTTGGCCCGTCGGCGAAGCGGCAGGCTCAAGGCGGCCAGGGCCAGCTTGACGAGTTTGCCCGCGCCGGCTTGGTCGGCCAGGTGTGGGTCGGGGGTGCCGGCGATCCCGATGACGGTGCCGCCGGGGCGCAGCACCTGGAGCGACTTGGTGGTGATGTCGCCGCCCTGGGTGTCCAGGACGAGGTCCACGGGGTTGTCTGCGAGGCGGGCGACGAAGTCTTCGGTGCGGTAGTCGATCACCTCATCAGCGCCCAGTTCGCGCACGAACCCGGCATTGCCCGCCGAGGCGGTGGTGATCACGGTTGCGCCGAGGTGCTTGGCCAGTTGGATGGCCACCGATCCGACACCGCCGGATCCGCCGTGTACCAGTACCCGCTGCCCGGGCTGCAGGTGTCCGAGCTCGACCAGAGCCTGCCAGGCGGTCAACGCCACCACCGGCAGCGACGCCGCCTCAGCCAGATCAGTGGACGCCGGCTTCGGGGCCAAGGCGTCGACATCGACGGCAACAACCTCAGCGAAGGTGCCCATCGCGATCACGCCCGTGTAGGCGTAGACCTCGTCCCCGACGGTGACCTCCGTCACCTGCTCACCGACCGCGACCACCTCACCGGACAGTTCCCCACCCATCACCTGGGGCAGGGCGAGCCGGAACACGGCCTTGAACTCCCCCGCACGGCTGCGCTCGTCGGCGTGGTTGACGCCCGATGCAACCATCCGCACCAGCGCCTGCCGGGGGCCCGGGGCAGGCACTGGGATCGACACCTCCCGCATGGGCGCGCCGTACTTCTCCAGGACGAATGCCTTCACGATCTGCTCCTCGTTGCGAACCAAGTAGTTCTTGTTTGTTACTACTTCGCTAGCGTAGACTCACTGATAACAGAACGCAACTACTGGACTGGAGGCGCGATGATCCCCGATCCACGCTCGGACTGCCCCATCAACCGCAGCCTCGAGATGTTGGGCGACCAGTGGAGCCTGCTGATCCTGCGCGACATCGCACTGCACGACCGCCGCTCGTTCCGTGAGCTGCTCACCGGTAGCGACGAAGGCATCAGCGCCCCCGTGCTGTCCCGGCGACTGGCAGACCTCGTGGCGTCAGGCTTCCTGACCAAGACCGCCGTCGCGCGCGGCAAGCAGGGCCGCTACTCACTCACCGAGCTCGGGCTGTCCACGGTGCCGCTGCTGGTTGAGCTGGGCCACCTGGGCGCCCGAATCGACCCCTCTACAGGTCGCTACGCCCCCGCCCTGGGCAACAGCACCCAGGAGCAACAGGCCCACCTCGACGCGCTGCGCCACGCCCACCTTGCAGCCCCGACCATCGACAGCTAGCCGCCCCCCGATCCGCAGCCAAGCCACTGTCGCTCTCCCGGCGGGATGTGAAGCGCCCCAGGCAGGAATCGAACCTGCGCACTACAGATTAGAAGGCTGTTGCTCTATCCGCTGAGCTACTGGGGCTTCGGCCAAACAGTGTAGCCCGTTGGCGTGCAGGTGGCCCGGAGTCATAGGTTGGTGCCCATGAGCGAAAAACTGGTGTGGATCGACTGCGAGATGACGGGTCTCGACCTCGGGGCCGACGCGTTGATCGAGGTCGCCGCCCTCGTGACCGACGGCGACCTCAACGTCCTCGGCGACGGCGTCGACGTGCTCATCAAGCCGTCCGACGAGCAACTCACCGCCATGGGCGACTTCGTCCGCGAGATGCACACCAAGTCCGGCCTCCTCGACGAACTCAACGCCGGCACCACCATGGACGACGCCATGGCGCAGGTGCTCGACTACGTCCGCACCCACGTGCCCATCGCCCGCAAGGCGCCCCTCGCGGGCAACACCATCGGCACCGACCGCGCCTTCCTCGCCCGCGACATGCCGGAGCTCGAGCAGTGGGTGCACTACCGCAACGTGGATGTGTCCTCCATCAAGGAACTGGCCCGCCGCTGGTACCCCCGGGTGCAGTACCTGGCCCCCGTGAAGTCCGGCAACCACCGCGCCCTGGCCGACATCCAGGAATCCATCGAGGAACTGCGTTACTACCGCGACGCGCTGTTCGTCCCCCGCCCGGGCCCCACGTCGTCACAGTTGCGAGAGATCGCCGCCCGCCACCGCGGGGCGCTCACCGGCGCCACCGGATCCACGGCCGTCTCTCCCCCCGTCGAGACGCCCGTTGAGGCCTCCGTCGACGAGGTCTGACGCTCGATTCGCGCTGACCAATCGCATCCGCTACGATTAGTGGCTGCCGGATCAACCGGCGATGGTGGGTATAGCTCAGCTGGTAGAGCACCTGGTTGTGGTCCAGGAAGTCGCGGGTTCAAGTCCCGTTACTCACCCCGAAGTAAATCGGCCCCGGCTTCTGCTGGGGCCGATTGCTTTGCCGCTGAGTTGCGGATGACCCTCACCGTCGACGACCTCCCGGCCGCGCAGACCGCCACCAGCTGGCGCCTCTGCGGACTGACCCCCGGCCTACATCCGTTCGCCGGGCAACTTGCTCGCCTGCTCGATCCAGGACCTCAGCTGGGCCTCGTCCAGGTCGTCGTCCTCATGGACGTCCAGGTAGCGCACCTCCGCATGCTTCGATTCCTTCGGCGGCATGGGCTCCAACGAGGTGCCCTTGAGGAACTGCACCTGGACGTACTTCGTGTAGCAACGAAACGACAGGAACCAGCCGTCCCCCTCGTTCCCGTAGTGGGGCTGGTTCCACTTCACGGCCTTGCGGACGTCCGGAACCGCCTCGGCGATCAGCTCGTCCAGGCGTTGCCCGATGGGCTGCTTCCAGCCGGGCATCGCGGCGATGTAGTCGCGCACCGGGCCGGGTCCTTCGCCCTTCGGGATCTGCGGGTTGCCGCCAGAGAGCAGCTTCGGGCCGTCCTGGGTATGTGCAATGTCCTCCATGCCCCATCCTCACCCGGCCTGCGACAAATGGCCAGCACTTTCAGCGGGCCTCGCCCTTCTGGGGCAGCGTCCACCGGTAGCGGTGCGCCAAGAGCCCCAGCACGGTGCACGTCAGGATCGACGCCGCCATGCCCAGGTTCGGGTACCCCAGCTGCGTGAGGATCAGGCTCTCCGCTGCCCCGATCACCGCCACGGAGGCGTAGAGCGTGTTACCGCCGAACACCACCGGGATGCGCCCCGTGACGACGTCGCGGATCATCCCCCCGCCCACGGCAGTCAGCACGCCCAGCAGAATGGCGGGCAGCGGGTCGAGCCCGAAGCCCAACGCCTTGATGGTGCCGGTGGCGCTCCAACAGCCCAGCGCGAGCATGTCCAGCGAGGTCAGCAGCCGGCTCATCCATCGGCCCCTGAACGTCAGCAGGTAGGCGACCCCCGCGGCGCTGACTGCGCCCACGAGGTACAGCGGGTCGATGAACGCAACGGGACGGGTGGTCAACAGCACATCGCGGAGCATGCCCCCTCCCAGGCCAGTGAGGATGGCGAGGAACAGGAAACCGATGATGTCGAACCGCAACCTGCGCGCCACAAGGGCCCCGAGTAGCCCGTTGGCGACCACACCCGCCACGTCAACGACCCGGAAAAGCACCGAGGGATCGAACGCATCCACGGGCCAATGGTGCCACCATCCAGCACAATGGGGTGATGCGTGAACTTCAGCAGACCATCATCGAAGAGTTCGGTGTGCGGCCCGAGATCGATCCTGCGCAGGAGATCGAGCGGCGCATCCAGTTCCTCGTTGACTACCTCGCCGCCTCCCACACCCGTGGCTACGTGCTCGGCATCTCAGGCGGCATCGACTCCACGCTCGCCGGGAGGATCGCGCAACTCGCCGCGGAGCGGGTGCGCGCGCAGGGCGGCGACGCCACCTTCTACGCCATGCGGCTGCCCTACAACGTGCAGCACGACGAGGCCGACGCGCAGGCCGCGATGGACTTCGTGGGCGCGGACCGCGACCTCGCCTTCAACGTCGGCCGCGCCGTCGACGGCTTCGAGGACGAGTACGCCACGGCCGTCAGCGAGGAGATCACCGACTTCAACAAGGGCAACGTCAAGGCCCGCATCCGCATGGTGGCGCAGTACGCCGTGGCAGGCGACAACAACGCGCTCGTGCTGGGCACGGACCACGGCGCGGAATCCGTCATGGGCTTCTTCACGAAGTTCGGCGACGGCGGCGCGGACATCCTGCCGCTGTTCGGCCTCAACAAGCGCCAGAACCGTCAGCTCCTGAAACACCTGGGTGCGCCTGAACAGCTGTGGGGCAAGGTGCCCACCGCAGATCTCCTCGACGACAAGGTGGGCCAGCCGGACGAGGTGGAGCTCGGCGTCCCCTACGACGACATCGACGACTACCTCGAGGGCCGCGAGGTCCCTGCGGCCTCCGCGGAGCGGATCGAGCAGACCTGGCTGCGCAGCCGGCACAAGCGGACGGTGCCGGTGACGATCTTCGACACCTGGTGGCGGGGATGAGCGGCGACGCCGGACTGGCGCTGGTGGTCATCGACCTCCAGAAGTCCTACTTCGAACTGCCCGGCCTCGCCGGCAAGGAGGAACTCCTCCTGCCGCCCACCAACGAGCTGATCGCCTCGGCCCGCGCCAACGGCCGCCCGGTGATCCTGGTGCGGACCCAGCACGAGCCCGACAAGTCCACCTGGACCCTCAACATGCTGGAGGACGACCAGGGCTTCGCCTTTCCCGGCAGCGAACAGGCGGAATTCCTGGACGGCCTCGACACCACCGACTGCGTCGAGATCGTCAAGACCCGCGACAACGCCTTCTTCGGCACCAACCTGAAGGAACAACTCGACTTCCTCGGCATCGACCGCCTGCTGATCTGCGGGGTGTCCACCCACAGCTGCGTGGCCCAGACCGCCATCGGCGCCTTCGCGCACAACTTCCGCGCCTACGTCGCCGGTGACGCCATCGCGTCGGACCATCGTCCGCTCGCCGAAGCCCTACTCGACTTCCTCCGCGAGGAGATGCGCCAGCCGGTGCTCACCCAGCGCGAGAGCCTCGACCTCCTCGCTGGGTCCTGAGGTCCTCATGGTCAGGCTCCGTCGGGTCAGCCCCCGCATGATGGGCTTCACGCGCCGCAAGCGCGGCAGTGGCTTCAGCTACACAGACGCAGACGGCAACCCGCTGCCCAAGGACGAGGTGGAGCGCGTCAAGGCGCTGGCCATCCCGCCCGCCTGGACCGACGTGTGGATCTGCCCCCACCCCAACGGCCACCTGCAGGCCGTGGGCACCGACGACGCCGGCCGTCGCCAGTACCTCTACCACCCGGACTGGCGGTTGAAGCGCGACCGCTCCAAGTTCGAGCGCATCACGGCCGCGGCCGAGATGCTGCCGTCAGCCCGGCGTCGGATCTCGGCAGACCTGGCGCTCGGGAACTCGTCGCCGGAGTGCGTCTGCGCCACTGCCGTGCGGCTGCTGGACATCGGCTACTTCCGCATCGGCAACGACGCCTACACCGACGCGCACGGCTCCTTCGGGCTCACCACCCTGGAGCGGCAGCACGTCCGCCGACGCGGCGACGATCTGGTGTTCTCGTTCACGGGGAAGTCCGGGATCGCGCACACCATCGCGGTGGACGACCAGCCGGCCATCACGGTGCTGGAGAGACTGCGCAAGCGCAACGACGACTCCAAGCGGCTGCTGGCCTACCGGAGGGACGGCCAGTGGCACGACCTCAGCAGCGCAGACGTCAACGCCTACCTCTCCGACCTCTTCGGCGGCGCGCTCACCGCGAAGGACTTCCGCACCTGGCACGCCACGGTGATCGCGGCGGAGTCGCTGGCGCTGACCGAGGAGCCGGGCACTTCGAAGGCGTCGCGGCAACGCGCGATCAGGCAGGCGGTCCAGGAAGTGGCCAGCTACCTCGGCAACACGCCGACGGTGGCGCGCTCGTCATACATCGACCCGCGCGTGCTCGACGCCTACGAATCCGGCGACACCATCGCCGAGGCCGCCCGGAAGAAGTACAGCTCGGCCAACGCGCGCCAGACGGGCCTGGAGAAGGCCCTCCTTGCGTTGTTGGAGTGATGGGCAAGGATGAAACCATGACTGACGCTCCGGGGATCATCCCCCAGCCGACGGTGGGCAACCCCTCGCCCGCGACCACCACGTGGACGGCCGCCGGCCCCGCTGTGCCGAAGCCTGACGGCCCGCCGCCCGCCCAGTCCCTCAACGACGACCCCTGCTGGTACATGAACGCCGTCTTCTACGAAGTGTGGGTGCGCTCGTTCTCCGACAGCACCGGCACCGGCGCAGGCGACCTCAACGGCCTCATCAGCAAGCTCGACTACCTCCAGTGGCTCGGCGTCGACTGCATCTGGATCCCGCCCTTCTTCCCCTCCCCGCAGCGCGACGGCGGCTACGACGTGCACTTCTTCACCTCGGTGCAGGTGGAGATGGGCACCAAGGAGGGCATGAAGAACCTGCTGGCCGAGGCGCATGCCCGGGGCATCCGCGTGGTCAGCGACTTCGTCCTCAACCACACGTCGTCAGACCACCCGTGGTTCCAGGAGTCGCGGAAGAACCCCGACGGGCCCTACGGCGACTACTACGTCTGGCGCGACGACGACCGCGGCTATCCCGACGCCCGGATCATCTTCCTGGACAGCGAGAAGTCCAACTGGGAGTTCGACCCGGTGCGCAAGCAGTTCTACTGGCACCGGTTCTACCGGCACCAGCCGGACCTCAACTACGACAACCCGAAGGTGCTCGAGGAGATCCTCGACGCGCTGCGCCACTGGCTGGACCTCGGTGTCGACGGCTTCCGCCTCGACGCCGTCCCCTACCTCGTCGAGGAGGAGGGTACCAACTGCGAGAATCTGCCAGGAACGCACGAGATCCTGCGCAGAATCCGCGCGATGGTTGACGAGGAGTACCCCGGCCGGATGCTGCTCGCCGAGGCGAACCAGTGGCCCCACGACACCGTCGAGTACTTCGGCGAAGGCGACGAGTTCCACATGGCCTTCCACTTTCCGCTCATGCCCAGGCTGTTCAAGGCCCTGAAGCAGGGTTCGCGGTTGCCGATCGCCGAGATCCTGTCCGACACCCCCGCCTTGCCGGAGGGTTGCCAGTGGGCCACGTTCCTGCGCAACCACGACGAAATGACGCTCGAGATGGTCACCGAGGAGGACCGCAAATACCTGTGGAACGAGTACGCCCCGGTGCCGCGGATGCGGCTCAACCTGGGCATCCGCCGTCGGCTCGCGCCGCTGCTGGACAACGACGAGCGCCAGATCCGGTTGATGCATGCGCTGTTACTGGGGCTGCCGGGGTCGCCGGTGTTGTACTACGGCGACGAGATCGGCATGGGCGACCACATCTGGCTGCCGGACCGCGACGCCGTGCGCACCCCCATGCAGTGGACCCGCGAGATGCCGGGCGCCGGGTTCTCCGACGCCAACCCGTACCTCTTCGACAAGCCCATCCCCGCCACTCCCCCGTACGGGCCGGAGCAGGTCAATGTCGCCGATCAGCAGGCCAACCCCCAGTCGCTGTTGAACTGGCTGCGCCACACCTTGGCCCAGCGTCGCAAGTACGAACTGTTCGGCGTCGGCAGCTTCCGTGAGCTTGACGGGCCTGAAGAGGTGTTCTCGTTCGAGCGCCAGCAGGGCACCAATCTGGTGCTGTGTGTCAACAACCTCACCGCGTGGCCGCAGATGGTGGAGGTGGAACTGCCGGGCCTGGACGGCCGCACCCCCGCAGTCCTGTCGGGCACCGTGCCGGAAGCTCCGCAGGTGATCGGCGACCAGTACCGGATCGAGCTGCCGCCCTACGGCTACGCCTGGCTGCTGTTCAAGGATGTGCCGGCGGATTCCTGAAGTCGGCGCCAGCCGCCTCCAGCAGACGCAGCCACACCTCGCTCATCGTCGGATAGGCCGGCACGGCGTGCCACAGTCGCCGCAGCGGCACTTCCCCCACGACGGCGATCGTCGCCGCGTGCAACAACTCGGCCACGTCGGCGCCGACGAAGGTCGCGCCCACCACGGTGGAGCGGTCCTCGTCGATGACCAGGCAGACCCGGCCGTCGTAGCCGTCGGCGTGCAGGCTCGCCCCAGCGACGTCGCCCAGGGCGTACTCCACGGTGCGCACCCTGACCCCGGCATCCCGCGCCGAATCTGCAGTGAGACCGACTGAGGCGACCTGCGGGTCGCTGAACACCACCTGCGGCACCGCCCTGTGGTCGGCGGTGGCGACGTGCCTGCCCCAGTCGTCATCGTCGACGGGGTGGCCGCCCGCGCGGGCGGCGATCACGTCACCGGCGGCCCGGGCCTGGTACTTGCCCTGGTGGGTCAGCAGGACGCGGCCGTTGACGTCGCCCACCGCGTACAGCCACTCGTGTCCCTCGACGCGCATGGTGTCGTCGACGGCGAGGTACTCGCCCGGCTCCAACCCGACCGTCTCCAGCCCGAGGTCGCCGGTCCGGGGTCGCCTGCCCGTCGCCACCAGCACTTCGGCGGCGACGATCCGGCCGTGGTGGCCGGCCGCGACGGTGACCTCGCCGCCCGACCTGGTCACGTGGCTGACCCGCGCGTCTGTCAGGACCTGAACCCCACGCTCCCGCAACCGGCCCTCCACGGCCTCTCCCGCGAACGGCTCCATGGAGCCGAGCAGCCCGCTTCTGGCGATGAGGCTGACTTCGGCACCGAGGTCGGCGAACGCGGAAGCCAACTCGCAGGCCACCACCCCGCCGCCGATGACCACCAGGCTCTCGGGTACCCGCTCGGCGCCGGTGGCGTCCTTGCTCGTCCACGGCCGCGCGTCACGCAGCCCTGGGATGTCGGGGACCAGCGGTTCGGTGCCCGTGCAGACCGCGACGGCGTGCCGGGCGCGCAGTACGCGGCTCCCCTCGTCGGTGTCGACGGTGACCTCGCGCTCGCCGGTCAGGCGCCCCTCCCCCCGCACCAGCGTGGCGCCGATGCCCTCGACCCACTCCACCTGGCCGGTGTCGTCCCAGTGCGAGGTGAACGAATCCCTCCGTTCCAGCACGGCCCCGACATCCAGCGGGCCTGTGACCGCCGTCGACGCCCCCGCGACCGCCCTCGCTGCCCGGAGCGCCTCGCCGGGCCGGATGAGCGCCTTGGAGGGCATGCAGGCCCAGTAGGAGCAGTCCCCGCCCACGAGGTCGCTCTCCACCACGGCGACGCTGAGGCCACCCGCGACGGCGCGATCTGCGACGTTCTCGCCGGTTGAGCCGGCGCCGATGACGATGAGGTCGAAGTCCGTTGTCTCCATGGGCACCATCCTGCGCCGGATGGTGGGGCAATGTGGCCGATCTCCGGCTTCCGGCCGGGGAGGTCGCCTAGCCTGGGGACATGACTCTCGGCTACCAGGATGAACAGCCCACACGGGAAGAGATCGATGCAACGCGCGGCCTCGTCGCGTTGGAGTTCGGCCAGAACTGGTGCGGCTTCTGCGCCCGGTCCGCCCCGGCGCTGAACGAGGCGTTGGGCAATCGGCCGGACGTCGAGCGCATCAGGGTCGCCGATGGGAAGGGCCTTCCGTTGGGGCGCTCGTTCAAGGTGAAGTTGTGGCCCACGATGATCCTGTTGCGCGACGGCCAGGAGGTCGCCCGGGTGGTGCGGCCGGACTCGCCGCGGGAGATCGACGAGGCGCTGGACCGCGCGCTGCCGAACATCATTGAATAGGCGTCTCACAAGGGGCTTACTTCACCACGAGACCCCGATTGGACAAGCCGAACGGGGAGGGTCTAAAGTTATTCCTCGCGCGCACCACTAGCTCAACTGGCAGAGCAGCTGACTCTTAATCAGCGGGTTCAGGGTTCGAGTCCCTGGTGGTGTACCAAGCCAAAGGCCCCGACTTCGGTCGGGGTTTTTTGGTTTCCCAAGGCCCTGCCCGACTCGCCGGCGGCCTCCCGCGAACCCTTCGTGGACAAACAAGACCAGCCCCATGACCAACTCCGAAAATCCCGTCGATTCTTTTGTTGTGCGTCACTACTAATGACCCCATCGATGGTTAGCATCAGTTCGTGACCGGTCACTGTCCAGTGCCGGATCACCGCCGACGGCGCCGCGAGGAGGCGGCGAGGCCTCGGCGAAGTGCGTATTCGGGGGAAACGACAGGTAACGAACCACACACACAGAGAGATCACAATGAAGAGATTCCTCACAGTCGCCATCTCACTTCTGATGGCATTCACATTCATCGCCCCAGCGCGGGCGCTCGACATCCCCACCAGCAACAACGTGCACACCCTTCAGGCCGGCGACTTCGGCTCCCTTGATGGCTGGTACTCCGGCGAGATCACCGTCGGCTGGCACGGCAATGCCAACAACTCGGCGGAGCTCACCTGGTCGGGCAACGGCGGCGACGTCGTCGTCGCTCCGTACGCCATCGACAGCAACAAGCAACGCGACGGCGTCCTGGACGTGCGGATTCAGCAGACCACCCAAGAACAGAGCGTCGTGTTCACGATCACGAAGGTCAACGGGAAGACCATGAGCGCCACTGTTGTCGTTCCGCCGCTGTACAGCGGACCGATCGGCTACGAGGCGCTCCGCACGTCGAGCAACCCGGGCTACTACTACTCGGGCGCCATCATCGACCTCGGCGCAACCGTCAGCGCCGATGCGATCGACAAGGACACGTTCTCGGCCAAGGCCAGGATCACCGAGGCCGACGGCAGCGTCCAGGGCGGCTTCGGCAACTTCGGCTGGGATCCGGAGAAGGAGAGCTATGCGCTCGGCGACGGCTGGGCCCAGTGGAACATCCTCGACGCCTACGTGGTGGACGCTGACGGCAACCCCGCCGAAGAGGGCCAGTACGTGAAGCTGGAGATCGAGTGGAACACCCGCACCGAACCGAGCGGCGCCAGCAGCGCCAACCGATACGACGTGCCGGCCACGCGGGCGGCCTGGTACACCATCAACGGGTTGATCGCGTTCGCCAGCATCGAGTTGGACATCACGCAGCAGAACGCCATCGCTGGTCTTCACGAGAATGATTACGTGCAGGGCGACACCCGTCACGATCCCATCTTCGACCGGTTCGAGGTCGCGGATGCGCCGGGCGGCGGCACCTACTCGCTCTTCACCCCGGCCAACGCGAGCGAGGAGAACCTGCGCCCGCTGTTCGTCTGGTTCCACGGCACCGGTGAGCGCTTCCACGGCACCAACCCTGGCGCCAACCTGATCGGCAACCGCGCGCTCGCCTTCGCCGACACCGAGTTCCAGGACACTCTCGACGGGGCCTACGTGTTGGCTCCGCAGTCCACCACGACGGGCTGGGGCGCGCACAGGCTGGCCGACATGGAGGCCCTGATCGCCACGATCATCGCCGACAACAACGTCGACCCCGACCGGGTCTACGTGGGCGGCTTGTCCATGGGCACCGCGATGACGACACCGCTCATCACGTCGCAGACCGAGAACCAGCTCGACTTCGCCGCCGCCATTCTCACCTCCGGCGGCAACCTCAATGCCGAGCAGGCCGCGACCGTCGCAGCCAAGGGTTTCCCCGTCTACCTGGTGGGCAACACGTCCGACTGGGCCGCCGCCTCCCAGCCCGCCACGCTGGCGAACCTGCTGGCCGCCGGCGTGGACGCCCAGATGGCCCGCTACCCGGCGGGCCCCGTGTACGACGGTGAGCACTACTTCGGCGCTCACGACTCGTGGAACTACGTGTACAACAATCTCGTGGTCGACGATGAGGGCGAAACCATCTTCGAGTGGATCGCCAAGCAGAGCCGATGAACCCCGAACGGCCGGCCAACCATCACCCCCGAGATGGCTGGCCGGCCGTTCCTCTGCTCGAAACCGCGGACCCCCCTGCATTGATACCAGCAACCTGTACTAATCTCGGGACATGACGCAAACACCCGATCTGGACGTCCGCGAACTCGCCCCCGCCCAGCGCCACTCGACCATCTTCGGCACCTGGTCCGCACTGCCTCCCGGCGAGGCCTTCATCCTCGTGAACGACCACGACCCCAAGCCGCTCTCCTACCAGTTCGCCGCTGAGCACCCGGGCGAGTACACCTGGGACTACCAGGAGAACGGCCCCGAGGTGTGGCGCGTGAAGATCGGCAAGACCGACAAGAGCGCCTGACTCGGCAGTCCGGAACACACGGGGAGATTCCTGCCACATCGCCAACATATGGTCCGATGTGGCAGAAATCCCCCTCCGAATTTCAGGACTTGTTGTCCGGCGCAACAGCGGCTGACTAGCGAGAAGAGAACCGGGACTCGCTGACAGAATGCAAGTGAAAACACCCCTCCGGGTTATACTCAGGAAGATCCGATACCTCGCCGCGAGGGTGGGTCGGGGAGGTGTCGTGCAACGACTACGGCCGGGACTGGTGCTCTCGGAGCGCTATCGATTGATCGGCCACGTCGCGTCAGGCGGCATGGGGCAGGTCTGGGAAGCTTTCGACGACGTTCTTGAACGCCGACTGGCACTGAAGATCATGCACCCCCACACCCAGGAAGAGCTTGCGCTCGTGGAACGTTTCCGCGACGAGGCGCGCTTCGCCGCGCAGCTCACCCACCCCAACATCGTGACCATCCACGACTACCTCGAGGAAGACGGACTGTCTTGCCTGGTGATGGAGTTCGTCGACGGACCCACCCTGTACCGCATGCTCTCCGACGGTCCGCTGTCCCCGGAGATCACCCGAACCATCCTCTTCGAGCTGGCCTCGGCGTTGACCGTGGCCCACGAGGCCGGCGTCATCCACCGCGACATCAAGCCGGCCAACGTGCTGGTCCCGGAAACCGGGGCCAAGCTCACCGACTTCGGCATCGCCCGTTCGATCGACCGCGATTCGCGCACCCTCACCGGGCAGGTCCTCGGCACCGCCCACTACCTGAGCCCGGAGCAGGCGCTCGGCCAGCAGGTTGGCCCCGCGTCGGACATCTACGGGCTGGGCGTGCTCGCCCACGAGATGCTCACCGGCAAGAAGCCCTTCGACCGCACGAGCCCCATCGCCACCGCGCTGGCCCACGTGCAGGATCCGCCGCCGCCGCTGCCCGAGGGCACGCCGCCTGATCTCGAGTCGCTCATCACCGCCTGCATGGCGAAGGAGCCCGAGGAGCGGCCCACCGCTGCCCTGGTGGCGAAACTGCTCGAGCCGGAGACGGTGCCGGTGGCCGGCGAAGAAGAGTTCGACCCCGACGCCACGGCGGCCCTCCCCGCCCTCCCGCGGCGCGCCGTCACCATCTGACATGGTCGCCTCCCCGGGCGTCGACATCGTGTGCGGCCTCGCGGCTGGGCAGGTCGAGGCGGAGGTGGTCTACCGCGACGAGGGCATCATCGCCTTCCTCGACCACAGGCCGGTGTTCAAGGGCCATGTTCTCGTGTGCCCCGTCAAGCACGTCGAAACGCTTCTGGAGCTGCCCGGGGACGAGATCGCCCCCCTCTTCGCCGCCGTGCAGCGCGTGGCACGAGCGGTGGTCGAGGCCCTCGGCGCGCAAGGCAGTTTCACCGCGATCAACACCGTCGTCAGCCAGTCGGTGCCCCACCTGCACGTGCACGTGGTGCCCCGCACCAAGGGCGACGGACTCCGGGGATTCTTCTGGCCTCGCACGAAATACGCCGAGGGCGAGGCCGCCCAGTACGCGGAGCGCCTTCGCGCCGCGCTCACCACCTCGTGACGCACGGCGGAGGTAGCCTCGAGGGGTGAGGATCGCCACCTGGAACGTCAACTCCGCCAAGCAACGGATGCCGCGGCTGCTGCCCTGGCTGGAGGCCCGCCGGCCCGATGTCGTCTGCCTGCAGGAGACCAAACTGACCGACGACGCCTTCACCGATCTCTTCGCCGCTCCCCTGGCCGAACTGGGGTACGAGGCGGCCCACCACGGGCTGGGCGGGTTCAACGGCGTCGCGGTGTTGTCCCGGGTGGGTCTGGAGGACGTGGAGCGGAACTTTCACGGCCAGCCCGACTATCTCGGCGCGACGGAGGGCCGGGCCATCAGCGCAACCTGCGCCGGCATCCGCATCCACAGCCTGTACGTGCCCAACGGCCGCACCGTGGGCTCAGACCACTACGCCTACAAGCTCGAGTGGCTCGACGCGCTGGCGGCCGTCGTTGCCGCCGGACCCACGGAGGTCGCGCTGTGCGGCGACATGAACGTGGCCCCCAGCGACGTCGACGTGTTCGACCCCTCCGCCTACGTCGGACACACCCACGTGACCCCGGCCGAGCGTGCGCGGATCGACGCGTTCAGGCTGGTGGACGTCGTGCGGGCCCGCTGGCCCGAGCACGAGCGCCTCTTCAGCTACTGGGACTACCGCGCCGGGATGTTCCACCAGGACCTGGGCATGCGGATCGATCTGGTGCTCGCGTCCCAGCCGGTGGCGGACAGGGTCGCGGCCGCCTGGGTGGACCGCGCCGCGCGGAAGGGCAAAGCGCCCAGCGACCACGCCCCCGTCATCGTCGACCTCGACCAGGCCTACGACGGCGACATCGGCCCCGTGGTGCCCCCGCCGTCGAACCCGAAGCGTGTGGGCAGGACGAGGCTGCCCCAGTCGCGCGACTAAGCTGCCGACGTCCTGAGCACGGGCCGGCGACGCAGCAGGAAGGCTGCCGCGACGACGATCAGCGCAGCGACGACGGCGGAGATGCCCACCAGCGTCGACTCGGGCGCATCGCCGAGGCGGGCGATGGCGATCCACGCCAGACCCCAGCCGGCGGCCGCAGCGACGGCCAGGCGGCCACCGAACTGCCACGCGAACAGGGCGCCGAGACCGGCGGCAGCGGCGAGCACGATGACAGCGATCACCTGGTCTGCCAGCGCACCCACGGACCAGCCGGAGGCATCGCCCGCGGCGGCGACGTTGGCGCAGGTGGCGACGGTGACCCAGCCGAGGTAGAGGCCGAAGGTGCCGTCGACGACGATCCGCTCGGCTGTGCTGGCGGCCGGAAGAGCCGTGAGGTTACGCACGATGAAGCCCAGCACGAGAGCCAGGACGGCGATCACCAGCACGCTCACCCAGATCCAACCGACCTGCGTCACGAGGATCCACGCGGCGTTGAGCAGCATCGAGGCCCCGGCGAGCAAGCCGGTGGCGCGGGCCCGCTCAGACGTCTTGTTGGCCGGGAGCCACTGCCAGGTGGTGTACGCGAACAGGCCGAGGTAGATCACCGACCAGATGGAGAAGGCGGCGCCACCGGGCGCGAGCAGGGTCGCGTCGGCCGACAGCGCACCACCCGATGACTGCTCGACGGGGGTGCCGACGACGCCGAAACCGAGCAGCGTGCCGTACACGCAGAGTACGGCGGAGACGGTGACCCAGAGTTGACGGAGAAGGTCGCGGTTCATGATGTGTCCTCGTTCTGTGGGATGGATGTCACCACAGTAGCCCAACGGGTGCATTTTGTTCAATGTTTGTCTAAGGTTGCCTACGCTCGGCCGGCCAACAGCGCCCTGTGCAACACCTTCGCCGCCTCGGAGGGCGCGTCCGGCAGCGACTCGGCCCCCTCCACCTCCGAGCGCCGCGAGCCGCCGGCCCAGACGCTCACGGGCGGGGCGATCCCAGCCAGGCGACTCACCACCTCCTGCGCACCATCAGCAGGTTTCAGTACCGACGTGACGCCCACGACGGCGGCCCGGGCCCGGTGCTCGCGTGCCGCCCTCTCCCATTCGACCGCGGGGACGTCGGCACCCAGGTAGACGACATCGGCGCCCAGCCGTCGCAGGCAGGCCGCGAAGGCGAACAACATCAGCTCATGACGCGCGCCGGGCGGCAGGCCCACCAGCACCTTGCCAGGGGCGGTGGCCGGGCCGGCCGCGTCGAAGGCGGCGGCGATGGTGCGCATGAGGGCAGCGCTGGCGAAGTGCTCCCCCGCGACACCCAGCTCACCGCTGGCCCAGGCCTCCCCCAACTCCCGGAGGCCATCCGGCAACCACACGTCGGCGAACGCCTCAAAACCCTCGACGGGGGCCGCAGCCGCGATGGCCGCCTCCATCGCTACCGGGTCGAGGCGCGCGGCAGCCTCCACCATGCCCGGCCCATCATGGAACGCCCCGACAGCAGCCGCCGCATCCGGCACCTCCGCCAGCAGCGTGGCCGCCGCCCGGGAGGCGGGCACCCCGGCCCCCACGAGCGCCGCCATTTCGCGCAGCACAGCCACCTGCTCGTCGCTGTACAGGCGGTAGCGACCCTCGGATCTCGAAGGTTGCACGATGCCGTACCGGGACTCCCAGGCACGCAATACCGCTTCCGAGACACCAGTGAGCCCGGAGACCTGTTTGATTGTGTACACCTCTGCTCCAGACTGAGGAGGAACGCTTGTCGAACATAACGCTAGCAAGCCTTGGACAAACATTGAACACCGGCCTTGCCTGCATCTCACTTTCCCGTTAGAGTTCCATCAACCTTAGACAAACGTTAGACAGGTCGCGATGTCAATTCACACTTCGGCTGAGAGCACGTCGAGCCCCTCCAATCCGGACGAGGTCATCCTCCTCGACGAGGCGGGCCGCGCCGTCGGCAGCGCAGACCGCCTCACCATCCACACCGACTCCACGCCTCTGCACCTGGCCTTCTCCACGTACCTGTTCAACGCCGCCGGGCAGGTCCTCGTGACCCGCCGCGCGCTGTCGAAGAAGACCTGGCCAGGCGTGTGGACCAACTCGGCCTGCGGTCACCCCCGGCCCGGCGAGCAGATCGAGGACGCCGCCCGACGCCGGATCCGCGAGGAGATCGGGCTGCACGTCGGTCCCCTCGTATCGCTGCTGCCGCAGTTCCGCTACCAGGCCACGGACGCATCGGGCATCGTCGAGAACGAGATCTGCCCCGTCTTCGCCGCCTTCGTCGGCGACGAGGACCCCGTGGCGAACCCCGAGGAAGTGGCCGAGTGGGCCTGGATCGACTGGGCAGACCTGCACCGCGCGATCGAGGCGACCCCCCACGTCTACAGCCCGTGGGCTGCTCTCCAGGTTCCGGAGATCAACACCCTCTTCCCCGGTGCCCACGGCCTGCAGCACCGCTCCACCGCCGACCCCGACGCAGCGGTGGCCGAGGTCGACCAGCTCATCGCCGCCGAACTCAACGCACTCGGCACCGAATGGGGCGCCCTCATCGGCGACCTCGGCGTCGACATCCTGGCCGACGACCTCCCCCAGTGGCTGGCCCGGCTCAGCTCGGGCGGCAAGCGCATCCGCGTGCGGCTGGCGTACTGGGGCTTCATCGCCGGCGGCGGCGCCCACGGCAGCGAGTCCTACCTGCGCCTCCTGCGCATCACCGCGGCGCTCGAACTGCTGCACCTCTTCGCTCTCATCCACGACGACGTGATGGACGAGTCTGATTCCCGCCGCGGCCACCCCTCTGCCCACATCGAGGCCGCGAGCTGGCACCGCAACAGCTCCGCCGTCGGAGAGGCACGACGCTTCGGCGAGAGCCTGGCCGTCCTGTTGGGCGACCTCGCCCACACCGTCGCCGACCGCCTGGTCGACGGGCTCCCCCGCCGCCTGCGCGAGACGTGGTACCGGCTCTCCGTGGAACTCATCGCCGGGCAGCGCGCGGACCTCACCGGCGCCGTAGCCGGCCGCTGGGACCGCCACCACGCCGAATCCGTCGCCCGCCTGAAGTCGGGGCGCTACACGGTGATGCGGCCGCTCCAGTTCGGCGCGATCGCCGCCGGCGCCTCCGCCGAGGCCGAGCAGGCACTGCTGGCCTGCGGCGAACTCCTCGGCCGCGCCTTCGCCCTCCGCGACGACTACCTGGGCGTGTGGGGAGACCCGCGCATCACCGGGAAGCCGGCCGGAGACGACCTCGTCGACGCGAAGGCCACCGTGCTGCTCTCCATCGCGCGGGAACGGCTCACCGGCCCCAGCCGCGACACTCTCGAAGCGCTCGGCACCGACGGGTTCGCCCGCAGCGACGCCCCGAAACTCGCACAGGCCATGCGCGAGGCCGGCGTCGACGTCGAGCTGGAGAAGCTGATCGCCGACGACCTGGCCGCCGCCCTCGCCCACCTCGACGACGTGGGTCTGGCCCCCGCCGGCGTCGAGGGACTGCACGACGCGGCCCGCGCCGTCGCTTGGCGGGACGCATGAGCAAGAACGTAGTGATCGTCGGCGCAGGCCTCTCCGGCCTGTCCGCAGCCCTCCATCTGGCCGGCGCCAGCCACCGCGTCACCCTCCTGGAACGCGACGCGGTCCCCGGTGGGCGCAACGGGATCCTGGAGCGTGACGGCTTCCGGTTCGACACCGGGCCGGTGGTGTTCACCATGCTCAGCCTGCTCGAGGAGGCCTTCGCCGCCGTCGGGCGCAGCAGCCGCGACTATGTGAAGATGGCGCTGCTCGACCCCGCGTACCACGCCTTCTTCGCCGACGGCTCGCAGCTGCTGGTGCGCCCCGGCCATGAACTGATGCGCGAGGAGATCCTCGCCCAGTGCGGCCCGAAGGACGCCGCGGCGTTCGACCGGTTCGTCGCCTGGCTGAAGCGGCTCAACGACGTGGAGGTGCCCAACTTCATCGACACCAACTTCTCCTCCCCGCTGAGCCTCCTTCGCTCCCCCGCCGCGGCGCTGGAGTTGCTGCGGCTCGGGGCGTTCGGTCGCCTCGGCCCGGCCGTCTCCCGTCGCTTCGACGACGAGCGCCTCCACCGCGTGTTCAGCTTCCAGGCGATGTACGCCGGCCTCGCGCCGGCCCAGGCCTTGGCGCTGTACGCGGTGATCACGTACATGGATTCCATCGAGGGGGTGTGGTTCCCGGAGGGCGGGATGCACGCCGTCCCGCGCGCCATGGCCGCGGCCGCTGTCGACGCCGGGGTCGAGGTGCGCTACAACGCCACCGTCGAACGGGTGCTGCGCGGAGCCGACGGTGCCGTGACCGGGGTCCGGCTGGCTGACCACGAAGTGGTGCCCGCGGAAGCCGTCGTCGTGACGGCAGACCTCCCCGTCGCCTACGAGCGGCTGCTGCCCGACCTCCAGGCCCCGAGGGTCGCGCGGCGGGGCAAGTTCTCGCCGTCGGCTCTGGTGTGGCACCTGGGCGTGAAGGGCGACCTCCCTCCGCAGGCGGGCCACCACAACATCCACTTCGGACGCGCGTGGGACGAGGCCTTCACAGACCTCCTCAAGCGAGGCGTGCCCATGGCGGACCCCTCGCGCTACGTGGCGGTCCCGACCGTGCACGCCCCAGACGCCGCGCCCGCAGGTCACCACACGCTCTACGTGCTGGAGCCGGTGCCGAACCTGCAGGTGGGCAATCTGGACTGGGCGCTCGAAGGCCCCCGCCTGCGGGAACGCATGCTGCGTTTCCTCGAAGACGCCGGCTACCCCGTCGACATCGTCACCGAGGAGTTGGTGACCCCTGCGGACTGGGCGGCCCAGGGGATGGCGGCGGGCACTCCGTTCGCGCTGTCGCACGTCTTCTCCCAGACCGGTCCGTTCCGCCCGCGCAACGTGGACAAACGTGCACGGGGGCTCATCTTCGCGGGCTCCGGCACCACCCCCGGCGTGGGCATCCCGATGGTGCTCATCTCCGGCAAACTCGCCGCCCGACGTGTGGAGGAACTCTGATGGACCAGATGCTCGAGGCCGGCTACCGGCGATGTGGTGAACTGACCCGTCAGTACGGCACCACCTACTACTGGGGAGCGCTGCTCCTGCCTCCGTCGCAGCGCCGCGATGTGTACTCCGTCTACGCGCTGTGCCGGTTGGCCGACGACATCGTCGACGAGCCGGAGAGGGTGGACCTGGCGGTACCGCAGGACGGCACGCCTCCCGAGCGGCTCGACGCGTTCCGGCAGGTGTTCTTCACGGCACTGGCCTCCGGGAAGTCGTCGGATCCGGTGATGGCCGCGATCGCGGACAGCATCCGCCGCCGGGGCACGGACCCCGAATGCTTCGAGCGCTTCTTCGACGCCATGGCCCTGGACCTGCACACGGAGACGTGGCCCACCTGGGAGCGCCTCCGCGACGGCTACATGGAGGGCTCGGCGGCCGTGATCGGCGAGATGATGCTGCCGGTGCTCGAGCCGTACACCGTCGAGGCGAGGGAGCCGGCGCGCGCGTTGGGTCACGCTTTCCAGCTGACGAACTTCCTCCGCGACATCGAGGAGGACCTCGACCGCGGCCGCGTCTACCTGCCCCAGGCAGACCTGGCGAAGCACGGCGCAGATCCCTGGCTGCGCCGGGTCACTCCGCAGTGGCGGGCCATGATGGCCGAGCAGTTCGAGCGCAACCGCGCCCTCTACGCAGAAGCGATGACCGGGCTGCCCATGCTGCCGCCGGCGTCGCGCCGCTGCGTCGGCACAGCCCTGGTGCTGTACAGCCGCATCCTGGACCGCATTGAAGCCCGCGGCTACGACGTCTTCTCAGGTCGGGTCCGGGTGCCAGTGGGCGAGAAGCTCGGCGTGGTGGCGCGCACGCTCACCGTCGGCCTCCCCCAACCGACGCTGGCCTAGTCAGCGGCGGGCGCCGAGGAGCCCGCGCATCGGCACGGTCCACACGTCGTGGCCGGCTGCACCCCAGCCGGCCAACAGCTCGTTGGCAGCCAGGAAGCCCGTCGTCGCGGCCCGCTCCATGAGGGCCACCGGGTAGTCGCAGCGGAGCCAGTCGCCCGCCAACACGAGCCGGGAGTCCGGCGTCGTGACGCCTGGGCGCTCGCTCCAGCCCGAGGGGCCGATCAGCGTGCAGTCGTCGCGGATGAGCACCTCACGGGCCACCACCCCGGCCGTCGCCGTTTCGGGGAACACCCTGTGCAGTTCCGCCTCCAGCCGCTGCACCACGTCGTCGGCAGCGGCCCGGTCCTCCATGACGGCCGGGTCGCAGGCGTAGGCGTGCAACTCGACGACGGAACCGCCGTTGCTCTGGGCCCACTTCGCGGCACCGTCCTCGAAGCGTTCCAGCACCGAGACGTTGTCGAGAGGGCCGTAGCCCGACGTGCCGAGGAACGCGGGTCGGGTGGCCAGCACGGGCGTGTCGAGCCACAGGCGGACGACGGCGAAAGGCGGCGCGTTGTACGTGGCGGCCACGGAGTCGCGCCAGCCGGCGAGCCCCTCGCCGTCGACGGTCGCGGCCAGCGCGCGGGCGGCCCGTGGGTCAGCGGCGATCACGACGGCGTCGCCCTCGATGCGCTCAGACCCGACGGTCACGGCCGCGCCGTTGTCGCCCAGCTCGATGGAATCGACGGCGGCGCCGAACCGGACGTCGACGCCAAGGCCGCCGAGCACACGGGCCAGCGGGGCCCACAGGGCGGTGTCGTAATCGTCGTCCGGCACGTCGAAGAGCAGGCCCTCGGCGGAGCCCAGGAAGTAGGTGTGGAACATCGCCACCAGTTCCCCGGCGCCGAACTCGCGGGGGTCCGCGAAGAAGGAGCGCGCGAACACCTCGAGCGCCAGGTCGCGGGCCCCGTCGGGGAACCGGAGCCGGTCCAGGAAGGCCGCGGCGGATTCGCCGTCGTAGCGCTCATAGGTTTCGGGGAACTGCACCTGGAGCAGCTCGAGGGCCGCCGGGATGTGCACCTTGGCCAGCCCCTTGAGTGAGAAGGCGGGGCTGCGGGCGACAAACTGCAGCACAGACCACGGCGGCGTCTTCGCCAGGCCGGTGAACGAGTCGCGCAGCCCGTCCGGCCGCTGCAGGGGGTAGTCGTCGATGGGGACGAGGAACGACAGGTCGACATCTGCGCGGCGCAGCAGCCGGCGCAGGTTGTAGTACTGGCGGAAGAACGCGTGGAAGCCGCGGCTCATGGTGCGGCCGTCCTCCAGCGGCCAGGCGGCGACGCGCCCGCCCAGCCTGTCTCCGGCCTCGAACAGCGTGACGCGCACCCCTCGCTCAGCCAGCGCGGTGGCGGCCGCGAGGCCCGCGATGCCGCCGCCCACGACGATCGCGTGGCGGCCGCCGTCGAGATGACGGGCGCCGGCCTGCCCGGGATGGCGGACGGCGCGCTTGTCCCTGCCGGGGCGTTGGCTCATGGGGTTTCCTCCGGTTTGCGGGCGATGAAGGTGTGGAGCACTCCGCGCTGCCACCCTGCGGCCGTGCGGTGGGCGACATCGACGAACCCGGCAGCGCTCAGCCTGTCGGCGAACGTGGCCAACGAATCGAAGTCGATCACGCTGCGCCACAGGTAGCGGTACAGCGTCGGGTTGCCGTCGATGACGGAGCCCAGCGGGATGATCACCCCGCGGCTCACCGCGTCCCACACCCGACGCGCGGCGTTGTTGCCGTCCACCGAGTACTCCTGCACGCACAGCCAGGCTCCGGGGCGCAGCAGTTCGAACACCTCGGCCACCGCGCCGTCGCGCTGCTCCTCGGGCACGTTGCGGAACAGGTAGCAGGCCAGTGCGCCGTCGAAGGTTCCGCAGGCCCACCTGTCCAGGTTCAGCTCGCCGATGGTGGCCCGTTCGAACCGGACCTGCGGGGGCCAGCGCTTGGCGCGGGCGCGCTCCAGCATGCCGGGCGACGCGTCGAGGCCGAGGATGTAGGACCCCTCGGGGGCCGCCTCTGCCAACGCCTGCGTGGAGGCGCCGGAGCCGCAGGCCAGATCCAACAGGGCCTGGGGTTCACCGTCGAGCCGCGACGTCAGGGCCTCGGCCGCGCGGCGCAGTTCGCGGTGGTAGCCGGGGTTGAGCCGCACCATGAGGTCATAGCGGCGGGCACCGCGGTCGAAGGCCTCCGCCATGTTCATCCGGGCTCTCCCTTTCGTCGACCGAGCGTCACCCATACGAGCATTGTGAGGGTGAGCATGGTCCACCCGAAGCCGAAGTCCTCAACTGGGATGTCCCAGGGGAACCGGATGCCGGAATGGTGCGCCGGGTTGTAGAGCACGATGGGGTCTGAGAGCTTCGTGAGCCAGCCGTCGACCAGGCCCTGGAAGAAGAAGATGATGGCCATGGAGATCCAGTACTGCAGCGAGCGGAAGAGGCCGGTGCGCAGCCAGAACACCTCCAGCGCGATGACCGCGAGCATCCCGATAACGGTGAGGACCGTGTACTCAGGCATCGTCGTTCCTCCTGCGGAGGCGGCCAAGGACGTAGCCGACACCTTCGTACGTCAGCAGCCCGCAGATGGGGATGACCAGGAAGAACAGCAGTTCCTCGAGCGGAAGCACTCCGAGCATGATCCCCGTGGTGAAGCGCTCGCTGTAGGTCCAGTGGTCGCGCAGGATGCCCAGCACGTCCCAGGCGAGGAAGACCACGAGCATGGGGAGCATCGCGAGCAACAACCGGAGGGGACGCCGGTAGACGCGGGCGCGGAGCACGAACTCGAGCGGCAGGGTGATCGCCACGCACGCGCCCATCAGGATCAGGTACTGGTAGCTGTCAGGCATCACTGTCACCCTAGAGGTTCGACAAACTTTACACAAGCAGTCTGAGGCCACGGAGTACGTAACCCTCGATGAGGTCGTCCCAGGTCAGCGTCGGCTCCTGCACGAGACGGGGGCGGCGGGCCAGGAGACGCGTGAGCAACTCGTCGGTCTCGAAGATCGCCAGGGGCTGGCCGGGGCACCGATGGGCCCCGTCCCCGAAGGTCATCACCGCCTCATCCACCCCGTGCGGGAGCTCGCGGGAGGGGCGGAGGGCGAGCGGCCGCTCCCCCACAGCCTGGGCGTCGGCGTTGACCTGGCGGACGCACACGTCGACCAGGTCGCCTGGGGCGATGGTGGCGCGCTGCTCACCGTCGGTGATCTCGATCTCCTCCTGCGCCCGCCGGTAGAGATGCCCGACGACGGGCTCCAGCCGGATGATCTCGTTGAGGATGGCGTGGCGCTCCACGCCCCCCGCGACCAGGTAGCGCTCCAGCAGCGCCGGGGTGGTGAGGAGGTGCCAGGCGGCCATCGTGATGAACTCGCGGGTGGTCACCATGCCCGCCGTGCCGTAGGTGACGCACTCCACCAGGATGTCGGCGTTGGTGTAGCCCTCGTCGATGAGGTGGCTGATGACATCGCCCTGGCGTTCCCGCCGACGGCGGCGAACCGCCGGCCGCACGTCTGCCCCGTAGAACCTGGCGACGGGCACGAGCCCGCGCCAGGCGGCCTGCATCCATTGGCGACGGGTGCGACCCAGGTCCTTGCGGGTGATGTCGAGGGGCGGTTGGCGGAAGAACGAGACGAGCCGGGTGGCCATCTTCTCCACCGGCGACTCCGTCAGCCCGACGATCCGCGACGTCACCTCGACGCTGTAGAGGAGCGCCAGGTCGTCGAGGACGACCTCCCCAGAGAGGCCGTCGACGTGCCGCGCGGCCGCCAGGGAGATGTGGTCGCCGTGGCGCTCACGCACCACCTTGGGCGCGAAGAACCGGCCCACCTTCGAGCGCTGCTCGTCGTGCAGGGGGCCGTCCGACATCAGGATGGGGTGGTGCTTGAGCACGCCCTTGGGGATGTACTCCGCGGTGAAGCCCGCCTGGGTGGTGGCGTGGCGGGCGCGCAACACCTGGCGGGCTGCTTCGAGGGAGCGGATGCGCCAGAGGTCTCCGACGCGCTCCAACCTGGGTTCGGTTGGCTCGCCCGGCTTGTGGGCGCGGCGCTGGTCGTCGGTCATTGCACCTCCTGTGACCTCAGCCTAGGCGGCCGACGGGCCGCGGGCGCAGGTCAGAGGTAGAGGCCGGTACCACCGTCGGCCACGGAGGTGGAGGCGACGGCGTGGATGTCGCGCTCCCGCAGCAGCACGTAGGTGCGCGCCTGGAGTTCGACCTCCGCCCGGTCCTCGGGGTCGAAGAGCACGCGGTCGTCGGTCTCGACCGCGCGCACATTGGGGCCGATGGCCACCACCTTGGCCCAGGTGAGTCGCCTCCCCATCTGCACGGTGGCAGGAATGAGGATCCCCCCGCCGCTGCGTCGCTCACCGGACACCGCGTCGACATCGACGAGGACCCGGTCGTGCAGCATGCGGATGGCCAGGTTGGGTTCGCTCACTTCTCGATCGCCCGACGCGCCTGAGAGGCCAGGCTGCGTCTGTTCGCCACCGACGAGACGGCCATGAAGAACACCACCGCGCCCACGACTGCGCCGCCGATCATCAGCAGACGGTCTGTGCGCCAGGCGCCGGTCTCGTCCTTGAACGACGACGTGGCGGTCTCGAACTCGGTCTTGGCGAACTCCTTGACCTGAGACACCGATTCGCGGGCGATGTTCTTCGGCTTCATCGACTCGACGGCCTCGGAGGTGGCGTTGGCCAGCTTCGCGCGGTTGGCGGCGAGGTCGACGCGGATCTCATCGACTGAACGGGTGCTCATAGAGTGCTCCTCGGTAGGTTCTCTGCCCTCCAGCCTATTGACACTGGGGCTCTCACGCCAGAAGACGCGGAGAACGGGCGCGGCGCCGCCGCACTACACTGGCGGCCATGACCGCACGTTTGACCACCGGAACGCCCGCTCCTGACTTCACGCTGCCCGACGAGGCCGGCAACGACGTCTCGCTCAGCAGCTTCGCGGGACGCTCGGTCATTCTCTACTTCTACCCCGCCGCCATGACGCCGGGCTGCACCACGCAGGCCGTCGACTTCTCGGCCTCGCTGCACGCCTTCCAGGACGCCGGTTACACGGTGCTGGGCTGCTCGCCGGACGGCGTGGAGCGGCTGGCGAAGTTCAAGGCGAACTCCGACATCGAGTTCACGCTGCTGGCAGACCCGGAGAAGAAGGTGCACAACCTCTACGGCGCCTACGGGGTGCGCAAGCTGTACGGCAAGGAGATCGAGGGCGTGCTCCGCTCCACCTTCGTGATCGACGTCGACGACGAGGGCAACGGCCTGGTCCGCGTCGCGCAGTACAACGTGAAGGCCACCGGACACGTGGCGAAGCTGCGCCGCGAACTGGGTGTCTGACCACTTCCTGACCATCGACGCCCCGCCGGGGCACGGCGTCGACGTCGAACTCGAGATCAAACGCTCCCGCTTCCTCACCCGTCTCAGGCGGGTGACAGCCGAGGACGAGGCGCGCGCCGTCATCGAGGAGCGCCGCTCGGTGCACTTCAGCGCCAGACACAACTGCTCGGCGTTCGTGCTGGGCCCCGATGCCCGCACCGCGCGCAGTTCTGACGACGGCGAGCCCGCCGGAACCGCGGGGATACCGATGCTGCAGGTGCTGCAGAAGAACTCACTGACAGATGTCGTGGCCGTGGTCACCCGCTACTTCGGGGGGATCAAACTCGGCGCCGGGGGTCTCGTGCGGGCCTACTCCGACGCGGTCGCCCAGGCCGTGGACGCCGCGGGGATCCGGACGGTCCAGCTGTGCCGTCTGCTGCAGATCGACGTCGACTTCGCGTCCGTCGGCGGCATGGAGGACCAGCTCCGCGGCCTGGTGCTGCCGTCGGGCGAGGCGGTCGTCGTTGACGGCGTGGAGTGGAGCGACAAGGCGCACATCCGGGTGGCGGTGAGCGCTGGGCACGAAGGGGAACTGGCGACGGCGCTGGCGACGATGTCGGCAGGCGCCCTCACGGCAACCGGCATCGGCGAGCGCTGGGTCGGCTGAACAGACTGCCGTTCCTCTACCCACATAGGCGGAAGATCGATCAGACGGCCAGCCCCAGCCCGCGGAGGCACTGCCGTGCCCCCCGCCCGCGGACCAAGGTCACGATCCCGTTACAAACACGGCCTATGCCTGCGAGTGACCGGCTAGGCAACTAACTTGCCTCCATGACCGACACCACTTCGACACGTAACCCGGGGCTCGGCCAGCCCCTCGTCGTGCTCAAAGACGTGAACAAGCACTTCGGCGAACTGCACGTCCTCAAGGACATCAACCTGTCCGTCCGAGAGGGCGAGGTGGTCGTGGTCATCGGCCCGTCCGGCTCCGGCAAGTCGACCCTCTGCCGCACCATCAACCGCCTGGAGACCTTCGAATCCGGATCCATCACCGTCGAAGGCACGGAGTTACCTGAAGAGGGAAAGGCCCTGGCGCAACTACGCGCCGACGTGGGCATGGTCTTCCAGAGCTTCAACCTCTTCCATCACAAGACGATCCTCGAGAACGTCACGATGGGCCCCATCAAGGCTCGGGGCGTCAAACCCGCCGTCGCGAAGGAGCGGGCGATGGAACTGCTCAAGCGGGTCGGCGTCCAGGAGCAGGCCCACAAGTATCCGGCGCAACTCTCCGGCGGCCAGCAGCAGCGTGTCGCGATCGCCAGGTCGCTCGCCATGGAGCCGAAGGTGATGCTCTTCGATGAGCCCACGTCGGCGCTGGACCCGGAAATGATCAATGAGGTCCTCGACGTCATGACCAAACTGGCCCAGTCAGGGATGACGATGATTGTCGTCACCCACGAGATGGGCTTCGCCCGCAAGGCCGCCGACAGGGTTGTCTTCATGTCGGACGGCGCAATCGTAGAGGAGAACACCCCGGAGGAATTCTTCACCAAACCCCAGTCAGCCCGAGCCAAGGATTTCCTCGGCAAGATCCTCACACACTGAGAACCCTTCCCTTCACCACAGCCTTTCAAAGGAGAAAGATCCA
This sequence comes from Tessaracoccus zhenghani, assembly GCF_055326325.1. NCBI lineage: Bacteria > Bacillati > Actinomycetota > Actinomycetes > Propionibacteriales > Propionibacteriaceae > Tessaracoccus > Tessaracoccus zhenghani. Next base: position 427,784 of record NZ_JBUZNQ010000002.1, on the reverse strand, counting down.
TGCGTAGGACCACTTACCGAATCGCCGCCATCGCGGCGGCGGCAGCGCTCGCCCTCACCGCCTGCGGCGGCGACGGCAATGACACCGGGACCGACACCGAAACCGGCGGCGACGGCGCAAGCAGCGGCACCATCAAGATCGGCACCAAGTTCGACCAGCCCGGTCTCGGCCTCCAGGAGGGCGGCGAGATGTCCGGCTTCGACGTCGACGTGGCCAAGGCCGTCGCCGAGAAGCTCGGCTACGCCGAAGACCAGATCGAATGGACGGAGTCGCCGTCACCCCAGCGCGAGACCATGCTGGAGGCGGGCACCGTCGACTTCATCGTCGCCACCTATTCGATCACCGATTCCCGCAAGGAACGCGTCCAGTTCGCCGGCCCCTACCTCGTGGCAGGCCAGGACCTGCTGGTGAAGGCCGACGACGACACCATCAACGGCCCAGACGACCTCGAGGGCAAGATCCTCTGCTCGGTGTCGGGTTCGACGCCGGCTGAGCGCGTGGCCGAGGAATACCCGGGCGTGCAGCTGCAGGAGTACGACACCTACTCCTCCTGCGTGGATGCCCTGGCATCGGGCAGCGTCGACGCGCTGACCACCGACGATTCGATCCTCGCCGGCTACGCCGCCCAGGAGCAGTGGGCCGGGCAGTTCCGCGTGGTGGGCCAACCCTTCAGCGAGGAGCTGTACGGCATCGGGGTGGCCAAGGAGAGCGAGCTCTGCGAGCAGATCAATGAGGCGCTCGTCGAGCTGTTCGAGGAGGGCGCCATCGACGAGGCCATCGAGAAGAACCTGGGGCCGGCGAAGTACACGCCGAACCCCGACACCAACCCCGCTGAGCCGGGCGGCCACTGCGACTGACGCGTGACCGGGCGCGACGGGTGCCCCACGCACCCGTCGCGCTCTCCCATCCACATCTGACGAGGAGGTGCCATGCTGGAACTCATCGAACGCTTCAACTTCCTGGGAGCGGTCTGGCTGACCCTGCAGCTCACCCTGTGGGGCGCGTTGCTGGCGTTCGTGCTCGGCACCATCGTCGCCGTCATGCGGCTGACGCCCGTACGGGCGTTGAACTTCGCCGGCTCGGTGTACGTCAACGTGTTCCGCAACACCCCGCTGACGCTGATCGTGATCGCGGCGAACCTCATCCTGTGGAACCAGTTGGGCCTGCAGCTCGCCTCCCGCGAATCGGCCACCTACATCATCGACACCAACATCCGGCTGGCCATCATCGCGCTGGCGGTCTACCACGCGGCGTTCGTGTGTGAGGCACTTCGCTCCGGCGTCAACACCATCCCCGTCGGGCAGGCAGAGGCGGCGCGTTCCATCGGCCTGACCCTCAGTCAGAACCTGCGCCACATCATCCTCCCCCAGGCGCTGCGCGGCGCCATCACCCCGCTGGGCAACGTCCTCATCGCGCTCACCAAGAACACGACGGTGGTGACGGCCATCGGTGTGGCCCAGGTGTCGCACTCCATGGCGCGCATGATCGAGTTCCGCTCCGACGTGATCATCCTCATCTTCGGCCTGGTGGCCCTCACCTTCGTGGTGCTCACGCTGCCGATGGGGCTGCTGACAGGTTGGCTTTCGAAGAAGCTGGCGGTTCGCCGGTGAACAGCGCAGCCGCCCTCTTCGACCCGCCCGGCCCCAGCACCCGCCGTCGGCACTTCATCTACGCCTCCATCGGCGTGCTCATCATCTTCGGCGCCGGCGCCTGGATAGTGCTGACCCTGTGGAACGCCGGCCAGATCACGCCAGACCGCTGGCTCCCCGTGTTCACCGTCGAGGCGTGGCAGCAGTACTTCCTGCCCGGCATCCAGCAGACCGTGCTCGCCGCCGCCCTCAGCATGGTGTTGGCGTTCATCTTCGGGCTGATGTTCGCGATGGGTCGCATGTCGGACCTCAAGGTGCTGCGGTGGCTCTCGTCGGTCATCGTCGAGTTCTTCCGCGCCGTGCCCGTGCTGATCATGATGCTGTTCGTCTTCTACCTGCTGACCTACAACACGGACCTGGCGGGCCCCTCGCTCAGCTTCACCGCAGTGGTGGTGGGCCTCACCTGCTACAACGGCGCGGTGATCGCCGAGGTGGTGCGCAATGGCGTCGGCTCCCTCCCCTCGGGCCAGCGTGAGGCGGGCCTGTCCATCGGGCTGACATCCAGCCAGACCCGCCGCATGATCCTGGTGCCGCAGGCCCTGACGGCGATGATGCCCACGCTCCTCAGCCAGCTCGTCGTCGTCCTCAAGGACACCGCGCTGGGCTACATCATCCTGTACCCCGAGCTGCTGAACCGGGTGCGCCAGATGGGCAACCGGTTCGGGAACCTGACGGTGACGTTCGTGGTGGGCGCGGTGCTGTTCATCCTGCTCAACCTGCTGGTGACCAGCCTGGCCCAGTTGGTGGAGAAGCGGCTGAAGCAGCGCGGCAAGACGGCCGGGGGCATCACCGCGGCGCAGCCGGCGGCCACGGAACTGAGTACGCAAGAAGGGACTTGAACCCTCACGCCCGAAGGCACAGGAACCTAAATCCTGCGTGTCTACCAATTCCACCACTTGCGCAAGCGAGCTAGATTCTAGCCGCTATGCGTAGGGATCGGCCACGGGCCGTCCCAGCGCGAAACGCGCGGCCACCTCATAGCCGAAGCCGTACCCGGTGCTCCGGGATTCGATGAGCACCAGCTCGTCGGCCGTCCAGGACCAGCCGGGGAACGAGTCCAGCACGGTCAACCAGCGGGTGGCCTGTACCCCGCGACTGTTGCGGGCCAACGTCAGATGCCCGACGAATCTGCTGCCGTCGACGTCGATCCCCGCCCTGGAGGCGGCTGTGCGGCAGTGCGCGGAGAGCGACGCCAGCGGCTCGTGGCCCACGGGCACCCCGAGGCCGATGATGCGGGCCCTGACCGGGTTCGGGAACGCGATGCCCCCGGCGATGCGCACCTCGAACGGTTGTGTCCCCGCCGCGACCTCCGCCAGATGGTCCTCCAGGTATTCATCGCGCCCGACGCCCACGTGACCCATGAACGACGTCGTCAGGTGCCACCCCTCGGGGCGGGTCCAGCGCAGGTCACGGTCAGCCTCGCGACGCGGGGCGACGTAGCTGTCCAGCTCCTGGATCACCTCTGGCGGCGGCAGCACGGCCGTGAACATCCGCTTCGACATACCCCAACGCTACTTGGCCTCCCCTGAACCTGTCTGCGGTAGCGTCGAACGACGACGACGAGGAGGACTCCGGTGGGCCGAATACGAGCGTTCCTGACCAGCATCCCGCAGCGCTTCTGGTTCGTGCCTGCCCTCTTCATCGCCGCCGCAATACTGGTGGCGCAGACCCTCGTCGCCGCAGATCGCGCCTCGCTCGAGCTTCCCGGCTTCATCCGGAGCTTCCTCTTCGACACCGGCGTCGACGGCGCCCGCGCCCTCCTCGCGTCAGTGGCGGCGTTCCTGGGCGTGGCCGGCACCGCGTTCTCCATCACGATTTCGGTGATCAGCACCGCGTCCACCACCTACGGGCCGCGCCTGGTGCGCAACTTCATGCGCAACCGCGACAACCAGGTGGTGTTGGGAGTGCTCACCGCCACCTTCGTCTACACGCTGCTGGTGCTGCGCACCATCCGTTCGGACAGCGACGACGGCACGGTCTTCGTGCCCCATCTCGCCGTCAACGCGGTGATCCTGCTGGGCATCATCGACGTCTTCCTGTTCGTCTGGTTCATCCACCACATCGCGAGCTCCGTGCAGGTCGAAACCATTTCTGAAGGCGCCCGCCTCGACTTCCAGCGGGCGGTGGGGCACAACTGGCTCGACCCGGAAGCACCGGAGTACGACACCATCGACGCCCCCACTGAGGGCGGCTCGGTCCTCGGCTCCCCCGTCGGCGGCTACCTCACCCATATCGACGGGCGCGCGCTCGCGGACGCCGCCACGGAGGCCGGGGTGTCGGTCCGGCTGCTGAAGCGGGCCGGCGACCAGGTGATCGAGGGCGAGCCCATCGCCCAGGTGTGGCCGGCAGATCGCGCTGAGCGAATTGAGCCACACCTGACGGACCACCTCCACGCCGGGCCCAGCCGCTCCACGGAGCAGGACGTGCGCTTCGCGGAGCAGCAGATCGTCGAGCTGGCCGTCCGCGGCCTGTCGCCGGGCAACAACGACCCCTACACCGCCGTCAACGCCATCCAGCAGGTGGCCTCCGGAGTGACAACCGCCGTCAGCCGCGCCGAGAGCGCCAACGTGCTGGTCGACGAGGAGGGCGTGCCCCGCGTCTACCTGCGCCCCGTGACGATCGGGGAGATCGTCGACACGCCCTTCGACCACATCCGCCCCTACGCGCTCGGTGCCCGCATCGTGTTGGAAGCGCTGGTGGACCTGGCTGCCCGGATCCGGGTGGCCGCCGTCGATCCCGAGGTCGCCAGCCGGGCTGACCGCCACGTCGACACCATCCTGAGCGAGGCGGAGTTGGGCGCGCGTGACACCGCCGTGCTGCGGAGCTACGTGGAGACCAGCCGGGCGGAGAGCACGCTCACGCCGCCGACCCAGCTTTGACCCGGGCCGCCTGAAGGAATCATGGCGCCTGAACCCCAGGGCGTCGTAGCGTTGGAAGCCCCATCCGGAAGGAACCGTCCATGCTTCGAATGAGCCCGTACATCGCGTTCAACGGCCAGGCCACAGCCGCGCTGGAGTTCTACCAGTCTGTCTTCGGCGGCGAACTGACGACCACCCCGTTTGCGGACTACAGCGCCGCCCCTGAACTTGAGCACAAGATCATGCACGGCCAGCTCGACACCGAGGGGTTCACCCTGATGGCCGCAGACACCCCGACGAACGATGCTCCCGAGGAGAAGGGCAACACCACCATCGTGATCTGGGGCGAGGACGCCGAGACCGGTCGCCGGTGGTTCGACGCGCTGGCCGAGGGCGGCACCGTGGGCACGCCGTTCGAGCAGCAGATGTGGGGCGACCACTACGGCGACCTCACGGACCAGTTCGGCGTCGAGTGGGGCATCAACATCGGCGCCAGCTAGGCAGCTGCCGTCCCCTCAATCAGCGTCCTCGTCCGGCAACGGGAAGGCGAGCGGCTCGGGGTCTGCCGGGTGCAGTGCCGGATCGTCGACGGCGAACGTGGCGATGCGGCCGCGCCCACTGTGTCGCGACTCGAACCGCACCGTCACCCGCCCCAGGCCGGATCCCCAGACCCAGCCGCGGCCGTGCTCGTCGTGCTCGACGTCGGCGCCCGGGTAGAAGCCGCCCTGCCCGCGCACCCCGCTGAGGGGGATCGCCTCTGGGTCCTCATTGGCCACTGTCTGTTCGGTGACGTCGACGGGGCCACTGGCGCCAGCCGTGGACCCGGGCCCGAGGTCGAAGAGCTTCTCCTGCGCGGCGGTCACGAAGTTGGACACACCGATGCCCAACAGGCGCACGCCCGCGCGGATGTCGACATCGCTGAGCAGGCTGATGCCTTCGGCGGCGATCTCCGCGCCGTCGGCCGTGGCGCCCCCGAGGCTGCGGCCGATGGTGCGGGTGGTGAAGTCGGCGAACCGCACCTTCAGGGTCACGGTCCGCGCGAAGAACCCGGCCCGGGTGAGCCGTCGGGCCACGTCCGCCGAGTCGCGGCGCAGGATCTGTTCCAGTTGGCCGCGGTCGGTCAGGTCGACGGCGAACGTGTCCTCGGTGGAGATCGACTTCGGGTCGCGTTGCGGTTGCACCCGCCTCGGGTCGCGGCCCCAGGCGAGTTCCGCGAGGCTCTCCCCCGCCGACTGGCCGAGTTCCCTGACCAGTTCTTTCCGGTCTGCGCCGCGCAGGTCCTCGATGGTGTGCAGGCCGATGCCGACGAGCCGCTGCTCCGTCGCCGGGCCCACCCCAGGGATGGCCCGCACCGCCAGCGGCGCCAGGAAATCCAGTTCCTCCTCGGGCCGCAGGATCCGGTGGCCGTTCGGCTTGGCGGCCTCGCTGGCCAGCTTCGCCAGGAACTTCGCGGAACCCACCCCCACCGAGGCGGTCAGCCCTTCCGTCCGCCGCTCCAGCTCGGCGCGCAGCCACTCGACGCGCTCCCCCAGTTCGTCGTCGGGCCAGCTGCTGGGTTCGAGATCGACGAAGGCCTCGTCCAGGCTCAACGGCTCCACCAGGGGCGACACCTCGCGCAACAGCCCCATCACCACCCGCGACGATGCCCGGTAGGCCTGGAACCGGCCGCCGAGGAACGCTGCGTGGGAGGCGCGCCGTCGCGCCTCCGTGCCGGACATCGCGGAGCGCACGCCGAACTTCCTTGCCTCGTAGCTCGCCGTCGCGACCACACCTCGCGGCCCGGAGCCGCCGACGACGACGGGCTTGCCCCGCAGCGACGGCTTGTCGCGCTGCTCCACCGCCGCGAAGAACGCGTCGAGGTCAAGGTGGAGGATGCGGCGCATGGAGATCCTCAGGGGTCTCTGACCAGCCGGCGACGGCTGGCTCAGGAACCGGCGGACGGGGTCGGGCGGTACTGGGCGAAGTCGTAGCCCTGGTGCACCTCGCGGCTCACCTCGGTCCATTCGTTGCGGGAGATCAGCGGGAACTTGGCAACCCCCTCAGGCTCCTGGTGCACGTGCGTGATGTCCAGCTCCGTGAGGTACGGCCACGCCCCCGCGTAGATCTCGCTGCCCCCGCCGACATAACAGATCCGCTCCGGCGTCTCCGCGGCCAGGTCGAGCGCCTCGGTGATGGAATGGGCCACCTCCACGCCGTCGTCGCTCCACTCTGGATCCCGCGTCACGACGATGATCCGGCGGTCCGGCAGCGTCCGCCCGATCTGCTCGTGCGTCCTGCGCCCGAAGATCAGCGTGTTGCCGCTGGTGACGGCCTTGAAACGGCGGAAGTCCGGCGGGATGTGCCACAGCATGTCGTCACCGGAACCGATGACCCCGTTGTCTGCCACTGCCGCGATAGCGACGATTCTCACGGGATCTCCTCCAGAGCGATCAGGTTTCCGTCAATGTCGTACTGAGCGGTGCCCAGTGGGTGTGCGTCCTCAATGGCGAGCACCGTCACCAGCGCCGTGGGGTTGCCGCGGTCGGTGAACACGAGCTCGACGCGGTCAGCGTGGCCGTTTCCGCCCAGGTCCATCGGCGCCTGTTCGATGCTCGTCATCACCAGCGACTGCCAGGGCTCCAGCTCCACGGCGGGCGGCACCTCGCCCTCCGACCCCTCAGAGATGACCATGGGCCGGTCGATCCGCCGGCTGAAGGTCCGCAGTTCACCAGGCGACCTCGGCGACATCGCAGTGCCCGTCACCCCGCCGATCTCGACGGTGAACTCACTGATCAACGTCAGGCCACGCTCCTGCAGCGTGAAGAAGGTCTCCTCGAGAGCGCCGTAGTCGATCGCGTAGGTCTCGACGTCCCCACCGCCCATGGAGGGCTGGGGCCAGACCTCTTCCATCATCGGTCCCCCCATCATGGGGGAACCCAACCGGGCGCCGAACACCAAGGCCGCGATGCCACCGACGCCGACCACTGCAGCCGCGGCGAGCCCGCCGATCAGCAGCCCCCGTCGACCCAGGCCGGCCGGCCGTCGGGTGCTGGTGCCTTCCCGGTAACGCGGCTGCGGCAGCCCGTCGAAGGCGCGCAACGCGTCTCCGTGGCTGGCCGACTGGAGCACCATGTCGCGGCGGGCCTCGAAGTCGGCGTCATCCAGGAGTCCGTCGGCGTAGTGCTGCGCCAACCGGTCGAGATAGGCGTCGCGCTCCGGGAAGTGGGGGCGCAGTTCACTCATGCGAGAAGGGTAGCTCAGCGGGGTCACACCGCGATGGGTGCCTTGATCGCGGGATGCGGGTCGTAGCCCTCCACCACGATGTCGCCCAGTTCGAACGCGTCGATCTCACGCACATCGGGGTTGAGGCGCAGGGTCGGCAGCGGCCGGAACTCCCGCGCCAGCTGCTCGGCGACCTGGTCGAAGTGGTTGGAGTAGATGTGGGCGTCGCCGAAGGTGTGGACGAACTCGCCCACCCGCAGGCCGGTGACCTGGGCCACCAGGTGCGTGAGCAGGGCGTACGAGGCGATGTTGAACGGCACGCCGAGGAATACGTCGGCCGAGCGCTGGTACAGCTGGCAGCTCAGAGCACCCGGGCTGCCGTCGGGCGACGGCGCGACGTAGAACTGGAACATCGTGTGGCACGGCGGCAGCGCCATGTCGTCGACGTCCGCCACGTTCCAGGCCGACACGATGTGGCGACGCGAATCCGGGTTGGTGCGCAGCGACTCGATGACCTTGGCGATCTGGTCGACGTGTCTCCCATCCGGGGTGGGCCAGGAGCGCCACTGGTAGCCGTAGACGGGCCCGAGGTTCCCGTCGGCGTCCGCCCACTCGTCCCAGATGGTGATGCCGTTGTCGTGCAGCCAGCCGATGTTGGTGTCGCCGCGCAGGAACCACAGCAGCTCGCCGAAGACGGAGCGGGTGTGCACCTTCTTGGTGGTGAGCAGGGGAAACCCGTCGCGCAGGTCGAAGCGCAACTGGTGGCCGAACACCGACCGGGTGCCCGTGCCGGTGCGATCGGACTTGTCCACGCCGGTGTCCATGATGTGCCGCAGCAGTTCGTGGTACTGGCGCATGTCAGCCGAGTTCCCTGAGGTAGTCCACGAACGCGCGGACGGCGATGCCGCGGTGCGAGATCGAGTCTTTCTCCTCCGCCGTCAGCTCACTCGACGTGGCGGTCATCCCGGCGGGCACGAACAGCGGGTCGTAGCCGAAGCCGTTCTCCCCCGCGGGCTGGTCGTTGATCCGGCCCGGCATGCGGCCGTGCCACACGCGGCGCTCGCCATCGGGCGCGACCATGGCCAGGGCGCAGACGAACCGGGCGGAGCGACGCTCGTACGGCAGCCCGTCGAGCTGTGCCAGCAGCAGCGCGTTGTTGTCCTCGTCATCGCACGCGGGGCCGGCCCAGCGTGCGGAACGCACCCCGGGCATGCCGTTGAGTTCGTCGACTTCCAGGCCGGAGTCGTCTGCGACGGCGAGCAGCCCCGTCGCGCGCATGGCCGCCTCGGCCTTGAGGAAGGCGTTGCCCTCGAACGTGCGCTCCGTCTCCTCGGGTTCGGGGTAGCGCTCGAAGTCGCCCAGGCCGAACACCTCGATGTCGAGGCCGGCGCCCTCGAGGATGCGCCGCAGTTCCCTGAGCTTCTTCGGGTTGTTGGTGGCCAGCACCAGCTTGTCAGGGCGGGTCACGCCAGCGCCTCGCGCTGAATCCGGGTCAGTTCGGCGCAGCCGACGGTGCCGAGGTCGATGAGCTCCCCCAACTCCTCACGGCTGAACGGCACGCCCTCAGCGGTGCCCTGCACCTCGATGAACTTGCCGGAGCCGGTCATCACGATGTTCATGTCGGTCTCGGCGGCCACGTCCTCGTCGTAACAGAGGTCCAGCAGCGCGGTGCCCGCCTTGTCGAAGCCGACGGAGACCGCGGCAACGGAGTCGGTCAGGGGTTCTCCGGCCAGGGCGCCGAGGCCGCGCAGATGGGCGACGGCGTCCGCGAGGGCCACGTAGGCGCCGGTGATGGCAGCCGTGCGGGTGCCGCCGTCGGCCTGGAGCACGTCGCAGTCGAGGACGATGGTGTTCTCGCCCAGCGCCTTGTAGTCCACGACGGCGCGCAGCGAGCGGCCGATGAGGCGGGAGATCTCGTGGGTGCGGCCGCCCACCTTGCCGCGGATCGACTCGCGATCCGAGCGGGTGTGGGTGGCGCGGGGCAGCATGGCGTATTCGGCGGTCACCCAGCCGAGGCCCGAACCGGAGCGCCAGCGCGGCACCCCGACGGTGACGGATGCTGCCACCAGCACCCGGGTGCGGCCGAACTCGACGAGCACGGAACCTTCCGCGTGGTCCAGCCAGTTTCGGGTGATGCGCACCGGGCGCAGTTGATCAGTGGTGCGGCCGTCGATGCGGGTCACAGTCATGGGCTCCAACTTAGCTTCTCTGGTCAGCGGGGGCAGTCGCAGCGCTCGGGCACGGGGACGCCCTCGAGGGCTTCTTCGATGTGGGCTCCGCAGCCCTGCCAGGTGGGCTTTTCACACCTGGGGCAGGTGACTTTCATGCACATGGCGTGTCTCCTCAATCGTGGTCGATGACGACGGTGGTGGCGTCCGTGACGAAGCCACCCAATAATCTACGCCCGATTCCCTGGAAGTTATGGGCGTCTCCCGTGGTGAGGAAGATGCGCTCCGCCTCCCGTGGCTGGTGGTGCAGCAGGCCCGCCTGGGTGAGCTGCGAGTAGGTCGACTGGGCGCAGGCCTCCGCCGACGAGACCAGTGTCACGCCGGTGCCCAGCACATAGCCGATGAGGCCCTGGAGCAGCGGGTAATGCGTGCAGCCGAGGATCAGGGTGTCGACCTGGGCCTTCTTGATGGAGGCCAGGTACTCCTCCGCGATGCCCAGCAACTCGTCGCCGCCGGTGATGCCCGCTTCCACGAACTCCACGAAACGCGGGCAGGCCTGCGGGGTCAGGGAGATGTGGGGCGCGATGGCGAAGGCGTCCTCGTAGGAGCGTGAGTTCACCGTCGACTGAGTGGCGACCACGCCGACCCTGCCGTTGCGGGTGGCGGCGACCGCGCGGCTCGCTGCGGGTAGGACGACCTCGGTGATCGGCACGTCGTAGCGTTCGCGGGCGTCGCGCAGCACGGCGGAGGATGCGGAGTTGCAGGCGATGACGAGCGCCTTGACGCCGCGCTCCACCAGGTGGTCCAGCCCCTGGAGCGCGAACCTGCGCACTTCTGCGATGGCGCGGGGGCCGTACGGCGCACGCGCGGTGTCGCCGAGGTAGACGAAGTCTTCGTTGGGCAACTGCTCGACCAGCGAGCGGAGGACGGTGAGACCACCGAATCCGGAGTCGAAGACGCCGATGGGTTGTTCGATGCTGGTCACGAGCGGTGATTCTAGCCCTCTGCCCCAATCCTCCAACTATGTGGGTGTGCAGGGCCCTTCCCTGGACCGAGGCTTGCACGCCCACATCGTTGGGGAACTCAGAGGGGTTCGAAGCGAGCCTGGAAGAAGCGCAGGTACCGGGGCTCGTAGACCATCCTGAGCCCACGCACGGATTCGCGGTGGTCGAAGCAGGCCTTCACCGATTCGGCCACCACATCCATGTGCGCCTGCGTGTAGACCCGCCGCGGGATGGTGAGGCGTGTCAGCTCCAGCTTCGGACGGTGGTTCTCACCGGTCACGGCGTCACGGCCGGCCGACACGATGCCCCGTTCCATGGCCCGGACCCCGGACTCGAGATACAGCTCCGCGGCCAGGGTCTGGGCGGGGAACTGGTCCTGCCCGAGATGCGGATAGAAGTCGCGCGCGTCGAGGAAGATGGCGTGGCCTCCCACCGGTTTCACGAACGGGACGCCCCAATGCTCCAGGAGGGCGCCGAGGTACCGGACCTGGCCGACGCGGCTCTTCATGTAGTCGTCGTTGAGCGCCTCGCGGATGCCGATCGCCATGGCCTCCATGTCGCGTCCAGCCATCCCGCCGTACGTGTGGAGGCCCTCGTAGACCACCACCAGGTTGCGCGCCTCCTCGAAGAGTTCGCGGTTGTTCGTGCTCAGCCAACCACCGATGTTGACCAGCGGGTCCTTCTTGCCGGACATGGTGGCGCCGTCGGTGTGCGAACAGAACTCCCTCAGGATCTCGGCGATCGGTTTGTCCGCGTAGCCCTCCTCGCGCTCCTGGATGAACAGTGCGTTCTCCATCGCCCGGGTGGCGTCCAGGTAGATCGGGATGCCGTGCTGCTGGGTGAGTTCTCTCACCGCACGCAGGTTCGCCATGGAGATGGGCTGCCCGCCGGCCATGTTCACCGTCGCCGCGACGCACACGTACGGGATCTTGTCGGCGCCCACCTCGTCGATCAGCGAAGAGAGCTTCTCCAGGTCGACGTTTCCCTTGAACGGGTGCAGCGAGTGCGAGTCATGCGCCTCGTCGATGATGATGTCGTGGAACGTGGCGCCGGCGCGCTCCTGATGGAAGCGGGTGGTGGTGAAATACATGTTGCCGGGCACGTGGTCGCCCGGCTTGATGAGGCTCTGGGAGAGCAGGTTCTCCGCGCCGCGCCCCTGATGGGTCGGCACCAGGTACTCCCAGCCGTAGCATTCCCGCACGGTCTGTTCGAGGTGGTAGAAGTTCTCGCTGCCGGCGTAGGCCTCGTCCCCCAGCATGATGCCGGCCCACTGGCGGTCGCTCATCGCGTTGGTGCCGGAGTCTGTCAGCAGGTCGATGTACACGTCCCGCGAACGTAACAGGAAGGTGTTGTACCCGGCCTCAGCGAGCGCCGCCTTCCGCTCCTCGGCGGTGGTCATGTGCAGCGGCTCGACCATCTTGATCCGGTAGGGCTCAGCCCAGCTGCGGCGGTCCTGCTGCTGCCCCATGGTGTGCAGGGAGGTGGGTGGTTTCGCGGCTCCTGGCATCCACCGATACTAGGCGTCTGGGCCTGTCAATGGTTCGTAATCGTCGGGGTCGTACACGGACCCGGTACGCAGGCAGCGCTCCCGCGAATCGATGAGGTCCTCCAGGATGTAGCCCAGCCATTCGACGAGGTCCACCAGGCCGGGGTTCGCGGACGCGACCGCCGGCGTGGGCTGGGCCAACCGCTCCGTGCCGGCCAGTTCGGCCCACCAGAACAGCCGCAGCGCACCCAGGGTGCGGGCCCAGTCGTCGACCGCGCCGAGCGTCACCGGGATGTAGTCGTGGTAGGCGTCCAGATTGTCCACGACCACCTGGGCCGCCTCGATCCGCGCCCTCGTCTGGGCGTGGATGGAGTCGCGCCAGAACTCGTCGGTCTGCTTCGCGTCGCCCAGGGCGGCCGGGAACAGCCGGGCCAGGCGGGGGTTGGCCAGCATCCGGTTGGTGGGGTCGTCGGACATGTCGGCGACGATCTGCTCGAACGGGTCGTCGCTCTCGGCGGGGAGGAGCTCCTCCAGGTGCTGGGTGTAGAACCGCACCATGGAGGCCAGCCCCTTGTCGCGGCCGTCCGCGCCGTCGAATTCCCAGACGATGTCCTCAGGCTCCAGGGTCACGACTGCTCCATCGTGGCCCACAGGTTGTACCCCTGCATGGCCAGCACGTCGCGTTCCATGGCTTCGCGGTTGCCGGTGGAGACCACAGCCTTGCCTTCGTGGTGCACGCGCAGCATGAGCTCCTCCGCCTTCTCCAGCGGGTACTTGAAGTACTCCTGGAACACGTAGGTGACGTAGCTCATCAGGTTGACTGGGTCATCCCACACGATGGTGACCCACGGCGCGGCGCTCAACGGCGTCTCCGTGGGTTGCTCGACGACCTCAACCCCTCCTGCTGGTGCTTGGCTCATGCCCCCTACTCTGCCACTACGCTGAAGCGCATGACCACAGCCCTGCTGACCGATCATTACGAGCTGACGATGGTGCAGGCGGCGATGAACGCCGGCACCGCGCAGCGGCGGAGTCTGTTCGACCTGTTCACCCGTCGCCTCCCCGAGGGCCGCCGCTACGGCGTCGTGGCCGGCCTGGGGCGTGCGATCGATGCCATCGAGAACTTCCGCTTCGGCGACGAGGAGCTCAGCTTCCTGTTGGGGAAGAACATCATCCACGACGAGTTGGCCGAGTACCTGGCCACCTACCGGTTCACCGGCGACATCTGGGGCTATCCCGAGGGTGAGGTGTATTTCCCCGGTTCCCCGGTGCTGTCCGTCGAGGGCACCTTCGCCGAGGCGGTGCTCCTGGAGACGGTCCTGCTCAGCATCTACAACCACGATTCCGCCATCGCCGCCGCAGCGTCGCGCATGACGGCCATGGCCGGCAACAGGGCGTGCGCGGAAATGGGCGCCCGCCGAACGCAGGAATATTCCGCCGTCGCCGCCGCCCGTGCCGCATACGTGGCGGGCTTCGCGTCCACGTCGAACCTGGAGGCGGGCCGCACCCACGGCATCCCGACGATCGGCACCGCCGCCCACTCGTTCACGCTGCTGCACGACACGGAAGAGGACGCGTTCCGCGCCCAACTGGCCACGCTGGGCGACAACACCACGCTGCTCGTCGACACCTATGACGTGGAGGCCGCCATCCGGCTGGGCGTCGAGCTGACGGAGGGCCGGCTCGGGTCCATCCGCCTGGATTCCGGCGACCTCGCCATCATGGCCCGCCAGGCGAGAGACCTCCTCGACGACCTCGGCGCCACGGCCACCAAGATCATGGTCACCTCGGATCTCGACGAGTGGCAGATCGCCCAGTTGCAGGGCTCCCCCGTCGACGGGTACGGCGTCGGCACGTCGCTGGTGACGGGCTCCGGGCACCCCACGTGCGGCTTCGTCTACAAGCTGGTGGCCCGCGCCGAATCCGAGGCGCCCGACGCCCCGTGGGTGCCGGTCGGGAAGAAGTCCAAGGGCAAGAACACGCTGGGCGGCCGCAAGTTCGCGATGCGCCGGCTGGGCCCCGACGGGCGGGCCGAATCCGAGGTGATCGGGCTGGGCACCCCGCCGGTCAACGACGGCAACGACCGCGAACTCCTGGTGCCCATCTACCAGGGCGGCGAGCTGGTGCATCACGCCACGCTCGACGACGCCCGACGCCGCCACCGCGAGTCCCTGGCTGAGCTGCCGATGTCCGCCCTGCGGATCTCGAAGGGAGACCCGGCGCTGGAGACCGTCATCCTGGACGCCGCCGGCGATGTGACGACCAACCCGTACCAGGCGGCACCGATCGTCACGAACCTCTGACGCGGTCAGCGCGCGGCACCCACCGCCTCGTTGGAACTTCCGACGGCGTCGGTGGCGTCACCTCCGGCGTTGAGCACCTCGCCAACGCCGCCGGGCATCGACAGGCCCGGCACCCCGGTCACGGCGCTGACCCCGCCGAGCGCGGCGTTGCCCGCCAGGTTGGTGGGGATCTTGATGGGGGCGGCCAGCGCGGTGAGCACTGCCTTGTCCACCAGCCCGGTGCCCTTCTTGGCCTTCTCGATGGCCAGGAACAGCTCGCGGATGGCTTTGAGGACGTCGGCCACCTTCTTCATCACGGCCTGAATCTTCGTCAGGGCCCGCGCCAGCGCCTGGAGCACCTTGGCGGCCCGCTCGACCCCCTTCAGCACGCTGGCCAACGCCTGCGCACCCTTGGCCAGGTTCGCGGCTACCCAGGCGACCGCGGACGCACCGGCCGTGAAGACGGCCAACGCGCCCGCCACCGCCAGCGATGACACCAGGAACTCGATGACGCCGCGGATGATGTCGAGGATCAGGTTGGCGCAGCTGACGCTCGTCTCCGCGGCTGAGCGCAGGATCTCCTGCGTCTGCGAGATGGCCGGCGCCAGTGACTCGAGTCTCTGACGCACCTGCTGCATCTTCGCGTCGAACGCCATCCGGGCCTGGCCGTCCCACATCCCGATGCCGGCCCGGGCCGATTCCACCTCCGCCGCCAACTGCTGCACCCGCTGGGCGATGGCGTCGTAGGTGGGCGCGTGGCCGGCGACCATGTTGGGATCACCCGTGATCCAGCGCAGCGCCTCAGACGTCTTCTGGTAGGGCCATTCGAGCACCTGCTGCACCGGCCACGGGCACTGCTGGTACCAGGAGTCCAGGGAGTTGTTGTACTCGGTCACTGCCCGGCCTCCCCGAAGAAGTTGTTGATGGCCTCAGTGGCGGCGGCGTCGATGGCCTCGTACGACTCTGCGCACAACTCGAGCCCATCGGACGTGGAGCCCAGCACTTCTGCCAGTTCCTGCAGGACCGTGGTGCACTCGGCGGTGTGCTCCTGGAATGCCTCGAAGATGCGCGTCTGCAACCACGGGACGCGTCCGAAGTCTGCCTGGGTCAGCTGCACCGAGCCCAGCGTCGACACCTGGTCAGCTGCTGTGGTGTGCATCTCGCCGAAACGCTCTCCGGCGGCGCGTAGGTCCGGGTAACTCACCGCGAAATCTGTCACCGGCCCAACCTACGTCACGCAGGGTCCACCCCTGGTCATGCTTCAATTCCTTCATGTCTGATTTCCCACGCGACGCTCTCGACAGCCCCCAGTTGAGGGAACTGATGGCACTCGCCGAGGCCACCTACACCGGGCACAGCCAGGACGGCACGGCCACGGCCGTCGTCGACGGCGGCCTGTCGGTGCTGTCCACCGACGCCGGGCCGGTGGAACGGCCGGCCCAGGCCGGGACCGCCCTCGTGCAGGCCATCAACGACGCACTGGCCCACGCCGAGCGCGACATCGAGAGCCGCGTCGCATCCGGCAGCCTGCTCTCCCCGCAACTCCGGGCGGTGCTCGAGACGGGGGTGCTCCCGGATGACGATGCGCCTCCGGCGGGAGACGTGCTGCGCACCTTCGAGGGAGCCTCTGACGACGGCGCGGTGGTCATTCAGGTCGACGCGAGGACGCGCCGTCTCACGGCCTGCTACGTACAGGACGTGCGGCCGGAGACCCTGGCCCAGGTGCCCGCGGCCACGAACCGGGCGCTCGCCTCGTCGCAGGTGGGGCGCGACGACGCCCAGCCGCTCAGCGAAACCCTGGACAAGCTGCTCAGCCACTTCGACACGGACATGACCGCCCTGGAAGGACGCCTCGCCGCCGTCGACGACCAGCTCGACGAGATCCTGCGCAAGCTCAGCTAGCGCAGCCTGTTACCGCGCGAGGCCGACAAGCTCACGCCACGCCGTGACGAGCCGCTGGGCGCGCCGCCAGAAGAACAGGCCTGCGACGAGCCGCACCATCGAGCCGTCTGACATCGTGAGCCGCAGCCGGCCGTGCTGCCCCAGCCGTGGGTCGTGCCGGATCTCCGCCACCGCATCGAGCGGCCAGGCGCCCTTGACGACGGGGGTGCCGTTCACCGGCAGGTCGACGGCGAGCACCCGCGCGTCGGTCAACACCAGGTGGGCGTGTCCGTCGAAAGCCCGTGCCACGCCCGCGGCCAGGGATGCCTGCGAGCCGTTCAACGTCAGGCCCGAGATGGCGGATTCGGCGGCCCGATTCCACTTGGGCACCGTCAATCCGTCGATGATGTCGAACGTGACGACATTGTCCTCGGGGCCGGTCTGCTCCCTACCCGCCATGTAGGCGACGTACGGCGCGGCCACGGTGCGTTCCCCCGGCTCGAGGACCTGGGCGAACTCGTCCGCGTAGATCTTGACGGGATCAAACATGGGGCACCTTCCTCAACGACTGGCCCGAGTATGCCGCACCGCAGGGCGCAGGACGCCGCCTCACCCGGGCGGGGTCAGCCCCAGCGCGACTCGGGCTGGCTGTCGAACCCGTTCATCACCGCGGCCAGGCGCCGGGGCAGCTCGGCCTGGAAGATCTCCGCCAGATCCAGCCGCTTCCCGGCGGCGTCGCCCAACGGGACCCGCCAGTTCGGGTACTCGTTGATGGTGCCCGGCTGGTTCTGGGCCCGGCGCTCCCCCACCGCGTCCGCGAGGGCTGCCAGCAGCACCTTCGACGGGGTCCGCAGCAGGAACTTGTGCAGCGCGAGCATCACCTCGACGGGGTCGTCGCGGTGCGCGGGATCCAGCAGTCCGTCGACGATGAGCTTGGTCACCCAGTCCGCCTGCTCCTGCTGCGCCCCCGCGAGTTCGGTCTCGAGCGGCTCCGTGAGCAACCCCAGGTCGTGGCGGAGCCGGACGTGGTCGCCGGCGAGGTAGCCCAGCGTCGGCGGCAGGTCGTGGGTGGTGACGGAGGCCATGCAGTACTCGCGCCACCACTGCGCGTCGAGCGGCTCCCCCTGAAGCCCCGCTTCAAACCACAACACCGAGGTGCCGAGGAGCCCGCGGCGCGAGAGGTAGTCGCGCACCCAGGGCTCCACCGTGCCGAGGTCTTCCCCGACGACGAGCGCCTGGGCGCGCTGAGCCTCCAGCGCCAGGATGCCGATCATGGCCTCATGGTTGTTGCGCACGTAGGTGCCGGCGGTGGGGCCCAACCCCTGCGGCACCCACCACAGGCGGAACATGCCGATGATGTGGTCGACCCGCAGGCCACCGACGCGGCGCAACGCCGCCGCCACCATGGCGCGGAACGGTTCGTAGGCCAGTTCCTCGAGTCGGTCAGGGCGCCAGGGCGGCTGACCCCAGTCCTGCCCCGACTGGTTGTACTGGTCCGGCGGCGCTCCGACGCTCATGCCCTGGGCGAACACGTCAGGCATCATCCACGTCTCCGCGCTGTAGCGGTGCACGCCGACGGCGAGGTCTGTGACGATGCCCACCGGCATGCCCACCTCGTCGGCGACGGTCTGGGCGGCGGACACCTGCGTCTGCGCCACCCACTGCAGCCACTCGAAGAAGTCCACCTCCTCGGCGTTCGCCTCCGCGAAGGCAGCCACCGCGGGCGACGAGGGCGAGCGGTAGGCCTCCGGCCACTCCGCCCATAACTGACCGAACTCGATGCTCAGTGCGCTCCAGAGTGCGAAGAACCGCAGGCCGATGCCCTCGCGGCCGCGGAAGTCCTGGAACGCGATGTGCCTGGCCGGGCGCATGCCCGCCCCGTGGATGATCCGCAGGGCCTCGAGCTTCAACGGCCAGATGGCGTTGCGGTCCACGATGCCGGAGGTGTCGGCCGCCTCCTGCGCCTGCTCCAGCAACAGCTTGATCCGCTTGCGCTCGTCCTTGCCGAGGGTGGCGTACTCGGGGATGGATTCGGGGTGGATGTAGATGGGGTTGATGAACCGGCGGCTGGCGGGCAGGTACGGCGACGGCTCGATCGGGGGTGCCGGCTCAGCCGCGTGGAGCGGGTTGATCAGCACGTAGCCGGCGAACTGGCGCGTGCCGGACCAGGTGATGAGGTCTGCCAGGTCGCCCAGGTCGCCGATGCCCCAGGAACGCGAGGAGGTGACCGAGTACAGCTGGGTGCCGTAGCCCCAGATCCGGTTGCCGCGCATGCGCGTGGGGAAGCCGACGAAGCTCGGCGTGATGATCAGCGACGACCGGTGCGTGCCGGCGACGGTGTGCGCCACGATCTCGTGGTAACCGATGGGCAGGTCGTCGCCCAGCCAGAAGGTCGCCTCCCCGATGGGTGCACCGTCGACCCACCGGTCCGGTCTGGCGTTCTCCGACTGCCACGTGCTGCGGGTCTCGCCGGATTCCAGCCGCACCGAGATCTCGACGGAGGTCCCGGCGGGGACGTGCACGTCGACGTGGATGCCCTGGCCCTCTTCCGCCACGGTGCACGCGGGGAGGGTGCGGCGCCAGCGGTCGTCCTCCAGCCGGGTGAGCGCGTCATCGGCCGCCTGCGGGGTGGAGGCGTCGATCTCGAAGGCGCGGAGCACCTCGATGATGGTCTCGGCAGGAATGGCCTGGTGGCGGCCCTTCCAATCCCAGAATTCCTGGGCGATGCCGAACTTCTCCGCCAGCTGGGCAAGCCCTGGGTACACGTCGCTCACCGCAACGACCCTATCGGATCTTCAGGACGACGGTGCGCGCGATGAGGTCTGCGAGTGTCTGCTTGCGCGGGGTGAAGGCCGCGAAGAGCCCGTTGATGAGCCCGATGAAGGACAGCGCGTAGAGCACGGGCGACACGATGGAGCGCAGGACGATCGTGCCCCAGCCCATCTTGGCGTCCGGGTTGGCGGCGGGCACCGTGCGGGCACCGATGGCCATCTGTCCGAGCGTGGCGCTCTTCCAGGCGTACATGGCGATGCGGTACACCGCCCACACCGCCACTTGGATGAGGGACAAGATGAGGACCGCCTCATTGAAGTCCGCCGGGAGATCCGGCGGCGCTGTGGTCTGGCTCTCGGACCAGACCATCAGGTCGCGGAACCACTGCTCCATCGCGCCCGTGGCGCGGGCCGTGATGCCGGTGGCAGCACCCACCAGCCAGTTGGGGATCATGATGACGAGGCCGTCGAGGATGAAGCCCAGCACGCGCCACCAGAAACCGGCCGGACGCGGGAGCTGCTGCGCTCCGTAGCCGGCGCCGTAGCCCTGCACGCCGCCGTAGGGCTGCTGCCCGTACTGCGGTTGGTAGGGCTGCTGTCCGTACTGGGGCTGCTGCCCGTAGGGCTGCTGGCTGTACTGCTGCTGGGGCTGCTCTCGCTGCTGTGGGGGGCCGGCGTAGGACTGCGTCGCGCCGTAGCCGGACGCCCCGGCCGACCCACCGGGGGCTGCGCCCGGCGCTGCCTCGGGAGCCGCCTTGTCCCGGGTGGACTGCGACCATGCAACGCCGTCCCAGAACCTCTCACCCCCGGATCCGGCGGGATCCGGGTACCAACCGGCGGGGGGCTGCTGCGGGGTATTCGTCATGGTTCCAAGGATGCCAGAGATCAGCGGACTTCCCCGGCGGCTTGTTTTTAGGGGAGAATGCTTATCGCAATGGAGATGATCGGGCGCTACAGGATCACCGGACGTATCGGGTCCGGGTCTTTCGCCACCGTCTACCGCGGCCAGGACGACACGCTCGACGTGCCGGTGGCCGTCAAGGTGCTCGCCGATAACTGGGCCACCAACGACGATGTGCGCGCCCGTTTCCTGGCGGAGGCGCGCCTCCTGCGCCGGATCTCGGATGAACGCATCGTGCGGGTCTACGACATCGGCACCACGGACCGGGGGCAGCCCTACTTCGTGATGGACCTCGCCAACGGCGGGTCGCTGGAGCAGTTGCGCAAGCGCATGGTGGCTCCCGGCCTGGCGCTACGGCTCTGCGCCGAGGCCGCCCGCGCGCTCGAGGTGCTGCACCGCAACCAACTGGTGCACCGCGACATCACGCCCGGCAACATCCTGCTCACGAACTCGTCTGGCGGCGTGCGGGTGATGCTCGCAGATCTCGGCGTGGCGAAGTCGCTGCTGGACGAGTACCGCGACACCATGACGGCCGGCACCCCGGCCTACATGGCGCTGGAACAGGCCAACTCGTCGCAGCTGGACCAGCGCTCGGACATCTACTCGCTGGCCTGCGTCACCTACGCCCTGCTGACCGGACGTCCGCCGTTCCCGGTCAAGACGCTCGCGGAGTTGCTCAGCCGCAACCACACCATCGGCCCGGCCGCCATCGCGGACCAGATCGGCGCGCCGGAACTGCTGGACCAGCTGATGGCCTCTGCCCTCTCGCCGGATCCCAACCGGCGCCCCCAGACCGCCGCCCAGTTCGCGGAGGTCCTGGACCGCTTGGCGGACAAGCTCCCCGGCGGCGACTCGTACCAGCCGCGGCCCATCACCTCGACGACGGCGGTGATCGGGCAGATGCCCTCCGCGCCGCAGCCCATGGGCGCCCTGATCAGCGGCGGCAGGCAGAACGGTGGCAGTCTCCCTTCGCGCAGCGAGACCCCGGCCTCCATGCTGGACAACTACATCGGCCGCGGTCGCTACGCCCCGAAGAAGTCGGTCGAGACACACTCGCCGTGGTTCTACGTGTGGGTCACCAGTTCCGCCATGCTCCTGCTCGGCCTGACGATCTGGCTGACCATCTACGTGCTCACGCGCTGAGCACGCAACTCGTTCTCGATCCAACCGATGCGTCGGCTGAGCGCAATGGCCGCCACCGCGAGGAGCAGCACCGCACCGAGTGACACCGTGTAGCTGAGCTTCCTCGGCTCCACAAACAGCAGTGCGGTGTAGATGCCGCCGGCGACCGCGGTCACCACGGAGTTACCGACCGATTCGGCCAGTTGGAGCGACGACTGGTGCCGCCCCTGCTCGAACTGCGACGACAACCCCATCACCGCCACGGAACTGCTGGGCATCGTGAGCCCCATGCCCAGCCCTGCGACGATCCACCCGGCCAGCGCGGCCGCCAGCGGCATCCCGGGGAACCAGGCGAAAGCCACCAGCGTCGCGATCCCGAACGCCGAGAGTGCCGCCCCCAGCGTGATGAAGGCGTCTCGGCTGAGGGGCACCCAGCGCTGCGCCTGCAACCACGACGCGAGGGTCCACCCGAGGCTGCCGACGGTGAGCGCGAGGCCCACCTGGAACGGCGTGTAGCCGCGCAGGTGCTGGAGCGTGACCAGCACGATGGTCTCGGCCGCGAAGAAGGCGCCCGCCTGGGTGGCGCGGGCCAGGACGATGCTCGGGATACCGGGCCCGAAGCCCAAAGCCTTGGGCGCGATGATGCGCTTGAGCCCCCAGGCCAACGCGGCCACACCCGCGATGGCAGAGACCCAACGCCAGAGCCCCAGCGGCTGGCCGGCGAGCAGGATGAACGACGGCGCCAGCGTCACCGCGATGGTGGCGGCGACCGGGACGGGCGGCACGTCGCCGTCGCCGTGGAACTCCGCCTGGACGCGCCGCAGCCCGGGCAACGTGATGGCGAACGCGATGACCATCAGCGGCACCATCACGGCGAAGACCAGCCGCCAGTTGGTCAGCGTCAGCCAGGCGGCGATGGGCGGGCCGACGAAGGCCGGGAGCAGCCAGCAGAACGACACCAACGCCATGGCCTTGGGGCGGTCCTCGGGCCGGAACCCGTGCGCGACGATCACCATCAGCGTGAGGTTGAGCGCGCCGGCACCCAGGCCCTGGACGACGCGGCCGGCGAGCAGCACCCATACCGACGGAGCGAGCCAGCCCATCACCAGCCCGATGCCGAACAGCGCGAAGCCCACATAGATGGGCAGCGACGGGCCGCGCCGATCCGTGACCCGGCCGGCCACAATGACGGCCAACAGCATGCCCGACACGAAGGTGGTGAAGGCCCAGGGGTACAGGACGGCGGCGCCCAGGTCCTCCATGACGGTGGGCAACGCCGTCGCGATGCCGATGGCCTGGAAGGCGACCGCGAAGACGCTCAGCATGATGCCCACGATGAGCGCCCACCGTCCCTGCGTCATGAAACCTCCTTGGCCGCGCCCCATTGTGCCGCACGTGTCTCTGCGCGGCCACGTAGAATCTGTCGCATGAGTGAACTGGCCCCCGGATCCCAGACGGTTGTTGACGAGCGCACGGAGCTGTTCGAGGACGGCGACCAAGACCGCTTCTCGCACTACGTGCCCAAGGACAAGCTGATGAAAGCCATGGTCACCGGCACGCCGGTCGTGGCGTTGTGCGGCAAGGTCTGGGTGCCCACCAAGAACCCCGACAAGTTCCCGGTGTGCCCTGAGTGCAAGGAGATCTGGCAGACGCTGAGGCCGGGCGAGTAACACCAACTGTTGGGCAAAGGAATCGCCGGCGAGCAGGTGCTCGCCGGCGACTCGTTTCGGTAGCGGGTTCGCTCAGTAGCGGTAGTACTCGGACTTGTACGGGCCGGCGACGTCCACACCCAGGTAGGCGGCCTGCGCAGCGGACAGTTCCGTGAGCTTCACGCCCAGCGCGCCCAGGTGCAGGCGCGCCACCTCCTCGTCCAGCTGCTTCGGCAGCACGTAGACGCCCACCGGGTAGTCGGCCGGCTTGGTGAAGAGCTCGATCTGTGCGAGCACCTGGTTGGTGAACGAGTTGCTCATCACGAACGACGGGTGGCCCGTGGCGTTGCCCAGGTTCAGCAAGCGCCCCTCGGACAGGACGAGGACGGAGTGGCCGTCGTCGAAGCGCCACTCGTGGACCTGCGGCTTGATCTCCACGCGCTGCACATCCGTGCGCGATTCGAGGCCGGCCATGTCGATCTCGTTGTCGAAGTGGCCGATGTTGCCGACGATGGCCTGGTGCTTCATGCGGGCCATCTGCTCGTGCGAGATGACGTTGAGGCAGCCGGTGGCGGTGACGAAGATGTCTGCGGTGTCCACCACGTCGTCGAGCGTGGTGACCTGGTAGCCGTCCATCGCGGCCTGCAGCGCGCAGATGGGGTCCACCTCCGTCACGACGACCCGGGCGCCCTGGCCGCGCAGCGACTCCGCACAGCCCTTGCCGACGTCGCCGTAGCCGCACACGACGGCGACCTTGCCGCCGATCAGCACGTCGGTGGCGCGGTTGATGCCGTCGATGAGCGAATGACGGCAGCCGTACCGGTTGTCGAACTTCGACTTGGTCACCGAGTCGTTGACGTTGATGGCCGGGAACAGCAGCGTGCCGTTCTTCGACATCTCGTAGAGGCGGTGCACGCCAGTGGTGGTCTCCTCGGTCACGCCCTGGATCGACGCGGCGAGGGCCTCCCAGTCCACCTTGCCGAACGCGTCGCGCAGGGTCTGCTTGACGACGCGGAACTCGTGCGAGTCGTCGTCGGCGTCAGCCGGGGCCTCGCCCGCGCGCTGGGCGCCGACGCCCTGGTGGACGAGCAGCGTGGCGTCGCCACCGTCGTCGAGGATCATGTTGGGGTGCCGGCCGTCCGGCCATTCGAGGATCTGGCGGGTGCACCACCAGTACTCCTCCAGCGTCTCGCCCTTCCACGCGAACACCGGGACACCCTGCGGGTTGTCCGGCGTGCCGTCCGGGCCGACGGCGATGGCCGCGGCCGCGTGGTCCTGGGTGGAGAAGATGTTGCACGAGGCCCAGCGCACGTCGGCGCCCAACGCGACGAGGGTCTCGATCAGCACCGCCGTCTGGATGGTCATGTGCAGCGACCCGGCGATCCGGGCGCCCTTCAGCGGCTTGGAGTCACCGAACCGTTCGCGCATGGCCATCAGGCCGGGCATCTCATGCTCGGCGAGGGTGATCTCCTTGCGGCCGAAATCGGCCAGGGACAGGTCAGCTACACGAAAATCCACGGGCCCAACTCTACATGGCGGCCACGTGGGCCAACGCGAGGTCATATCCGCCCACGCCGCAGCCGATGATGATGCCGGCCGCCTTCGCCGACAGCACGCTGTGGTCCCGGAAACCCTCGCGGGCATGCACGTTGGAGATGTGCACCTCCACGTACGTGGTCAGCGCCGCAGCATCCGCGATGGCATACGAGTAGTGCGTCCAGGCCCCTGCGTTGAGGACGACCGGGAGGTCACCGTCGGCAGCCTCGTGGAGCCACTCGATCATCTGGCCCTCGTGCTCCGTCTGCCGGACGTCCACCTCGAGGCCCATGCCCTCACCGGTCTCGACGAGGTGCTCGGCGAGGCCGGCGTACGTCACCCCACCGTAGATCTCCGGCTGACGGGTACCGAGCCGGCCGAGGTTGGGGCCGTTGAGGACGAGAACCTTGCGCATGCGCTGAGGATATCGGTCACTCGGTGGCGGTCAGGCCGATCTCCAGGTAAGCGGCGCCGTAGAGGCCCTTCTGCAGCAGCGTCATGTAGCGCTCGACGTCCGTGGCGGCCAGGTCCGCGTCGCCGGACGAGACCCGGGCGACCCGCAGGCCGCGCGATTCGGCCACGTCCGCCAGATCCATCGCCACGCCGGACACCCGATCCGGGAGCTTGTCGTCGTCGAGGAGGACCAACACCGGCTGGGTCTCGGAGTCACCGTCGAAGGGGTCTGCGAACGGGTCACGGATGGGGGCGGACGTCAGCAGGGTGCGGATCTCCGACGCATCGGCGGCGAGCGCGGGGCGGCCACAGGCGCGGCGGACCGCCTCGGCGATGCGCCGGGACGCACGCGCGGCCAGCGTGGTGCCACCCCAGATCAGCGGCAGCCTGTCTGCCAGCGCGAGCGCCAGTTCCTTGCCCGGGTTCTCCGACAGGTCGTTGCTGGGCGCGCACGCCTCGGCCACGAGGTCTGCCGCATCTGCCACGTGTTCGGGGTACACCAGCGGCCCGAGCCCCAGCGCCCCCAGTTGGGCCAGCACGGAGACAGCGGCCGCCACGGGGTCGTTCTCCTCCAGCGCGATCAGCGTGGTGGAGTTGGAGCGCGTCGCCTCCGTCAGTTCGCAGCCCTCAGGGGCGGCGACGATCAGCGTGGCGCCACGACGATTGGCCTCCGCGGCGCACTGCACCACCCAGCTGGGAGTGTCCGTCGTGCCGAGGATGACCGCGAGGTCCAGCGGACCCACCCAGGCGGGCAGCCCGGGGCCCGGCCAGGCCATGAACGGCACCGGGCAGGCGGGTTCGAGCACCGCACGCACGAGCCTGGACTCGGCGCCCATCGCCAGTACGCCCCGGGGGCGGTCTGCCCTTTCGAGGTGCCCGTGCGGCTCGGTCAGCGCGGCGCGCCGGATACGGGCACCGGCCATGGCCAGGGCGCGAAGACCCTCGTGCTGCTCGAGATCAGCAGCTTCGAGGCGCGAATCGTCGAACTGGGGGCCGTTCACTGCGTGCTACGGGCCTGGTCGATGAGCAGCACGGGGATCCCGTCGCGCACCGGGTAAGCCAGCGCACAGGCGTTGTTGGTGCACACGAGTTCCTGCTGGTCGTAGTCGACGGCGAACTTGGCGTGGCACGCGGGGCACGCGGCGATCGCCATGAATTCGGGCGACAGCTCGAGAGTTTCGGCCATGGTTCCTCCTCAGTGGTGAAGTCAGCTTAGTTCGGTTGCCCGGCCCGGACGAGGGTGAGGACCTCGTCGCGCAGGGCTTTCATCGTGGCCTGCTGGCGGGCCTCCACGTTGAGCCGCAGGAGCGGTTCGGTGTTGCTGGGCCGCAGGTTGATCCACCAACCCTCTGCGGGGTTGCGGACACTCAGCCCGTCGAGCCGGTCCGCCTCTCCCCTGCCCTCGAACGCGGCCGCGACCGCGTCCATGCAGGCCTCCGCGTCGTCGACGGTGGAGTTGAGCTCGCCGGAGCGGCGGTAGGAGTCGTAGACGGCGGCCAGCTGCGACAGCGGCCTGTCCGCGGAGCGCAGGAGTTCGATGACGTGCAGCGCGGCGAGCATGCCGGTGTCTGCCGACCAGAAGTCGCGGAAGTAGTAGTGCGCGGAGTGTTCCCCGCCGAAGACGGCGCCGGTTTCGGCCATCAGGGCCTTGACGTAGGTGTGGCCCACACGCGACTGCCGGATGGCGCCGCCGGCCGCCTCCACGGCCTCGCCCACGCCCCAGGAGGTGATGGTGTTGGTCACGATGGTGGAGCCCGGATGCTTCACCAGCTCGGCCACCGCGATCATGGCCGTGATGACCGAGGGGTCCACCACTTCACCCTGCTCGTCGATGATGAAGCAGCGGTCCGCGTCGCCGTCGAAGACCAGGCCGAGGTCGGCGTCGTTGTCGAGGACGGCGCGCTGCGCGTCGACGAGGTTCGCCGGTTCCAAGGGGTTGGCCGGATGGTTCGGGAACGAGCCGTCCAACTCCAGGTAGAGGCCGACGATGTCGAGCGAGCGCCCTGCCAACGCGGTCAGCGCGGTGTGACCGGCCATCCCGTTGCCGGCGTCGAGGACGACGGTGAGTTCGCGCTCCCCGGTGGCCGGGACCAGGTCACCCAGTTTGTCCGCGTAGTCCTCCAGGCAGTCCAGTTCGCGGATCTCGCCCCGCACCTCCCCGCCCAGTTCGACGGAGGCGGCCAGGTCACGCAGCCGGTTCATGAAATCCGGCGGCACTGGCCTGGCGTCCGCCAGGCAGAACTTGATGCCGTTGTACTCGGACGGATTGTGGCTGGCGGTGAACTGCACACCCGGCAGGCTCAGATGGCCCGACGCGAACCACAACTGGTCTGTGGAGCTGAGGCCGATGTCCACCACGGAGGCGCCGGCGCGGCGGGCCCCGTCGATGAAGGCCCAGGAGAGTTCGCGGCCCAGCACCCGCATGTCGCGGCCGAGCACGAACTCCTCGGGGCCCAGCAATTCGACGAAGGCGGCGCCCAGCGCGCGGGCCCCGTCCAGGTCCCACTGCGGTTTGTCGCCGACGACGATGCCGCGGATGTCGTTGGCCTTGAAGATGTCTCGCTCAAGCACCTGATCAGGGTAGCGAACCTGG
Source organism: Tessaracoccus zhenghani (assembly GCF_055326325.1). Lineage (NCBI taxonomy): Bacteria > Bacillati > Actinomycetota > Actinomycetes > Propionibacteriales > Propionibacteriaceae > Tessaracoccus > Tessaracoccus zhenghani. The sequence goes on along the minus strand of NZ_JBUZNQ010000002.1, from coordinate 400,230 downwards.
TCACTCACCCGTCGGGACGAGCCGCAGGTGGCCGCCTCGGGCCGGGTCAGGCGCAGTGGCGACGGCGGGGATGACCACGCTCGTCAGCGGCGGCGCGATGTCGTCATGCCGTAGGCCGATGGCCCGCACCGCGTCCGCCAACGCCATGAGGTCGTCTGACGCCTCCTGGACGGGCGCGGGGGCGGAGCCGTTGAGCGGCAGCCGGATCATCTCCCAGCCGTTCGGCGGGCTGGTGCGCTCCGCGTGACGCTGGCACAGGTCGTAGATACCCGGCTCCGGCGTCAGCGACAGGGGCCCCAGGACCGCCGTGGAGTCTGCATAGACGTACGTCATCGTCGCCACCGCTGGGGCGGCACACGCGGTACGGGAACAGGAACGCACCCGAGCAAGGTATCTCACCCGCTACTAGAGTGGCGACATGCCACGCAGAAGAGACCGACATGACCGCGGAATGCGGGGCCCGTTGGCCACGCCCAACCCGCTGTCGGGCAGGCCTGTGCCGCTTGGCCGCCCCACACGGGTGGACTACTTCAACGAATGCGTCACCAACGCGATGGTCGACATCGCCGGCGCCTGCCCCGATGCGCTGAACGGTATCATCGTGGGCGTCGAGGAGGTGCCCCACCTGCGCGGCGGCTGGACGGGAGACCGCGTGCCGCTCTCCGCCGCGATGGAACCCAGCCGGGGCCGGAAGGCGCAGATCGTGATCTTCGAGCGCCCGCTCGAGCACCGCGCCTCGTCGCGCGGAGAGCTGCGCCGCCTGGTGCACCGCACCATCGTCGAGCAGCTGAGCACGCTCACCGGCCGGAGCATCGAAGACCTGGGCGGCGACGAGAACTGGGACGACTGGGACTGACCCCAACCCCACCCAGGCGCCTCACCTCAGGTGGGCGTCCAGTTCCGCCGTGCCCGCCGAGCGCGGCTCATCGACCACACCGCCCAACGGCACGATGATCGTGCCCGTCGCTTCGGACGTGGCGGCAGATGCGATCACCGGGCCGTCCGCCGTCAGCGTGATGAGCTGCTGGGCGGCCAGCGGGAGCACCTGCACGACGGTGGTCCCAGGCGACACCGTCAGCTCGAGCTCCTCCCCCGCAGACACCTTCACCTCGACCGGGTTCGTGCCCGGGTTCGTGATCTGGAGCGCGCCGCCCATCGTGGTGGCCGCCAGCTCCGGCGCCGCCTCCACGTCGACCAGCGTGGCGGGGCTCCCCGTCGGGCCGCTCACCACCACTCCTGCGGCCACCTCCTGGGTGGATTCAACGCGGATGGCGCTCGCCTCGCCGCCCAACGAGTCCGCGATGGGCACCACGACGCTGGACATGGGCTCCACGCTCAGGTCTGCGGTGGCGGCGAGTTCGTAGGACGACGTGGCGCCGAGCGCGGTCACCGTGATGTCGGCGCGTTCCTCGCGCGGGTTGCTGATCACCAGCTGCACGGCTGAGGCCCCCGGAGGCACGCCCCCGATGAGGTGCTCCAAGGCGGGGCGCGTGGGTGCCACGTACCGCGCGGCGCGTCCCTCGACGTTGACCGCAGCCATGGCCACGCGCCCCTCGCTGGCCCTGAACGACACGCCGACCGGCCCCTCCGGGGACAGCACGGACAGCGCGATCCTTCGGGACACACCGGGGGCCACCGCGATGCCGCGGGCCCCGATGGCGGCCACCTCACCGTCCGGGCCGAGGAGGGTGAGGTCCACGATGGCCTCGTTGGCGTCGCTGTTGGTGATCAGCAGTTCGGCGTCGCCCGGCTCCGTGACCACGATGGTGCCGGACGTCGCCGCGGGCGCGCAGGGCGCGAACGTGCGCGCCGGCCCGGCCGCGTAGATGCCGGCGACAGCAAGCGCATCGGCGCCGATCACGAACGGCCCGTCCACCTCGGCGAACAGGCCCGACCCTGTGCCGGAGAACACCTCGTCGCCGGATTCCGTGGCCGCGGCGGTCATCGTCCCGGTCGAATAGGCCAGCGCGTCGCCGGACTGCAGGCAGGTCATCCGCGTGGTGCGGGGCAGGTCAACCGTCGCCGAGGCCGGCACCCGGGCCGGGGTCAGGAGCGACAGCCCCACCGCGATGCCGCCGATGATCAGGAACGCCACGAGGGTCACGAGAATCCGCCTGATCATTCCTGCCCCCTCCGGGCTGCCGTGGCGGCGCCCAGGGTTGGCGCGGCGAGCAGCGCGAGGCCCAGCATCACCAGGAGGTGGAGCACGAACCTGCCCTCGCGCGGCGCGGGTTCGACGACGAGCTCACCGGCCTCGGCGCCCGCGTCGAACGTGAGCATCTCGGTGTCCAGGGCCGCCCAGGAGAACCCGCTGGTGCGCTCGAGCTCCCGGCCATTGAGCGTGGCCACCCAGTCTGCCCCCGCCGGTTCGGCGACGACCAGCTGGCGTCCCGCTCCACCCTCCGCAAGATGACCGTCGGTGACAGGAATCAGCTCGTCCTCCATGAAGGTCACGCGCGAGACCAGCCCGCTGACCGTCCAGACGACGGAGCGGTCGTCCGCGGCGGCCCCCACCAGACCCTCCAGATTGTCCATGGCGGCCCGCTGGTCCTCGTCGAAACCGCGCAGCCACACGTGGGACACGCCCATGAGCCGCAGCCGCTCAGCCAGGTCGTCCGGCACGGAACCGCTCGCGATGGCGTGCACCAGCGTGTTGAACTGGCCGGCGAAGGACCCCGCCGGATTGCGTTCCGCGGAACCCCAGCGCGGCTGGCGAGCGTCCACGACGTTCCAGTCCACGGTGCCGTCCGGCGACAACTCGGCGGTCAGGGCTCTGGTGTCACGCGGGGAGAACATCACGTCGCGGACATAGCCCGGCAGCACGCTGGTGGTGGAACGGACCGGGCCGGCAAAGCCCACCCAGCCCCAGGTGCCGAAGGCCAGCAGGGCGGCCAGCACCAGCGCCAGCAGCGCCGCTACCCGTGTGCGGCCCGCGTCCCGTTCGGTGAACACGACGGGTGCCAGCAACGCCGCCACCACGAGCAGCGCCCACGGCGAGAGGAGCGCGCGGGCCGTGCCCCCGTCGACCTCGAGCGTGAGCCGCGACAGGAGCGTGCCCACCACCAGGGGCGCCCCGATGCCCACCAGCGCCCAGAGCCACTGGCGGTACCTGAGCCCGGCGACGGCGAACAGCGCCACGAGACCCAGCACAGCGAAGAAGGCCACGTTGGCCCACACCGGTAGGCCCGACGGCAGGATGCGACCCACGACCAGCGCGTACGAGGCGGGCGGGAAATCCGGCCACGCGAGCGGGTCCACCCCCGTCAGCAGGCGGCCCGGGAAGCGCGCGAGGGTCGGCAGCCAAGGGGCGAGGAAGACCCAGGCGGGCAGCACCCCCACCACCACGTCGACGACGCGGTGGCGGTGCCGCGTGCCCCAGACGACGCCCGCGATGGTCACGAAGAGGAGAGCGGCGGGCCACACCGAGGCCACCACGATGAGCCAGAAGCCGGCGCCCGCAGGCGCGCGGAGCCGTTCGGCCCCGCTGGCCTCGTTGCGCACCACGGCGAGCACCGCCCGAGCGAACAACGGCCCGGCCACCGAGAGCACCATGCCGCTGACGTCGCCGGCCGTCACCAGGCCCAACAGGATGGTGGCGCCGGCCCAGACCGCGCTCACCGCGGCAGCAGGCCCCGCGGCGAGCCCCACGCGCCGCAGCAACGCGAGAGCGGCCAACCCGGCCAGCAGCGGTGTCAACAGCACGGCGAGGAACGCGAACCAGCCGGGGCTGCCGAGCCCGCCCAGCGATGCGAACGCGGCCAGGCCCAACCAGGGGGCCTCGCCCGTGAGGTAGGCCTTCCAGGCGGCACCGAGGGACGACGGCGCGGGCAGCAGGCCGCCCCCAGAAACGGGGCCGGCGCCGAGCAGGGTGCGGCCGGCGATGAAGGCCGCGACGAGCAGGACGACAACCAGGGCGGTCACCGGTGAGAAGACCCTGCGGCGGATCTGCCCGCCGGCGAAGTCGTCGCCGGTGAGTTCGTCGATCGAGGTGTCCGCCGAGACGTCCGTGAGGTTGCGGTAGCGTTCGGACAGCCCGTGGCCCACCTTGTCCGCAGCGTTGCGTACCGGCCACCAGCGGTTGGGCAGCAGGTCCGGGGGCGTCATGTCCTCTGCGGGGAACCGGTCCTTCAGCGACTGGGTGAGGGACGAACTGCGCTGGTACCTGCTCAGCGCGCGCATCTCCGCAGCGGCGAACGACGGCGACTTGCCCAGCAGGAAGCCCAGCGCCCGGAACACCGAGGCCGCCGCCAGCCCGAATCCCGAGGCCCCGCGGGCGCCGGCGATGCGGAGCGCGGCCAGCCTGTCGTCGAGGTGGGGATGCTGTTTCGAGGGCCGCTCCCCCGTGTGCCCCACGCGCCGGTGGTGCAGCGAGGCCGCCGGCCACGTCAGCACGCGGAAACCGAGCGCGTTGGCGCGCCAGCAGAAGTCCACGCCGTCGCGGTGTCGTTCCACCTCCGGGGCGAGGCCACCCACCTCGCGCCAGGTGCCGCCGCGGATCAGCAGACCCGCGGTGGAGGCGCCCAGCACGTCGCGCGGCTCGGTTTGCCCCTGGTCGACGTCGCCAGCCTCCACCATGGGGACCCGGAGCCCGCCCGGGGTGATGGCCTGGCCCACCTCGGAGAGGGTCTCGGGATAGTTGCGGCGCTTGGGCTGCAGGAGTTTCGGCACCACGACGTCGGCCTGGCGGGCGCCCTCCAGCAGATGCGCCAGAGCGTCCTTGTGGGGTGCGGAGTCGTCGTGGAGGAGCCAGACCCACTCCGGTTCGGTGTTCGCGAGCGCCGTGCGGACCGCGCCACCGAACGTGGTGGTGGCGTCGGCTCTGAGGAAGTCGTCGATGACGCCCTCGTCCAGCGCCCGCGCCACCAGTTCGGGAGTCTCATCAGTGGAGCCGGTGTCGACGACGACGATCCGGCCGGGCCGGGTGCTCAGCATCGCGACGGACAGCAACTGCCGGGGCAGCCATTCAGCAGCGTTGTGGGTCACCATGACGGCGACCACAGAAGAAGGATCGATCTCGGGGACGTCGGCGACGGGGTCTTCGTGTTCGATCCACGACCACAGGTCGTCGTCGATCACCCCGCGCTGCGGTTCCTCGGTCACGAGGTGCTCAGCCGGCAGCGCGCTTGAGCTTGCGGCGCTCCCGCTCAGAAAGCCCGCCCCAGATGCCGAAACGCTCGTCGTGGGCGAGGGCGTATTCGAGACATTCGGTGCGCACCGTGCAACTCAGGCAGACCCGTTTCGCATCACGGGTCGACCCACCCTTCTCAGGGAAGAAGGCTTCCGGATCGGTTTGGGCACACAGCGCTTCAGCCTGCCATGCAAAAGCCCCCTCATCGGCGAAAAGCTCCCATGTCTCGTCCATGTACCCCTCCTTTCTTGACTTGAATTACACACGAGTGATTTTGATCGGTCAAGCGGAAGGCGGATATCCGTCGAAACTATTCACGCATTGCGGTTGTTCACCCTGGACGGCGGACGGATCAGGGTGCCGTTGGGATCCTCTTCGTCGGCGCGGGGCCAAGGGGTGGTCGAGGTCGACCATGTGCCGGGGGGCCGCTGCGACTGCTGTTCCGACGGTGTCTGGGGCGATCCGGCGGGTTCCCGCTTGGGGTTGATCACCGTCGAGTGGCCCTCGGGAGTAGGGGCCGACTCCGGGGGCGGGAGTTGGGCGGGAGCCTGGCGGACCGGGGGCGGCTGCGGCGCCGCCATGGCGGACACCCGGACCACCGTGGTGACCCCCCAGGCGACGACACCGAGGCTCACCACGAGCGCCGTCACGGACAGCGGCCAGAGGAGGAAGTTGCGGCCGGACTCACCGACGGGAAGGAGGACCAGCCCCACGAGCAGCAGCGCGCTCACGTGGACCACCGCGGAGGCCACCAGGACGACCGCGAGGAGACGCCTCACGAACCGGGTGTCGCGCATGGTTCCTCCAGACGGCTGCGGACGGGTTAGGCGTATTCTGCCCCAACGCGGGTTCGCACCAGCTCGACCAGTTCACGGATCCGCTCGGAATCTTCGAGGCTGGCCACCAACGTGGCAGTCCCGGTGGCCACCACGAGACAGTTCTTCAGGCCCAGCGCGGCCACCACATGGTCCGGTCCCGCGGCGTTGACCAGCACCGATCCGGACGAATCCAGGGTCACCGTCCGGCCGTCGACGGCGTTGCCGTGCTCGTCGCGCGTGAACAACTCCGCGAGCGACAGGAAACCGCCCACGTCCTTCCATTGGATGTGCAGCCCGACGCTGACCACCTCCGCGTCGGTCCTCCCCACGGAGGCGGGCTCCATCACCGCGTAGTCCACGGAGATCTTCTGGAGGGTGGGGAACAGCTCATCCAGACGCTCGGGATGCGCCACGATCTCGCGCACGGTCCGGGCCGTGTCCGGCAGTAGTTGGTCCAGTTGGCTGAGGAGGGTGTTGGCCCGCCAGACGAACATGCCGGCGTTCCACCAGTACTCCCCCGAGTTCACGTAGGCGACGGCGACGTCCCGGCTGGGCTTCTCCTTGAACTCCGCGACGCGGTGGACGCCGCTGAAGCCCTCGAGTTCGTCGGCGCGGTGCAGGTAGCCGTAGCCGGTGTGCGGCGAGGTGGGCACGACGCCGAGGGTGACCAGCGCGTTGGGGCGGGCCTCCGCGACGTCGAAGGCGAGCGACAAGGACCGTTGGAACTCGTCGACGGGTTCGATGATCTGGTCAGCCGTCACCATGGCGACCACCCCGTCGGGATCACGGTCCGCGACAACGGCCGCGGACCAGGCCACCGCGTTGAGGGAGTCGCGGCCCTCGGGCTCCCCCAGGATGTTGCCGGGCGCGAGTTCCGGAAGCTGGCGTGCCACGTCGTCGGCGTAGCTTCGGCCGGTGCAGACCAGGATGCGGTTCTTGTCGACGAGTCCGTCCAGTCGTTCGTAGGCCAGCCGGAGCAGGGACTTCCCGCCCACCATCTCCAGCAACTGCTTCGGCCTGCCCTTGCGCGAGAGCGGCCACAGGCGCGTGCCGGACCCACCGGCCATGATGACGACGTAACGCATGGAAAGACCCTAGCCGTCTAGGCTGCACCCATGCTCGTTTCCGCCCTCCAGAAGCGCGTCGCCCGGCAGGGCGCGCAGCCGCTGCTCACCTACTACGACGGAGCGGAAGGCTCGCGCATCGAACTGTCTGCGGTCACGTTCGCCAACTGGGTGGACAAGACCGCCAACCTCATCGCGGACCTCGGGCACGACGACGGCGAGCCCATCGATGTGGCGCTGGCCTCGTCGCATCCCGGCCACTGGGTGACGATGGTGTGGATCGCGGCCGCCTGGCAGCGGGGCTGCCCCGTCAACAGCGACGCGACGGGCGCGGATTTCCTGGTGGTGGGGCCCGGCGATGACCGCCGCGCGGAGATCACGGTGGCCTGCTCGCTGCATCCGCTGGGCCTGGGGTTCACCACCCCGCCCGTGGACGCCGTCGACTACCGCGAGGTGTTCGGGCAGCCGGACCTCCACGACGTGGCGCTCGACGGCAAGGCCTTCTCCTGGGACGGCGCCGCCGCCCCGGAAGTGGGCGCGAGCGACAGGCGCGTGCTGCTGCGTGACCCGGCGCCCGGGTGGGAGACGGTGGCGCGTGCGTTGGTTGCGCCGGTGCTGGGCACCGGCTCAACCGTCGTGGCCGTCAACACCTCAGACGACGAAGCCGCCCGGATCGGTGCCGACGAGCGCGTCACTCACTGAATGTCTTCGGCGCCCTCTGCCGGGTCCTGATCGTGGACGCGGTTGTCAGGATGGGTCTCGCCTTCGTTCTTCGCGCCTTCGGATGCCTCCTGGGCGTGGACGCGATCATCGTCGTCGTGCTGATGATCCACGTTCGCCGGATCTGCCTGGTTCTGTGACATGGCTGCCTCCTGGTTGTCGACCACCGCGAGCGCGGCGCCTCCACCCAGTGTGGCAAGCATCTGGCGCACATTGGACAGTTGCGCCGTAATCGAATCGCGACGCTGGGTCAGCGCCGACAGTTCGCGGTCCGAGTCGCGGCGGATCCGGTCTGCCTGCGTGCGGGCCTCCCCGATCAGCTCGTCGGCCTCGGCCTGCGCCTTGTTGCGGATGGATTCGGCCTGCGTGTTGGCGTCGGCGATCACGCGCAGCGCGTCGTTCTCGGCGCCGCGCAGGTTCTCCTCGGCGGCACTGAGCTGCTCCTCGCGCTGGCCCATGGCCAGGTTGAAGTCTGCGGTGGCGGCGTTGCGGCGTTCGGACAGCGTCCGCTCGAAGTCCGCGGCGGCCTGGGCGGCGCGGGCCTGCTGGGACTCGTAGACGGCCTCGGCCTCTTCGCGACGTGCCGCGGCCTCGCGGTCCGCGTTGTCGAGGATCTCGTCGGCCCGGCGCTGGGCGCCGGTGAGCTTCGCCTCGGCGTCGGCGTCTGCGGAGCTGCGCGTGTCGACGGCGTACCGGTCGGCCTCGGTCAGCGCGGCCTGGGCCCTCTTCTGCGCGTCCTCGACGAGCTGGTTGGCCTTCTCCTTCGCCGCCCGTTTCATCTCCTCTGCCTCTTCCTCGGCCAGGGTGAGGATGCGGCCGACGCGCTCGCCGAGATCGGTGAAGGCCGGGCGCGACACCATGGACGCGGCGCGGGACTGCTCCTCGGAGCGGCTCTTGGCGGCGGCCAGTTCCTGGGCCAGTTGCTCGCGCTCCGCGGCGGCCTCCTTGAGGCGGATGGTGAACTCACCCAGCTCTGCGCGGGCGGAATCCAGCGCCTGCTGCAGCGTGGCGATCTCGGCGTCGACCTGGGCCGGCTCGTAGCCACGAAGCACGGTGCGGAAAGTGGAGCTCATGAGTTTTCCTCGTCTTGAGTGGTGGTACCTGGTACTGACAGCGCTTCGATCACGCCGGAGAGCGAATTGAGTTGCAGGGTGATGTCGTCGCGGCGCTTCGTCAGCCCCGCGACTTCCTGCCGGGCAGCGGCCAGCATCTCGCGGGCCTGCGTGCGGATGGTCTCGGCCTCGACCCGCGCGTCGGACAGGAGGCGGACGGCCTCCTCGCGGGTGGCGCGGGTGCGTTCGTAGGACGCCTTCTGGGTGCGCTCGAGCTCTGCCGTGAGCTGCTCGCGGAGCATCTCGGAGCTGGCTTCAGCCTCCGTCATGCGCTGATCCGCCCGCTGCACGATCGCCTCCGCTTCGCGCTTCGCCCGTTCCACGGTGTCGGCAGCCTGCTGGTCCGCCTCCGCCCGGGTGCGCTGGGCGTGCTGTGCGGCGGCGGCGAGTTCGGCGTCGGCCCTGCCGCGGGTGTCGTGCGCCTCCACGTCTGCCGCGCGCAGCCGCTGGCGGGCTGCGTCCACGGAACGCTGGGTGGTGGCCGACAGCTTGGCTCTCAGCTCCGCCGTGCGGCGGGCCTGGTCGAGGTGCGCCTGCTGCTTGCGGCGCGCCACGTCCACGCGCGCGCCGTCGAGCAGCGCCGCGACGGTGGTCTGGGCCCACTCCATCTGGCTGGAGGCCGCCGCGAGTTGCGCGTCGGCCTGCCGCTGCGCCTCGGACGTCAGCCGGGCCACCTGGTCCGCCGTCTCCTCGCGCAGCTGCGTCATCTCCCGCTCCACGGCTTCGCGCTCGGCGGCGAGCCGCGCTGCGGCCTCGTCCTCCAGCCGCTGCATCTCTTCCCGGCGGGCGGCGAGTTCCTGGTCCGCTTCGCCCTGTTCCCTGGCGATGCGCTCGTCGTGCGCTGCGCGCTGGGCTGTGAGTTCGTCGTCGACGAGGGCGCGGGCGGCGTGCCCCTCCACCTCGACCTTCTCGCGCCAGGCCGACACCTCCGCCCTGATGCGTGCGGCCTCCGCGGTTGCGTCCTCGAGCTGGCGCGCAGCCCGGCTCTGGGCTTCGGCGACGATGCGCTCCGCATCGGCACGCGCTTCAGCGACGACCTCGTCGGCACCTTCCTGGGCACGTCCGCTGATGGCGCCGGCCTGCGCGACGGCGTCTGACAGCGTGCGCTGGGCGTCCGCCTTCGCCTCCTCCAGCCGACGGCGGGCGAAGGTGACCTCGCCCGCCAGTTCATCGCGCTGCTGGGTGAGTTCGACGGTTTCGGTGCGGATGCGGTCTGCCTCTGACTGGGCCTCTTCGCGCAGCCTGTCTGCCAGTCGTTGGGCTTGCAGGAGTACTTCGGTGGCAGCCCGGGAATCAGTCCCGCGCGATGCGGGCTCCGGGGTCTGCCAACTCATGGGATCCATCTTGGCACGTTCCTGCGGGGCACTCATCCCAGGGTGTCAGCGCGATCCGGCAGACCACGGACGAAGCCCGCGCCCCACGCCACGTGCATGATCGCGAGCACGAGCGGCAGGCGGGTGCGGGCCCGCGCCGTGGTCTCCATCGTTGCGGTGGCCACCGTCAGGAACGACAGGTAGACCAGCGGCGCCACGAGGAGCGCGGTGAGCAGCCGGTTGCGCAGCACGAGGCCGAGCAGACCCCCGAGGAGACCGCCGCCCATGCCCAGCACCGCGAACGGCGGGGCGAGATAGCGCAGCGAGGCGGTCTCCGGATGGCGGCGGATCACTTCGCGGCGCCACTGGCCGGTGGTGAAGAACTGCTTGGCGAGCGCCTTGTAGCTGTTGCGGGGGCGGTAGACGACGCGCAGGTCCGGGGAGAAGTAGACGAGGTGGCCCGCGGTGCGGAGCCGGTAGTTCAGCTCCCAGTCCTGAGCGCGGTGGAGCGTCTCGTCGAAACCGCCGATCTCCTCCAGCACGTCGCGGCGGAACACGCCGAGGAACACGGTGTCGGCCGGCCCGGGCGGAGTGTCGGCGAGGTGGAACCCACCGCCACCGAGGCCCAGGCGGGAGTTGTACGCGGCGGCGATGGCCTCGGAGAGGGCGGAGGTGCCCTGGGCGTCCATGAGGCCGCCCACGTTGGCGGCGCCCGTCTCCTCGAGCAGGCGCACCGCGGTGGCGATGTAGCCGGGGCTCAGTTCACCGTGCCCGTCGACGCGCACGATGACGGGGTGCCGTGCCGCGTGGATGGCGATGTTGAGCCCGACGGGGGTGTAACCCTCCGGGTTGTCCAGCACCCGGATGCGCGGGTCAGCGGCCGCCAGGTCGTCGGCGATCTCCCTGGTGCGGTCTGTGCTGGGAGCCACTGCCAGCAGGATCTCCAGTTCACCGGGATAGCCCTGGCTGAGGACCCGCTCGACGGCCGCCTCGAGGTGTGATTCCTCATTGCGGATCGGCATCACGACGCTGACGCTCTGCTGCACGCTGCGGACTCCCTTCTCCGGGGGCCACTTTAGTGGGCGCGGCTCACGGAACCGAGCAGACCAGCTCAAGGTCGCCAGCGGCACTGACCGGTTCGTCCTCCTCGCTCTCCGCTTCCGCGGCGGCGACCTCCACCGGGGCGGGATCCGCACTCTCGGTGGCCGGTTCGGCGGTGTCGGCGGCCGGCGCCTCGGAGGACGCCTCCGGAGACACCGCAACAGGGACGGCCTGCGTGGTGGCGGCGTCCGGGGACGCTGCCGGGGCAGGCGACCCCGTCGCCTCGTCGAGCGCTTCGGACGCTTGGATCTTGTCGCGGACGGTGCTGCGGATCAGGTCGAAATCCGGGTCCCCCGTGACGATCAGCGGGGGCGTGAAGTTGACCGAGACGATGCTGAGTTCCTTGGCCTGCAGGGCCAACTCGGCCAGGCGGGTGATCTCGCCCGTGCCGACGTCGGTGCGCAGCACGTCGCCGCCCGCCTTGGACAGTTCGACGAACTTCGTGGCCACCGTCATGGGGTCCAGCTGGTTCGCCATCGCCGACATCACGCACTTCTGGCGCACCATGCGCTCGTAGTCGCTGCTCTCCGCCCGGGAGCGGGCGAACCAGAGCGCCTGGTAGCCGTCGAGCCGGACGTCGTCGCCGGGCTCGATGTAGCCGTGGATGTTGCTGCCACCGCCGCCCATCGGGATGGGCTTGGCGATGTTGAGCCGGATGCCGCCCATGGCGTTGATGAGGTTCTGGAAACCGGCCATGTCGATCATCGCGAAGTAGTTCAGGTCGAGGCCGAGTGTCTCGCTGATGGCCTCCTTCATCGCCTGGAGGCCCGGGTCCGCCTCACCGGGGTAGAGATCGGCGTGCTGCTCACCCAGGGTGTAGACCCCGTTGAGCAGACAGGCGTTGTCGGGGCAGACGTAGCCCTCGGAGTAGAGGGCCCGCAGCGGGGAGGATTCCGGGAAGCGCACTTTCTGCAGGTTGCGCGGCAGCCCGAACAGGACGGTGCGCCCGGTCTCCGCGTCCACGGAGGCCACATTGATCGAATCCGGCCGCAGGCCGTCGCGGCCCTCCGCCGCGTCGACCCCCAGCAACAGCACGTTGTAGCGGCCGGCCTTCTCGTCGGTGTCGCCGCCGCCCTGCAGCACGACGCCGACGTTCCCAGCGGCCTGGAAGCCGCTGGCGGCGACGGTGGTGATGCCGCCCACGCCCAGCGCGAGCGCCAGGGTGGTGACGGTGAGGGTCAGCCGGGTGCGCTGCCCGAGGCGCAGCGGCGCGGCGAGCCGCCACGCGTCCACCAGGAGCAGCACCCAGCCAGCGAAGAGGATCCAGAGGGCCACGCGCACGACGGCGGTCGCTGCGGGGTTGAGCAGCAGCCCGACGGTGGGGCCACGGAAGAGGAGGAGGCCCAGCACCATCAGCAGCAGCAGGGCCAGGGCGGCGCCGTAGACGCGGCCGGCGACGCGACCCACCGCGCGGTTGCCGGCGAACCACTGCACCGAGCCAGGGAACAGTGCGGACATCAGGACGAAGCCGAAGGCGCGGCGGGCCTGCACGCTCTTGGCGGCTGCGGTCTTGGTGGACGGCACTGGTGATCTCCTCGGGGAAGGCTGATTTCCATCCTCACCCGCAGGTTCCCCTCAGCCCGGTAGCGCCACGCCGCGATGCCGTCGTTGGCGCACTAATGGGTACCCTTGGGCACGCTGAAAGGGGATGGCGAGTGCCACGAGGAGACGACGACATGAACTGGCTCTACCGGGACGAGAAGGACGAGGAGACCTCCGTGCTCCGTCCTGACGAGGTGGAGAGCATGCGCCGCAACGATGCCCGTCGCGAGCGCGGCGCGGGCTATCCGCAGGGCACCGCCCGGCCGCAGCCGGCCACCAAGGCCGGCCCGCCGTCGCAACCGCCCACAGCTCCGCCCGCCGCTCCCCCGGCCGGCAGGGCAAGGAAGCGCCGTCGTTTCCGGCCACTCCGTCTCCTGGGCTTCGCTCTCATCCTGTGGCTGGCCTTCCTGATCGGCACCCCGCTCTACGCCTGGACGGCCGGCACCACGGTGGACACGGCGGCGGCCGGCGAACGCCCCGCGGAGCAGCCGGGCAGCACCATCCTCCTGGTGGGCTCCGACGCCCGCGATGACCTGAGCGCCGAGGACCGGTCGAGGCTGCGCACCGGCACCACCGACGGTCGCCGAACGGACACCATGATGCTGCTGCACACCCCCGCCGAGGGTGAGCCGGTGCTGCTGAGCCTCCCGCGCGACTCCATCGTCCAGATCCCCGGCCGCAAGAAGAACAAGCTCAACGCCGCCTACGCCTTCGGCGGCGCTCCCCTTCTCATCGAGACCATCGAGCTGAACACCGGCGTGCGCATCGACGGTTACCTCGAGGTGGGCATGTTGGGCGTCGTGGACGTGGTGGACGCGGTCGGGGGGATCGAGGTGTGCCCGAAGTTCGACATCGACGACGAGGACGCCCACATCACGCTGTCGAAGGGGTGCCAGACGGTCGACGGCGTCACCGCGCTGGGCTACGTGCGGATGCGCAAGGCGGACCCGAACGGCGACTTCGGCCGGGTCGAGCGTCAGCGCGAGACCATCGGCGCCATCATGAAGAAGGTCGCCAACCCCCTCACCGTGCTCAATCCGATGCGGTACTGGAAGGTCAACATGGCGGCCTCGAAGTCGCTCGCGCGCGGCGAGGACACCGGCCTGGGATCCATGGCGCAGGTGGGAACGGGCTTCTTCAGTGTGATGACCGGTTCCGGGCTCAGCCTGACCGTCCCCGGCAGCGTGGCGAACACCAGCGTCGGCTCCTCCGTCATCTGGGACGAAACAGCTGCTGACGAGATCTTCGGGGCGATGGCTGTCGGCAATACGGCCGACTTGGAGAAGTACCGGCAGTAGCGGTCACTGGTCTGCGGTGGACCTATCCTCGAAGCACACCCCTCGACTGCGCGCAGGAGAACACCGTGACCCAGAACCCACCGCCCGGCTGGCAGCAGAACGGCCCACAGCCTCCGCAGCCGCAGTGGGGTCCCGCCCCGCAACAGCCGCCACAGCAGGGTCCGCAGGCTCCGCCCCGGCCTCCGTCCTTCCAGCAGCCCCGCCCGCAGCAGCCGGCGCCGTGGGGCACTCCTCCGCCGCAGCAGGGGCAGTGGGGCACGCCCTCACCACCGCAGGGCCAGTGGGGCACTCCCCCGCAACAGGGCCCGGGCCAGTACCAGCCGTACGCGGCTGCCCCGGTGAAGAAGAAGTCGAAGGCCCCCGCGATCGTCGCCGGAGCCCTCGCACTCGCGTTGGTGATCGGTGGCGTGGCCTTCGGGCTGACGTTCTTCCGGGGCGCCACGCCCGCCGCGGCCAAGGGCCTCCCCTCCACCGTGGTGATGGCCGTCGAGCTGAACCTGGCACCGGCTCCGGCAGACCAGTTGAAGCTCGCGCGCATCATCAACAAGTTCCCGGTGGGCGAGGAGATGTCGGAGACCACAGATTACAAGCGGGCGCTGTGGGATCTCATCCCGGACGATTCCGGGGACAAGCCGGCCTATGAGGAGGTCGAGCCGTGGCTGGGCGACTCCGTCGCCCTCGGGTTCCTGGGCTCGGCACCGGACCGCGCCTCGGGCTTCGGCGACCAGGTCGTGGTGGCCGTCGAGACCACCGACAAGGAGAAGGCCGAGGCGTTCGCTGCGGCTCAGGCCGCCGCCGAGAACGAGTACTTCTTCGTCGACGATGTGCTGGTGATCACCAGCGCGGACCTCGGCCTGGACGCCGCGGCGATCAGCGAGTCGTCGCTGGCGGATGACGAGGACTACAAGGCCGACATGGCCAAGCTCGGCACGGGCAGCCTGGCCACCTTCTGGGCAGGCTCCGAGGCCATGGACATGCTCATCAGCCAGAGCGGGCCCGGCCTCTACCCCATGAGCGACGTCGAGGCCCTCCGCGGCTCCCACGGTGCGGCAGGCCTCAAGGTGGACGATGACCGTGTCATCCTCGACGGGCAGTTCTCGGCGCCCAACTACCCGCAACCGGAACTCGACGACATGCGCGCCTTCGCGAGTGGACTTCCCGGAGACGTGCTCGCCGCCGTGGCGGGCGCCGGCTCCACCGAGGCGTATGAGCAGTCCTGGCGGTCCTTCGAGGCAGCCGGCCTGACCCCGGACCTCGAGTCGCTCGGCATCATGTCAGCCGCAGACCTGCAGGCCCTCCTGGGCCGCCAGATCGGCGTGACCGTCGGCACGGACGCCCAGGGCCAGCCCGTGGTGGGAGCCAAGTTCATCAGCGATGATCCTGCCCGCCAGCTCGAGCTGCTGGACAGCGTCAAGCAGGTCCTGATGCCCGAGGGGAGCTTCGAGGGGCTCACCGCCGAGCAGGACGGCGACACCGTCTACCTCGCGTACGGCCAGGGCATCGACGACATCCGCAGCCCTGCCACCACCCTGGGGGATTCCGCCGGCTTCAAGGACGTGATCCGTCAGGACGCCAGCAGCCTGAGCTTCGTGGACCTCAACGCCGTGAAGAGCATGCCGCTCTACCAGGAGATGGCGGCCAGCGAATACTCTGCCGGCTTCACCCAGTGGCTCGAGCCTGTCAGTGCCCTCGGCATGGCGGTTGAAGCCGCAGACGACGGCGACAGCACCGTCCGGCTCGAGGTGGTGTTCAACTAGGAACCGCTGGCTTCGCGGACGACGGCGCCCTTCGCGTGCGCCGCGTCCCGGAGCTGGTCCTGGAAGTCGAGCATCCGCTCGAGCAGGGCATCGTCACCGACGGTGAGCATCCGCACCGCCAGCAGGCCGGCGTTGCGGGCGTTGCCGATGGCGACGGTGGCGACGGGGACCCCCGCCGGCATCTGCACGATCGAGAGCAGCGAATCCATGCCGTCGAGGTACTTCAGGGCAACCGGTACGCCGATCACCGGCAGCGGCGTCAGCGACGCGAGCATGCCCGGCAGATGCGCCGCCCCGCCCGCGCCGGCGATGATCACCTTGATGCCGCGCTCGTGCGCCTCGCGGCCGAAGCGCACCATGTCCTCCGGCATCCGGTGGGCGGACACGACATCCGCCTCGTAGGCGACGCCGAACTCGGCCAGCGCGTCGGCCGCGGCCGACATCGTGGGCCAGTCCGAATCAGATCCCATCACGATCGAGACGAGCGGCTCAGGCATCGGGGTCTCCCATCAGGTAGTGAGCGGCGTGCCGGGCGCGACGACGCACGTCGTCGAGCGAGGCGCCGAAGCAGGTGACGTGCCCCACCTTACGGCCGGGCATGACCTCCTTGCCGTAGAGGTGCACGCGCACCTCGCGGTCACGGGCGAACACGTGCTGCAGCGCTCCGGTGAGGTCATCCTCGGCGCCGCCGAGCACGTTGGTCATCACGACGACGTCTGAGCGCATGGCGGGTGAGCCGAGCGGCAGGTCGAGGGCGGCGCGGATGTGGTTCTCGAACTGGCTCGTGAGCGCCCCGTCGATGGTCCAGTGCCCGGTGTTGTGCGGCCGCATCGCCAGCTCGTTGACGACGATGCGGCCGTCGCGGGCCTCCATGAGTTCGACGGCGAGGACGCCCACGACGCCGAGTTCGGTGGCGATGCGCACGGCCATCTGCTGGAGCCCCGCCGCGACCTCGTCGCTCATGCCGGGCGCGGGGGTGACGGTCTCGACGCAGATGCCCTGTTCCTGCAGTGTCTCGCTGATGGGATAGGCCACCACCTGTCCGGATGGGGAGCGCACGACGATGGCGGACAGCTCCCTGGCGAAGTCGATGAACTCCTCCGCCACGATCCTGACCCGCTCCCCCGCGGACGTCTCGGGCAGGTTCGCGAACGGTTCGCCGGCATCTTCGGGTCCGTCCAGCTTCCAGACGCCCTTGCCGTCGTAGCCGCCGCGGGAGGCCTTGGCGATCACCGGCCAGCCCTGGCTGTCGCCGAACGCGATGAGGCCCTGCGGCGAGTCTGCGACGGCGAACGCGGGGCAGGCGATCCCCAGCTCCGCCATCTTCTCGCGCATCTCCGCCTTGTCCTGCGCGAACCGCAGCGCGGCGGAGCCGGGCCGCACGGCGACGTGCTCGGCCAGGACGTCGAGGTGTCTGGTGGGCACGTGCTCGTGGTCGAAGGTCAGCACGTCCGCGCCGTCGACGAACTCCAGGAGGGTGTCGAGGCTGCGGTAGTCGCCGACGGTGTGGGCGGGTACCACCTGGGCCGCGGAAACGGCCGGCCCCTCGGCGAGCAGCCGCACGTCGATCCCCAGCGGAATGGCCGCCTGCTGCATCATGCGGGCCAGCTGCCCGCCTCCGGCGATGGCCAGTGAGTAGCGTCGAGTCACCCGCGAAGACTACTCGTCGGAGGTGTCCGGCGCCCCATGCATGTCGTAGAGCAGGTCGTTGATGGTCACGTGGACGCGCTCCACGTGCGGCACGTCAGGCAGTGCCAGGGGCTGCCCGGCGGCCGTCTCCAGGATGAGCGTGCCGCAGCCGAGCATGCGGTCTGTCAGCGAGCGCTCGTAGTTGACGTTGTTGATGCGGCGTAGCGGCAGGTCATGTCCGGTCTTGTTGATGATGCCGCGCCGCGTGACGATGCGGCGGTCCGTGATGGTGTACGTGGAGGTGAGCCAGCGCAGGAACGGCAGGACGACCGCACCGACCACGACGACCAGGAACAACGCGATCACCGCGTAGGTGCCCCAGGGTTCCCAGTCCGGCGGGAGGAGTGCGATGGCGAAGCCGAGGAGGGAGCCCATCACGATCAGCACCAACGCCGGAACGATCAGCACTTTGCCGTGCGTGCGCATGGAGGCGACGATGTGCTCGTCGCGGCCCAGTTGGTCTCTCTTGATCGCCATGGCCACAGTCTGGCATGCGCCGCCGACTATCCGAGGCGGGCGTGGATGACGTCGCCCACCGCGAACGTCTGGAGGCCCGACGAGGTGGCCACCTGGAGCCTGCCGAAGACGTCGACCCCCCTTCCGGTCCCCTCCACGGTGCGCTGGCCGTCGACCACCACCTTCAACTGCGAGCCGATGGACGAGCAGCGCGACTCGTATTCCTCCCGCAGCGAGCCGCGCAACTGCCAGGCGGTGTAGTAGCGGGCGAAGTGGTTCAGGACACCCGCTACGACGCGGCTCTGGTCTGTGGGGATGCCTTCAAGGCTCAGCGACGTGGCGTTGGGCACCGGCAGTTGCTCCTCGGTGAGCGTCACGTTGATGCCGAGGCCGACGACGGCGCGTGCCCCGTCGGGCTGCTCGACGCGTTCCGACAGGATGCCGCAGACCTTCCGGCCCCCGATGAGCACGTCGTTGGGCCACTTGAGTGTGACGCGGGAGGGGTCCGGCGCGAGTTCGGCCAGCGCCGACGACACCGCCATGCCCGCCAGCAGCGAGAGCCAGCCCCAGTGCTGGAACTCCGGCCTGGGCTTGAGGAGCACGGAGAGCGAGATGGACGAGCCGTGCGGTGAGACCCACTGCCTGTCGAGCCGCCCCCTCCCCGCCCTCTGTTCCATGGAGATGAGCGCGGCGCCTTCAGCCTCGCCGCTGTGCGCGCGCTTCGAGAGGTCGGCGTTCGTGGAGCCGGTGCTGTCGACCACCTCGACGCGGGTGAACGGGGTACCCGGTTCGAGGAGGCTGCGGATGGATTCGGCGTCAGGCAGTTCGGCGGTCACGAACTCATCGTAGGCTCGGTGTCAGCGCCTGCCCGTTCCAAAGTTGAGCAAGGGAATTGAGCGAAGTTCAATCCCGCTATGGTGAAGGCCATGGAGATCGACATCCACACCACCGCCGGTAGGATTGCCAATCTCGGAGTGCGCATCGATGAGGCCGTGCACGCCGGGTCCGCCGCAGCCGTGGAAAAGCAGCATGCCAAGGGCAAGATGACTGCCCGCGAACGGGTCATGGCCCTCCTCGATGAGGGTTCCTTCGCGGAATTCGACCAGTTCTCTCGCCACCGTACTAGCGCATTCGGTATGGATGCCCGCCGCCCCTTCGGCGACGGCGTCATCACCGGAACCGGGTCCATCCATGGCCGCCCGGTGTGCATCTTCAGCCAGGACGTCACCATCTTCGGTGGCGCGCTCGGCCAGGTGTACGGCGAAAAGATTGTCAAGATCCAGGACTTCGCCATGAAGACCGGGGTGCCACTCATCGGGATCAACGAGGGCGGTGGCGCACGCATCCAGGAGGGTGTCGTCTCGCTGGCGCTCTACGGGGAGATCTTCAAGCGCAACACCGTCGCCTCCGGGGTGATCCCCCAGATCTCGCTGATCATGGGCGCCGCCGCCGGTGGCCACGTCTACGGCCCGGCGCTGACGGATTTCGTCGTGATGGTGGACCAGACGTCGCAGATGTTCATCACCGGCCCAGAGGTCATCAAGACCGTCACCGGCGAGGACGTCTCGATGGAGGAGTTGGGCGGCGGACGCACGCACAACACGAAGTCGGGCAACGCCCACTACCTGGCCGCCGACGAGAACGACGCCATCGAGTACGTGCGTGACCTCATCAGCTACCTCCCCCAGAACAACCTGGAGGATCCGCCGGTCTGGGACGACGACGAGGTCGACCTGACCATCACGGACCACGACCGCGAGCTCGACCTGCTCATCCCGGACGCCGCGAACCAGCCCTACGACATGCGCGAGGTGATCCGCAACGTCCTAGACGACGAGGAGTTCCTCGAGGTCATGCCGCTGTTCGCGGGGTCGATCATCGTCGGCTTCGGCCGGATCGAGGGCCGCTCGATCGGCATCGTCGCGAACCAGCCGACGGTGTTCGCCGGCTGCCTCGACATCGACTCCGCCGAGAAGGCCGCCCGGTTCGTGCGCACCTGCGACGCGTTCAACATCCCGGTGCTGACCTTCGTCGACGTGCCCGGCTTCCTGCCGGGCGTCGGCCAGGAACACAACGGCATCATCCGCCGCGGCGCGAAGCTCATCTACGCCTACGCCGAGGCAACCGTCCCGTTGCTGACCGTCATCACCCGCAAGGCCTACGGCGGCGCGTACGTCGTCATGGGCTCCAAGCACCTGGGTGCCGACATCAACCTGGCGTGGCCGACGGCGCAGATCGCGGTGATGGGCGCCCAGGGCGCCGTCAACATCCTCTACCGCAAGCAACTCACCAACTCGGAGAACCCCGAGGAGGAGCGCGCGCGGCTGATCCAGGAGTACGACGACGAGCTGACCAACCCGTATGTCGCGGCGGACCGCGGCTACGTCGACCAGGTGATCTACCCGCACGAGACCAGGGCCCAGGTCATCAGGGCGCTGCGCCTGCTGCGTTCCAAGCGCGAGGTGTTGCCGCCGAAGAAGCATGGGAACATCCCGCTGTGACCGGCTCGCTCGAATTCGGTAAGGCCACTCTCACCGAGGAGGAGATGGCCGCGGTCACCGCCGTGCTCGTGGCCTCCGCCCGGCGTGAGCCGTTGCGCTCGGCGGAGGACCGGCCGCTGGCCGGCGGCTGGAAGTCCTACTACCGCACCGTCCGCGGCCCGTTGATCACGGGCCGCGAGGCGTGGCGTACGTTCAACCGCATGTGATCAGATGCGGGTGATTCTGGCTTCGAAGTCGCCGGCGCGACTGCAGGTCCTGCGCAACGCGGGCCTGGATCCCGAGGTGGTGGTGTCCGGTTTCGACGAGAGTCAGATCGTTGATCCGGTCCCCACCCGCCTGGCGGCCAGGCTCGCGGAGGCCAAGGGCAGCACCGTCGTCCCGCAGCTCGTGGGCGACTTCGTGCTCTTCGCGTGTGACACGGTCCTCGAGTTCGAGGGCCGGGCGCACGGCAAGCCCGGTACGGAGGAGGCTGCCATCGACCGATGGCAGCGGATGCGCGGGCATGAGGGCCTGTTGCACACGGGCCACCACATCGTCGTGCACCAGGGTGAGCGGTATTCGGAGCAGACGCGGGTCGGCTCCACCATGGTGCGCTTCGCGGACCTGTCCGATGAGGAGATCCGGGCCTACGCGGCCACCGGGGAGCCCCAGCGGGTGGCCGGGGCCTTCACGATCGACGGCCTGGGCGGTGCCTTCGTGACGTCCATCGAGGGCGACCCGTTCAACGTCACCGGCATCTCGCTGCCGCTGGTCCGGCAGATGGTGATCGACTCCGGCGTGCCGTGGCACTCGCTGTGGGTGGACCAGCGTTCCTAGGACGCGGTCCAGGGTTGGGGCGTGGCCTAGGATCGTCCCCGTGCAACGGATCGGAATCGCCCTGGTGGCAGCGCTCGCCCTGGTGGGATGCTCCTCCGCACCGGAACCCACCCCTTCCGCCCCGGAGTCGTCACCACTCGTGAGCGACGCGCCGGAGGGTGGCGTCCTGCTCAGCTCGCTGGGCTACGTCAACGCGCCGGAGATGTTCTCCGTCCCGCTCCACGCGTCGATCACGGACCGCATCGATTCCTACAACAACGTCACCGCGGTGTTCTCCTCCCCCTCCGGGCAGGACATCGCCGCGTACCTCCGCGAGAACCTCGCGGGCATGGGCTTCACGATCACGGCGGACAAGAACCAGTCGATGCTCTTCACCAACGGCCACTGGCAGGGGGCCTTCACCACGTCGGATTCCTTCGCCGCCCTCTCGCTGCGCACGGATCGCGAGACCCCGGAGGAGTCCGGCGACTAGGCTCTCACCATGACTCCCGACACGCTCGACCTGCTGACGGTGCTGCTCTGGGCAGGGCTCGGACTCCTCGCAGGTTTCATCGTGTCGCTCATCCTGACGGCCCTGCTGAGGCTCATCGTCAAACGCCGCACCCGCAAGTTCGTCATCCGGCGCATGAGGCTGCCGCAACGGATCTTCTTCATCCTGCTCGGCGCTGGGCTCGCTGTGGCGTTCGTCACCCGCCCGCGCGCACTGCAGGCCGCGCCCGAGTGGCGGCCGATCTTCCTCCAGGTGTTCCTCATCCTGATGATCTTCGCCGCCGCCTTCCTGCTCACCGGTGTGATCAGGGCCATCGGGGAGACGCTCCTCAGCCGTGAGGACGACGCCGAGGAGACGCCCCACTTCCGCCGGGTCCGCACCCAGTTGCAGATCGTCATGCGGGTGGGCCTGGCGGTGATCTGGATCTGTGCCCTGGCCGGCGCGCTCCTGACGTTCCCGCAGTTCCGGGCGATCGGCGCGTCATTGATGGCTTCGGCGGGCGTGCTGTCGATCGTCGCGGGCCTCGCCGCGCAGTCGTCGCTGGCCAACATCTTCGCGGGCATGCAGATCGCGTTCTCGGACGCGCTGCGCGTCGGCGACCTCGTGGTCTTCGACGAGCAGATGGGTTCCGTCGAGGAGATCACGCTGACCTACGTGGTCGTCCGGGCGTGGGACGACCGCCGCTGGATCGTGCCCAGCACCTACTTCACCAGCAAGCCGTTCGAGAACTGGACGCGACGCGAGCCCAAGCTGCTCGGCACCGTCGAGTTCGACCTCGACTGGTTGGCGCCGGTGGAGGCCATGCGGGTCGAACTGACCCGCATCGTGCGTTCCAGCGAACTGTGGGACGGCCGCACGGCCTCCATGCAGGTGACCGACGCCACGGGCGGCCATGTCAGGATCCGCGCCGTGGTCTCCGCGGCAACGTCTGGCCAACTGTGGGATCTGCGCTGCCTGGTGCGGGAGGACCTCATCGCCTGGGTGCAGCACCAGGCCGTGTACGCCCTGCCCCGCACCCGCCTGGAGCCCGACACGACGACGGCCCCGCCCGTTGAGGAACGCGAGGATTTCGTGGACCGGGTCGTCACCGAGTGGGAGGCGGAGCAGGCCCTGGAGGAGACCGACGTGATGCCGGCGGTCACCGGCAGTCTCGAGGACACGGAGGAGGACCCGGCCCTGCCGAAGTGGCTCCATTCGTGGCTGTCGCATCGCCGCAAGCCCTCCGAGATCCGGAGCAAGGAGGAGTCCCCTCTGGAGACCACACTGTCGTCGCGCAGCCCCGAGGCCCGCCTCTACTCCGGCTCCCCCGACGCGGAGGAACGCGACCGCAAGATGTCTGGCCCAAGCGCCGCCGACATGGCCGAACGGGAGCAGACGGCGGAGCGCCGCGACACCCCCTCGTGACCGCACATCCGCGCTGAATCCACAAGGTTATGGACAATCCAACCGCGCGAAGCGCCGCCCACTAGACTCCGAGGCACAAACGAATGCAGGAGGAGAAGTGGGCAACGACGCCGTCTCGAAGGTTCTGATTGCAAACCGCGGAGAAATCGCTGTACGAGTCATTCGTGCCGCGCGGGATGCTGGAATCGGTTCCGTAGCCGTCTACGCAGATTCCGACGCAGAATCACTGTTCGTCAAGCTGGCCGACGAGGCGTACGCCCTCAACGGCGCGACCCCTGCGGACACCTACCTCAACATCCCCAAGCTGCTCGGGATCGCCGAGCGCGCGGGCGCCAACGCCATCCACCCCGGATACGGCTTCCTCGCCGAGAACGCCCAGTTCGCCCAGGCCGTCATCGACGCCGGCCTGATCTGGATCGGGCCCCCGCCGGCCGCCATCGAGTCGCTGGGCGACAAGGTCAGGGCACGGCACATCGCCCAGAAGGTGGGCGCTCCCCAGGTTCCGGGCACGGCGGATCCCGTCGCCGACGCAGGCGAAGTGGTCGCGTTCGCCGAGGAGTTCGGCCTCCCTGTGGCCATCAAGGCGGCCTTCGGCGGCGGCGGACGCGGCCTGAAGGTGGCGCGCACCCTTGAGGAGATCCCGGACCTGTTCGAGTCCGCCACCCGCGAAGCCGTCACCGCCTTCGGACGCGGCGAGTGCTTCGTCGAGCGGTACCTCGACAAGCCGCGTCACGTGGAGACCCAGTGCCTGGCGGACACCCACGGCAACGTCGTGGTGGTCTCCACCCGAGACTGCTCGCTGCAGCGCCGCCACCAGAAGCTCGTCGAGGAGGCCCCCGCACCGTTCCTCACCGAGGAACAGGTCACGCTGCTCTACGAATCCTCCAAGGCCATCCTCAAGGAGGCCGGTTACGTCGGCGCCGGCACCTGCGAATTCCTCGTGGGTACAGACGGCACCATCTCGTTCCTCGAGGTCAATACCCGCCTCCAGGTGGAGCACCCCGTCTCCGAGGAGGTCACCGGCATCGACCTGGTGCGCGAGATGTTCCGCATCGCCGCCGGCGAGGAACTGGGCTACGGCGACCCCCAGGTGCGCGGCCACTCCATCGAGTTCCGCATCAACGCTGAAGACGCCGGCCGCAACTTCATGCCCGCCCCCGGCACGCTGGTGAAGTGGCATGCGCCGTCGGGCCCGGGCGTCCGCGTCGACGAGGGGTACCACGTCGGCATGACCGTCCCGGGTGCGTTCGACTCCCTCGTGGCCAAGCTCATCGTCACCGGCGCGGACCGGAAGCAGGCCATCGCCCGCTCCCGCCGCGCCCTGGCCGAACTGCAGATCGAGGGCATGCCCACCGTCGTGCCGTTCCACCAGGTGGTGCTGGCAGATCCCGCCTACACCGCGGCGGACGGGCACTTCAGAGTGCACACCCGCTGGATCGAGACGGATTTCGCCACCGAGATCCCGCCCTACACCGGCCTCCTCGGCGAAGAGGATGACCACGAAGAGCCGGAGGTCATCACGGTCGAGGTCAACGGCAAGCGCGTCGAGGTCAAGCTACCCGGCGGCTTCGGCGGCGGCAGGCCCGCGGCCGGCAAGGCCATGAAGAAGCCCACGAAGCGCGACCGGGGTGGCTCGAAGGTCGCGGCAGCCAGCGGCAACGCCATGACGTCGCCCATGCAGGGCACCATCGTCAAGGTGGCCGTCGAGGAGGGCCAGCAGGTGGCCGAGGGCGACACCGTCGCCGTGATCGAAGCCATGAAGATGGAACAGCCGCTCAAGGCCCACCGCGACGGCGTGGTGGTGGACCTGAAGGTCGAGGCCGGTCAGGCCGTGACGGCCGGCCAGGTCCTCTGCGAGATCGTCGAGCCCGAGTGACGGGGGTACCCCACTGAGCTGTCTCACCGGTGCCGGTGGCGTTGACCGCCACCGGCACCGCCGTCGTTCCACTCCTTGGAGGCCGCGCCTATTCTGGAGAGACTGACGACTGGAGGACGCGTGTTCGGCAGCATTTTCACGATCATGTTCATCATGGTGGCGGTGTCCATCGTGCTCGGCATCGGCCGCTCGGTGCGAGGCAGCGGATACGACCAGCTCGATCAGCAGCAGCAGCCCCGGCAACCGCAGCTCGGTTGGGGCCAGCCGCAACAGTTCTTCCGGCCGCCCATGGGCTACGGGCCGCCCACGCGTTACGGGCAGCAGCAGCAGGGCTACGCTCAGCACTTCGGCTTCGGGCAGCAGTTGGGCTACGGCCAGGGTTACGACCCCTCGGCGGCCCAGCCCCTCTCCCCCGCCTCGCGGGACGCAGTCAACGCCGACATCACCACGTTCGGTGAGCAGCTCCGAGACCTCGACCTCGACGTGGTGGGCCGCACCCTCGACGCGGACGCTCAAGCTGATTACGGCAAGGCCCTCGACTCCTACGACGGCGCCAAGCAGCAGCTCGAGTACGCCCGCAGTAACGCCGACGTGAAGCGCATCACGGAGATCCTCGACGAGGGTCGCTACGCGATCGCCTGTGTGAAGGCACGCGCCAACGGCGCACCGGTCCCGGAGCACCGCCCGCCCTGCTTCTTCGACCCGGCGCACGGCACCTCCGTCGCCAACGTCCAGTGGGCGCCGCCCGGCGGAGCGATGCGTGAGGTCCCCGCGTGCGCCGCCGACGCCCAGCGCGTCCGCACCGGCAACGACCCCTCCATCCGCATGGTGCACGCGGGCCCGCAGCTGATGCCGGTGCCCTACTGGGAAGACCCACGCCACGCCGCCTGGGCGCAGGGCTACTACGGCCGTTACGGGTCAGATCCCGTGATCCGCCAGATCACGACGGGGGCCATGATGATCGGCGGCTTCTCACTGTTGATGGGTCTGCTCGACGACTGACAGGGGCCCGGCAATTGTGGGAGTCCCACAAGTGCGGCCAGCCCTTTACTGACGGAGTCACCAGAGTCGAGGGACAACGCCCGGAGTAATCTCGGAACCAACCTACGCAACCGTAGGTAACGTCCCGAGGAGCCCCATGTCCGACGCCACCGCCAAGATCCGCGCCGCCCGCGATCTCCTCCTCCAGCTTGTGGGGCAGGGTGACGAGGCCCGCGCCCGGTTCGAGTGGCCGGACATCACCGGTAACTTCAACTGGGCCATCGACTGGTTCGACGCCATCGGGCGCGACCGCGATGACCTTGCGCTCTGGATCCGCGACGAGGACGGAGCGGACGAGCGCTACACGTACGCCGAACTGGTTGAGCGCTCGGACCGGCTGGCCGGCTGGCTGCAGACGACGGCCGGCGTGCGCAAGGGCGACGCCGTCATGCTGATGCTCGCCAATCAGGTGGAGTTGTGGGACGCCATGCTCGCTGTGATGAAGATCGGCGGCATCATCCTGCCCACTGCGCAGGCGTTGCAGGACTTCGACGTGGTGGACCGCATCGAGCGCGCCGATGTCCGCGCCGTCATCGCCAACCCCGTCGACGAGGACAAGTTCGACCTCATCGACGGCGCCACCCTCATCACCACGGGGCAGGCCCACGGCCGGTGGCTCAGCATGGCGGAGTCTGCGGACTCCCCCGCCACGCCATGCGAGGTGGTCACCGACGTCAACGACCCGGTGCTCTACTACTTCACCTCCGGCACCACGAAAGACCCCAAGCTCGTGGCCCACACCCAGCTGAGCTACCCCGTCGGCCACCTGTCGACGATGTACTTCATCGGCGTGCGACCCGGCGATGTGCACCTCAACGTCTCCTCTCCCGGCTGGGGCAAGCACGCCTGGTCGAGTTTCTTCTCCCCGTGGTTGGCCGAGGCGACGGTGTTCTCCTACAACTACGGGCGCTTCGATGCCGCGAAGATGCTGAAGGAACTGGAGGACGCGAAGGTCACCACGTTCTGTGCCCCGCCCACCGTGTGGCGGATGATGATCCAGGCGGACCTGGGGTCGAAGCCGTCGGCCCTGCGCGACATCGTCGGCGCGGGCGAACCGCTGAACCCCGAAGTGATTTCGACGGTCGAACGCGCCTGGGGCCTCACGATCCGCGACGGCTACGGCCAGACCGAGACGACCTGCACCATCGGCAACGCGCCGGGCGAGAAGGTCAAGCCTGGGGCCATGGGCAAGATCCTGCCGGGCGTGGGCATCCAGATCGTCGATCCGGACACCGGCGAGGTGGCGAGCCAGGGCGAGATCACGCTGCCGCTCGACCCGTGGCCGTACAACCAGATGTCGGGCTACCTCGGCGGTGCGCCAACTGCGCAGGAGGACGGCCGCTACCACTCGGGCGACTTGGTGACGGTCGACGACGAGGGCTACCTGACGTACGTCGGGCGCACCGACGACGTGTTCAAGGCGTCGGATTACAAGATCTCGCCGTTCGAACTGGAATCGGTGCTGATCGAGCACCCCGCCGTCGTCGAGGCCGCGATCGTGCCGGCGCCGGATCCCATCCGCGCCGCCGTGCCGAAGGCGTATGTGTCGCTGGCGGCCGGCTTCGAGCCGTCCCGCGAGACTGCGTTGTCCATCCTGCAGCACGCGAAGGAACGCCTTGCCCCGTACCTGCGGATCCGGCGGCTGGAGTTCTCGACGCTCCCCAAGACCCTCAGCGGCAAGGTGCGCAGGGTGGTGCTCCGGGCCCGCGAGCACGACACCGCGGTCCGCATCGAGGACTTCCGCTACGAGGAGTTCCCCGAGCTGCGCGGCTGACGGGCACCACTGCGTGCTGCTGGGTTTGTACCCGTCCATGGCACCACACCCAGCACTGAGACGCAGCTGGCCGTTGAGGGCTAGACCAGAGCGAACCGCAGCCGGGGGCCTGCTGCGACTACTGCGTCATCAGGGGGTCGTCGCGGTTGTGCAGACGACGGGCCGCCTCCGCGATGGAGCCGGACATCGACGGGTAGACGGTGAAGGCGTGGCTGAACTCGTCGACGGTGATCTTCTGCGCGACGGCCAGCGAGACGGCGTGAATCAACTCCGAGGCCCGGGGTGCCACCACGACGCCACCGATGATGATGCCGGTGGTCGGCAGGCAGAACAGCTTCACGAACCCGTCGGTGAAACCCATCATCTTCGAGCGGGCGTTGGGGGCCAACGGCAGCAGGACGGAGGCGACGCGGACCTCACCGGCGTCCACCGCCTTCTGGGTCACCCCCACCGTCGCGATCTCCGGGGTGGTGAACACGTTCGACGACACCGTGCGCATGTCCAACGGCGCCACGGCGTCGCCCAGCGAGTGCCACATGGCGATGCGGCCCTGCATGGCCGCCACCGATGCCAGGGCGAACACCCCGGTCACGTCGCCGGCGGCGTAGATGTTGCGGTGTGAGGTGCGCGAGACGCGGTCCACGGGGATGTGTCCCCACTTGCCCAGTTCGACGCCCACCTCCTCGAGGCCCAGACCGGCCGAGTTCGGGATGGCGCCCACTGCCATCAGGCAGTGCGAACCCTCCACCTCGCGGCCGTCCTCCAGCGTCACGACGACGCCGTCACCCTGCCGCCGGGCGGCGACCGCACGGCTCTCCGACAGGATCTGCATGCCGCGGCGCTCGAACGCGCGTTGCAGCACGGCGGCGGCGTCCTGGTCCTCGCCGGGGAGCACCTGTTTGCGGGACGACACCAGGACAACCTCGCAGCCCAGGCCGTCGTAGGCGGAGGCGAACTCCGCGCCGGTCACACCGGAGCCGACGACGATCAGCCGCTCCGGGACCTCCGTGAGGTTGTAGACCTGCTTCCAGTTCAGGATGCGCTCGCCGTCGCACCTGGCCTCGGGCAGTTCACGCGGCGTGGTGCCCGTGGCCACCAGCACGATGTCGGCCTCGAAGCTCTCTTCGCCGGCCTCGGTGGTGGCGACGACGCGGTTCGCGCCGTCCAGGCGTGCCTGGCCGGTCACCAGTTGCACGCCGTCGCGACGCAGCTTGGCCGCGATGTCGTCGGACTGGGCCTGGGCGAGTGCCAGGACCCGCTCGTTGACCTCGGCCAGGTCCACCTTGACCACTTCGCGGAGGTTCCCGGCCTGGATGTGCAGCCCGAGTTGGTTCGCGTTCTTGATGCGGACCATCACCTCTGCCGTGGCGATGAGCGTCTTCGACGGCACACAGTCACTCAGCACCGCGGCTCCGCCGAGCCCGTCGCGTTCGATCAGGGTGACCTCACCGCCCAGCTGATTTCCGACGAGAGCGGCCTCATAGCCGCCGGGTCCACCACCGATGATCACAACCTTGGTCACGGCCCCCATCCTTCCATAGCCGCGCCGCACGTGAGGCGGCTCACTTATGCTGATGGGCGTGAGTGAAGCATTTGAGCTGGCCGCCGAGGCCGCAACGTATCTACGTGACCGTCTGGGCGAACAGGCGATCGACATCGCCCTCGTGCTGGGTTCCGGCTGGGCGTCCGGGGCTGATTCCCTCGGCGAACCCGTGGGCGAACTCGAACTGGGCGACGTGCCCGGCTTCAGCAGGCCCGTGGTCAGCGGCCACGGCGGCAAACTGCTCCTCGTCCGCACCGCGGGTGGCAAGCTGGCCGCGATCTTCACCGGCCGCACGCACTACTACGAAGGGCGCGGCGTCGCGCCCGTCGCCCACGGCGTGCGCACCGCTGCGGCCTGGGGCGCCACCACCATGGTGCTGACCAACGGCTGCGGCGGCCTCAACCCGGACTGGGCGCCCGGCACCGTCGTCCTGATCAAGGACCACATCAACCTGACCGGCGACACCCCGCTCGAGGGCGCCAACTTCGTCGACCTCTCCGAGGCCTATTCCACGCGTCTGCGCGCCGTGGCCCAGGAAGCCGCCGGCAGCCTGCCGGAGGGCGTGTACGTCCAGTTCCGCGGGCCGCAGTACGAAACGCCGGCGGAGGTCCGCATGGCCGGCATCCTCGGCGGCGACCTCGTCGGCATGTCCACCACGCTGGAGACCATCGCCGCCCGCGAGGCAGGCCTCGAGGTCCTTGGCCTGTCGCTCGTCACCAACGCCGCCGCCGGGCTCAGCGACAGCAACCTCGACCATGCCGAGGTGCTCCAGGCCGGGCGCGATGCGGGCCCGCGGCTCGCGGCGCTGCTGTCTGCCATCGTGGGGAGGCTGTGATGCAGGACCTGCTGAACGCTGCCATCCGCTGGCGCGACATGGACCCGGATCCGGAGACCCGTGAACAGCTCGACCACCTCGTTGTCCAGGCCCAGGCCAACGACCCGACGTTCCGCGAGGCCGCTGAGAGGGAACTGAAGCTGGCCTTCGCCGGCCCGCTCGAGTTCGGCACCGCGGGTCTGCGAGGAGCGCTCGGGCCCGGCCCCGCACGGATGAACCGCTCGGTCGTCACCCAGGCCGCCGCAGGCTTCGCCGCGTGGCTCAAGGCCCAGGGGCACGACGGTGGCAAGGTCATCGTCGGCTATGACGCGCGCCACAAGTCGACGGACTTCGCCGAGGACACCGCCCGCGTCATGGCCGGCGCCGGCTTCGAGGTGCTGTGGGTCACCGAACCGACGCCCACCCCGGTGATCGCCTTCGGCATCCAGCATTTCGGCTGCGTCGCCGGCGTCGTGGTGACCGCCAGCCACAACCCCCCGCAGGACAACGGCTACAAGGTGTACCTGGGCGACGGTTCCCAGATCGTGCCGCCCACGGACGCGGAGATCGCGGCCGAGATCGCCAAGGTCGCCTCCCGCGACTGGACGGACCTCCCCCGCGGAACTGAGCGCACCGACATCACCGCCGAACTGCGCCGGGCCTACGTCTCCCGCGCGGTCACGCTGTACCCCGCCGACGCCCCGCGCGACGTCGTCTGGGTGCACACCGCCATGCACGGGGTGGGCACCGCCACCGTCCGCGCCGTGGCCGAGGCGGTCGGCCTCCCGGCCGCCAATGAGGTCGGCGAGCAGTCGCAGCCAGACCCGAACTTCCCCACCGTCGCGTTCCCCAACCCCGAGGAGAAGGGCGCCATCGACCTGGCGGTCGCCCTGGCGGCCGACAAGGGTGCCGACGTCGTGATCGCCAACGACCCCGACGCGGACCGCTGCGCCGTGGCCGCCGTCGTGGACGGACAGTGGCGCATGCTGACCGGCGATGAACTGGGCTCGCTCCTCGGTGACGACGCCATCCGTCGCGGCGTCCCCGGTCGGTTCGCGAACTCCGTGGTGAGTTCCACCGAGCTCGGCCGCATGGCGCGCGCCGCCGGCAGGCCGCACGTCACGACGCTCACCGGCTTCAAGTGGATCGGCCGGGTGGCAGACCTGGCGTTCGGCTACGAAGAGGCCATCGGCTACTGCTGCGATTCCCGTGCGGTGCCGGACAAGGACGGCATCACCGCGGCCCTGTCCGTGCTGCGGATCGTCGCCGGGCTCAAGGCGGAAGGCCGCACGCTGGCGGACCGGCTCGCCGAGATCTCCCGGACGCACGGGCTCACGGCCACGTCGCAACTGTCGGTGCGGGTGGCGGACCTGTCCCTCATCGCCGACGCCATGGCGCGGCTCCGCGCGAACCCGCCGGCCGAGTTGCTGGGCGAGCCCGTCGTCGTGGCAGACCTCGCCGAGGGCTCCGAGACGCTACCGCCCACGGACGCCGTCGAGCTGACCGGGGAATCCGTGCACGTGGTGGCCAGGCCCTCCGGCAC
Source organism: Tessaracoccus zhenghani (assembly GCF_055326325.1). Classification (NCBI taxonomy): domain Bacteria; kingdom Bacillati; phylum Actinomycetota; class Actinomycetes; order Propionibacteriales; family Propionibacteriaceae; genus Tessaracoccus; species Tessaracoccus zhenghani. Next base: position 368,430 of record NZ_JBUZNQ010000002.1, on the reverse strand, counting down.
CGAGCCGAAGCTCAAGTGCTACCTGGAGGTGCGCCTGGGCGTCGACGAATCCCAGGACGTGCCCGCCGCGCGAGTCCATGCGGCCGAGAAGCTCGTCACGCTGAGGCGTGAGATGGCGGCCGCTCTGGGCGTGGAGGCCTAGAGTTCCCTGCGCTGGCGGCGTGGGAGCATCCCGTTCTCCACGCCCCAGAGCACGGCCTGGCTACGGCGTTCGACGCCCATCTTGCGGTAGGCGGAGCGGATGTAGCTCTTGACGGAGTTGATGCTGAGGTAGCTGGCCTTGGCGATCTCATCGTTGGTGATGCCCTGGGTGATCATGGCGATCACCTCGGCCTCACGCGCGGAGAGGCCGTGACGACGGCCCGGCCAGTCGCCGGATTCGATCTCGTGCGGCACCGGTTTGGGCTCGACCACCCGCTCACCACCGTGGACGCGCACCAGCGCGTCACACAACGTGTTGCCGTCGGCCACCTTGGACACGTAGCCGTGGACGCCGATCTCGAGCGCCTTCGCCACCTGCTCCGGCCTGATGTTCCAGGTGTAGACGACCACTCGGCCGTACTTCGGGTTGGCCAGCAATTGCCGGATGTCGTCTTCGAGATGCAACTGGCCGAACGCATCGAACAGGACGATGTCGACGGCCTGCCGCGGGTGGGTCATGGTGTCCAGCTCGACGAGCTGCAGGCGGGTGTCATGCGCCAACAACTGCGCCACGCCTTCCACGACTACGGGGTAGTCGTTGACGATCGCCACCGTGATGCGCGCCGGGGTTTCATTCACACCTGAACCGTACCCTCTCCACGCGTAATCAGCCGGGTTCGCGGATCGGGAGGTATCCCTCCAGGTGCCCGGCCCACGCTCCCCCGGCCTGGGTACTCTGGAACCATGCTCAAGCTGCGCGCCGCTTTCACGGCCCTTCTGCTCGTCCTGTTCACCGCCTGGGCCGTGGTACCCGCCGCCGCGGACGACTCGGCGCCGATCACGCGCTACTACGTCGACGTCAACCTCACCGAGGACGGGATCGCCCAGGTGGAGGTCGACTTCACGATGGACTTCGCGGCGTTCAACGGGCGGGGGCCCTACTTCCTGTTCCCCACCCAGCAGGAGGGCGACGGCAAGCGCTACATCTTCGAGTACGACAACATCAGCGTCTCCTCCCCCACCGGTGCCCGCACCGACGTGCAGCGTGAGAGCAGCTCCGACGGTTTCCGGCTGCGCATCGGCAACGCCAACGTGGTCAACACCACGCCCCAGGACTACGTCGTCTCCTACGACGTGAAGGGCCTCATCGCCTCTGACCATCCCGAGTCTGGCCTCGACGAGTTCAACTGGGACGTCATCGGCCCCGCGTGGGAGTCGCGGTTCAGCGACGTGCGGGTCACCGTAACGGGCCCCGCGGGCGTGGAGAAGACGGCCTGTTTCTACGGCCCCTACGACAACCAGACCCCGTGTGAGACGTCCTACAGCGGCAACAGCGCCACGTTCGCCGTCCCCGCCGTCAACCCGAAGACCCCGGTGCAGGTGGTCGCAGGGTTCCCCGCCGGCACCTTCGGCGGCGCCACGCAGACCATCGAGGAGATCGTCAGCCCCTTCGAGCTGACCCCCGCCACCGGCGCGGTCACCGGTGCCGGCCTCATCGCGGCCATCGCAGGGCTGCTGATCGTGCGCCGCAGGCACACCCGCGACGAGGTCTTCCTGGGCCTGACCCCTGGCCTCACGCCCACAGCGGGCGAGCAGGGACGCGTCGGCACCAAGGCGGGCAAGACCCCCGTGACCGTCCAGTTCCACCCGCCGAAGGGCGCCACCCCCGGCGAGATCGGCACCCTGATCGACGCGACGGCCGACAACGTCGACGTGTCCGCGACCATCATCGACCTGGCCGTGCGCGGTTTCCTGCAAATCGAATCCGACGGGCGCAAGGACTTCACCCTCTACGCCACCAACCCGCCGACGGGCGAGACCCTGTTGCCCTATGAGCGCAAGCTGCTCGGCGACATCTTCAAGGGCCAGGCAGTGCGTCGCTCCCGCGAACTGAGCAAGGCGAAGTTCCAGAACGTGCTGCCCGACGCGCGGCAGGGCCTGTACAACGCCGTCGTCCAGAAGGGTTGGTTCAAGAGCAATCCCCAGGTGGCGCAGATGGTGCCCATCGGCATGGGTGTGCTCCTCCTGCTGGTGGCCGTCGGGATCGGGTTCGTCTTCGGCGCCTTCGGTTGGGGCCTGCTCGCCATCCCCGTGGCGCTGTTCGGCATCGGCCTGATCCTGCTGTCCGGCGGCTTCCGCAAGCGCACGGCCACCGGCTCGGCCTACCTGGCGCAGGCCAAGGGCTTCGAGCTCTACCTGCGCACCGCCGAGAAGGAGACCCTCCGCTTCGAGGAGGGCGAGGACATCTTCTCCAAGTACCTCCCCTACGCCATCGTGTTCGGCGTGGCCGACCGCTGGTCGAAGCTGTTCGCGCAGCTCGGCGCCGAAGGCATCTACCAGGCCGACACCTCGTGGTACATCGGAGCAGACCTCATGCACGGCTACTACTTCGCCAGCGCGATGAACAACCTCACCAGCTCGTTCAACAGCGTCATGAACGAGGCCCGGATGGACGGCATGAGCCAGGCCACGGGCGGCTCGTCCGGCTTCTCCGGCTTCAGCGGCGGGGGCGGCTTCGGCGGCGGTGGCGGCGGAAGCTGGTAAACCTCAGCCAAGCGCAACGAGGGGCGACTCCGGTGGAGTCGCCCCTCGTAAGTTGAGTGGGATCAGTGGCGATGGTCGTCGCGCCGGTGGTCGTCGGTGACGCCGCGGTGGTCGTCCGTGTCACGCAACTCGTGCGCATCGTGGCGGATCGAACCGTCGTCGCGACGGTCCGGATCGAGCTTCTCAGCCTCGCGGGTGCGCCTGTCGATGTCCTCCTGGCTCTCGGCGAGGCTCTCGCGGCGCTGGCTGGCTTCCCGCTCGATCCGCTCGGCCTCGATGCGGGCCTTCTCGGCGTTGACGCGGGCCTGCTCCGCCTCGAGTTCCTGCTTACGCACGCCCAGCTCCTGCTCGCGGAGGGCCACCCGGTCGCGGTCCGTGTCCCGCCGCAGTTCCTCCGCATGGCGCCGATCCTCGACGAGCTGCTCCGTCCTGCGCTTGCCCGCGGCGCGGACGATGAGCACGATCACAACGATGACAATGATGATGGCGGCGATGATCACCGCGATCAGGGTGGGCGACAGGTCGTTCATGTTGCGTCCCTTCCGGTCTCGCGCTGCTGGCGCAGCGGGATATCCGTCCAGCACACCAGAGGCGCCCCACCTCCGCCACACCCCTTGGTGTCGGGTGCCCACGTCGGCCGGGCCCGAGCACGGTGGCCGATGCTGATCGACGCGGGTCTTTGCCCTACGATTCTGTCCCATGGTTCGAACGCTGGTGCTGATCGCGGGTCCCTCCGGCAGCGGAAAATCGCGGATCACCAGCCTGGCAGCCGACGGTGAGCACGTCGTCGCGCTGTCCCTCGACGACTTCTACCGCGACCTTGGCCATCCGGGCCTCCCCATGACGCCCATGGGCATCCCGGACTGGGACGATGTCGCCTGCTGGGACATGGAACTGGCCGTAGACACGCTGCGCACCCTCCTGCGGGACGGGCGGGCGGAGTTGCCTGTCTACGACATCTCCCTGTCCCGACGGGTCGGGACCCGCACCGTCGACCTGGGCACCGCGCAGATCGTGCTGGCCGAGGGCATCTTCGCCATCCAGGCGCTGGCCGCCGCCCGCGCCGAAGGTCTGACGGTGGAGGCCCTGTGGCTGGACAGGCGACGGGCGGCCAACTTCCTGCGCCGCCTGGCCCGCGACCTCAAGGAACACCGGAAACCACCGGCGGTGTTGCTCCACCGAGGGTGGGCCCTGTACCGCTCCGAACCGGCGCTGCGGCGCGCGGCGCTGAGTGCCGGCTTCCGAGGAATGTCGATGCGCAGGGCCCTCGCCTCCGTGAAGCGCCGGTGACTCACCCCGGCCGCTGAGCCCCAAGGGAGCTGGGCTACGGTCGAGGCATGACCGCCGTTCTGCAACGACCGGCCGCGACGAGGCACCGGCCCAGCACCTTCGCACTGAAGCAGGTGATGGCCGTCACCGGCGTGGTCTTCGTGGGTTTCGTGTTCATCCACATGGTCGGCAACCTCAAGGTCTACGGAGGTCGGGCATCCCTGGACGGTTACGCGACGTGGCTGCGTGAGGTGGGCTATCCCCTCATCCCGAAGAAGGGCGTGCTCTGGGCCCTGCGCCTGACCCTCGCCGTGAGCCTGGTCGCCCACGTGTGGGCTGCGCTGGCCCTGTGGCTACGGGGGCGTGCCGCGCGCGGCGCACACCGCCGTCGCTCCATGCCCCGCGCCACCGCCTGGGGCGCCCGCACCATGCTGCCCGGCGGGGTGGTCATCCTCGTGTTCGTGGTGGTGCACCTACTGGACCTCACCATTGGCGCCCTGGTCGCCCCCAGCTCCTACGCCCACGCCGCCCCCGACGGGGTGATCCCCGCCTACGCGAACCTGGTGGCGAGCTTCTCCCGGCCGTGGATGGCGGCCTTCTACACCTTCACCATGGTGGTCATCGGCGCGCACATCTGGCACGGTTGGCGCGCGCTGCTGCAGGACTGGGGCGTGACCGGGCGGCGGTTCCGCGCAGTCTGGGCCGCCGGCGGGGCGGTGCTGGCGTTGGCCGTCGTAGCCGGGAACGCCGCCATTCCCGTGCTGGTCCTGGCCGGGGTGATCGCATGATGCTCGACGCGCACGTGCCGGCCGGTAACCCCGCCACCGCGTGGGCGCGACGCACCTCGGAATACCGCCTCGTCAGCCCCGCGAACCGGCGAAAGATGACCGTGGTCGTGGTAGGCACCGGCCTGGCCGGGGCCGGCGCAGCGGCGGCGTTGGGAGAGTTGGGTTACCACGTCGAGTGCTTCACGTTCCACGATGCGCCACGGCGGGCCCACAGCGTCGCGGCCCAGGGCGGCATCAACGCGGCCCGGGCCCGGAAGGTCGACGGCGACTCCCTGGCACGGTTCATCAGCGACACCGTCAAGGGCGGCGACTTCCGCGGGCGCGAGGCCGACGTCGTGCGGCTGGCCACCGAGTCGGTCCGCGTCATCGACCATCTCCAGGCCATCGGTGCCCCCTTCGCCCGCGAGTACGGCGGGCAGTTGGCGACGCGCTCGTTCGGCGGCGTGCAGGTGTCGCGGACCTACTACACGCGCGGCCAGACGGGCCAGCAGTTGCAGGTCGCCGCCGCGCAGGCGCTGCTCCGGCAGGTGTCGCGCGGCACTGTGCGGCTGCACACGCGCACCGAGATGCTGGACCTCGTCGTCGCTGAGGGCCGCGCCCAGGGCATCGTGACCCGTGACCTGGTCACCGGCGCGGTCAGCTTCACACCCGGTCACGCCGTCGTGCTGGCCACCGGTGGCTACGGCTCCGTCTACTTCCATTCCACGTTGGCGATGAACTCCAACGCGACGGCCACCTGGCGGGCCCACCGGCGCGGGGCCCTGTTCGCCAGCCCGTCGTTCGTGCAGTTCCACCCCACAGCCCTGCCGGTGAGTTCGCACTGGCAGTCCAAGACGACGCTGATGAGCGAGTCGCTCCGCAACGACGGCCGCATCTGGGTGCCCGTGCGGCCGGGAGATGACCGACCGGCGGGAGACATCCCCGAGGCGGAGCGCGACTACTACCTGGAGCGCCGCTACCCCGCCTTCGGCAACCTCACGCCTCGCGACATCGCCTCACGCGCCGCCAGGGACGAGATCGAGACAGGCCGGGGCGTCGGGCCGTTGCGGAACTCGGTGTACCTCGACTTCCGTGACGCGATCGCACGGCTGGGACGGCCCGCGATCGCCGAGCGGTACGGCAACCTGTTCGAGATGTACCACGACGCCACGGGCGAGGATCCGTACGCCGTTCCGATGCGGATCGCGCCGGGCGCGCACTTCACCATGGGCGGTCTGTGGAGCGACTACGACCAGATGACGACGGTGCCCGGCCTGTTCGTCGGCGGCGAGGCGGGCAGCAACTACCACGGCGCCAACCGGCTGGGCGCGAACTCGCTGCTGAGCGCCTGCGTCGACGGCTGGTTCACGCTGCCACTGTCGGTGCCGAACCACCTGGCGCCGCTCGTCGGCACTCCCCTCCTCGAAGCGGGCTCGGCTGAGGCCGCCGAGTCGCTGGCCTGGGTGCAGGACCGCACCCGGAGGCTGGTGGACAACGACGGCGTGGCCCGCCCCGCCGCCTTCCACCGCCGCCTCGGCGAGATCCTGTACCGCGGCTGCGGCGTGTCACGCAGCGAGCAGGGCCTGCGGGGGGCGCTCGACGAGGTGCGGGCGCTGCGCGAAGAGTTCTGGCGCGACGTGCGGGTCGCCGGGCCGGCCGACCGGCTGAACCAGGAGTTGGAGCGCGCCGCGAGAGTCGCCGATTTCCTTGAATTGGCGGAGCTGATGGTCCTCGACGCCCTGGACCGCACCGAATCCTGCGGGGCTCATTTCCGCGAGGAGTTCGCGACGGCCGACGGCGAGGCTGCCCGCGACGACGGGCGCTGGTGCAACGTCTCCGCCTGGGAGACCACACCGGAGGGCAGGCACACCCGGCACTTGGAGGAGCTCAGCTTCGACCTGGTGCCCCTGGCGGTGAGGAACTACCGATGAGAGTCGAGATAGAGGTCTGGCGACAGGATTCGCCCGCGGCCGAGGGTCGTTTCGAGACGCATGTCGTCGACGATGCGACGCCGGAGATGAGCCTGCTCGAGTTGTTGGACAGGCTCAACGACCAACTGGCGGACTCGGGCGTGGAGCCGATCCAGTTCGAATCCGACTGCCGGGAGGGGGTCTGCGGTGCGTGCGGTGTGACGGTCAACGACCGCCCCCACGGCCCGGTGCCGAAGACGCCGTCCTGTCGACAGCACCTGCGCGCCTTCGGGGGCATCTCGACGTTGCGCATCGAGCCGTTGCGCTCGGCTGCGTTCCCCGTCGTGCGGGATCTGGTGGTGGGCCGTTCGTCGCTGGACCGGCTGATCGAGGCCGGGGGGCACGTCGACGTCATGGCCGGCACCGCGCCGGACGCCGACGACCTGCTCGTCGGCCACGGCGACGCCGAACTGGCCCTGGACTTCGCGGCGTGCATCGGCTGCGGCGCGTGCGTCGCCGCCTGCCCCAACGGCGCCGCCCACCTGTTCGCCGGCGCCAAGCTCGCCCATCTCGCGTTGATCCCGCACGGGAAGTTGGAGCGCGGCAAGCGCGCCCGGGCCGTGGGAGAGGCGCTGGACGCCCAGTTCGGCCCGTGCTCCAGCTTCGGCGAATGCGTCGAGGTGTGCCCGGCCGGGATCCCGCTCACGGCGGTGGCGGCCGTCCACCGGGAGCAGCTCCGCGCCGCCTTCCGCGGGCGCGACAGCTGACGACCGAGCGGGCTACTCCGGGATGGGCGCGAATGCCGGGCCGGTCTGGCCCAGCTTCTCGTCCAGCTTCGTGAACAGCGGCGAGGGCTTCTGCAACGGCGTGCCGGCGACGATCGGGCGCGACTCCCACACCGCCAGCTGCGACGCGTAGTCGCCCTGCAGGGTGGGGTAGGTCAGGTCGCCGTCGGTCACGTCGACGATCTGCGGCTGCGCGGCCCACACACCCTCGTTGCCGAGCGCCTCGAAGATCTGCTGGGCGGCGTGCGGGAGGTACGGGGTGAGGAGCGTGTTGCAGTCCGAAATCACCTGGAGCGCAACGTGCAGGACGGTGTCGCGGCGGGCCGGGTCGTCCTTCAGCTTCCACGGCTCCATGTCGGAGATGTACTTGTTGGCGAGGCCGACGACACGCATGGCCTCGGTGATACCGGCCTTGAACCGGCGGGCGGCGATGTGGTCCCCGACGGTGTGGAAGGCCTCCCGAGACGCGTCGAGCAGCGCCCGGTCCTCGTCGCTGAGCTCGCCCATGGCCGGGATGGCTCCGTTGTTCTTGTGCGCCATGGAGATCGAGCGGTTGACGAGGTTGCCCCACTCGTTGGCCAACTCGAAGTTGGTCCGGCGGACGAATTCCTCCCACGTGAAGTCCGTGTCCTGGTTCTCGGGGCCGGCCACGGCGATGTAGTAGCGCAGCGCATCGGGGCCGAACTCGTTGAGGAAGTCGCCGACGAAGATGGAGGCGCCGCGCGAGCTGGAGACCTTCGAGCCGCGCATGGTCATGAACTCGGAGCTGACCACTTCCGTGGGGAGCCGCAGCTCGCCGAGCTCGGGACGGATGGTGCCGCCCATCGTGCCCTGGCCGTTGGCGCCCAGCAGGATGCCCGGCCAGATGACGGAGTGGAAGACGATGTTGTCCTTGCCCATGAAGTAGTAGGAGGAGGCCCGGTCGTCGTTCCACCACTTGCGCCACGCGTCCGGGTCGCCGGTGCGCTTGGCCCATTCGATGGATGCCGAAAGATAGCCGATGACGGCGTCGAACCACACGTAGATGCGCTTCATCGGGGCGTCGCGCCAGCCGTCGAGCGGGACGGGCACGCCCCAGTCGAGGTCACGCGTGATGGCGCGCTCACGGATCTCCTTGAGCAGGTTGTGCGAGAACTTCAGCACGTTGGGGCGCCAGTCTTCCCGCGAATCGATCCACTCGGCCAGCTGCGGTGCGAGCTTCGGCAGATCGAGGAAGAAGTGTTCGGTCTCCACGAAGTTGGGGGTCTCGCCGTTGACCTTGGACTTCGGGTCGATGAGGTCTGCCGGGTCCAGCTGGTTGCCACACTTGTCGCACTGGTCACCGCGGGCGTTGTCGTACCCGCAGATGGGACACGTGCCCTCGATGAAGCGGTCCGGCAGGGTGCGACCCGTCGACGGCGAGATGGCGCCCATCTGCGTCTTCGCGACGATGTAGCCGTTCTCGTAGAGGGCGGTGAAGATCTCCTGCACCACGTGATAGTGGTTCGGCGTGGTGGTGCGCGTGTACAGGTCGTAGCTGAGGCCGAGCCCCTGCAGGTCCGAGACGATCTGGCCGTGGTACTTGTCCGCCGTCTGGCGAGCCGTGAGGCCCTCTGAATCGGCCTTCACCTGGATGGCGGTGCCGTGCTCGTCCGAGCCGGAGACCATGAGCACGTCGTGGCCCGCCATGCGCATGTACCGGGAGAACACATCGGAGGGAACCCCGAAGCCCGAGACATGACCGATATGGCGGGGGCCGTTGGCGTAGGGCCAGGCAACGGCAGCAAGAACGTGACTCATGCGCGTCATCCTATCGTCGCCGCCACATGGCGGCGATGTCGCCGAAACCCGCTGATGTCGGCGCCCCGGCAAACGCTCGTTCCGTCTGACCACTGGAACCCGACCTCCGGGTTCCATGCCGTGTCGTGGGAGTTTGTCCAAACCCTGCGCCCCCATACGGGGCCCCAACGCTCAGCCACCATGCCCGAATCGCTTAGTCCTACAAATCGTCGTAAACTGTTCCCTCGTGACGTTGAACGTAGCCGAAGACACATTGGTAAACGACCCCACCGAGTGGGACGGATTCACAGAGGGCCCCTGGCGGACCCAGATCGAGGTGCGGGACTTTGTCCAACGCAACTACACCCCGTATGACGGGGATGCCTCCTTCCTCGCCGGCCCCACCGAGAAGACGACTGCCACCTGGCAGCGCCTCGAAGACAACTACCTCTCCGTCGAGCGCCGCAACCGCGTGTTCGCCGTCGACGCCGAGATCCCGGCCGACATCGACGCCTTCCCGGCGGGTTACATCTGGAAGGGCGATGACGTGGTCGTCGGCCTGCAGACCGACACCCCGCTGAAGCGCGCCATGATGCCGTTCGGCGGCTGGCGCATGGTCGAGACCGCGCTGCGCGAGGCCGGCGCCAAGCCGGACGAGCACGTCAAGGAGATCTTCACCAAGTACCGCAAGACGCACAACGAGGCGGTCTTCGACATCTACACGCCGCGCATCCGCGCCGCGCGCTCCTCGCACATCATCACGGGCCTGCCGGATGCCTACGGACGTGGTCGCATCATCGGCGACTACCGCCGCGTCGCCCTCTACGGCGTCGACGCCCTCATCGAGGACAAGAAGCGCGCCAAGGACGCGGTCGCCGACGAGGGCTTCAGCGAGCACTGGGCCCGCTACCGCGAGGAGCATTCCGAGCAGATCAAGGCCCTGCAGAAGCTGAAGCACCTGGGCGAGATCTACGGCTTCGACATCTCGCGTCCGGCCAGCACCGCCAAGGAGGCCGTGCAGTGGACGTACTTCGGCTACCTCGCCTCCATCAAGAGCCAGGACGGCGCGGCCATGTCGATCGGCCGGCTGTCGGCCTTCCTCGACGTCTACTTCGAGCGTGACCTGGCCGCTGGCCTCATCACCGAGACCGACGCGCAGGAGATGATCGACGCACTGGTCATCAAGCTGCGCATCGTGCGCTTCCTGCGCACCATCGACTACGACCAGATCTTCTCCGGCGACCCCTACTGGGCCACCTGGTCCGACGCGGGCCTCGGTGAGGACGGCCGCTCGATGGTCACCAAGACCTCGTTCCGTCTGCTCCAGACGCTGCGCAACCTGGGCCCCGCCCCCGAGCCGAACATCACCGTCTTCTGGGATCCGGCCCTCCCCCAGTGTTACAAGGATTTCTGCGCGGCGATCTCGATCGAGACCAGCTCGCTGCAGTACGAGGCGGACGACCGCATCCGCGACTACTGGGGCGACGACGCGGCCATCGCGTGCTGCGTGTCGCCCATGCGGGTGGGCAAGCAGATGCAGTTCTTCGGCGCCCGCATGAACGCCGCCAAGGCGCTCCTCTACGCCATCAACGGTGGCCGCGATGAGATGAGCGGCAAGCAGATCGTGGAGGGCTACGAACCCGTCACGGGCGACGGCCCCCTGGACTTCGACGACGTGTGGCACCGCTACGAGCAGGTGCTGGACTGGGTGGTGGCCACCTACGTGGAGGCGCTCAACATCATCCACTACAGCCACGACAAGTACGCCTACGAGTCGATCGAGATGGCGCTGCACGATTCCGAGATCCTGCGCACGCTGGGCTGCGGCATCGCCGGCCTGTCGATCGTGGCGGACTCGCTGTCGGCCATCCGCTACGCCACCGTCACCCCGGTGCGCGACGAGACGGGCCTCGTGATCGACTACCGGACCGAGGGCGACTTCCCCCGCTACGGCAACGACGATGACCGTGCCGACGAGATCGCCGCCGTCGTGGTGCACACGATCATGCAGAAGATCCGCGCGCAGCACCTCTACCGCGACGCGCTGCCCACGCAGTCGGTGCTCACGATCACCTCGAACGTGGTGTACGGCCGCAACACCGGCGCCTTCCCGTCGGGCCACAAGGCCGGCGCCCCGTTCGCGCCCGGCGCCAACCCGGAGAACGGCGCCGACTCGCACGGCATGCTCGCGTCCATGCTGTCGGTGGGCAAGCTCGACTACCACGATGCCCTCGACGGCATCTCGCTGACCAACACCATCACCCCGTCGGGCCTCGGCCGCGACAAGACCGAACAGGTGAGCAACCTCGTCGGCCTGCTCGACGCCGGCTTCGTGCCCGAGAACTAAGGAGAACCCCCAGATGTCAGTCAAGACCTTCGATGAGCGCCTGGCCACGATGAAGGCGTCGCGCGACGAGCGCTCGCACCAGCCCGGCCTCTTCCACGCCAACATCAACGTGCTCAACCGCGAAACCCTCGAGGACGCGATGGAGAACCCGGACAACTACCCGAACCTGACCATCCGCGTCTCGGGTTATGCCGTGAACTTCGTGAAGCTCACCAAGGACCAGCAGCGCGACGTCCTGGCCCGCACGTTCCACGGGAACGCGTGACCACAGAAGAGCTACCGGTGCTCGACGTCCCGCGCCTGCGCGCGACGTCGGGCACGGCCGGTATCGCGTCGGCCGGCGAGATGACGCACGCCGAGCACATCGCTGCTGTCCGCAGCGGTGAGCTCGGCTCCGTGCATTCCTGGGAGCTCGTCACCGCGGTCGACGGGCCGGGCACCCGGCTGACGGTCTTCCTGGCAGGCTGCCCGCTGCGCTGCCTCTACTGCCACAACCCGGACACGTATTTCACGAACAAGGGCGAGCCCGTCCTGCTCGACGACATCGTGGCCAGGGTGCGCCGGTACCGCGGGGTCTTCCGCGCCACGGGCGGCGGGTTGACGCTGTCCGGCGGCGAACCCCTCTTCCAGCCCGTCTTCGCAGGACGCCTGTTGCGTGCCGCGAAGGAGATGGGCCTGCACACCGCGCTCGACACCTCAGGCTTCCTCGGGCGCAACGCGTCCGACGAGTTGCTCGACGACGTCGACCTCGTGCTGCTGGACATCAAATCGGGTGACCCGGACACCTACGTGCGCACCACCGGGCGCGAACTGCAGCCCACGCTCGACTTCTCCCGCCGCCTTGCGGAGCGGGGCAACCGGATGTGGATCCGCTTCGTGCTCGTCCCCGGCCTGACCGACGACGTGGCCAACGTCGACGCGGTCGCCGCGCATGTCGCGACGTTGGGTGACGCCGTCGAACGGGTCGAGGTGCTGCCGTTCCACCAGATGGGCCGCGACAAGTGGGCATCCCTCGGCATCCCCTACGAACTCGCGGACACCGAGCCCCCGTCGAAGGACCTCATCGAGCGGGTGATGGGCCAGTTCCGGGCCCACGACCTCCCCACGTTCCGGGGCTAGCGTCGGTGACCCCTGCCCTGCATAGGGTCAGGGGCATGGGTGAGGGCTACAAAGTCGACTACGGCGCGCTGGAGCAGACCGCCGACGACGCGCATGCGCTCGCGTCGGATGCGCCCGGCGCCACGAAGGGCATGCGCCTCAACCGGGTGGTGGCTGCGCTGCCCGGCAGCCTGAGCGCCGGCCGGGCCGCCGAGACCGACGCCGAGTGGGTGACGTCGGCGGAACAGTTGACGACAGACCTCCACGGGTTCGCCACCGCGCTCGAAACCACCGCCCGCAACTACCGAGCCGCCGAGGATGCCGCCACCGAGTCGGCGACGGGCTTCTTCGGATGCCTGCCGTGAGGTGGTCCGACGGCCTCGCCCTGCAGCCCGTCGAACTGCGGGCCCAGGCCCAGGGCCTGCTCAACAGCCACTCGGCCCTGACGCGAATACACGGGCAGCTGGAGTCCCACGACTTCTCCACCTGGGACGGCGACGCCGCCGCCCGGGGTCGCGAGGCCCACCGCACACTCACCAGGTCCGTGCGGCGCCGCGTCGACGAACTGCCGCCCGTCGCGAGCGCGCTGGACAGCGCCGCCGGCACCTTCGACGACATCCAGCACGCGCAACACAGCACCCTCGACAAGGCCCACCGGTGGGGTTTCTCCATCGGCGACAGCGGCGGGATCACCAACGAACAGGGCTTCAACCTCGACCCGCGTCGCCCGGTGGTCAGGATGCAGCTCAGCGCCTCCGTCGTCTCGCTGCTGTTCCGGCTGAACGCCTGCGACGCCTCCCTCGCGGCGAAGCTGTGGGTGGCCGATGCGCGGAGCACGATGGTCGGCTGGGGCGATGCCGCCGTCGACGGCGGGCGCTGGATCGGAAACCGGGTCGGCGAAGGCATGGAGTGGGCGGTGGACACCGCCACCAACGCGGCCGTCAGCGTCCAGGAGTTCTTCGACCGCCGTGCACTGGCGGTGGGCTCTGCCTGGGATCGCTGGGCGGAGCTGGGAGACAACCCGCCGCAGTGGCTGGTGGACTGGCGCCAGAACGGAGAGGTGCCCTACCTCTCGCAACTCGGCGCCTACGCCATCACGCGGCTGGGGCAGGGCGCAGGCCTCGTCGGCAACGCCGTGGTGGGCCGGGACCTGCAGATCTTCGAGGACGGCACGCCCTACGTCGGGCCGGTGCAGCGCAATCCCCACGAGAGCAGCTACGCGGGCCTGTCAGATGTCATGGAGACCATGATGAAGGCCTATGACACTGGGGGCGCCGAGCGCACTTCGGTCACCGTCACCGCCGTCGTGGACGGGAACGGCAACGTGCGCTACGTGGCGGCCATCTCCGGCACCGCGCACGCGATGACGACCATGGAGGGGTGGGCCGGGCAGCCGTCAGGGCTGGACTGGGCCGCCAACTTCCTCCACCACGGCGTGGGCCCCACCTCTGCCACGCATGCCGCGTCACAGGCCATCCAGGACGCCATCGCCGAGGACCTGGCCCACCGCAGCGCCAACGGGTTGCCGGTACCGAGCGGCCGGCCGGAACTGCTGCTGACGGGGCACTCGCAGGGCGGGATCGTGGCCGGGCAGTTGATCACGGACGACCAGTTCCTCAGCGGCGTGGACGTGAAGGGCATCATCAGCGCGGGCGCGCCGACGGAGTCGCTGAACATGCGGCCGGACGTGCCGGTCTACAACTTCCAGACCCAGTACGACCCCGTCCCCCGAACAGACGTCAACGGATACCGGCTCGACGGCACGAGGGATGTGCCCGGCAACGTGACCAACATCACCCTCGACCACTCCGGCTCCGGTCCGGCGGACTACCTGCCCACGTACACCCACCTGCAGGACACCTACCGGCAGGACGTGGCCGCGTTGGGCCCGGTCCAGGCCCTGGAGGAGAGCTACGGCAGCTTCTTCAACGGCACGACCACCACCTATTCCGTAGAGTTCGGGCGAGAGGTGAAGTGATGACCGACGAGACGATGGTGACCCAGGACGGAATCCGCGTGGGCCTGGTGGGGTTCGAGACCTGGGCCGCGGCCATGGAGCAGATCCGCGACGACACGCTCCCCCATGCAGACGAGGACACCCTCGCCGGCTGGGAGGCCGCGGGCATCGTCACCCCGCGCGGCCTGGCCGCCGACTGGGGCCTGGCGTTGCGCGTCGCGCAGCGGGCGCGCGCCGGGATGGAACTCGTCTCCGTGTTCCAGGGCGTCGCCTTCGACGCGATGGTCTTCGTGCTGGGCGACGACATGGTGACGGTCACGTCGCGAGCTGCGGTGGCGCCCGCCGAGAACGGGTGGCAGGCCACAGGCGTGGATCCCATGCTCGAGGTGGCGTTGGCGCCGTCGTCGGATCCGTGGCTGTTGCTGCGCCGCGCCCTTCCGCCGCTGGATCTCGCGCGCGCCCAGCCCCGGCTGCCCCGCGGCGACGAGGCCGTGCCGTTGATGTTGAAGCTGGAGGAGGTCCCCACCGCCTGGGAGTACGAGCGGAACCTGTTCGCCCAGCGCCTCCTACAACTTCCCACCCTGCCCGCGGACGTCCGCGACGCCCTCGAGCCTGAGGCCAGCGTCTTCGCCTACGCGGTGGGCGAGCCGAGCACCGGCCCCTCCGCGTCCAGCGACGCCTGGGCCGTCGGGCGCAACCTCTACTACATGGTGCCGGGACGCACGGGCATCACCCAGGTGCCGCCCGGCCAGTTGGGGGCGCAACTCGTCTCCAGGCTTGCTGCCGCGGCCGGAGGACGTTGATGCAGCGACGGGCACTGTTGATGGGAGTCGGTGTGGGGGTTTTGGGACTGTTCGGATGCGGATCCAAGGACGCGGACGTCACAGACGAGGAGTGGAATCGACGCCTGGTCGAGGCGCTGGAGCCGCTGGACCACGTCGAGGAGTTGACGGACTTCAGCTACTCCATGCAGGGGGCGTTCGGCGGGAGGGACTCGGCCTGGGTCTCCGGCACCGTCCGCTCGGACACCAACGACCCCGCCACGAACGAGGCGCTGCTGGAGGAGATCGGCCGGCAGATCGCCACCGTCCACCGCGATAACGGTGCCAGGCGCTCGTCGATCATGGTTCACGTCCTCAGCCCGAACCTCACGAAGTACAAGTTCGAAACGATGTTGGACGTCGATCTTGCCACGCTCGACGCCCTCGCTGCGCACTACGGCATCGCGCGTCGCTGAGCGACGTCCATCCGTGGTCCCAGCCCGGATCCTCCTTCGGTCCAGCGCAACGGCTCGTGGGTACCGCAGTGCTGACGTCCACAGAAGCCACCGGGGATCAGCCCCTAGGGTCGGGGCATGAGGTTCCTGACATTTCTTGTGCTGTCGCTACTGCTGGGCGGCTGTGGCGTCGCGACCCAGCGGGCCGAGCCGGCCGTCGAGGCACCGCCGGAACTGCCGCCCGAGGTCCGTCTCCCGGAGCCCGAGCCATCCCCCCGGGGCGTGGAACCCCTGGACCAGGACCCGCCCGTCGAGAAGAAGCCCCAGATCGTCTACGTCGACGAGGAGCCGCCCTGCTCTGAAGGTCAGGCGTTGTCCGTTGCCTTCGTCGGCTACGACGCGGCGCTGGGCAGCCGCTTCCACTGGGCGCGCGTGCGCAACTGCACCGACGAGACGCTCACCCTGCCAGAACCCGTCCTCCGCGGCCGGGACCTGGGCAACAGCTGGGGCGACATGATCACCGCACCAGCCTCCGGCCTTGAGCCCAGCCCGCTCCTCGAGCCAGGCGCCTCCGCGCTACTGACCCTCAAGTGGCTCAGCAACGGTCGCTGCGAGCGAGGAATCCAGGATCTGCGGCTCGTGCTCGGCGGGGAGTCCTTCGACTCGCCGGAGAACTGCCTTCAGCTAGGTGGTAGCTTCGCCCCTGAACGCGAGGCCGACATCACCTGGACCTGGGGAGACAACCTATGAGCGCACCGCTGCCGTGCCCCTGCGACACCGGCAAGGTCTACCCGGCCTGCTGCGGCCGCTTCCACGACGGCCGCCCGGCCCCCACGGCCGTCGCGCTCATGCGGTCGCGCTACTCCGCGTTCGTGTTCGGCCTGAGTGACCACCTCATGGAGACCTGGCACCCGACGACGCGCCCACCGTCGATCAGCCTCGACGACGGCACCCAGTGGTCCGGCCTCGTGATCGAGCGGACCGAGCGGGGCAATGCCTGGGACGACGAGGGCACCGTGCAGTTCACGGCCACGTTCCTTTCGCCCGATGGCATGGGCGTGTTGCAGGAGCGCAGCCGCTTCACCCAGGTGGACGGCCGCTGGTATTACGTCGACGGCACGCTGGGCTGACCCGAGCGCCGCCCGGCCCGCCTCCGGTCCGGACGCCCCTTCGCCGGGGGCAGATTTTTCGCGCACGCCGCCGCTGTCAGTAAAGTGCTGCCCGAACTCCTCATCCCCCAGGTGCCGTTCACGCTCGAGACGCTGCGCATCATCGCGCCGTACGCGCTGGGCATGGCGCTGGTGGGCCTGATGGAGTCGCTGATGACCGCCAAGCTCGTCGACGACATCACCGACACACACTCCACCAAGACCCGCGAGGGCTGGGGGCAGGGTGTCAAGCCCTCCACCCTGCGCCGCATGCCGCACAGCGAGAACATCGGGATGTTCGTCACCGTCATCGTCACGGTGCTGACCAGCAACCTCGCCATCGGCGTGCTGGTGGGCGTCAACGCGGCCATCATCGTCTTCGCCCGCCGCGTGGCTCGCTTCGCGAAGGTGCAGCGCATCGACGGCGAGGGCGGCCCCGTCTACAAGGTGACCGGTGAGCTCTTCTTCGCCACCAGCAACGACCTCGTCTACCAGTTCGAGTCGAAGTACGAGCGCTACGGCAAGAACGTCGAGATCGTCGGCCTGAATGCGTCGTCGGCGGCCCGCCACCAGCGGCCCTCGGGGCAACTCGGCGCCCACTGACGCCGTAGGGGCCGGGCAGAGAGCCGGGGTAGTGCGGCCGGACCCGCTGGTGTGCGCCGACAATGTGGCTAGGATCGCAAGCATGGCGGTGGCCGCGTGATCGAATTCGAGCAGGTCTCGAAGCTGTACGGCGGCCAGACGCCCGCCGTGGCAGAGTTCAGCGCGCGCATCCCCTCCCACACCACCACCGTGTTGGTCGGCTCGTCCGGATGCGGCAAGACCACCCTGTTGCGGATGGTGAATCGCATGGTGGAACCCACTGCGGGGCGGGTGCTGATCGACGACGAGGACATCGCCGGCCAGGACCCGGTCGCCCTGCGCCGACGCATCGGCTACGTGATGCAGAGCGCGGGTCTCATGCCGCACCGCACCGTCGTCGACAACATCTCGACCGTGCCCCGCCTGCTGGGCACGACGCGGCGCGACTCCCATCGACGTTCGGCAGAACTGATGGAACTGGTCGGCCTCGACGCCGGCCTGGCTGGTCGCTACCCCGCGCAACTCTCGGGCGGGCAACAGCAACGCGTCGGCGTGGCCCGCGCCCTGGCCGCTGACCCCAACATCCTCCTCATGGACGAGCCGTTCGCGGCCGTCGACCCCATAGTGCGCGCGGACCTGCAGAACGAACTGCTGCGCCTTCAGGCCGAGTTGGGCAAGACCATCGTGTTCGTCACCCACGACATCGACGAGGCACTCCTGCTGGGTGACCAGATCATCATCCTCGAGCAGGGCGGCCACGTCGCCCAGCGGGGCACCGGCCCGGACATCCTGGCGGCGCCGGCGAACGCGTTCGTCGCCGACTTCCTCGGCCTGGGCAGGGACGCTCGGGCGCTGCACATCGTGGATTCCGCGGAGGGCCGCATCGTCGTCGACGGGCGTGGCCGCGCCGCGGGGAGACTCGCGGAGCCGTCGTGACCTGGATCGCCGCGAACCTCGACCTCATCTGGGAGCGCACGCTCGCCCACCTCGCCCTCGCGGTGCCCGCCATCGCCGCCAGCTTCCTGGTGGCGCTGGTCATCGGCGGCTTCGCGGCGGGACGGCGGCGGCTCCGCGCCCCGCTGGTCACTGGCGCTGCGCTCCTGTACGCCATCCCCTCGCTGCCGCTCTTCATCGTGCTGCCTGCCCTGATCGGCACCGGCGTCCGCGACAGCCTCAACGTCATCGTCGCGCTCACGCTGTACGGGCTGGCGTTGATGGTCCCGGCCGTGGTCGACGCGCTGCGCGCCAACGAGAAGGGCCCGGTCGACGCGGCGAGGGCGCTCGGTTACACCCGGGCGGCGCGGTTCCTGACCGTCGAGTTGCCGCTGGCCGGGCCCACGCTGCTGGCCGGCCTGCGCGTCACCTCCGTCAGCACGGTGTCGCTGGTGACCGTCGGTGCCGTGCTGGGCGTCCCCAGCCTCGGCATGCTGTTCACCGACGGGTTCCAGCGCGGGATCACCGCGGAGATCCTCACCGGCCTCGTCATGACGGCCGTCGTGGCGCTGGTCCTCGACGCGGCCTGGGTGCTGCTCGGACGCTGGCTGATGCCGTGGCGGCGCGCATGAGACACCTCATCGACGCCGTCGTCTGGCTCACCGACCCCGCCCACCTGCTGGGCGACGGCGGGGTGCTGCACCGGGCCGTGGAGCACCTGGCCTACTCGGTGGTGGCCGTGGCGATCGCGTGCCTGATCGCGGTGCCGGTCGGCTGGTTGGTCGGGCACAGCGGCCGGTTCGACGGCCTGACCGTCGCGACGACGGGGACAGCCCGCGCCCTGCCCACGCTCGGGGTCCTCACCCTGGCGGGCCTGGCCTTCGGGGTGGGCCTGGTCGGGCCCATGGTGGCCTTCGTGATCCTCTCCGTCCCGTCCATCCTGGCCGGCGCCTACGCCGGGATCCGCGCCATCGAGCCCGCCACCATCGACGCGGCACGTGCCACCGGGCTCAGCCCGAGTCAGGTGCTGTGGCGGGTGGAGGTGCCGCTGGGCCTGCCCCTGCTCACCGGCGGCATCCGCTCGGCGATGCTGCAGGTGATCGCCACGGCGACCCTCGCCGCCTACGTCGGGGCAGGAGGTCTGGGGCGGCAACTCTTCCTCGGCCTACGCACCCAGGACTACCCTCAGATGCTCGGGGCCGCGCTCGCCGTGATGACCATCGCGCTGATCGTCGACCTCGTGTTCGCCTGGCTGCAACGCCGGGTGACGCCCGCTGGTATCAGGACCCCCTGACCACCTCCCGGAAGGAACCACCATGACCGCCCTCCGCCTGACCATCCTCGCGGCAGCCACCGCCCTCGCCCTGGCCGGCTGCGCATCCACAGACCCACTCGGCGAGCCCTCCGCCGACGCCACCTCGGCTCAGCCGGAGGGCGGGCAGACGCTCGTCGTCGGCTCCCAGCAGTACTACTCCAACGAGATCATCGCCGAGCTGTACGCCCAGGCGCTCGAGGCCGAGGGGTACACGGTCGACAGGCAGTTCCAGATCGGGCAGCGCGAGACCTACCTGCCGGAACTGGAGGCGGGCAAGATCGACGTCTTCCCTGAATACACCGGCAACCTGCTGCAGTACGTCGACGCCGAGACCACGGCCCGCACCGCCGATGAGGTGAACGCCGCCCTGGCTGAGGCACTCCCGGACGGGCTGCGCGTGCTGGACCCGGCCGAGGCCACGGATCAGGACTCGTACACCGTGACGGCGGCCTTCGCCGAGGAGCATGGCCTGACGGCGATCGCCGACCTGGCTGGCGTCGGGGAGCCGCTGAAGATGGCCGCGAACTCCGAGTTCGCCACCCGCCCCTACGGCCCGGAGGGGGCGAAGGAGATCTACGGCGTCGACATCGAGGTGCTCCCGGTGGAGGATTCCGGTGGCCCGCTGACGGTTCGGGCGCTGACCGACGGGACGGTGCAGGTGGCCGACATCTACACCGCAGACCCGGCCATCGCCGCCAACGACCTGGTCGTACTGGAAGACCCCGAGGGCCTGATCCTGCCGCAGCAGGTGGTTCCGCTGGTCTCCGACAAGGTCGATGAGGCCGCCGAGCAGGCCATCGCATCGGTGAACGAGAAGCTCACCCCGGAGGCGCTGCGCGAACTCAACGCCCGCAGCGTCGACGAGCAGCTGGGCTCAGAGGAGATCGCCGGCGACTGGCTCGAGGAGAACGGCCTGCTCTGAAGCTGAGACGCCAAGAATGCTCCCTCGCGGGGACTGCCCAGCGTGACCCCACGCAGGGCGCCCTCCGCGAGGGAGCTTTTTCTCTTGAGCGAGGCGCCGCCCGGTCAGCCGACGGCGTCGGCGAGCGTGACCTGGGCGAACCGCATCAGCCAGCCGTCGGGGGTCTGCTGCCACAGCGAGAAGCGCAGGCGGCTGAGGTCGTCGCCCTGGCGCCAGCGCACGCCCGCAACTCCGTCGGCGTAGGTGTCGACGGCGAGCACCTCGAAGCGCGACGACGTGGGCTGCCACGCCCCGTGCGCCTTGTGGACGATCTGGCCGTCGAGCGCATGGGCGACGAAATGGGGGTGGAGCAGCGCGCCGAGCGCCCGGGAGTCGCCTCTCACCTCGTCGTCGAGGAGTTCACGCGTGAGTTGCAGGAGCTTGGCCTTGACCCGCGGTGAAGCGGTGCCGGGGCATCCGCCGGCCGGGCCAGAGGGCGCCGGCTCGGGCTCGCCGAGGGAGAACAGGTCCGGCTCCGGATCTGTGGACCCGATGGCGAACTCCTGCTCCCTCGATTTGGGGGCGGCGGCCGACGGGAAGCCCGGGCCGGGATCGAAGGCGACACCCTGCTGGAACGCGAACGCGGCGGCCCTGGCCCGCTCGTCGGCCGCTTCGTTCATTGCGTGCCCTGCATGACCCTTGACCCACTCGAAGTGCAGGTTGCGCCCCTGCATCGCCACGTCGAGTTCCTTCATCAGTTCGACGTTGAGGACCGGCTTGCCATCGCCCTTCTTCCAGCCCCGGCGCTTCCACCCCGGCAGCCATTTGGTCAGCGAGTTGATCACGTACTGCGAGTCGCAGAGGATGCGCATGGGCTCGTCGACGTGCGCCGTGGACTGCAGCAGGTCCAGCACCGCCATGAGTTCACCCATGTTGTTGGTGCCGTGCGGCCAGCCCCCGGAGGCCCACGCGTCGTCGCTGATGTACCAGGCCCAGCCTGCCGGGCCTGGGTTGGAGAGGGAGGAACCGTCTGCGGCAGCAACAATCACGCCCGACACCCTACCGCCGCCCCGAGAGTTGGCGAGCGCGGGCGAACGCTACGAAGGACTCATCCGGCGGTGGGCGGGAAGAGGTAGGCGTAGGTGTGGTGCTCCACGAAGCCCTCCTTGGCGTACAGCGAGCGGGCGGCGGTGTTCTCCTCCCCCACCTGAAGGGCGACGAAGCGGCACTCCACCGAATCCACCAACGCCCGCGTCATCGCCCGCCCCCAACCGGTGCCCCGCAGTGCGGGAGCGACCTCGACCGACGAGATGACCGCCCACGAACCCCACAGGGCGACGCGCCCCACGGCGATGCCCGGGATCTGCGCATAGGTGGCCGGGGCGCTGGTCATCTCCGCCACCAGGTCGGCGTCCGTGCGGCCGCCACGCCAGATGGAGAGCCACCCCTCGTCGGGCTCAGACGACTTCTTGACCTCGACGTGGTCATACGGCAGGTCATCAGCCCGGGCCACCATCACGACGGTGGGGCCACGCAACTCGTAGCCCGCGGCCTTGGCCAGGTCGATGACGGGATCACCCATGACCACCTGCAGGATGGTGGGCCGGCCGCGCCACTCGTCGGCCAGTGTGAGCGCCTCGTTCCACGGCATCCCGGGGTCGCCGCCCACCAGGGTGGAGTTCGCCCGGGTGGTGCGCCGGTTGCCGTCGCGGAGGACCCAGCCGCCCAACCGCGCGCGACGCAGCCCGGGCCAGGTACGGTCCAGCATCCGCTGCATAGCGTCGGGGGGCGAGGCCGGCAGCACAGTGCGTTCGGGGACCCGTTTCAGGTTCTTCACCATCGAGCGTTGCAGCCACACGGCCGGCTTGTCCTCCGGGAGCACCACCAGGCGGTCGTCGTCGGCGGCGATGAGGTGGCCGACCAGATCTGAGGCGCGCCCGTCCGCGTCGAGATGCCGCAGCGTGATGCGCGGCGCTCCGGCGGGGACCTCGATGATCATTGCGCCAGATTACTTCACCGCCCCCGCCCCCTCGGGCCCCCGTCGACCCCGTGAAACTCGGGTGGGGTGGCCAAGGGGTCTGGCCGGGGCCACTCCTGCGGGGGCATACTTACCCGGTGGCAGAGCATGATCGGATCAAGGTCCGCGGCGCGCGCGTCAACAACCTCAAGGACGTCTCCGTCGACGTCCCGAAGCGGCAGTTGACCGTCTTCACCGGAGTGTCCGGTTCGGGCAAGTCGTCCCTGGTGTTCGGCACCATCGCGGCGGAGTCGCAGCGGCTCATCAACGAGACCTACCCCGCGTTCGTGCAGAGCTTCATGGCCTCCCCCGCCCGGCCCGACGTGGACCGGCTGGAGAACCTGTCGGCCGCCATCGTCGTCGACCAGGAAAGGATGGGAGCCAACAGCCGGAGCACCGTCGGCACCGCCACCGACGTCAACTCGTTGCTGCGGCTGGTCTGGTCCCGCCTGGGCACGCCCCACGTGGGGCCCAGCTTCCACTTCTCCTTCAACACGCCGCAGGGCATGTGCCCGGCATGCGAGGGCAACGGCAAGGTGTCGGCCGTCGACGAGACGCTCATCGTCAACACCGAGCTCTCCCTCAACGACGGTGCCATCACCGTCCCCGGCTACGGGGTGGGGACCTGGCAGTGGAAGATGTACGGCGAGGACCCCGAGCTGGACCCGGATAAACCAGTCAAGGACTACACGCCGACGGAACTCGAGCGGTTGATGTACGACCCCGGCACCCGGGTGAAGTTCCTGGGCATGAACACCACGCACGAGGGCATCGTCGTGCGCGTGAAGCGCCAGTTCCTCAACCCGGAGAAGGAGGCCGGCCAAAAGCACATCCGCGAATTCGCGGAGCGGATCGGCACCTTCGCCGCGTGCCGCGAGTGCGGTGGCACGCGGCTCAACGAGGCGTCGCGCTCCGCTGAGGTCGACGGCGTGACGCTGCCCAGCGCGCTGGCGTGGCAGGTCTCTGACCTGCGCGAATGGGTCCTGGAACTGGCAGGCCACACCACCTCCGCCAAGGCGCTTCCCGTCCTCACCGCGCTGGCGGACCAACTCGGCTCGCTGGTGGAGGTGGGGCTGGGCTACCTGTCGCTCGACCGCGAATCCGGCACGCTGTCCGGCGGCGAGGCCCAGCGGGTCAAGATGGTGGGCCACCTCGGATCCGCGCTGACGGACGTGACCTACGTGTTCGATGAGCCCACCGTCGGCCTCCACCCGCACGACATCAACCGGATGATCGACCTCCTGCAGTCGCTGCGCGACAAGGGCAACACCGTGCTCGTCGTGGAACACAAGCCGCAGGTCATCGAGCGGGCGGACCACATCGTCGACATCGGCCCCGGCGCCGGCTCCGACGGCGGCGAGATCGTCTACGTCGGCGACCTTGAGGGCCTCAGGAGGTCCGGCTCCATCACCGGCGAACTGATGGACCACAAGCCCACGCTGCGCACCCACCGGCGCACGCCGTCGGGCGCGATGGAGATCCGCGGGGCCACCACGCACAACCTCAAGGGCGTCGACGTCGACGTGCCGCTCGGCGTGCTGACGGTGGTCACGGGCGTGGCGGGCTCAGGCAAGTCGTCGCTGATCCACGGCTCGATCCAATCGGGCGCGCTGAAGAAGGCCGGCGAGATCCGCGTGGTCGACCAGGGCGCCATCCGCGGCTCCATCCGCTCGAACCCCGCCACCTACACCGGTCTGTTGGACCCCATCAGGTCGGCGTTCGCGAAGGAGAACAAGGTCAAGCCAGCGCTCTTCTCCGCCAACTCGGCCGGTGCCTGCGAGAACTGCAAGGGCCTGGGCATCGTGTACACGGATCTGGGCATGATGGCCGGAGTGGCCAACACCTGCGAGGTGTGCGAGGGCCGACGGTTCACCGACGAGGTGCTGCAGTACCGGCTCCACGGGCTCAACATCGCCGAGGTGCTGGCGCTGCCGATCGGGAGGGCCGCCGAGGTGTTCACCGCCGGCACCCCGAAGAAGATCCTGGACCGCCTCCTGGCGGTGGGCCTGGGCTACCTCAGGCTCGGGCAGCCGCTCTCCACCCTGTCCGGCGGCGAGCGCCAGCGCATCAAGCTCGCGATCCGCATGGCCGAGGGTGCCGGCGTCTACGTGCTGGACGAGCCCACCACGGGGCTGCACCTCGCCGACATCGAGGCGATGCTGGAGATGCTCCACGGCCTCGTGGACCGCGGCAACTCCGTCATCGTGATCGAGCATTCGCTGGCCGTGATGTCGCACGCCGACTGGATCATCGACGTGGGCCCGGGCGCCGGCCACGACGGTGGCCGCATCGTCTACGAGGGTACGCCCGAAGGCCTGATGGATGCGGGCACCCTGACCGGCGACCACCTGAAGCAGGGACTGCTGACGGTTTGGTTGACTCCAAGACCGCATGATTCCTGAGAGGGGGGCGTGCTGAAAGGATGGCAACCATGCCGAAGATCACCTACACCGACGAGTTCAAGCGCGACGCGGTCGCGTTGGTCGAGTCGGGTATCCCGCAAAAGCAGGTCGTCAAGGACCTCGGAGTGGCGAAGACCACGCTGCAAGCCTGGCTCCGTGATGCCAGGTTCAAGTCCCATGGGATGACCCCGACCACCGATCCAGAGGCCCGCAAGGACATGTCGCAGGCACTGCGTCGGATCCGGGAGTTGGAGAGGGAAAACGAGGTGCTGCGGCGCGCGGCGGCGTATCTGTCGCAGGCTCACATCACGCCCCCAAAATGATCTATCCGCTCGTGAAGGAGATGGCCGCGGTCGGTGCCCGGGTGAGGGTGCCGGTGGCGGTCGCGTGCCGGATACTGGGATTCTCCAAACAGGGCTACTACAAATGGCTCAAGCAACCGGTGTCAGCCCGTGAGGCCGAGGAGCAAGAACTCATCTCGGTGCTGCATCAGCTGCACACCGACGACCCGGAGGGCGGCTACCGGGTACTGGCAGACGACCTCGCTGAGTTGGGCTACGAGTTGTCGGAGCGCAGAGTGTGGCGGTTGTGCCGGGTCGCCGGGATCCAGTCGGTGTTCACCAGGCGCAAGACCCGCTACAAGAAGGCCGGCGCGCCGGTTCACGATGACCTGGTCAACAGGCAGTTCAGCGCTGACGGACCCAACCAGGTGTGGCTGACCGACATCACCGAACACCGCACCCGCGAGGGCAAGGTGTATCTGTGTGCGATCAAGGACGTGTTCTCCAACCGGATCGTGGGCTACTCGATCGATTCACGGATGAAGGCCCGTATCGCCGTCAACGCGCTCGAGATGGCGGTGGCCCACCGAGGCGGGCCCGCTGGGGTGATCGTCCATTCCGATAGAGGCTCCCAATTCCGGTCGCGCCGCTTCCGCAAGGCGCTGAAGCGTCACAGGCTACGTGGCTCGATGGGCAGGGTCGGGGCATGTGGCGATAACGCCGCGATAGAGTCGTTCTTCGCGCTACTCCAGAAAAACGTCCTCGACCGTCGATCCTGGGGCACACGAGAGGAACTGCGCCTGGCTATCGTGTCCTGGATCGAGGGGAAGTACCACCGCAAACGCCGTCAACGCCGCCTCGGAAAACTCACCCCCATCGAGTTCGAACTCATCATGAACCCAGCCGCTAAACTGGCGGCATAACCCCGGAGGTCAACCAAACCTTCGGCAGTCCCGCAGTACCTGGCTCCCTGACCGCGAATCGGCAGGGTTCGAACCACCCGCAGGCGACTCAGCCGGCGACGTCGTGCAGGTGGTGGATCAGGTCGTGCGCGAAGTACAGGCCCAGTGACTGCGCCGTGAACTCGGAGCCGTTACCCCGCAGCCCCGCCCAGGACCACTGCTCCCCGACGGGCTCGGCCCACGCCTTCGCCGCGGCTTCGGCCCGTTCCTTGATGAGGACGGCCGTGGCGTGGCCGTTGGCCTTCCAGTACTCCTTCTCGACGGCGGCGGCGTCCTGGTCCCAGTCCTCGAACTCGGTGCCCGCTCCGTCGCTGTCGAGGATCAGGCCCAGGCGTTGCGTCATGACCGCCATGACGTCCGCCACGTGCTGCCCGTATTCGATGGGCGACCACGTCTCCGGCCACGGACGCTCCTCCGCGCCCTTCCGCTCGACGGCGACCTCGAACCGCTCGGCCGCGCCCAGGATGAGCGTGGGCAGGTCCTCCGTCGACACCGTGGCGGGGTCGAAGCCGCACTCAGGACAGGCCCGGGAGGTGACCCAGGTCCAGTCCTTGACGTCGGCAACAGGTGCAACGGGGGCGTTCGGCTCAGTCATGGCACGACATTAGCGCCAGTGGCATTCAGGAGTTCGGCATCCACCGTCGCGCGCAGCACGGAGGTGCGCTCCTGAGAGGGAACTGGGCAGCGATCATCCGGCGAGGACACCAGCGGTCAGCTCAGAAGGCCGTGCCGGCGCGCCGCGGCGACCGCAGCGGTACGCGAATCAGCGTCCAACTTTCCGAACGCATGCACCAGATGGGTCTTGACGGTGCCCTCGGAGATGAACAACTGCCTGGCGATCTCCCGGTTGGTGCTCCCCTCGGCAACCAGCCGCAGCACGTCGAGTTCCCGCGCACTCACGGCGGGCACGCCCTGCGACATCCGTTCGACGACGCGCACCTCGAGGTCGCGCGAGAGCACCAGCCGCCCGGCGGCCGCGTCGGCGATGCCCTCGATGATGTCTTCGGGCTGCGCATCCTTGAGCAGGTACCCCGCGGCCCCGGCCAGGACGGCCCTGGCGATGTCGGAGTCGTTGTCGTAGGTGGTGAGGATCAGCACCGCCGGCGGGCGGGGCCGGCGTCTGACCGCCTCGGTGACGCCCACGCCGTCGAGTCCCTCTCCCAGCCTCAGGTCGCAGAGGACCACGTCGGGCGACAGCTCGTCCACCAGCCGCAGTGCCTCCTCGCCCGTGGCGGCGGACCCGATCACCTCGATGGCGGCGGCCCCGCTCAGCAGCGCCGCGACGCCGGACCGCACCACCGGATGGTCGTCCACCAGCAGTACCCGGATCATGGCAACACCTCGTCCGCCCGCACGAGCGGCAGGCGGGCGGTGACGGCCGTGCCACCTCCCGGCTCCGATTCGACGGTGAGCTCACCGCCCAGGTCTGCGAGGCGCTCGCGGAGAGCGCGCAGCCCGTAGCCCCCGTTCATGGTGCGCTCCACCGTGACGGCCGGGTCGAATCCGACACCGTCGTCGACGACATCAAGGTGGACGTGGTCCCCTGCGCGGGCCAACTCGACGCCGACGCGGCCGGCCCGCGAGTGCTGGCGCACGTTGGCCAACGCGTTCTGCGCCGCGCGCAGCAGCGCCACTTCAGTGGACGTGGCGAGCCGGGGCAGCTCGGGGTCGACGGTGACGTCCCACTGCGCTCCGAGCGCTTCGGCCACCTCCGCCGTCAGGCGGCGCAGCGGTGCAGCGAGGCCACCCGCGCCGGCCTCCTCAGGCGCCAAGGCGTAGACGACGCGGCGTGACTCTGCGAGGTTCTCCCTCGCCGTGGCCTCGATCTGGGCGATGAGGTCCCGCGCCGGGTGGTCGGCTGCTTTACGGCCCGCAGCCCGGGCAAGGAGCACGATGGAGGAGAAGCCCTGCGCCAAGGTGTCGTGGATATCATGGGCGAGCCGGGTGCGCTCAGCCAACTGACCGGCCTCACGCTGCAGGCGCGCGGTCTCGTCATGGGCCCGCAGCACCTCGTCCAGCAGGCGACGGTGCTCAGAGACCTCGTGCTCGAACTTGAGCACACCGCGCGACAGCCCCACCGCGATCAGTGCGCCCGAGAGTGGTCCCAGAATGGAGCCGACGCCGCCGTCTCCGCCCATGCTCAGCACCGTCACGATCACGGCGAGAGTGACGGCGGTGAGCAGCAAGGACGTCAGTAGCGGCAGCACCGCCGCGCCCATCAGCCACAGCGGAAAGGCGATCCACAGGTAATTCGGTGAGATCCACATCAGCGTTGTGGACAACGTGAACAGGACGCTCATCCACACCGTGCGGCCCAGCGCGCCCATCCTGTCGACGCTCTGGAGGACCAACACGAACACCAGCAGGGTCACGGCGGCCACGGGCCAGGCCCAGAAAGCTGCCCAACCGAGTTCAGGCAGGACGCTGGCGATGATCAGCAACCCGACGAACATCACCGCCTGCCCGGCCCTCAACCACCAGGAGGCCGACCACCTGGGCGCGCGAGCGACGCCCAGTTGGGCTCGCGGGGAAGGGGTCGTCACGCCTCCACGGTAGCGGTCTCCAGCGGCTGGCGGGCGTCGGCCTTCAGCGCCTTGCCGAGGATGACGAAGAAGTACACCCAGGTGCCGGTCAGGATCATGTGACCGAGGCCCGCGAAGCCGGGCCACATGGCGGAGGTGGCGATGGGAGCCTCGAGCACCTGGAGGGTGCCCTTCACCACCATGGAACCGAACGTGAAGGCGAGGCCGATGTTGTAGAGCAGGGTGAAGAGCTTGGCGCTCTTCTCCGCGATGGGGAAGACCTTGGCCAGCGCCAGGATGGCGAGGAACACCAGGGTCCCGAGCGCCAGTGCGTGCGTGTGGGCGGTCGAGAGCATGGTGTCGCCGGTGAACTCGTTGATCTTGGTCATTTCGCGCCAGTAGAGGCCCGAGGCGAGTCCGAGGGCGGTCCAGGTTCCGGCGGAGAGGAGGAGTCGATTCAGCATGCATCCATCGTCGCGATTCCGCTCACAGGGTTCACCCGGCAGGCATCCATCCTTCGGTGGATACAGCCTCCCCGGCCTTCCGGACGTCAGCGGGCGGCGGCGAAGGCGGGGAGGATGACCTCGCGGATCATCGATTCGCGCTGGTCGTGCGGCAGGAACGCCGCGCGCATCGCACCCACAGTGGTCCGCTCGACGTCGTCGTGGTCCCAGCGGAACGTCTCCACCAGCTTGAGGTACTCGCGCGACATCGTGGTGTCGCTCATCAACCTGTTGTCACAGTTGACGGTCACGTTGAACTGGAGGCCCTTCA
Organism: Tessaracoccus zhenghani; assembly: GCF_055326325.1. Lineage (NCBI taxonomy): Bacteria > Bacillati > Actinomycetota > Actinomycetes > Propionibacteriales > Propionibacteriaceae > Tessaracoccus > Tessaracoccus zhenghani. The sequence continues at coordinate 338,801 of NZ_JBUZNQ010000002.1, read as the reverse complement.
GCAGGTCGATGGGATGGTCCTTCATCTGCCCCGCGATGCCGGTCTGGAGGTTCGACGACGGCGCCACCTCGAGCGGGATCTGGGCATCGCGCACGTACGCGGCCAGCCGGCCGAACCGCACGCGGTCCTCCTCGATGGTCAGGTCCTCGACGATCCGCACGCCGTGGCCCAGACGGTTGCCGCCGCACAGCTGCACGGCCTCCCAGATCGAGGGCGGCCCGAATGCCTCGCCCGCGTGGATGGTGAAGAACATGTTGTGCTTCTTGAGCAGGCGGAACGCACCCTCGAAGCGCGACGGGGGGAAGCCGTCCTCCGCCCCCGCAATGTCGAACCCGCAGACGGAGTCGTCGCGGTTGTCGATGGCCAGTTGCGCGATCTCGACGGTGGGGTCGTCCTGGCGCAGCGAGGTGAGGATCTGCCGCGCGACGATGGCGTGGCCCGACGCCGCGGCCGCCCTCATGCCGGAGGCCAAGCCGTCGCGCACCGCCTCCACCGACTGCTGCAGCGTCAGCCCCTTGGCCACGTGCTGCGCTGGGGCCCAGCGCGCCTCGGCGTAGACGACGCCGTCCTCGGCCTGGTCGACGACGAACTCGTGCGCCACCCGCTCGAGCTGCTCGGCGGTCTGCATCGCGGCGACCGTGTGCGCGAACGTCTCCAGGTAGCGCACCAGCGAGCCGGAGTCTGCGGCTTCGAAGAACCACCGGCGCAGAGCCTCCGGATCCGTGGTCGGCAGCTCGTGGCCGTTGGCAGCGCAGTGCTCGATGACGGTTTCGGGGCGCAGCCCTCCGTCGAGGTGGTCGTGGAGTGCAACTTTGGGCAGTGCGCGCAGGTCGTCGAGGCTCAGCATGGGCTCAGGCTACCGGGCAGGCCGGGGAGCTGCCCCCGATCCGTGGCAGGCTGTTGCAATGGCTGAGCTGAACAGAAGAGCACTGATCGCGGGAACCGCAGCAGGCGGCTTCGCCCTGGCGACCGGTTGCACCGACGCGGGATCCCCGGTGGCGCCCCCCTCCGAGAACCCGACGTCGGCCTCGCCGACCACCGCTTCCCGCAGCCCAGCGGCGTCGGCGTCGGCCAGCCAGTCGCCGGAGCCCAGCAGCCCCTCCCCCGAGCCCTCGCCCACCCCGCAGGTGGCCGAGTTGCCCGGCGGCGGCACCACCCCGTTCCCGGACCGACGCATGGTCGCCCTGTACGGACACCCCACGGCGCCGGTGCTCGGCATGCTGGGCGAGCAGCCGCCCGCCCAGGCGGTCACCCGGGTCAACGCGCTCGTCGCGGAGTACCAGAAGCTCCTGCCCGACGAGAAGGTCATCGGGGCGTTCGAGATCATCGTCACGGTGGCCTCGGCGTCGAGGACGGCCGACGGTTCCTACTCGAATCGCACCCCGATCGAGACGATCATGCCGTGGATCGAGGCGGCCGAAGCCAACGACATCTACGTCATCATCGACCTCCAGCCCGGCCGCGTCGACTTCCTCACGCAGGCCAAGCTGTACGAGGAACTGCTCCGCCGCCCGTCGGTGGGTCTCGCGCTCGATCCGGAATGGCGCCTCAAGCCCAACCAGGTGCACCTGCGCCAGATCGGGCAGGTGGCCATCGAAGAGGTCAACGCCGTGGGCACCTGGCTGGCAGACCTGGTGCGTGACAACAACCTGCCGTCGAAGGTGCTCGTCCTGCACCAGTTCCAGCCCCGGATGGTCATCGGCAGGGAGCGGCTCGACACCAGCCGCCCGGAGATCCAATACCTCATGCACGCCGACGGGCAGGGCGGCCAGCCGGCGAAGCAGGCCACCTGGCAGGCGCTGCTGAAGGACCTGCCCCAGAACGTGTTCCTCGGCTGGAAGAACTTCGAGGACGAGGACCTGCCCATGCTGACGCCTGAGCAGACGGTGGCGCAGGTCAAGCCGTTGCCCCACCTCGTGTCCTACCAGTAGACGCGTCGGCCATCCACTTGCTCATCGCACCCCAGGCGCCGCGCCGCGGGAGGCGTGCGGTCAGGTGAGGTTGCCGGGGCCGAAGGCCTGCGGCAGCATCTCAGCCAACGTCACGATGCCCGCCGGGGTCTCCATCAACAGGTCTGCGCCGCCGTGCTCGAAGAGCAACTGGCGACACCGTCCGCACGGCGTGATCACCTCACCCCGCGTCTCACCACCGACGCAGGTGAACGCCACCAGGCGCCCACCCCCACCGGCGACAAGGTCCGAGATCAGCCCACACTCGGCGCACAGCGTGACGCCGTAGCCGGCGTTCTCCACGTTGCAGCCGCTCACCACGCGCCCGTCGTCCACCAGCGCCGCCGCCCCCACCCGGAACTTCGAGTAGGGGGCGTAGGCGCGGGTCATCACGCTGAGCGCGGTGGCCCGCAGCGACTCCCAGTCGATGCTCGTCATCAGTGGCTCTTGATGAAGTGCGCGCCATCTGCGGCAGGGGCCCGCACGCGTCCGACGAGGCCCGCCACCGCGATGATGGTGGCCAGGTAGGGCAGCATCTCGATGAAGTCGCTGGGGATGGGCAGCTGCATGAGCTTCGTGTTCTGGGCCAGCGCCCGGGCGAAGCCGAAGAACAGCGCCACGAGCGCGCCGAGGACGGGGTGCCAGCGGCCCATGATCACCGCGGCCAGAGCGATGAAGCCGTTGCCCGCCGTCGGGTTGTTGTCCTGGAACGACCCCACCGAGCCGATGGTGAAGTACGCGCCACCGATGCCGGCGAACACGCCGCCGAGCAGCACGGCCGAGGCCTTGGTCCAGAGCACGTTGATGCCGACGGTGTCTGCAGCGTGCGGGTGTTCGCCCACCGAGCGGACCCGGAGGCCCCACTTGGTGCGGAACAGCAGGAACCACACCAGCGGCACCGCGACGAACGCGATGTAGGTGAGGGGCCGCTGCGTGAACAGGATGGGCCCGAGGAAGGGGACGTCCGCCAGGCCCGGGATCCGGATGGGCAGCATGGGCCGCACGTTGCTGTAGGTGGCGATGTCCTTGGCCACCAACTGCTGGTAGATGAAGCCCGTGAGGCCCGTGGCCAGCACGTTGATGACGACGCCGATGATGACGTGGTCCACCAGGTAGCGCAGCGTGAACAGCGCCAGGATCCCGGCCATCATGACGCCGGCCAAAGCGGCCGCGAACAGCGCCGCGACGAACGACTGCGTCAGGCTGTAGGTCAGCGAGGCCGAGAACGCCGCGGTGAGGAACATGCCCTCGATGGCGATGTTCACGACGCCCGCCCGCTCCGCCAGTACGCCGCCCAGCACGCCGAAGAACAGCGGCGTGGCGTATTCGAGCGTGAGGTTCAGCTGGCTGGTGAGCGTGAAGGGCAGCGGCGAGCTGGCCGCGGCCCACACGAGGAAGCCGACGACGATGCCCAGGCCGGCGACCACGGCCGCCAGCGTGCGCATCCTGCCCCTGAGCTTCCCGCTGAGGTAGCCGATACCGGCGCCGAGTACCAGCAGTGCCGCGATGAGGACCGTGGCGGTGCCGGGCAGTTCCAGCGTGGGCAACTGCACCTCGGAGAAGGCATCGGACAGGGCGATCCGCCCGGACTTGTTGACGGTGAACGCCATGAGCAGCAGCGCGACGCCCATGACGGCGATCAGGGTGCCGGTGGAGAGGCGCTGGGCCTTCGCCTCCGGCGACTCGACCTTCTTGACGAGGCGCAGGTCGCTGTCCGGGATGGGCAGGGTCTGGGTGCTCATGCTTCAGCCACCTTCGCGACAGGAACGGAACGACGCTTGGTCTTGCGCTCGTTGAGGAACGGCAGCAGCCACGCGACGAACGCGGGCGCGGCCACGAACAGCACGACGAGGGCCTGGATGAGGTCTGTCAGTTTGTCCGGCGTGTTGGCCATCGTGACCATCGTGCGGCGCGACGCCTTGAGCGCGCCGAACAACAGGCCGGCGAGCACCACTCCCAGTGGTCTCGATCTACCGAGCAGCGCCACCGTGATGGCGTCGAAGCCCAGCGTGCCGATGATCGTGCCGGTCATCTGGGTGGGCGTGCCGGTGAGCAGTTCGGGGGCGGTCACTGCCTGCACCCCGGCCAGGCCCGCGAGGCCACCGGCGAGGGCCATGGTGAGGATGGTCACGTTGGCCACGCTGGCGCCGGAGGTGGCGGCGGCGTTCGGGTTCAGGCCCACCGCCTTCAGATGGATGCCGAACTTGGTGCGCTCCAACAGCCACCAGCAGACGATCGCCGCGGCGATGGCCAGGAAGAAGCCGAGGTGCAGCCGCGTGCCTGCAAGGCGCGGGAGCGTGGCGGTCCACTCGAGGACCGGCGAGATGGGATCTGCGCGGCCAGGGGTCTGGAACGCCGGCTGCAGCATGAGGAACGCCAGGAACGAACCGGCGATGTAGTTCATCATGATGGTCACGATGACCTCATGCGCGCCGGTCTTCGCCTTCAACAGCCCGACGATGCCGCCCCAGACGGCGCCGGCGACGATGCCCACGACGATGGCCAACGGCAGATGGATGAAGATCGGCAGGCCCTTGATGCTGAAGCCGATGAACGCGGCCGTCAGGCCACCCAGCATCGCCTGGCCCTGGGCGCCGATGTTGAACAGCCCGGCGCGGAACGCCACGGCTACACCGAGGCCCGCGCAGATCAGGGGCGCCGCCTCCGCCGTCGTGTTGGTGATGGCCACCCAGGAGCCCATGGACCCGACCCACATGGCGTAGAACGTGGCTGAGATCTTGTCCCACGAGGCGACGAGCGCGTCGCTGGGACGCGAGAAGAAGTAGCCCCACGTGGAGGCGACCTCCGCGTCCGTGAACACCATGACGAACGAGCCGACGATGAACGCGAGGATCAACGAGGCCACCGTGATGATGGTGGAGGTGACCCACGACGGACGGGGTGCCTTCACTTTGTCACTCATTGCCGGCCTCCTTGATCGTGGCGAGTGCGTCCTCGTGGCTGATACCGGCCATCATGAGGCCGAGCACATTGCGCGGGGTGTCAGGCGGAACGATGCCGACGATCTTGCCGCGGTACATGACGGCGATCCGGTCTGCGAGGGACTCGACCTCCTCCAGCTCCGTGGACACGAGCAGCACAGCGGTGCCGCGGTCGCGTTCCTCGACGATGCGGGTGTGGAGGAACTCGATGGCGCCCACGTCCACGCCGCGGGTGGGCTGGTTGGCGACGAGCAGTGACAGGTCGCGCGACAGTTCGCGGGCGAGCACCACCTTCTGCTGGTTGCCGCCGGAGAGCGAGCGCACGGGTTGTGTGTGTGAGCCGGCGCGGATGTCGAACTCCTCGATGCGGGCCACCGCGTTGTCCGCGATCTTCTTCAGCTGCAGCGAACCGCCGCGCGAGAACTCGTCGAGGTTGTTGAGCACGAGGTTCTCCGCAATGGAGAACTCACCGATGAAGCCGTCGCGGTGCCGGTCCTCCGGCACGTAGCCGAGGCCGGCTTTGATGGTCTTCGCCGGCTTGGCGCGGGTGATGTCCACCCCGTCGAGGGTGGCGGTGCCGCTGAGCGCCGTCCGGGTGCCGAGCAGGGTTTCGACGAGTTCGGTCTGGCCGTTGCCCTGCACGCCGGCGATGCACACGATCTCGCCGCCGCGCACATCCAGGCTGAGGTGGTCGACAGCGACCTGACCCGACGGGGCGGCCACCGTCAGTTCACTGATCGTGAGGCGGGGTTCGCCGGGCTCCGCCGGCTTCTTGTCCACCTTCAGTGACACCGAGCGGCCCACCATCATGGTGGCCAGCTCGGCCTCGGAGGCGCCCGGCTCCGCCTTGCCGACGACCTTGCCGCGGCGGATGACCGTAATGTCATCGGCGACCTGGCGCACCTCGCGCAACTTGTGCGTGATGAAGACGATCGCCCTGCCTTCGTCGCGGAGGGCCTTCATCACGAGCATCAGCTCGTCGATCTCCTGCGGAGTGAGCACCGCCGTCGGCTCGTCGAAGATGAGGTACTGCGCGCCGCCCGCGAGGGCCTTGAGGATCTCCACGCGCTGCTGGATGCCCACCGGCAGGTCTTCGACCAGCGCGTCGGGGTCCACAAACATGTTGTAGCGCTCGCTCAGTTCGCGCACCGCCTTGCGGGCGGAGTTGATGTCGAGGAGGCCGCCGCTCCCGGGTTCGCGGCCGAGCACCATGTTCTCCGCGACGGTGAACACCGGGATCAGCATGAAGTGCTGGTGCACCATGCCGATGCCCTTGGCCATTGCGTGCTTCGGGTTCGTGAGGTTGAGCACCTCATCACCCATCCGGATCTCACCCTCGTCCGGCTGCAGGAGCCCGAAGAGGATGTTCATCAACGTCGATTTGCCGGCGCCGTTCTCGCCGAGAAGGCAATGGATGCGCCCCGGCGTGATGTCGACCGTGATGGCGTCATTGGCCGTCAGCGATCCGAATCGCTTGGTGATGTGGTCCAGCGTCAGCGTCGGTGCCTGCGCGGTGGTTACTGTCACGTCGGAGTTCCTCCCCTCGCCTGGTGCGGCGTGGTTCGTAGCGTAGCGGGTCGACGACGGCGCGGCCTGAGGGCGGCGCCGAAACCCTGTGGGATGGTGCGAAGAGAAGGGGAGGGACGCGCCGTTGCGCCCCTCCCCTGGGTCAGCTCAGCGAAGCTCAGGGCTGGCTGGGCGACGTGATTTCGATGGTGCCGGCAATGATGTCTTCCTTGACCTGCTCGACCTCGGCCTTGAGTTCCTCCGGGATCTTGCTGTCGAAGTCGTGGTAATCGGACAGCAGAACGCCACCGTTCTCCAGGGTGCCGACGTACGGCTCCGAGGAGAAGTTGCCTTCGAGGGCCGCCTTGATGGCCTCGAACACGGCAACGTCCATGCCCTTCTCGACGGACGTCATGATCTGCGCACCGTACTCGGGAGCGGACTCGTAGCCGTCGGTGTCAACCCAGATGGCGTTGACCTTGCCACCGGATTCCTGGGCGGCCTGGAGAGCGCCGATACCGGCGGGGCCGGCCACGGGGAGGAGCACGTCAGCGCCCTGAGCGATCAGGGTGTTGGCGGTGTTCTTGCCACCGGGGATGTCACCGAACGGGTTGTTGCCGCCGATGAACTGGCCGTCCTGCTTGGCCTCGTCCCAACCGATGACCTTGACGGAAGCGCCCTTGGCCTCGTTGTAGTGGTTGACGCCCTCGTGGAAGCCGTCCATGAAGATGGAAACGGTCGGGTAGTTGGCGCCACCGAAGGTGCCGACGGTGCCGGTCTGGCTCATGCCCGCGGCGAGGTAGCCGGCCATGAACGCGGGCTCAGCAGCGTTGAACAGCAGGCCCTTGGCGTTGTCGACGCCTTCGAACGAGCCGAAGTCGACGATCGCGAAGTTCGTCTCGGGGTTCTGCTTGGCGGCGGCCTCAGTGGCGTTGGCGAGAGCGAAGCCGACCGTGACGATGATGTTGCAGTTGGCGTCGATCATGGCCTGCACGTTGCCGGCGTACTCGGCTTCCGCGTTGGACTCGATCTGGTTGGTGGCGATGCCGAGTTCCTCCTTGGCGCGCATGAGGCCGTTGTGCGCCGTCTCGTTGAAGGACTTGTCATCGAAGCCACCGGCGTCGGAGACCATGCAGGCGGTGAAGTCAGCGGCATCCACGCTGCCGGACGCGCTGGCCGAGGCGGACGCGTCGGTCGAGGGCTCCGTCGAGGGGCTCTCTTCCGTGCCAGGGCTTTCCTGGGCGCTGGTCTCAACGGCTGCGGAAGTTTCCGTGCCGGGTTCGGTGGTGGCGGGCGGTTCGGCGCAACCGGCGAGCGCGAGGGCGCTGGCCGCGGCGACCGAAACGAGGCTGAGCAGGGACTTCTTCACGAAGATCCTCCTTGTTGGTCCAGTTTCAGTGGGGCAACCCGACAATACCGCCGCTTGGCTGGGACTTTTGTTGCGCCGCAGTTGATCGTTATAGATACGCAACAATCGCGGGAGCGATCACACCACCTGACGCACCAGAGCGGCCGCGGAGCGGATCATCTGCAGCGTCTGCTGCCGCCAGTCCACCTCCTGGCTGCGGTACGGACCCGTCGCCAGGGAGATGATCACGGCCGCGGCCCGCAGCCTCAGTTCGACGGGGTCCACGCGTCGGTCGAACACGGGCACCCAGCGCGCCAACAGGTCGCGTACCTTGGCCTCCTGTTCCGGGTTCATCCGTTGGATAGTGGAAAGGTGCCCGATGAGGCACGCCAGGTCGTCGGCGCGTCTGCCGGGGCCGATGGTGTCGACGTCGAGCATGCCGACGATCCGGCCCTCCGAGACGCGCAGCTGACCCTCGTGGAAGTCGCCGTGGGTGGCCTCGTCGCCGGGCGGGAAGACGGCGAGCCGCCTGGTGATCTCGTCGGTCATCCACGCCAGTTCATCGGCCGCGTCGGGCAGCGTGGCCGACACCATCCGCGAATAGTGGCCGACGGCCTCGGCCCAGGGGGCGCGACGCTCCAACCGGGCGACGGCGGGCGGCATCGCGTCGAGGATCCCGACGAGGTCCTCCGCGGTGCAGGGGTCGCCGGGTTCGAACAGCGCCCTGGCCAGCGCCGTGCCCGGCAGTTCGCGGGTCACGAGGAGGTGGTCAGGGGTGGCCAGTGCCACTTCAGGCGCGGGGATGCCGGCATCGCGGAGCATCGTGTGCTTGGCCAGCACGTCCGCGAACAGCCTCTCGCGCAACACCTTGACGTAGAAGACCTCGTGCGGGTCGTTCACGACCACCTTCACCACCGCGCGTCGACGGGGCCGGTAGCCGATCATCGCCAACGACAGCTGGCCGCCCGTCACCGGACGCGCCAGCACTCCCCCGGCGTTGAGGGCCTCTGCCATCTTCTCCGGGAAGGCCGCCGTCGGGAGCCCGAGCAGGTCCGGGTCGTTGGGGTAGAGCCACACGGCGACCCGGCGGTTGCCGTCGTCGAAGATCTCCGCGCGCGCATCAGAGGCGGACAGCTCGCCGGTGCGGGCGCTCACCCCGAGCAGTTCTGTGCGTTCACCGTGGGGCCAGCGGATCTGCGCCAGGTAGGTGGCGGTGGTGGAATGCTCCGGCGCGGCGTCGACGTGGTCGAGCGACCAGCTCACCAGATTCCCGCCCTGGTGCTCGACGGCGGCGCGCAGCAGCGGCTCGACGCGCGGGCCCGTCAGCAGCCTCATGCCGTCGTCAGGCATCCGCGTCCCCCTCTTCCTGCAAATCAGACGCGGCCTCGCGGCGCAACGTGAACCAGGCGGCGCGCTTGCCGTCCAGTTCTCGGACCTCCAGCGTGTACCAGGCCGCGCGTCCCCCCGCGGAGTGCGAGACCGGCTCCAGCATGACGTTGATCAGGCCGCCCGGAACCGGCAGCGCGCCGACCACGGACATGTAATAGCCGGCGACCGTGTCGTAGGGGCCCTCCGGGATGACGTGGCCCGTCAACTCCGCGAACTCCTCGATGGTGGTGAGCCCGTCCACCTCGTTGACCTCGCGCATCGCATCGCCGTTGGCCACGTCGTACTCGTCGGTGATGTCGCCGATGAGTTCCTCGAACAGGTCCTCCAGCGTGACGATGCCCGCGGTGCCGCCGTACTCGTCGCGCACGATGGCGAGGTGGGCCCCGCGGCTGCGCATCGCGGTCATGGCCGTGAGGATCTTGACGGTCTCGGGCAGGAAGAGCACGTCACGGGCCAGCGAGCGGACGTCGCCGGAGCGGGCGGCGCCCTCCACGTCCATGAGGTCGCGCACGTGGATGAAGCCGACGATGCGGTCAGAGGAACCGTCGGTGACCGGGTAGCGGGAATGGGGGGCGCCGCGCACCTCCCGGTAGGCCAGCGAGATGGGCATGTCGGCCGGCAGGAAGTCCACCTCGGTGCGCGGCACCATCACCTCGCGGAGGCTGAGCTCGCCGGCGTCGAAGAGTTCGTCGACGATGCTGCGTTCCTCCACCCCGAGAGTGGTGGAGCTGATGACCATGGCCCTCAGCTCCTCGTCGGTGACGGCATCCTTCGACTGCGTGGGGTCGCCGCCTAGGACCCGCACCAGGAAGTTGGTGCTGATGTCGAGCATCCAGATGAGCGGCCGGGCCAGCGTCGCGATGCCGGAGACCAGCGGCGCCAGCGCCAGCGAGAACGTCTCCGGGCGCTGCATGGCGAGGCGCTTGGCGGTGAGCTCGCCCGCCACGATGGAGAAGTACGCGATCACCACGGTGGTGAGCACCAGCGACAGCGGTGCGGCAACATTCTCCGCCATCCCCCATCCCACCAGGACCGGGACGAGGCGGGCGCCGATGGTGGCGCCACCGAAGGCGGCCGAGAGCATGCCGGAGATGGTCACACCGATCTGCACGGCGGATAGGAAGAGGTTGGGGTTGCTGGTGAGCCGCTCGACGGCGTGACCGCGGCTGCCCTTCAGCGAGAGGCGCCGGATCTGTGACTCCCGCAGGGTGACCAGAGCCATCTCGGCGGCCGCAAAGACCCCGCCGATGATGATGAACAGCCCGATGAGGGCGATCTCTCCTAGCAACAGGAGGCCTGGTCAGCGGAAGATGACCGTGCGGTCACCGTCGGTCAGTACACGGTGCTCAGCGAACAGGCGCACGGCCTCGGCCAGCGTCTGCGACTCCTGGGCCTGACCCTTGCGGACCAGCTTGGCCACGTCCATCGTGTGGTCGACGCGGACGACGTTCTGCTCGATGATGGGGCCCTCGTCGAGGTCGCCGGTGACGAAGTGGGCGGTGGCACCGATGAGCTTGACGCCGCGGGTGTGTGCCTGGCGGTAGGGGTTGGCGCCCTTGAAGCCGGGCAGGAACGAGTGGTGGATGTTGATGGCCCGGCCGGCGAGGAACTCGCACAGCTCCGGGCTGAGGATCTGCATGTAACGCGCGAGCACCACCAGCTCCACATCCTCCTCCTCGACGACCCTGCGGATCTCGGCCTCGAAGGCCGGCTTGGTCTCGGGGGTGACGAAGCGGTGCTTGAAGGGCACGTCGTAGAACGCGGCCATGGGCGCGAGGACGGCGTGGTTCGCCATGATGCCCACGACGTCGATGGGCAGGTCGCCGCCCTTCCACCGGAACAACAGGTCATTGAGCGCGTGACCGGCCTTGGAGGCGAGCAGCAGGGTCCGCACCGGACGCGTCGCGTCGTCCACCTGCAGCCGTGCTTCGAACCCCTGGGTGGCCGTGTCGATGGAGGTGTGCAGCGCCTCGGGATCTGCGTCCTCGACGTGGATGCGGGTGAAGAACCGGCCGGTGTCCGGGGAGGAGAACTGCTGGAGTTCTGTGATGTTCCCGCCTGCCTGGACGATGCCTCCGGTGATCGCGTGGACGATGCCGGGGCGATCAGGGCAGTCGAGAGTGACGACGAGCTGATGCATGGCGCTCAGCCTAGCGGTATGCGGTGCGGTGCCCCGCGGGCGAGGTCACCCATGCCCGGTGCTGCCCCCTGGACAAAACCGCTCCGGGTGATGGGATAAATCACAGATTCGCGCAAACGAACTGCCCGATTGCTAGCATGCAGGCGCGCAACGATGCGCCACGCCTGAGGAGAATCCGTCATGGATGACGTCACATCGCCCCACCGGGGCATCATTCCCCCAGAAGAGTTCCACCGGGTCCAGCAGTCGGAGAACTTCCAACACCTCAAGAAGGTGTTCCGCTCGTTCGCCTTCCCCATGACGGTGGTGTTCCTCGTCTGGTACCTCGCCTACGTCCTGAGCTCGATCTTCGCGAAGGACCTGATGATGACGCCGGTGTTCGGCAACGTCTCGGTGGGCTTCCTGTTCGGCATCGGCCAGTTCATCAGCACCTTCCTGATCACCTGGCTGTACATCCGTTACATGACCCGCAAGGTCGACCCCATCGCAGGCGAACTGCGCACTGAACTGGAGGGCCACTCACGATGACCATCCTCGAAACCCAGTTGCTGGGCAACCCGCTGATCAACATCGGCATCTTCGCCGGGTTCGTCGTCATCACCATGTTCGTGGTGATCCGCGTGAGCCAGGGCGGCAAGAAGCGCGCCAGCGACTTCTACACCGGCGGCGCCCAGTTCGACGGCCGCCAGAACGGCTTCGCGATCGCGGGCGACTACCTCTCCGCCGCGTCGTTCCTCGGCATCGTCGGCGCCGTGGCGCTCTACGGCTACGACGGCCTCCTCTACTCGGTCGGCTTCCTCGTCGCCTGGCTGGTCGCGCTGCTGCTGGTGGCCGAACCCCTGCGCAACACCGGCAAGTACACGATGGCCGACGTGCTGAGCTTCCGCATGCGTCAGAAGCCTGTCCGCACCGCCGCTGCCACGTCGACGCTCGTCATCTCCTTCTTCTACCTGCTGGCCCAGATGGCCGGCGCAGGTGCGCTGGTGTCGCTGCTGCTGGGCATCAGTTCCGGCTGGGGCCAGAACCTGGTCATCGGCATCGTGGGCGCACTGATGGTGGGCTACGTGCTCATCGGCGGCATGAAGGGCACCACGTGGGTGCAGATGATCAAGGCCGTGCTGCTCATCACGGGCGCGCTGATCATGACCATCTGGGTGCTGGCGTTCAAGGGCTTCAACATGTCGGCCCTCATCGGTGCGGCGATCGACAAGACCGCGACCGATGCCGCGGCCAACCCCGAACTGCCCACCTTCGACCTCCTCGCCCCCATGGAGCGCTACACCGATCCGATCGGCCTGATCTCGATGGGCATGGCGCTGGTGCTGGGCGCCTCCGGCCTCCCCCACGTGCTGATGCGCTTCTACACGGTGCCCACCGCCAAGGAGGCGCGTCGCTCCGTGACCTGGGCCATCGGCCTCATCGGTGCGTTCTACCTGTTCACGATGGTGCTCGGCTACGGCGCCGCGTGGCTGGTCGGCCCCGAGGCCATCCGCGGCATGCCCGGCGGCGCCAACGCTGCTGCCCCGGCGCTCGCCTACCACCTGGGCGGTGCCGTCCTGATGGCGGTCATCGCGGGTGTCGCGTTCGCGACCATCCTCGCCGTCGTGGCGGGCCTGGCCATCACCGCCTCCGCGTCGTTCGCGCATGACATCTACAACAACGTGCTCAAGGACGGCAAGGCGGACCCGGCCAAGGAGGTCAGGGTGGCCCGCTGGACGTCGGTGATCATCGGGGCGGTCGCCGTGTTGGGCGGCATCCTCGCAAAGGAGCAGAACGTCGCCTTCCTGGTGTCGCTGGCGTTCGCCATCGCCGCCTCGGCGAACCTGCCGTCCATCCTGTACTCGCTGTACTGGAAGAAGTTCTCGACGGCGGGCGCGGTGTGGTCCATCAGCGGTGGTCTGGCGACCGCCATCGTGCTGATCGCCTTCTCCCCCGCGGTGTCCGGCAGCCCCGGATCGATGTTCCCCACCGTGGACTTCTCCTGGTTCCCGTGGGATTCGCCGGCCATCTTCTCCGTGCCGGCTGGCTTCTTCCTCGGTTGGTTGGGCTCCGTCCTGAAGCCGGACCACAACCAGTTCGCGGATCAGGCCGCCGAGATGGAGGTCCGCTCCATGACCGGTGCCGGCGCGGCAGGGGCGCTGGACCACTGACCGACAGGCTGAACGCACACCGGCCCGCCCCCGAATCGGGGGCGGGCCGGTGTGTTGTTGGTCAGATCAGATGAGGCCGAGCGCCGTGACGGCCTCGCGCTCGTCCACGAGTTCGGCGACCGAGGCGTCGATCTTGGCGCGGGAGAACTCGTTGATCTCGAGGCCCTGGACGATCTCGTACCTGCCGTCCTTCACGGTGCACGGGAACGACGAGATGATGCCCTCGGGCACGCCGTAGGAACCGTCGGACGGGACGGCCATGGACACCCAGTCGCCGTCCGGGGTGCCCAGCACCCAGTCGCGCATGTGCTCGACAGTGGCGTTGGCGGCCGAGGCTGCCGACGACAGGCCGCGGGCCTCGATGATGGCCGCGCCGCGCTTGGCGACCGTCGGGATGAAGGTGCTCTCCAGCCAGGCCTGGTCGTTGACCAGTTCAGCGGCGCTCTGGCCGTTGACCTTCGCGTTGAAGATGTCGGGGTACTGGGTGGCCGAGTGGTTGCCCCAGATGGTCATGTTCGTGATCTCGGTGACCGGCACACCCAGCTTGGCGGCCAGCTGCGACAGCGCACGGTTGTGGTCGAGGCGGGTCAGCGCGTTGAACTGCTCGGCCGGGATGTCGGGAGCGTTCTTCATGGCGATCAGCGCGTTGGTGTTGGCGGGGTTGCCGGTGACGAGCACCTTGACGTCGTCCGCGGCCACGTCGTTGAGGGCCTTGCCCTGCGCGGTGAAGATGGCGCCGTTGGCGGACAGCAGGTCGCCTCGCTCCATGCCGGCCTTGCGCGGCATTGCACCGACCAGCATGGCCAGGTTGACGCCGTCGAACACCTTGGCGGGGTCGTCGCCGATCTCGATGTTGACCACGTTGCCGAAGGCGCAGTCGTCGAGTTCCATGACGACGCCCTCGAGGGCCTTCAACGCCGGGGTGATTTCAAGCAGGCGCAGCTCGATGGGGGTGTCCCCCAGCAGCGAGCCGCTCGCGATGCGAAACAGGAGGCTGTAACAAATCTGACCAGCGGCGCCGGTGACGGCGATCTTGACGGGAGCTGCAGTGCTCACTTCTCATTCCTCTCTTGGAACGGTAGGTCCTACCAGGGAGACTCTACCGCCCCGTCGGAGGCCGGTGCGCACGGGCTCAGTTGAGCTGGGCTCAGATGAACTTGGGCGCGAACTTCAGGATTTCGATGACCACGATGAGCGCGAGCCACGCCATGAACGAGATGGTCAACCAGCCGTTGCGGTGGAACCGCTCGAGCTTCTCGGCGGTCTTCGCGGAGAAGTAGTGGTTGCGTTCCTGGATGTTCCAGGCGGTCATGGACCAGAAAACGAACGTCGTGGCGACGGTGACCGTGAGGCACCAGGGGCACAGCGCGCCGATCTCGAAGGACGACTGGTAGAGGAGCCAGTAGGCGAAGACGACGCCGAGGAAGTAGACCGCGTTGGCGGTGAACATGAACCAGCGCGGGAACCGCACGCCGAACAGCGATGCGACGGCGATCGTCATGACGACGGGTTCGGCGATCATGCCCAGGAAGGCGTTGGGGAAGCCGAAGATGTTGGCCTGCCAGGTGGCACCCACCTTCGCGCAGTCGAAGACCTCGTTGATGGAACAGGCCAGCTCCGCGTCGGGATTGGCGGCCAGCAGGATGGCGTCGTAGCTCAGCACCCAGGACGCGATGAGACTGACGATGGCGAAGGCGAGCATCTCGCCGAAGAGGATGTAGCGCTGGCGCTTGCTCGGTACCGGTCGCGGGTCGCCGCCCGGGTTGGCGGGGTCGAGGATCTCCGACGACGAGGTCATGGTCTCTTGCACGCGTACATCGTAACTGCGCGACGCAAGCCGGGGTTCGCGGCCTGCGTGAGGAGGGCGAAGTGGTGAACGACGCCGAGCCCGGCGTCGACCCGCGGGCCGGCCGGCCGCCCCGCCCCGGCAGAGTGAAGTTGTGCACCAACTCCGCTGCACAACTCAACAACGCCCGACCCGCCGTCGGGGCCCCCGGCCCGGCAGAGTGAAGTTGTGCACCAACTCCGCCGCGCAACTCAACAACGATTGACGCACGGTCAGCCTGGGTTGTGCACAGATGTGCGACGGCATGGGAAGCGGGACTGTCTGCTGACCATAAGTGGTGGGCATGAACAAGATCGTCATGCCTGCCCACCTCATCGCCACCGCTCGCACGCAGGGCGGTGTCTTCACGACGAAACAGGCCGCCGCAGCCGGCATCACCCGCGCCGTCACGCAGCGCTTCCTGGACGACCATGTCTGGTGGTCCCTCGCCCGGGGGCTCTATTCCCTCTCCCCCGACCCGCCCTGGGACGGCCTCGCGTGGGGCGGCGTCCTGCTCGGCGGGCCGGACGCTGCGCTGGGGTTCGAGGCGGCAGGTCACAAGCTCGGGCTGTGCGCCCCGCCGTCGACCATCGACGTGCTCACCCCGCATCAACGGATCAACCGGGGCTCGTGGCGCTTTCACCGGATGCCGGGGTTCGAGGCCAGCGGAGAGCCACCGGTAGCGAGGATCGAGCAGACAGCCCTGCGCATGTGCGCCGACGCCGAGCCCGAGGCGCTGTTCAGCCAACTCGCCCGAGCGGTGACCTCGCGACGGACCACGCCAGGCCGGCTGCTCGACGCCGCGCTGGCCACTCCCAATGTGCGGCACAGGGCGCTGATCGTCGAGGCGCTGGGAGACATCGCCGGCGGTGTGCACAGCGCACTGGAGCGCCGCTACTTCCGAGATGTCGAGCAGCGCCACGGTTTGCCCGACGGCGTGCGCCAGGTGAGTCTGCAGCCCAGCCGCTACAGCGACGTGGCCTACGTCGAGGTCGCCGTCGTCATCGAACTCGACGGACGGCTCGGCCACTCCGGAGACGGCGTCTTCCGCGACTTCGAGCGCGACAACAAGAACTCCATACGTGGCTACGTCACGCTGCGGTTCGGATGGAACGACATCGTCAACCACCCGTGCAAGGTGGCGCGTGCCGTCGCGCAACTGCTTGTCTCTCGCGGTTGGTCCGGCACGGTGACCCCCTGCCGAGGCTGTCCCGACGGCCAAGCAGAGTGAAGTTGTGCAGGAAGTCCGCTGCACAACTTCATTCTGGTCGGGTGCGGCCACAGCGCACGGGCGCCACGGCACGCACAGGCAATACGGTGGGTCCATGAGCTACCCCACCTATCAACAGGCGGCGCGGCACAAGAAGCAGGCGGTCGTGCTACCGCTGCTCTTCCTCGTCGTCGGCGGCGCCGGCACCCTGCTGGGCCTGCTCGTCTTCCTCGACCGGCCGGCCACCCAGTCGGTCGTCGCGGTATTCGCGTTCACCCTCGTGCTGGCCCTCGGGGTGGCCTTCGTGCGCTGGCTCGACAAATGGGAGCCCGAGCCGCCGCTCTTCATCATCGGCGCCTTCGTGTGGGGAGCGGGCGTCTCCGCCCTGGTCAGCGGCATCGTGAACACGGTCGTGGCCTATTCGCTCCAGTCCGAGAACGCGGCCGTCATGGTGTCCGCCCCGCTCATCGAGGAGTCCACCAAGGGCCTCTTCCTCGTGATCGTCCTGCTCAGCACACGACGGGGGCGCGCCGAGTTCAACAGCCTCACCGACGCCATCGTGTACGGCGCCATGGTTGGGCTCGGCTTCTCGTGGATCGAACACATCACCTACGCGCTCAGGCCCGAGACCATGTACGACTCCGTGGAGGTCATCCTCCTCAGGCTCCTCCTGGTGGCCTACCTGCATCCCATGCTGACCATCATCGTCTCGATCGGCATCTGGGCCGGCGTCAACGCCCGGGGTCTCATGCGGGTGGGGTGGCCGTTCCTGGCGTGGTGCCTGGCCGTCGCGCTGCACGCCATGCACAACTCCTCCATGGACCTCCTCGGCATGCGCGGCCTCCTGATCGCTGCGGGCATCGAGCTGCTGGTCTTCGTCGGCCTGCTGATCGTCGGCATGGTGGCCAGGCAGCGGGAGCGCGCCACCGTCGTGCGCCAACTCCCCGCGCTCGTGCACTTCGGCTGGATCACGCCGCTGGAGGCGGGATGGCTCGACGACCTCGGCGCCCGCCGTCGCATGGTGGCCGCAGCTGGGCGGGAGAAGCGGCTGCTGAAGGACTTCATCCAGAACGTCACGGAACTCGCCCTGCTTCGCGGGAGGCTCGAGACGCTCCAGGAAGGGCCGCCGCCGCAGGCGTGGTTGGCGGTCCACCGTGAACTGGCCGAACTGGTGTTCCATCAGCGGCCGGAGGTGCACCGCATCCTCAGCGGCGGAGGCGGCTGGGCGCCCGTCCAGGGCAGGCCCGGCGAGCTGTGGGGCGCGCGCCCCGAGAGTTAGGGGGCAGACGGCGGCACGATGAAGGCGAGGGCCACGACGGCGGCGCCGAGCGCGGCCAACACGCTCACGTCGATCCAGCGTCGGCGCACCACCAACAGGCCCGCCACCATGCGCGGGAGGATGAGACGCAGCCCGGCGCCGAACAGCAGCGCCGCGCCGATGACCAGGGATGCCAGCCGCCACCGGCCCAGCGCGGCGAACACGACGCCCACGCCCAGCACGGCCACCGTCAGCGACAGGGCCCACGGGCTGTCGGGGTAGGAATCTGCGGGCCGGTCCCTGGCCCGTCGTTTCAGCCGGCCTTCGAGCCTATCGCCGAAGATCATTCAGTTGCTCCGCGCGGTCCACGACGTTGCTGAGCAACATGGCGCGGGTCATCGGCCCGACGCCGCCAGGGTTCGGCGTGACGAAGCCGGCCTTGTCCCACACGTCGGGGGCGAAGTCGCCGACCGTCTTGCCATCGACGCGGCTGACGCCCACGTCCACCAGCGCGGCACCCTCGCGGATCATGTCGGCCGTGATCATGCCCGGCACGCCCGCAGCAGCCACCACGATGTCGGCGAGCCGTGTGTGGGCCGCCAGGTCCCGGGTGCCGGTGTGGCAGAGGGTCACGGTGGCGTTCTCGCTGCGGCGGGTCAGGATGAGGCCCAGCGGGCGGCCGACGGTGATGCCGCGGCCCACCACGCAGACCTCGGCACCCTTGATCTCGACGCCGTGGCGGCGCAGCAGTTCGACGATGCCGCGCGGGGTGCAGGGCAGGGTCGCCGGCTCGTTCAGCACAAGGCGGCCGAGGTTGATGGGGTGGAGGCCGTCCGCGTCCTTGTCAGGGTCGATCAGCGACAGCGCCCAGTTCTCGTCGAGGTGCTTCGGGATGGGCAGCTGCACGATGTAGCCGGTGCAGGCCGGGTCGTTGTTGAGCCCCTCGATGGCCTCGCGGAGCTGCTCAGCCGTGGCGTCCTCAGGCAGTTCAACCCGGATGGAGGCGATGCCCACCTCGTCGCAGTCGCGGTGCTTCATCCGCACGTAGCTCTGGCTGGCGGGGTCTGCGCCCACGAGCACAGTGGCCAGGCCGGGAACCACGCCCTGCTCGCGCAGCGCCGCCACGCGGACCTTGAGTTCGGCTTTGATCGCGGCGGCCGTGGCCTTGCCGTCGAGCTTGACTGCGGTCATGGGGTGAGCCTCCGTCAGTGGAAGAAGTGGCGGGTACCGGTGAAGTACATCGTGACGCCGGCCGCGGTCACCGCGTCGATGACCTCCTGGTCACGCACCGAGCCGCCGGGCTGGATGATGGCGCGGATTCCGGCATCGAGCAGCACCTGGGGGCCGTCGGCGAACGGGAAGAACGCGTCCGAGGCCGCAACCGAACCGCGCGCCCGGTCACCGGCGCGGTCCACCGCGAGGTGGCAGGAATCCACGCGGTTGACCTGCCCCATGCCGACGCCGACGGAGGCGCCGTCGCTGGCGAGCAGGATGGCGTTGGACTTGACGGCGCGCACGGCGCGCCACGCGAACAGCAGGTCCGCGAGGGTGGCCTCGTCGGCCGCCTCGCCCGCGGCGAGCGTCCAGTTGGCGGGGTCGTCGCCGTCAGCATCGATCGCGTCAGCCTGCTGCACGAGCAGCCCGCCGTCGATCTCGCGGATGGCCATGCCCTCATTGGTGGAGCCTTCGGCGATCAGGATGCGCAGGTTCTTCTTGCCGGACAGCACCTCGACGGCGCCCTCCTCGTACCCGGGCGCGACGATGACCTCGGTGAATATTTCCGCGACCTGCTGCGCCATCTCCACCGACACCAGACGGTTCGCGGCGATCACGCCGCCGAACGCGGAGACCGGGTCGCAGGCGTGGGCCTTGCGGTGGGCGTCCGCGATGTTGCTGCCGGTGGCGATGCCGCAGGGGTTGGCGTGCTTGATGATGGCGACGGCGGGCTCTTCGAAGTCGTAGGCGGCGCGGCGGGCGGCGTCGGCGTCGACGTAGTTGTTGTAGCTCATCTCCTTGCCGTGGAGCTGAGTGGCGTCGGCCAGGCCGGCGGTGCCGTTGCTGTTGCGGTAGACGGCCGCCTTCTGGTGCGAGTTCTCGCCGTAGCGCAGATCCGCGACCTTGTGCCATGTGGCGCCGTACCAGGAGGGGAACCCGCCGTCGGACTGCCCGACGTCGCCGCACATCCAGGAGGCGACTGCGACGTCGTAGCTGGCGGTGTGCACGAACGCGGCGGCGGCGAGTTCCTTGCGCTGCGCCAGCGTGAAGCCGCCGGCCGCGATGGCGGCGCGCAGCATGTGGTACTGCTCCGCGGAGGTGATGATGGCGACGGAGGCGTGGTTCTTGGCGGCCGCGCGCACCATGGTGGGCCCGCCGATGTCGATCTGCTCGATGCACTCATCCTGGGAGGCGCCGGAGGCGACCGTGGCGGCGAACGGGTAGAGGTTCGTGATGACGAGGTCGAAGGGGGCGATGCCCAGGTCGTCGAGCTGTTCGCGGTGCGTGGAGAGGCGACGGTCCGCGAGGATGCCGGCGTGCACGTGCGGGTGGAGCGTCTTCACCCGGCCGTCGAGGCACTCGGGGAAGCCGGTGACCTCTTCCACGCCGGTGACGTCGATGCCGGCGGCGGCCAGTTTGGCGGCCGTGGATCCGGTGGACACGATCTCGATGCCTGCGGCCGCAAGGTCACGGCCGAGTTCGATCAGGCCCGACTTGTCGTATACCGAGACGAGGGCTCGGCGCAGCGGGGTCAGCTCGGTCACGGGTGTTCCTTCTTCCACTCGGAGACGGCTCGGATCAATAGGCGGCGTTCCACCGTCTTGATGCGTTCATGCAGGGACTCGACGTCGTCGTCGTCCAGAACGTCGACGGCCCCCTGCAGCAGGATCCTACCGGTGTCGACACCGGCATCGACGAGGAATACGGTGGCCCCCGCCACTTTGACACCGGCGGCGAGCGCATCGCGCGGACCGTGCATCCCGGGGAAGCTCGGCAGCAGTGCCGGGTGGGTGTTGATGGTGCGGCCACCGAAGCGCGCGAGGAACTCGGGCCCCAGCAGTTTCATGAAACCGGCGGAGGCGACCAGGTCGGGTTCGAACCCGGAGACGACCCTCGTCAGCTCGGCGTCCCAGGCGGCGCGGTCGCCGCCCTTGGCCAGCGGATGGGCGACGGCGGGGATGCCTGCGGCGCGTGCCCGCTCCAGACCGACGGCTGAGGGCTGGTCCGAAACGACCGCCACGACCCGGGCGTCGACCCCGCCCGCGTCGATGGCGTCCAGCAGCGCCTGGCACAGGGTGCCCGAGCCGGACAGCAGAACGACAACACGGGTGGTCACCCGCACACCCTACGCCGTGGGCTCGCCGGGTGTCTCGTCGGACGTCTTGTCGGCCGGCTTTTCTGCGTGCGGCCGGCGCCGGACGAGGCCGACGACGAGGCCGGCCACCACTCCGGACAGTCCCAGGATGGTGGGCGCGAAGACCAGCAGCTCGGGCATCCGGGCACCGACGTGGCTGAGGCGGTCGTCACCCAGGGCTCCGGAGCCCATGCTGCACGCGGTGGCGATGAGCACCCCTGCGGCCACTCCGGAGAGCCCTCCCACCAGCGCGGTCTCGTCGAAGCGGGCGCGCGGCCGGGCGAATGCGACAACCAGGGCCGCGACGGCGCCCGCAATAACGCCGACGGCGAGCCACCACAGGTGCGACGTGGGCGCGGTCCCGCTTGCGGGCACGGCGCCGAAGATGGGGATGGCCGGCAGCAGCCCGACGTCGGTGACCGTCATCGTCACCACGGAGCCGTCGCCCAGCGTGAGGCCCGCGCCGAGGAGCCAGGAGGCGCCCGCCAGCACGATGTTGGGCAGGTAGAGGAGGTGCAGCACCACCAGCAGGACCAACCCGCTCGTGCCGCCGTCGAGAGCATCGACGATGCCGCCCATCCGGTCCCACCCCGAATAGACGGCCAGGCCCGTCACGACGACGGCTCCCACGAGCACCGCGAGGATGGCGGCCCCCATGGCCTTGGGGACCGAACGGAGCCAGACGGGCCAGGTCTCCGTCGGGGAGTAGCCGATGCCGCGGGCTGCTCCCCAGAATCCGGCCACGCCGCCCACGACCAGCCCGCCGACCACCGCACGCCAGGAGGCGACCTCCAGCGTGGCGGCCAGGACCACCACGGCTGCTCCGTACGTGAGCGCGAAGGTGCCGGCCACCTTGGCGACGAGGCGTTCGCCGTCGACCCAGAGGCCACCGGTGTCGTCTTTCTGGGCACCCTGGGCCGCGGCCTGTTTGGCCGAGTGGGAGGCCATCGGCAACGCGAGGAAGAGGAGCAGGAGCGTCAATCCGAGCGGGGCGATCGAGACCGCCTGCTCCGCGATCTGCACGGGCGCGCCGTGGGCGAGGACGAGCATCTCGGCCGCGATCCGGAGCGCCGGGGTGAGCTGGGCGTCGGGAGAGGTGAGCCACGCCACCACACCGAAGCCGGAGAGGAGGAGCCACCCGGCCAACAGCACCGCCAGCGGGCCGACGATGGCAGGCAGGTACCAGGACCACGGCCAGTGCCGCGGCTCGGGGGTCGGCGTCGGATCGACGTCGACCGCCACAGTGCGGTGTTGGAACCCGTCCACCATCACCCTTCCGTTGAGGTTCTCGCGCGGCCTTCAGCCACCCCGGTAGTCTGGCCCAACGTAACTCGGCCAATCAGCGCTCCGGAGGAGGTGAGCCCCTGTGTCTGACGAGACCTTCCGTGCCCGCCGGGCCTTGCAGCCCGACGAGGAACTTCAGGCGCCATTGGTTCCGGACGATACCGCAGCAGACGACGCGGCCCGGCCCCGACGCGGCGCGGCAGCCGCAGAAGAATCGACGCCCGCCGCCGGCCTGGGCGACGACCCGGTCGAACCTGGTGAACCGGTTGAACCGGTTGCACCCACCGAGGCCAGTGAACCGGTCGAGCCCGTCGAGCCCACCGCGCCGGCCCCGCCGGCCAAGGGCCAAGGGGACAGCCCCTTCGCCCGCCCCGGCAGCACCCCCTTCAGGCAGACCCCTCCCCCGGCGCCCATCGCCCCAGAGCCCGAGCCGATGATCCCCGCCCCCGTCTTCCCGCGCTCCGCCGGGGAGTACGCCGACGGGCCTGGCCCGGCCCCCCGTCGCTCCGCAATGTCGAGCGACACCCCGGTGGAGGCCGAACGCACCGCGGCCCCCGCCGCGGCTCCCTCCTGGGTCTCCGCGCACAAGATGACGTTGGGCACCTGGGCCCTGGCCGGGCTGGTGGGCGCGCTGGTGGTGGGCCTCATCGCGTTCTTCGTGGTGCGCGGCATGCAGGACGAGCCGACGGGCGTTCCCAGCGGGCCCGAGTCGCCCACCTCCGGTAGCCCCTCGGTGACGGACCAACCCGCTGATGTCGCCGATCTGGTGGAGGCGGACGACCTGGCCCCCATCGCCCCGGCCGCGGACTGGTCAGTGATCTCCACCACGGAGACCCAGTCGGACCACACCATGCGGGCGATCTGCCTGAGCACTGCCCAGCCGACGGTCAATCCCACCCATTCCTTCCAGCGCACGCTGGGCACCAGCGGCGACGACAAGCTGGCCACGCTGCACCGCATCGACGTGTACGCCAACGTCGACGCCGCCAGCAGCGTCATGAGCGAGCGCATCGCCTCCCTGACCACGTGCGGCGAGGTACCCGCCCGACTGGTCCGCGCCACCACCATTGAGGGCCTGGCCGAGGAGACCTTCCAGGTGACGATCGTCCAGGAGGAGGCGGTGGCGAAGTACCACACCGTCCTCCTGACGCGCGACGGCGCCGCCCTTCAGATGGTCGACGTGGCGCGCGACGCGCAGCCCGTCGAGGAGAACGTGGTCGCGGATTCGCTGCTGCGGTCGCAGGCGGACCTGGCGGAGGCCCAGGACGCACCCGGCCCCACCGACGTGACGGCTGCCCCCGCGATCGTGCCTCCTGCGCCGCCCGAGGGCTGGCTCGTCCCCGTCGACCTGCCGCGTATCCATCCGGGGGCCGGACGCTGGACGATGACCGGCCCGCACCCCGTCGACGGCACCAACATGGGCTGCGAGAACATGGAACTGGCCACCGAGGCCGGCCCCACCGAGCGGCAGCGCACGGCCTACGCCCTGACGCGTGACGAGAAGATCCCGGAGCGCTTCGGCATCGACGAGTTGCTGTTCACCTTCCCCTCCTCGGAGGAGGCCGCGGTCTTCGTCACCAAGCTCGGCACGAACCTGCGCACCTGCGGCCAGCGGGTCCTGACGGCCGAGATCGCGGAGCACGCTCCCGTGCCGGCGAAGGACGCCGAAGGCAACGCACTGTCGTCGCTGGTGTTCACCGCCACGCAGGCGATCTCGGACACCGAGAAGGTCACCTACCAGCTCATCGTCAGCGTGGCCACGAACAAGGTGGCCTACACCATCGTCTCCGCCACCCCCGAGGTGCAGTTCACCCAGGAGCAGCTGACCGAGCTGGCCGCCCGGATCGCCGTCCGGGCCAGCCAGCTCAACTGATCAGACCAGCTGCCCGGCGCGCAGCTTGGCGATGGCGTCGCGGGCGAGCTGCGCGGTCTGCGACGGGGTCTCCCCCACCTGCACACCCGCGGCCTCCAGCGCCTCCTTCTTGGCGCGGGCGGTGCCGCTCGAGCCGGTGATGATGGCGCCCGCGTGGCCCATGGTGCGGCCGGGCGGTGCCGTGAAGCCTGCCACGTAGCCGACGACGGGCTTGGTGATGTTGGCCTTGATGTAGTCGGCAGCGCGTTCCTCCGCGTCGCCTCCGATCTCGCCGATCATCACGATCACGTCGGTCTCGTCGTCCTCCTCGAAGGCCTGCAGCACGTCGATGTGCTTGAGCCCGACGACGGGGTCACCCCCGATGCCGACGGCCGTGGAGAAGCCGTGGTCGCGCAGTTCGTACATCATCTGGTAGGTCAGCGTGCCGGATTTCGACACCAGGCCGATGCGGCCGGGACCCGAGATGTGCGCCGGGATGATGCCGACGTTGGACCGGCCTGGAGAGATGAGACCCGGGCAGTTCGGGCCGATGATGCGGGTCCCGGCCTCGGCGGCCGCGGCCTGGAACTCGACGCTGTCGCGCACGGGGATGCCCTCGGTGATGACCACGCACAGGCCGATCTCGGCCTCCACGGCCTCCATGACGGCGGCCTTGGCGAACTTCGGCGGCACGAACACCACCGACACGTCTGCGTTGGTGGCGGCCA
The DNA here is from genome assembly GCF_055326325.1 of Tessaracoccus zhenghani. Lineage (NCBI taxonomy): Bacteria > Bacillati > Actinomycetota > Actinomycetes > Propionibacteriales > Propionibacteriaceae > Tessaracoccus > Tessaracoccus zhenghani. The sequence goes on along the minus strand of NZ_JBUZNQ010000002.1, from coordinate 313,871 downwards.
CACCCTCCACCATCGAGCCGAACACCGGTACGGGGTCCTCCTCGAAGAGCACGGATTCGCCGGCCTTGCCCGGGGTCACGCCCCCGACGACGCGGGTGCCGGACATGACCATGCGCTGGGTGTGCTTGCGGCCCTCGCGGCCGGTCATGCCCTGGACGAGGACGCGCGATGAGGCGTTGATGTAGATCGCCATGTCAGTTTCCTTCCGAGGCGAGCTTGGCCGCGGTGCGGGCCGCCTCATCCATCGTGTTCTTGACGGTGATGAGCGGGTGGTTGGCCTCCTCGAGGATGGCCTTGCCGACGTCGACGGAGTTGCCGTCGAGCCGGACGACGATGGGCAGACGCGCCTCGTCGCCCAGCATCTCCAGCGCGTGGACGATGCCGTTGGCCACGTCGCTGCAGGCCGTGATGCCGCCGAAGACGTTGACGAACACCGACTTCACCTGGGGGTCGCTCATGATGATGCGCAGCCCGTTGGCCATCACCTGGGCCGACGCGCCGCCGCCGATGTCGAGGAAGTTGGCGGGCTTGGGTTTGCCGGGCAGCTCTTCGCCGGCGGCGGCCACCACGTCGAGGGTGCTCATCACGAGGCCAGCCCCGTTGCCGATCACGCCGACGGAGCCGTCGAGCTTCACGTAGTTGAGGTCGAGCTCGCGGGCCTGACGTTCGAGGTCGACGTCCGCGGTGTTCTCCTCGTACTGCTCCCACTCCGGGTGCCGGAAATCTGCGTTGGCGTCGAGGGTGACCTTGCCGTCGAGGGCGAGGATGGTGCCGTCGGCCGTCTTCACGAGGGGGTTGACCTCGACGAGCGTGGCGTCTGATTCCACGAACACGGTCCACAGCTTCTGGAGCACGGGGCTGACGGCCGCGTGGATCTCCTGGGGGAAGCCTGCCTCGGTGAGGATGCGCTCCGCCGCCTCAGCGGTGATGCCGTCGACGGGGTCCAACTCGACCTTGGCGAGGGCCTCGGGCCGCTCTTCGGCCAGGGTCTCGATGTCGACGCCGCCCTCCACGCTGCACATCGCGAGATAGCCGCGGGAGGCGCGGTCGAGGAGGATCGAGAAGTAGTACTCCTCCGCGATGTCGGCTCCGGGGCTGAGCATCACGACCTTGACCGGGTGGCCCTTGATCTCCAGGTTGAGGATCTGCTGGGCCGTCTCGACGGCGGCCTCCTCGTCGTGGGCCAGCTTGACGCCGCCCGCCTTGCCGCGGCCGCCGGTGCGAACCTGGGCCTTGACGACGACCGTCCCCGAGCCGAGGGACCGGTAGGCCTCACGTGCTTCTTCGGGGGTGGTGGCCGTGCGTCCGGCGAGCACTGGTACGTCGAACCGCTCAAAGAGGTCGCGCGCTTGGTATTCGAGGAGATCCACAGTGATTCCTGTTCAATTGAGATGATCAAGCGTCGCCAGCGTATCGGGACAAGGGCCGATACGGTAGCCCTTCCCACGAACGAGGACGCGGGCCCCGCAGGTCCCCCGACCCAGGCACGTCCGACGCCAAAAAGATCTGTGGACAATATGTTGGTTTAATTTTGAGAGGTTCCTGAGAACTGTTAAGGTTCCGATCGGAATGACCCACAGAACCCCCTCTTGACGTCAGGAACCAGGTGAACCACAGCCCGTTGCGCAACGCCCGTCGCGCCGCTGACCCTGTAACCGACGAAATCCTCGAAGTAGAGGTCGTCACCCCCGCCGCATCGCCCGCACGCCGCGCCTCCCGCGCGCTGGGCATCTCCCGCCGAATGGTCGCCATGGGCGTCGCCGGCGCCGTCGGGGCCTCCGCACTTTTCGCCTTCGCCTTCACGGCCCGTGGCAATGACCTCGACAGCGGCGTGGACGTCTCCGCCGCCATCCCCGCCGCCGCGATGTCGGCAGCAGCTGAGAGCTTCGAAGACCGCAGCGAGGACGTGAGCCGCAACGCGGTACGCAGCGGCCTCACGGACGTCGTCGCGGACAAGGCAGCGCAGGAGCGCCAGGAGCAGCTGGGCGCCGCGAACCAGTCCGCCACGCAGGCGCAGGCAGATCTCTCCATGGGCGAGCGCGACAAGTTGATGGACGCCGACATGGAACTCGTCGCCGCCCAGTCGCAGAAGCTGAAGGAAGAGGCCGAAAAGGCCGCGGAGCTGCTCGAACGGGCCCGCAAGGCCGCCATCGCAGCGAAGGCCCAGGGCATCACCGTCGGCGACGTCGAGTCGATGACCGCCGAGGACGTGGACAACCTCACGAGCAAGGGCGGCTCAATGCCGGTCAAGTCCGGCTACCGCGTCGGCGCCGGCTTCGGTCAGCGCGGCAAGTGGTCGCGCTACCACACCGGCCAGGACTTCCCGGCCCCCACCGGCACCCCCATCTACGCTGCCGCCTCCGGCGTCGTGCTCAGCCCCACCGCAGGCGGCTGGGCGGGCACCAACGTCGTGATCCAGCACAACAACGGTGGATCCACGCTCTACGCGCACATGAGCCGCAAGGCTGTGCGCACCGGCCAGACCGTCAAGGCGGGCCAGCTCATCGGCTACGTCGGCAACACCGGCCGCTCATTCGGCTCGCACCTGCACTTCGAGTACTACAAGCCGGGCGTCACGCCGGGCGATGTGTACAGCGCGTCGAACCCGATGGTGTTCCTGCGCTCGCTGGGCGTTTCCAAGTAGTCGTCAGCACTCCTTGAACCCGTAGCTCACACCAGGACAGCTGTTCACTGCTCGGTTTGGGACCGTAGACGGTGACAAACCCAGCACTGTCTTTCGCGCGGTGCGCTACAGCTTCTCCATCGGCGCGTGCTTCACGCTCAACCGCTTCGTGCCCGCCGAGCCGAAGTCGACGTCGGCCCTGAGGTTGTCGCCGGCTCCTGCCACGGCCACCACGGTGCCCATGCCGAAGCTGGCGTGCAGCACCCTGTCCCCCACGCTCACGCTCAGCACGGTCTTCAGCGGGCCGTTGCCTGAGCCGAAGCTCTGGATCGACGCGGAGGTCTGGCGGTTGCGCGCGGCGGCGGTGCTCGCCCACTGCGTGGTGGCTGCGCCGGTGCGGCGCCAGTCCAGGACGTGGGCCGGCATCTCTTCCAGGAACCGCGACGCCGGGTTGTAGGCCGGCTGCCCGAAGGTGACGCGCACGGCGGCGCGGGTCACGTAGAGCCGTTTCCGGGCGCGCGTGATGCCGACGTAGGCCAGCCGTCGCTCCTCCTCCAGCTCGTTCGGGTCTGTGAGGGCCCGCATGTGCGGGAACATGCCCTCCTCCATGCCCGTGAGGAACACGGTGTCGAACTCCAGGCCCTTGGCGGTGTGCAGGGTCATCAACGTGACGACACCCTTACCCTCGTCGTGGTCCGGCACCTGGTCAGAGTCCGCCACCAGCGCGATGCGCTCCAGGAACGCGGCGAGTGAGTCGTCGGGCTCCGGCATGCCGGCCACGAGGCCGGATTCGACGGCCTCCTCGTCGTCGAGGTCGATGGTGTTCGCGGCAGCGACGAACTCCGCCGCCACCGACACGAGCTCGACGAGGTTCTCGATGCGGGTCTCGTCCTGCGGGTCTGTCGACGCCTGCAACTCAGGGAGGTAGTGCGATTCCTTCAGGATGGAGGTGAGCACCTCGTCGGCGGGTTTGCCGGCGGCCACCATGGCACGGTGGATGTTCATCACGTCGACGAAGCCCTGGATCAGCTTGACGGAGCGGCTGGCGAGGCCCGGCGCCTCCTCGGCGCGCTGGAGCGCGTCGAAGAAGGTGATGCGCTGAGCGCTGGCCAGCGTCGAGATGGCGGCCTCCGCCCTGTCGCCGATGCCGCGCTTGGGCACGTTCAGGATGCGGCGCACGGAGACGTCGTCTGCGGGGTTCACGATGGCGCGCAGGTACGCGATGGCGTCTCGGATCTCGCGGCGCTCGTAGAACCGAACCCCACCGACGACCTTGTACGGCATGCCGACGCGGATGAACACTTCTTCGAATGCGCGGGACTGGGCGTTGGTGCGGTAGAACACGGCGGTGTCGCCGTACTGGCTCTCGCCCGCGTCGGAGAGCCTGTCGATCTCGTCGGCGATGAACTGTGCCTCGTCGCGCTCCGTGTCGGCGACCCAGCCGACGATGAGGTCGCCCTCCCCCAAGTCGGACCACAGGTGCTTGTCGCGGCGGCCCTGGTTGCGCGAGATCACCGCGTTGGCGGCGGTGAGGACGTTCTGGGTGGAGCGGTAGTTCTGGTCCAGGACGATGGTGCCGGCGCCCGGGAAGTCCGACTCGAAGTCGAGGATGTTGCGGATGGTGGCGCCGCGGAAGGCGTAGATGGACTGGTCCGAGTCGCCGACGACCATCACCTCCGCCGGCTCCACCGTCGGGGATCCCTCCACCACGCCGGTGACCTCGCCCGCGCACAACTCGCGGATGAGCGAGTACTGGGCATGGTTGGTGTCCTGGTACTCGTCCACCAGCACGTGCCGGAAGCGGCGACGGTACTTCTCGCGGATGTCCGGGAACGCCTGGAACAGGTGGACGGCGGTCATGATGAGGTCGTCGAAGTCCAGCGCGTTGGCGGCGACGAGCCGGCCCTGGTAATCGGCGTAGGCCCGGGCGATCGTCTCCTGCCGGGAATTCTCCGCCTCTGCGGCGGCGCGCTCGTGGTCGACCAGTTCGTTCTTGTAGTTGCTCACCGCGTTCATCACGGCGCGCACCGGGTAACGCTTGGGGTCCAGCTCCATGTCGCGCACCACCAGCGACATGAGCCGCTTGGAGTCTGCGTCGTCGTAGATGGAGAACGACTTGGCGATGCCGAAGCGGTCGATGTCGGCCCGCAGGATGCGCACACACGCGGAGTGGAAGGTGGAGACCCACATGAGCTTGGCGCGGTTGCCCACCAGTTCGATGACGCGCTGACGCATCTCCGCAGCGGCCTTGTTGGTGAACGTGATGGCCAAGATGGAGCCGGGATGGACGTCACGCTGGCTGACCAGATGCGCGATGCGCCGGGTCAACACCCGCGTCTTGCCGGAGCCTGCACCGGCCACCACCAGCACGGGGCTGCCCGCATGCACGACGGCCTGGCGCTGCGGCGGGTTGAGACCCTCCAGCAGTTCATCCTCGCTGACCTGCTTCGCCTTGGCCTTCCGCGGGGTCACCAGTGCCTCCGCGCGCGGCGGAGCGGGCTCGTCGGGCTGGAAGACGGCAAAAAGATCCGGGAAAAGGGAGTCACTCATGTCGGCTGCCCAGCCTACCGGCTCGCGCCGACGACTCCGTAGGTACGCTATCCCCATGCAGACCACCTGGAGCCGCGCACGACGGTTCTTCAACCGCCTCACCGCCGCGGTGCTGATCGGTCAGATCCTCTCCATGATCGCCTTGACCGTCGTCGAGTCCTTCCGGAAGAAGAAGCGCAAGCTGCGCAAGTTCCCCGTGACGCGGCCGGAACCGCTGCCCGTGGCGGAGGACGAGATCACCGTCTACACCTACGGCGAGTACCTGTACGACGCGATGATCGAGGCCATCGACGCGGCCGAGCACACCATCTACTTTGAGACCTACATCTGGAAGGGCGACGCCACGGGCCACCGGTTCCGCGACGCGCTGGGCCGCGCTGCGGACCGGGGCGTGAAGGTGCACGCCATCTGGGACGAGTTCGCCAACCTGGTGGTGCCACGGGCGTTCTTCAAGTCGATCCCGAAGAACATCGCGACGATGCCGCACCCCGCGATTCCCATCCCGTGGTCGCCGCGCCACTGGGGTCGAGACCACCGCAAGTTGCTCACCGTCGACGGCCGGGTCGGCTTCATCGGTGGCTACAACATCGGCTCGCTGTACGCCACCGGCTGGCGCGACACCCACGCCCGCGTCGTGGGCCCCGGGGTCGCCGAGCTGGACAACGCGTTCATCGACTTCTGGAACCTCCACGTCCGCAAGGAGCACGACCGGATCGAGGACAACCCGGAGCGCGACTGGCTCCCCACCGTGCGCGTGCACCGCAACATGCCGCGCCTTCAGGTGTACCCCATCCGCAACATGTACCTGGAGGCCATCGACAGGGCCACCTCACACATCTGGCTCACCCACGCATACCTCATCCCCGACGACGACCTGATCGCCGGCCTCCGTGCCGCCGTCAACCGGGGTGTCGACGTGCGGATCATCGTGCCGGGCCGCTCCAACCACGTGGTGGCCGACTGGCTGTCGCGCGGCTACTACACGAACCTGCTGCGCTCCGGCGTGAAGCTGTACCTGTACCAGGGGGCGATGGTGCACGCGAAGACCGCCACCATGGACGGCGTGTGGTCAACGATCGGCACGGCCAACCTGGACAGGCTGAGCCTGTGGGGCAACTACGAGGTGAACCTCGAGGTGACCGACGAGAGCGTCGCCAAGCACATGGAGGACGTGTTCCGCACGGACCAGTCCAACAGCATCGAGCTGAACGAACAGCGCTGGGCGAGCCGCTCCGTGGTGGCCAAGGTGACGGAGTTGTTCCTGTCGCCCTGGCGCCCGTTCTTCTGATCACCCTGCGACCGGTGCCGGTTGCAGCAGGCAGAACAAGGGGCGCCCGGCAGCAGCCGGGCGCCCCTTCGGGGTCAGAGGGAGGGATCAGGCCTTGCGGCGCTGAGCCCAACCGTAGATGGCGAGCACGATGAGGGCACCAATGATGGAGGTGATGACACCGCCGATGGAGAAGTTGGGGCCGGTCAGATTGAACTCCTGGTCGATGAGGAGCGACCCGATGAGACCACCAACGAATGCACCGATGATGCCCAGGATGATGGTGGCCAGCCAGCCCCCACCCTGACGCCCAGGCATGATGGCCTTTGCGATAGCGCCTCCGATGAGGCCGACGATAATCCAAACGATGATTGTCCATAACATGCCTCAAGCATGGCAGTAGGCAGGGTCACTGTAAATGCTTTCGAACCCTGAACTGTCCCTGAGGTGCGTGGAATTGGGCTGGGTTCCCCCCTTAAGGGTAGAGTCTGGAGCCATGGAAATCGTGCATGGAATCTTCTTTCTGCTCCACCTCATCGGCTTCGCGGCGCTCTTCGGAGGCGCTTTTGTTCAGCTGAAGGGGCCCCACCGAATCGTCAATCCGGCCATGTTCCACGGTGCTCTCACGATGCTGATCTCCGGCCTCGCTCTGGTGGGCATTCTGGAGATGGGTGACGGGCACGTCAACAACATCAAGATCGGCATCAAGCTGCTCGTGCTGATCGCGATCTTCGTGCTGGTGCTGATCAACCGCAAGAAGGATCAGGTGGCGCCCGGGCAGTTCTGGGGCATCTTCGCCCTCACGCTGCTCAACGCCGGCATCGCCGTCTTCTGGTGAGCCTCAGGCGCTGATCGCGATGGCCGCCGCGGCCCCTGCGATCAGCGCCGGGCCCATCGGCACGTCGGCCTTCCTGTCGCGCGTGACGATGAGCACCACCACGGCGAAGAGGCCGTGCAGGACGATCCCGAAGAACAGGCCGCGGCCCACCGCCATCCAGCTGTACCAGCCGAGCACGGCGCCCAGGAGCGCCGACAGCTTCACATCCCCGAACCCGAGCATCCCCTTCGCCAGCAATGCCGCGACGAAGAAGCCGCCGAACATCGCGAGCATGGCCAGGATGGCGCGGAGCAGCGCACCCCAGTCCCCCGTCGTGGCGGCCATGACGACGGCGCCAACTGCCCAGGCGATGAGCGCGGTGAGGATCACGGTGTCGGGGAGCCGGTGTTCCTTGAGGTCGACGACGAACAGGACGCCCGCCAAACCTGCGATGACCGCCAGGGTTGCGGCCTCCAGAAGGTCCGAGGTGATGAGGCCTACCCCAGCCCCCAGAATCGCTGCACGAGGTACCGTCCCGATGAGCTTCGTGGTCGCCTCTAGCGCCACTCTGGGGAGGAACCTCGACGCCAGTCCGGCCACCGCAGCGGCCACGAGCGCCGTCCAGATCCAGGTCATTGAGAGAAGGCCTCAATGATGCCGAGGGCTGCTGGCGTCATGATGACAATCATCAGGGCCGGCATGAGAAGGAGAATCAGGGGAAAGACCACCTTGACGGGGATCTCCATGGCCTTATGTTCCGCGCGCTGGCGGCGAGCGATCCTCTGTTCCTTTGCCTGGCTGTGAAGAACCTCGCTCAAGGCGATGCCGTGTTCCTCAGCTTGGATGATGGATCGGATGAACCGGCGCAACTCGGGGACTGCCAGCCGGTCGGACAACGCCTGATAGGCCAGACGTCGCTGCTGGCCGAGTTGGATGTCCTGCAGCGTTCGGATGAGCTCGGGAGCAAGTACCCCCCGCCCGTTCCTGGCCACCCGGACAAGGGCAGCGTCGAACCCAAGGCCAGCCTCAACGGCGATGCTCATCTGATCGAGCACATCGGGCAGCTCCAACTGCACCGCCTCGCGACGCTTGATACCCGTGTTCCACAAGAGAAGTTCTGGGAGAAAGAAGATGAAGAGGACAAAGAACGTTCCAAGCGCGAAGGAGCCAAGCGAAGGGTCCTTCCTAATAATCAGCAGGGCGAGCGCGACGGCCACCAGTGTGGACATCATCTTCACGCTGATGACCCGTTCCAGGGGCCAAGCCGCCGGCCGCCCTGCCCGCATCAGGAGCTTGTCGAGAGACCCAGCACCCCGCGAGCCAATGAGCTTGAGGCCAAGAGATGGAGCCGCGACAACTCTCGTCACTCCGGAGGACTGGGAATTCAAACCCCGTTGGAGATTCTCTCGAACGCCTCGCTGCAGGCGCCCCTCCCCGACCAAAAGGAGGTGGAGGAGGTACGCACCTCCTACCACAAGCAGCGCTAAGGCGACGTAGACCGACTGCGGCATAGGCTCACCTCAAAACTTGATCTTGACAACGCGACTGAGCCAGAAACTGCCGACTGCCAGGAGTATTCCGGCAAGGACCAATGCACCGATCCCGAGAATCGACTCCCCGAACTTGGCGACGTATGTGGGGTTACCTATCGCCAGCAGGAGGAACACACCGGGCGGCAGAGCAATCAGAATGAGCGCAGACAGCTTTCCCTCTGCCGCGAGGGCTGCAACTTGACGCTTCAGCTGTACCCGCTCCCGAATGGTGGCTCCGACTCCGTTCAACACGTCGGCCAAGTTGCCACCTACCTCCCGGTTGATGGCGATGGCCTGGACAACCCAATCGAAGTCTTCATTCTCGTTGCGCTGTGCCACATCAGCCAACGCCTCCACGAAAGGTCTACCAAGTCGCGTCTCATTCACCACTCGGGAAAACTCGGACGAGGTGGGCTCATCGAGTTCGCTCGCCACTGTGGCGCAGGCCTGGGGGAGGCTGAAGCCTGCTCGGAGACTGCCAGACAGGGTGCTGAGCGTCTCTTCCAACTGATTCCCGAAGAGCTGACGCCGTTTGCCCGCTTTGAAACGCACTATCAGGACAGCGGCGAGCGGGACGAGGATCAGTGCCAACAAGGCCAAGACCGGTCCACCGAGCACCAGTCCAAGAGCGAAGCCGGCCACCGTTCCAGACGCAACCAATACCAGGAAGTCCTGCGGACGCATCCGGATTCCAGCCGCGGAGAGCGACTCCTCGACGACGCCTGCTCTCCCGCCGAGAGCGTACCCCGCGACAGCCGACGCGGCGGTCGCCGCCTGTGGCAACAGACCAACGGGCAATGCGTCCGCGGGGCGCCGCCGCGATATCGGCACCGTGCGTCCAGCAGTGAAGTAGAGCACCAGCCAGGTCAACGCTGCGGCTGACACCAAGCCGCCACCGATGTATGCGAGCGCGTCACCGCTCATCGCAAGCCGCCCCAGCCGGGACCGCCGAACACGGATGGAGACAGTTCGATGCCCAGATCCTGGAAGCGGTCCGTGAACATGGGGCGCACACCGGTAGGGATCGTCCGGCCCCTGAACCGACCATTTGGATCGACTCCGGCGGAGTAGTCGAAGAGGAACACATCCTGCAAGGTAATGATCTGCCCCTCCATGCCACTCACTTCGGTGACGGCAGTGATCCGTCGAGTGCCGTCCCTGAGACGGGTGAGTTGCACGATCAGGTTGATGGCCGAGGAGACCTGCTCTCTGATGGCGCGCAGCGGGAGCTCGAAGCCTGACATCATGACCAGGGTCTCCAGCCTGGCCAGGCAGTCGCGCGGAGAGTTGGCGTGAACTGTGGAAAGCGAGCCGTCGTGACCCGTATTCATAGCTTGAAGCATGTCCAGCGCCTCCGCGCCACGGACCTCGCCCACCACGATGCGGTCGGGCCGCATGCGCAGCGAGTTGCGCACCAGGTCACGGATCGTGATCTCGCCCCTTCCTTCGATGTTGGCCGGCCGAGACTCCAGCTGAATCACGTGGTCCTGCTGGAGTTGGAGCTCCACCGAATCCTCGATGGAGATGATCCGTTCGTTTGACGGGATGAACGAGCTGAGTACGTTGAGCAACGTGGTCTTGCCGGTGCCAGTACCACCGGAAACCAGAATGTTGAGCCTCGCCTCCACACAGGCCTTGAGCAATTCCGCCATCTCGGGCGTCATGGTGCCGAAGCGTTCCAGATCCAGGACAGAAAGTGCGTCCCTGGAGAACTTACGGACCGTCAAGGTGGAGCCGCTCACCGCGAGCGGGGGAATGATGGCATTGACTCGCGAGCCATCCTCGAGACGAGCATCCACCAACGGGGATGACTCGTCGATGCGCCGACCCACCCTGGTGACGATGCGTTCGATGATTCGCCGCAGATGTGGTTCGCCGTCGAAGAAGACCTCGGTGCGTGTCAATTGGCCCTTGCGTTCGACATATACGGACTCCGGACCGTTGACCATGATCTCGGTGACCGTGGAGTCATTCAGAAGCGGCTCCAGGGGGCCCAAGCCTAGAACGTCGGCCTCTACTTCACGCATCAATCGCTGGCGCTCCGCAGTGGTGAGAGGCACCTTCGCCGCTTCCACAACTGAGTTCAGCTCGTCCATCACCATGCTCCGCAGGCTGGACTCGTCCATATCGGGGTCGTTCACTCGAGTGCCAAGTCGAGCGAACAGGGTGTCCACGGCCGAAGCCTTCAACGCGCTGAGCGCGTCACTCCTGGCAGGCGGAGCCGTTGTCGCGACGGGTGCCCGTTCCGACAGCCGCGCCGTGACTCGTGCCGCGGGGGCGGGCACAGCGTGCAACTCGGCCTCCGGAGCAGGCTCGGGAGAGTCCGCCGACCGAGCTCCCAGCGGCTGCGGCTCCGAGCGCCCCCATGGGCTCTGCCCCGTGGGATCAGGCGGTGACCACACGGGAGCGGCAGGCGCTTCCACTGACCTCTCCCTGGCCCCCTCCAGACGTTCCCTCAGACTCATGGATTCCTCCGGAACAGCCGCCCTCTAGTGCTCGTCGGAGTCTGTGGCGCAACGGCATCCACCAGCGACAGGAGCCCCTTGCTCACCGGGTCTCGGCCGCCGCTTTGCAGGAGTGGAATGCCCTGATTGGTTGACAGTGGCACTCCATTGGACTGGGGCAGCGCTACATCGACGCCGGCGCGGATGGTGGCCTCAACATCTGCGATCGTCATACCGCGTGAGCGCTCGTTGAAATTCACGACGATGGTGCGTTTCCCCGTGATCATCTTGAGGTCATTGAGCGTGTCGATCTCCTTACGCAGACCCCGCACACCGGGTACATCGAGGCTGGTCACGAGCACCAGATGGTCCGTGTGGTCCAGTGCCGCGAGCGTGTGGTCGGTGAGTCCCGGTGCGGTGTCGATGACCACGTAGGCGAATTGGCCACGCAGCAGCGAGACCAGTTGGGCCAGATCGTCGCCAGTGACTGTATCGGCATCAGCGGGAGAATCCGAGCCTGGGACCACGAAGAGTCCGGTCACGTGCTGTGTCACGTAGCTCTTCACTGCGATGCTGTCTCTGGCGGCGGGACCGCGCGCGATGTCCGGCAGCGAGTGCTGTGCCTGCAGGTTGAGCGCACTGGCGACGTCCCCGAAGTGCACGTCGGCGTCGATGAGAACTACCTGCTGCGGAAAGCGTTGAGCGAGGCCGACTGCAAGATTGGTGGCCACGGTTGTCTTGCCGACGCCGCCCTTGGGGGAAGTGACTGTCACGACGACCCCGGTGCGACCACTGACAGGGGGCGGGAGCATCCCGGGCATGTCCTGGGCCGCGCGCGATGCGAACACACGATCGGCTGCGCGATCCAGCGCGGCGCGCAATTCGTGCGGCTCTGCAGTGGCCTGGATGATGTCTCGCACGCCTGCCCGGACGGCGGCTACTCCGATGAGGCCCGGATCGGCATGCACCAACAGCACGTCTGCTCGCTGCCCAAGATCCGAAGCGATCCGCATCGCTGCGTCTTCCATTCCGGTGGCATCGAGCACCACGACGTCTGGAATTGCAGCCCTGCCGAACAATGACGCCACCGGGTCACCCTCACCCGCCAATTGCGGCGGGGGTACCCGGGTGAATCCATCACCGATGGCTTGGTGGAGTCTCTCCTCGAGCGAATCATCGGCGGTGCTCAGCAGAAGTTGGATCATTCGAACACCATCCAGGCACCCACGATGTCTATCTTCGAGAAATCGGTTGTCGGCGTCTGGCGAGAAAGCCACACAGAGCCGAATTCCTTGGTGAAGACGAGCTTCGCAGCCAGTTTTGCGTCCACGGCCAGCGTCACGATGACCTCGGATCCGGGCAGTGTCTCGCTCCCCGGCGTCTGCTCTGCCGTAGACTGCGCGGCGGGGGCACCCTGGATGCGCGCAACCAGCACGTCGTTGGCGATCATGGCCGTGAGGGAATGCTCCTTCTCCATACCATCTGTAGTTGGAGTCGCGGATGGCGTTGGCGCCGCGGCTGGGAATGGACTCAAACCACCCTCTACCTCGACCGTCATGGAGGCGAAGATTCCCACCTTGTCCCCTGCGTTCAACTGCGCGCCCGTGACACGCTCCGGCGAGAGTTGAATGGAGACAAGCTGCAGGCCCTCGGGAATGGGGACCGAGGCTGCGATCTGGTTGTCGTCCGGGCTCACGAATCGCGCTGGGATGACCTGCTCCCCGGCGATGAGAGTTGTGACGGCCACCTGATCTTCAGGCAGTTCCTCCAGGGAGGTAAGGGCGCCTGGGACAATGACGTGCCGGGGGATCTGCTGAACCTCGAGGTACTCCTCCAGGTCCCCAGTCCTCGTACCGGCGGGGATGTCCTGGCTCACCACCAGCACAGGACTCGGGTCCATCGACGCGAGGGCGCGTTGGTCCGCGCCGCTGACGTAAACGAAGAGGAGCGCTCCTCCGATGAGGGCTAAGAGCGCGGCGAGCGCTCCGAAAAGACCGCGTTTGTTCATGATCCCTGTTCCGGTGGAGGAAGTGTCAGCCTGACACTGGTTACGCCATAGTCCGTTCCCCCGCCACCGCTTGGGAGGTCGCCCAGCGCTGAGAAGCCAACGAACGAGCCCTCGATACGGGCGTCACTGCCGGTGCAGGAGATCCCGGTGGGCATGCCGAAGTTGCCTCCTTTGGAAAGACCGACGCAGTAGGCCTTGATGTTGATGGCTGCGAATCCGCTGATTGTGAATTCAGCGTTGGCCCCTTCTTCACGATTGTGATCATTGAAAATGGGGATTAGCACCGTCTTGCCTGGCTCTTTGCCCAGGATCCGCTGCACTTCTTCCTTGGTGCAACCCGTGTCGAAGCCGTTGCCTGGCGAGCTCTTCACAATTCCGCCCACGGTGGTAACGGCTTCGCAGCCGGAGGTGGTGGTCTTGATGTACCCGAAGCCGCCGCCCGCTTCGTTGTGGGCCGCGTTGCTCTTCATACACGTCCCCTCGTCGGTGTCCGCAACCGGAAAATCCTTCGGCTTGCTCATGAACTTGATGATCACATCGCCATCGATGGGTGTACCGCTGAAGGCGCCATTCTGCCAACGAAACTGACAGTAACTGACGGTGAACGGGATTGTGGACATGCTAGAAGGAGCTCCGCTCCACACAGCAGCCGATGTTGCATCAACGCCGCTCTGGTCCACGCCGAAGACGGCGGAGAGGAGTGCCCGTCTTGAATTCTCCGCTCTCACCACTGCCTGGCCGGACCTGTCTTTGACGTCCATCTCGACGATCACGAGGTCCTCAACGGCGCCAGAATTGTTGTTCTTATCGGCGAAGTCCTTGCCATAGCTCTTAGGATCAGTGCAACCAACACTGCTTGCATCGGAGGCACATGCTTGGGCGATCGCGAGGGCAGCCGCGTCGGCTCCGTTCTGAAGAAGTTTGCGCTCCACCCACAACCCGCCGACGTCGACAGCCAGCGCTCCGAAGCCTAGGAGCACGACAAGGACGAGCGCAACGACGACAGCCGTCGCGCCGCGCTCATTCGCTCGCCTCAACCATTGCATCGCATTGTCCCCTGACCGTGCAGTTCCTTCAACGTGGGAAAAAAGCCGGTAAGACCGCCGTAGTCATGGTCGATGGTCACCGTTACGGAACCCCCGACGCCCCCTACCGGGCAGGCGCCGTCCGGGATGTTGACCTCAATGGCCTTTAGGCTGATGGCACTGCCAGCGTCGACTGCTGCGGCTTTCGCAGCGGCCTTGTCCCCTCCGATGGCATAGACGCGTGCCGCCTCTCGAGCTGCTCCCGCAATGTTGCCTTGAACGAAAAAAGCGTATCCAAACTCCATGATGCCCATGAGCAGCGTCACCAACAGCATGGAGACGAGGGCGAACTCAACGGCAGCCGCTCCCCGCTCACCTCGGTTCCCGATCATCAATCCCCCACTGCTTGTCGGATACTAGATGCGTGGGGCCCAGAGGCAGCTCCCTGGGCCCCACGCATCGAAGGCGATGTTACGCGTTCGCCCTTAAGCGCCCTTAAGCTTCGTCTCGACCGTGGTGAAGAGCCTGAAAAGCTCGTCCCCCACAGAGAACACGACGACGATGATCGCGATCGCGATGGCGGCGACCATGATGCCGTACTCAACGGCGGTGGCGCCCTTCTCGGACTTCATCCTGGACGCGATGACGCCCCGGAGGACGGTCTCCATGTAGTTGAACATGAATCTTCCTTTCGACGGGGGAGAATTCGGCGGCCCGGCAGAGCTGACGGACTTCGGGCGACCAGTCCCCCAACGGGTCGCAAGCAGGACAATACATGATTTGCAGGAAAGTACGAGTCCAAACATCCAAACTGAACCTTGGGCATGATAGAGGGGTGCATGCAGACCTCACCACCCGCCCAACGGCGCGTGACGCTAGGGTGAGCAGCACGTGACCATCTGGGGGGAGGGCACCATGCGACGCCTGTCAGCCGTGCTCGTAAGTTTGTTGCTTTGTTCGACACAAATCGGGGCGGCGTTCGCCGCGCCGCCGGCCGCAACCATCGACGATGTCCTCGAGGCCCTCCAGGTCCGTCCACAGGAATCCGACTACGTGATCGTCGTCGATACGTCGCTGTCGATGCGGGCGGAGGAACGCTACGTGAGGGTCGCGGAAGCGCTCGGCGTGACGCTCACGCAGTTGCAGCCCACCGACCACGTGGCGCTCATCACCTTCGACGACGGCGCCCGAGTCGCCTACCGCGGACCCCGCGGAGACGACCCCCAGGCAGTACTGAACGAGCTCCCCGCGCAGCCATCCGGTGATCAAACCGACATCGGGGCCGGCCTCGAACTTGGCCTTGAGGAGCTTGAACGCCCCGACGCCAAGGCTGCCGGCGCTCTGGTGTTGATCACTGACGGCGACCTCGACACCAAGCCGGACTCGCCGTTCGCTGAGCCCACCTCCGAGGGGTGGGCAGATCTCAAGGCGCGGGCCGCGGCCCTGAGCGGCAGGGACATCGCCACCTACGCCCTGTCAGTGGGGGAAGAAACCGACGCCGGCCTGATGACCGGGGTGTTCCCGGATACGCAGGAGATCCCCGTCGCCCAGTTCGCCGACGTGCTGAGCGACCTGCGCATGCAGCTGCTCACATTCCAGGCCAAGCAGAAGCTGGATCCCGACCTGGAGGCCGGCGCCCTCACGGCGAAATTCACTGACACCAAGGCCCTCGGCTCCGGCGAGCACGCCACAACTCTGCAGGTCTCGTCCACCTACGGCCTCCTTCCCACACACCTCACGGGCCTCGCGGCGGAAGTTACCGGCTCAGCTCCGGTCACCGTCGAAGGGCTGCCGGACGAAGTGGTTCTGGCCCCCGGCCAAACCGTCGACCTTCCCTTGACCTTGACCGTCGGCGAGTGGGACGGCAGCCAATCTGACCTCCTCGTCACTGCCGTGGCGGACAGCTCTTGGAGCGAGGTGGTGCGCACGGAGCTGCGGACCCCCGTGGAACTGACTCTGACGGCCGCCCCGCTCCAGCTGGTCGACGAGCCGGTGCCCGCCGCGTCAGAAGACGCAGTCGCCGGAGAGACACCACAGCCGAGTCCCTCCCCCACGCCACTGGCACCCCCTCCGGCCGAGACTGAGCAGGCTGCACTCGACCCGCTCCCGCTGATCATCGGCGGCGCGGTGCTCGTCCTCCTGGCCCTAACGGCGCTCTTCTACCTCAGCCGCCCCAAGCTCGAGGGAGCCCTCACCGTGCTGCGCGACGGGCAACTGGTGCAGGAACTGCTGCTCACCGGAAGGTCTGTGTCGTTGACTCCCCCGCAGCCGGGAACAGGACCCTCCGGTGCGGTGTCGGCGGCCGGCAAGCGCGAACAGGTGATCGTGAAGGCCTCCGTTGACGGCGAGAAGCCGGTCAAGGCCAAGCTGGCCGACGGCGAAAGCGTTCGCGTGGGCGAGTACGAACTCGTCTACACCGGCACCCGAAGCCGGGTGTTGGCGAAGATCAGCTGAACAGCGGGAGAGGCTAGACCAGGTGGCGGTCGGTGGCCCACTTCGTGAGCTGGTGCCGGTTCGACAGCTGCAGCTTCCGCAGCACCGACGACACGTGGGTCTCCACCGTCTTGATCGAGATGAACAGCTCCTTCGCGACCTCCTTGTAGGAGTAGCCGCGGGCGATGAGCTTCATCACCTCACGCTCGCGGGCGCTCAGCTTGTCCAGTTCCTCGTCCACCTGCGCGATGTCGATGGCGCCGCTGAAGGCGTCCAGCACGAAGCCCGCCAGCCGCGGGGAGAACACCGCGTCACCGGCGGCCACGCGCGCCATCCCCTCGATCAGTTCCTCCGAGCTGATCGACTTGGTCACGTAGCCGCGGGCGCCGGCGCGGATGACGCCGATCACGTCCTGCGCCGCGTCGGAAACCGACAGCGCCAGGAACTTCACATCTGGCTTCGTGGGCAGCACCTGCTTGATCACTTCAGCACCGCCGCCACCGGGGAGGTGCACGTCGAGCAGCACGACGTCGGGTTCGGTCTCGAGGATTGCCTTCACCGCGGTCTCGACATCCTCACCCTCACCCACGATGCTGACGTGCTGGCCGATCTCGTGGTTGACGCCCGCCCGGAACATCGCGTGGTCATCAACTATGACAACCCGCAACCCGGCCACATCATGGGCCTGATCCTCACTCATCCGCTCATCTCCAGTTTCACTTCAGTGCCGTCCCCGGGCTCCGAGCGGATCGTCGCGCTACCCCCGTAACGTTCCATGCGAGCCCGGATCGATTCTCTCACGCCCATGCGTCCCTCGGGCAATTGCTCGGTATCGAACCCCTTGCCACGGTCCCGAATGAACACCTCGATCTGTCCATCATCCACTTCGGCGTACACGTCGATGCGTGGCGCGCCCGAATGCTTGGCCGCATTCGTGACGGCTTCACCGGTGGCGAGGATGAGGGCCTCAACCTTGTCGTCGACGGTGGCGTCACCCACACAGACCAGTTCGACGTCGACCGGGAACCGGCCCTCCACGTCGGTGGCCATCTCCTGCAGGGCGGAACGCAGCGACGCGGCGCGGGCGGTTTCGCCGTAGAGCCAGGTGCGCAGTTCACGCTCCTGACGGCGGGCCAGTTGGGCGACGGTGGCGGAATCGTCGGCCTGGCGCTGGATGAGGGCAAGAGTCTGGAGGACGGAATCATGCAGGTGCGCAGCCATGTCGGCGCGCGCCTCGGCGCGGTGGCGCTCCGCGTCGGCACGACGCACCCGGTTGCGGTGCTGGTACAGCCACGGGGCCGCCACGATGAACAGGCCGGCCAAGAGCAGCGCGGAGGCGCCGAGCACTCCGGGGAGTTGGGCGAGGCCAATCTGCGTGGCCAGAGTCCACGAGATGCCGGCGCCCACGAGCACCAGCCCGCCGACCAGGCGCACGATGCTCATCGTGCCGCCGCCGCGGGTGACGCGGGCCCACAACCGCGTGTCGGTGCTGCGGGTGGTGACCACGCGCTCGTCGACCTGCAGCCAGATCACGATGATGCCCACACCGCCGATGACCATCGGCCAGAACAGCGCCGTCGGGACCACACCGCCCGAGACGAAGAGCCACAGCAGACCGACGACGACCAGGCCTCCGGCCACGAGCACACCGTGGTCCGGGCGCGATGCGGGCAGCAGCGTGGGGCGCATGCCGCGTCGGGTGGCGGCCTCGAGGCCAGCGGCCTCCTCGAGCCGGCCGCTGGGCAGCAGCACCCACAGGGCGCCGTAGGCGAGGAGCCCCAGGCCGGAGAGCAGGGCGCCGATCACGAAGGCCAACCGCACCATCCGCACATTGATGCCCAGGTGGGCGGCCAGACCGGCCGCGACACCGGCGATCACCCCGGACTCGACGCGGCGTTGCAGCGGCGCGCGCGTGGGCGCGCTGGGCACCACCGGTAGCTGAGTCATGACCCCAGATTGTCACGGGCATCCCCCTCAGGCCAGACCGGAGAGCCCTTTCCAGGGGCGCTTCAGGGGCTCACCCGATGCTCTTTCGGCTCGGGTCAGAGCAGACTGGAGCCATGACCACAGAACTCGACCTCGGATGGTTCGACCCGAGCCTCGGCGCCCTGCAGCGCCCGGAGGCCGCCGGCGTCTCCACCGGCCTCAGCCGCGCCATCGCCCAGCGGCTGGGCGTCGACGTGGTCCTCGTGCGCGTCGTGTTCATCGTGCTGGCCTTCTGCGCCGGCCTCGGCCTGGCCCTCTACGGCTGGGGCACCGTCCTGACCCGCGGTCCGCAAGGCACCCGCCCCATCGACCAGGTGCTGCCCGGCTTCCGGGACTGGTCCCCGTTCATGCAGAAGGCCGCCGTCGTGATCTCCACCGTCATCGTGGTGGCCACCCTCGACGCCGCCCTCCCCCTCCCCTGGGGCGCCGGCGTCCTGGTGCTCATCGCGCTGGTGCTGGTTCGCCGTCGTGCGCGGAATTCCGGAGCGTTCCCGCCGGCCCACTACCCGCTGCCCTCCGGCCCCTCCGCCCCGGGTTCGACCCGCTATGTCCCCGGCGCCCCGCGCCTCTTCCCCCCGGCCGCGCCCGCCGTCGCCCCGCTCGACGACCAGACCCTGGTGGAGCACTGGCGTCGCAGCATCAACGAGGCGGTGGGCTCGCATCGCGCGGCGGTGCCGTCGAGGCAGTTGCCCACCGTCGACCTCTACGCCCCGGAGGAGCCGCCGGCGCCGCGCATGCTGGTGCCGCAGGCCAAGAACGGTTGGTGGATGGGCGTCGCGGTCATCGTGGCGATGATGGCAGCGTCGTTCGTCTCGGCCGGGCTGCTCGGCTACGACCTGAGCACCACGCTCGCCGCGACCACCGCCACCGGTGGCGTGGTCACCGTGATCTGCGCCCTGGCCGCCCGCGACCGCCGGATCCCCCGCGTGGTGCTGGCCGCTCTGGCCGCCTCGATCGTCGTGACGGGGTGGCTCGCCACCCAGACCGCCGTCGGCCCCGCCCCTGCCCCCGCCGACGACACCCACGTGGTGCGGCTCGTCAGCAGGGAGGGCGTCGTGGACCTGAGCGGCATGGAGCTCGACGACCAGACGGTACTGCGGCTTGAGGTGATCGCCTCCGACGTCGAGCTGATCCTGCCCGGGCCCGTCGAGGAGATGACCACCACCTCGTGGCTGGCCGACGTGACCGTGGCGCCGGGAAGCGCCGCAGACGCGGGCACGGCGACCGGTGGTCTCCACATCGACGTCCATGCCCAACTGTCCGACGTGCTCATCAAGGAGTCCGCATGAACCGCCCATCGCTCGACATCGCCGCGCTGGCCATCGGCCTCGTGGCCGTCGGCTTCGCCGTCGTACTCCTCCTCGCGGGGCACATCGCCTCGCCCCTCATTCAGCCCATCCTCGCCGTCACCCTGGCCGCAGCAGGCACGATCGGGCTCCTCGCAACACGTGGCCGCACCACCCACCGGAAGGAACAATCATGAAACTCACCCGCTCCCGTAACGGCATGATCGGTGGCGTCGCCGCCGGCGTCGCCAAGGCCATCAACGTCGACGTCACCATCGTGCGCGTCGCCTTCATCCTCATCTCGATCTTCGCCGGCAGCGGCCTGCTCGTGTACCTCATCCTGTGGGCGGTCATCCCCCGCGAAGACGGCGGCACCATCGCCGAGGAGGGGTTCGACAAGGCACGCACCTGGTACGACGACCGGAAGAACCAGGGCCCCAAGGGACCCAACTACGACATCTGACCGCACAGAAAAACCCCCAAGCTGCAACGCAGCTTGGGGGTTTTCGTCACTCCCACTCGATGGTGCCCGGCGGCTTGCTCGTGATGTCGAGCGCCACGCGGTTGACCTCAGGGCATTCGTTGGTGATGCGGCTGGAGATCTTCTCCAGCAGCTCGTAGGGCAGACGGGCCCAGTCGGCCGTCATCGCGTCGTCGGACACGACGGGGCGCAGCACGATGGGGTGGCCGTAGGTGCGGCCGTCACCCTGCACGCCCACCGAGCGGACATCCGCCAACAGCACGACGGGGAACTGCCAGATCTCGCGCTCCAGCTTGGCGTTGGCCAGTTCCTCGCGCGCGATGGCGTCAGCCTGGCGGAGGATCGCGAGGCGGTCCTCGGTGATCTCGCCGACGATGCGGATGGCCAGGCCGGGGCCGGGGAACGGATGGCGCCACACCATGGCCTCAGGAAGGCCGAGCTGCTCGCCCACGGCGCGCACCTCGTCCTTGAACATCTGGCGCAGCGGCTCGATCAGCGTGAACTGCAGGTCGTCCGGCAGGCCGCCGACGTTGTGGTGGCTCTTGATGTTGGCCGCACCCTCGCCGCCGCCCGACTCGACGACGTCCGGGTACAGCGTGCCCTGGACGAGGAAGTCGATGCCACGGTCTCCTGCGATCTCGCGCGCCTTCTCCTCGAAGGTGCGGATGAACTCGCGGCCGATGATCTTGCGCTTCTCCTCCGGGTCGCTGACGCCTGCCAGCGCGGTGAGGAAGCGCTCACGCTCGTCGGCGAAGACCAGGTCGACGCCGGTGGCCGCCACGAAGTCGGTGCGGACCTGCTCCACCTCGCCCTCACGCAGGAGGCCGTGGTCGACGAACACGCAGGTGAGCTGCGAGCCGATGGCCTGCTGCACGAGCGCGGCGGCGACGGCGGAGTCAACGCCGCCGGACAGCGCGCAGAGGACGTGCTTGTCGCCCACCTGGCTGCGGACCGCGTTGATGGACTCCGTGACCATGTTCTCCGGGGTCCAGTCGGCAGTCAGCTTCGCGATGTTGAACAGGAAGTGCTCAATGACCTGCTGGCCCCACTGGGTGTGGTTGACCTCGGGGTGCCACTGCACGCCGGCGAGCCCGCGCTCTCTGTCCTCGAACGCCGCCACCGGCGCACCGGCGGTACGGGCGAGGACCTTGAAACCCTTGGGGGCCTTGCTGACGGAGTCGCCGTGCGACATCCAGACGTTGAGGGTGTTGGGCAGCGAGCCGAGCAGGCAGCCACCCTCGGCGATCGACAGGGACGTGCGGCCGTACTCGCGCTGGCCGGTCTTCGCGACCGTGCCGCCGAGGGCCTGCGCCATCGCCTGGAAGCCGTAGCAGATGCCCAGGACCGGGACCCCTGCGCTGAAGATGCCGGGATCAACAGAGGGCGCGTCGTCGGCGTACACCGAGGACGGTCCACCGGAGAGGATGATCGCGGCGGGCTTCTGGGCCATCATCTCCTCGACGCTCAGCCTGTGGCTGACGATCTCCGAGTACACGTTGGCCTCGCGCACACGGCGCGCGATCAGTTGGGCGTACTGGGCGCCGAAGTCGACGACCAGCACCTTCTCGTGGGCAGTCATGGTGAGGAGTCTAATGTCGCGGGGCAGCTCCGCCCTAACGGGGAGAGCCTCGCTCACCGACCCTGGACACGTCGCCAGCTCGTCGGGATCAAGGCACGTCAGCCGTGCCCTGGAAAAATTCGTGGAGCCGAATTCCCGCGCCGGGGAATAATCCCCCTGTCAGGGCGGTTGGCGGTGGCATGAGCATTTACTCTGACGTCACGGCCCTCGTCGGTCGCACCCCCCTCGTAAAGCTGAACCGGGTCGCCGGCGACAACGCCATCGTCGCCGCGAAGCTCGAGTTCTACAACCCCGCCAACTCCGTCAAGGACCGCATCGGCGTGGCCATCGTCGACGCAGCTGAGGCCTCCGGCGAACTGCAGCCCGGCGGCACCATCGTCGAGGGCACCTCGGGCAACACCGGTATCGCTCTGGCCATGGTGGGCGCCGCCCGCGGCTACAAGGTGGTCCTGACCATGCCCGAGACCATGTCGCTGGAGCGCCGCGCACTGCTGCGCGCCTACGGTGCCGAGCTCGTGCTGACACCCGGCCCCGCCGGCATGCGCGGCGCCGTCGAGCGCGCCGAGGAGATCGCAGCTGAGCGCGGCGGCATCCTCGCCCGCCAGTTCGCCAACCCCGCCAACGTGGAGATCCACCGCACCACCACCGCCGAGGAGATCTGGAACGACACCGACGGCGCCGTGGACATCGTCGTGGCGGGAATCGGCACCGGCGGCACCATCTCCGGTGTCGGCCAGGTCCTGAAGGAGCGCAAGCCCAGCGTGCAGATCGTCGCGGTGGAACCGCAGGAATCGGCGATCCTCTCCGGCGGCCAGCCCGGCCCGCACAAGATCCAGGGCATCGGCGCCAACTTCATCCCCGAGATCCTGGACCGCTCCGTCATCGACGAGGTCCTGCCCCGCAACATCGACCAGGCCGTCGACTTCGCCCGCCGGGCCGCACGCGAGGAGGGCCTCCTGGTCGGCCTGTCCTCCGGCGCCGCACTGTCGGCCGCAGCCGAGGTGGCGGCCCGCCCGGAGAATGCCGGCAAGACCATCGTGGTCATCGTCCCGTCGTTCGGCGAGCGCTACCTCTCCACCGTCCTGTTCGAGGGCTTGATCGACAACTGATCGGCCAACTTTCCGCTTGAGACTAGGGCGGCCGCTGCCGACAGGCAGCGGCCGCCCTAGTCTGAAGGCATGAGAATCGTCATCACGGGCGCCAGCGGCAAGGCCGGGCAGGCCACCCTGCGCCACTTCACCGACAACACGGACCACGACGTCGTGGCCACCGATCTCGCACCCCGCCCCGCCTGGTACGACGGCCGCTTCTTCAAGGCGGACCTGACGCAGGTGGGCGAGGCCATGGACCTCCTCGTCGACGCCGACGCGGTCATCCACCTGGCCAACATCCCGGCCGACAACATCCACACCGACACCCACACGCTCAACCAGAACCTGCTGATGAACACCAACGTGTTCATGGCGGCCTGGAAGCTGCGGTTGAAGCGCATCGTGTGGGCCTCGAGCGAAACCACCCTCGGGCTGCCGTTCGACGAGGTGCGCTACGTCCCCGTCGACGAGGACCACTACCCGCTGCCGAACTCGACGTACTCGCTCAGCAAGGTGATGACCGAGACGATGGCCGCCGAGGTGGCCCGGTGGGCCGGCATCCCGGTGATCGCGCTGCGGTTGTCGAACATCTTCACGGTGGACGACTACGCCATCCAGCCGTCGTTCGCGAAGGATCCAGAGGCGCGACGGTGGAACCTGTTCGGCTACATCGACGCCCGCGACGTCGCCCAGTCCTGTGAGGACGCGCTCACCGCAGACCTCACCGGCGCGCACTCCTTCGTGATCGCCGCTGACGACATCATCCTCGACATGCCCACGCGCGACGCCCTCAAGGCGATCCACCCGGGCCTGACGGTGCCGGACGAGGTGGCGGAGTTCGGCACGTTGCTCAGCAACCGGGCCGCCGCCGAGAAGCTGGGGTGGCGTCCGCGGCACTCTTGGCGCGACGTCGTGGCCTGAGCCATCGGCGGCTACTTCTCGATGGCCAGCTTCTCGTCGACGGCGGGGAGGTAGTACAGCGCCAGCGAGTCGAGGATGCGCTTGACCTGCGCGAGCGATGCCTGGCGTTCCCCCTCCGTGGTGGCTCCGGCGGCGAGCCTGGCAGCCTTGCCCGCGCGGCGCGCATCCGCGCGGGCGTGTTCCGGGAAGTGGCTGAGCCCCAGACGTTCGGCGTTGGCCTGTGCCACGTTGAACGTCAGTTCCACCTCGGTGGCGCGTTCGTCCAGTTCGTCGGTGGAGGTGAGATCCGTGACGTCGTCGAACGCCACCAACGCCGCCTCGAACTCGGCCGTGGCCGGCACCTTCGGGTCGAAGAGCGCCGGCGACTCGATGCGGTAGGCGATGTCGCCGCGCAGGCCCAGGTAGGCGTCGCGGATCGCGTCGACGCGTTGGTAGGCGAGGCCGCGCCGGTCCGAGCCGGGCGTCGGCGGAACCCACAACTTGCCCGCCTCGCGCGTCAGCGCATAGGCGTGGATCGTCCCCGTCGTCAGGCCCAGACGGTCCGGCGCCAGGAAGGTGAGCCGGCCGCCCTTCCAGAGCCGCCGCACGCCCATGGCGGCCGCGCCGGCGATCATGAACGACAGGTACAGAAACGACATCGGGTTCGAGTTCAGGCTGGTCAGGACCATGAACACGGTGGTCACGAGGGCGCTGGCCAGCAGGGCGGCGATGTTGCGCGGCGAGAACAGCTGGTCCTCGTGCCAGATCACGGCAGGCAGCACCATCGCCCGGGCACCGGAGCCCTCCAGGAGGGAGGCCGCCTGGGCCCCCAGGGACTCGCCGGGCTTCACGTCACGCTCGAACCGCTCGCCGTTGGGCCGCTGGATGCGCAGCTTGATCTTGTCTTTCTGTCCCCGCCGCGCGTCGACGACGACGGCCTCGTCGTCGTTGTAGAGCAGCACCGCGCCGGGCGCGAAGCCGGCCCACGTGGTGTCGGGCGGGACCTGCTGCCAGGTGGCGTACATCAGGAGGCCCGCCTTCCGGGGAGCTGCGGCGGGGTGCTGCCGGTGATGGCCCTGCGCGCTTCCGTCCCGGTGGGCAGGTAGTAGAGCGCCAAGTCGTCGAGGATCTCGACGGCTCGGCGCAGCGCTGTCTCCCGCTCCGGCGCGGGTGCCGCTTCATCGACGGCGAGCCTGGCGGCCTTGAGCGCCGTGGTCGCTCGGAACTGGGCCGCCTGCGGCAGGTGCGCCATCCCGATCCGCTCGGCGTTCGCCCGTGCGGCGGCGAAGGTTGCCCGCACGCGGCGGGCGAGCTCGCGCCGCTCGTCATCGCCGGCCACGCCGTCGTTGTTGTCCCATTGCAGCAGTGCGAGGGTGAACTCCTTCGACGTGGGCTCGTGGGGGTCGAACAGTGCGGGGAACTCGATGCGGTAGACGATGTCACTGAGCAGCCGTCCGTACTCCTCCTTGACGTCGTCGACCTCGATCTCCTCGGGCAGCGCCGGCAGGGGGAAGTCGATGGCCCTGACGTCGCCGTCGCCGGTCTCCACGGCCCAGTCGCGATACCGGCGGCCCTTCTTGAAGGCGTCCTGGGCCACGAGGATGATGGTGACGCCGAGCGCGAGGAACACGAAGCGGAAAATGCCGAACCCGTCACCGACGCCGCCCAGGCTGGCCAGTGCGATCCCCACCACCCACGGCAGGTAGGACAGGAAGGTCTGCGCCGGCCGCAGTTTGGCCGTGACCTCGCCGCCCTCCACCTGGAAGGCCCGGAGCGGGCGGGCGGCCGACACGGTGGCCACGGCCTGCCTCAGGGTGCGCTCCCCGCGCACGCCCTCGAAGTCTGTCTTGCGGCCGTCCGGCAGGTACGCGGTGAGCGTGTGGGTGCCGCCCTGGGAGGTCCTGCGGATGATGCTCCGGCCGGCCTCCGTCTCGACGAGGAGGAGGCGGCCCAGCGCTGAAACGGGGCTGTCGAGGGAGATCTCCACCATGTCCACCCCTCGACGATACCGGTGCGGCAAGGCACGCCCGGCTGGAGGGCTCAACCTGCCGACGACGGGCGGCCCAGCCACTTGAGGCCCTCCCGCACCGAGAGCGGCGAGAGCCTGTCCGCATTGGCCGCGATGTAGGTGCGCACCCATGGGCCGTCGGTTTTGGAGTACTCGCGCAGCGCCCAGCCGATGGCCTTGCGCGCGAAGAAGTCGCCGTCGCTGATGCTGTGCTCGATCGCGTGCGTCAGCAGCTCACGATCGGTGGCCTCCCGGAACAACCGCTGGCAGATGATCGCGGTGCGCCGCAGCCAGAGGTCCTCCTCCTCCGCCCAGCCGCGCAGGAGCGGTGTCATGAGGGCGGGCTGGGCCCGGAGGAGCTCCCCCACGGTGCGGGCGGAGATCTCGTCGACGACGTCCCACCACGCCCCGGTCACGATGAGGTGGCGGAGCATGGCGATGTTCTCCGGTGAGGGCTCGAGGGCGAAGGCCCGGTAGCGACCGTGGCGCAGAACTGCGATGGCGGCGTACCACTCCTCGCGGTGGGTGGCGTGGTCCCAGAGATCGACGACGGCGGCGCGCCACCCGTCGGCCGACGCCAGCCGGGACCGGGACAGGACCGGCTTCAGGGTCGCCCTCAATGCAGGTGACGTCAGGCCGTAGTACGGCAGCACCGATTTCATGTACCGCTGCTGGCCGGCGGCGCGTGCCGGGTCGGCCTGGGCACGCAGCGCGGCGCGGATCTCGTCGGTCAGCATCGTCAGCGGAGGTCCCGGCGCGCGAAGAGCGGTAGCCCGGCGAGGATCAGCACGACCGCCATCGCGAGGAGCCACGCGGGCTGCCACCACTGCATGCCCACCTCGATCGGGGCGCCGTACAGGTAGGCGCGGAACGGCGACCACCATCCCCACTCCTCCCTGCCCGCCGCCATGAGGAGCGTGTAGCCGAAGTACGTCGCGATGGCCACGCCCGTGGTGCCCCAGACGACGAGGCCCGGGCGGCCGGTGGCAGCGGACAACACCAGGGCGAAGCCGCCGAAGGCCCAGCCGAGGCAGGCCATCAGGAAGCAGGCGGTCGCGACGTTCGCGAGTTCCACCTCGAGCCCGCCCAGCGCGTTGCCCGCCCACAGGCCGAGGAACAGCCCGACGCTGACCACCAGCACGTAGCCCGCCATGACCGCAGCGGTGGTCCAGTAGACGCGGGAGCGCGAGACGGGGGTGGCGAGCACTCCCGCGAGCCGCCCGGCGTGCTCCTCGCCCGCGATGCCGGCCGAGGCGGCTGCCGTGGCCAGCAGGATCACGGCAATGGGGGCCATCATGCCCATCGTTTCGATGTGGAGGAACCCGGCGGGGGTGGACATGTTGCCACCGCCGAACATCGCCACCATTGCCTCGGGGAAGCTCGCGGCGAACTGGTTGAGGTCGGCCTCCATCGACGAGTACAACGGGCCCATCAGGAGGCCCATCAGCGCGCCCATGATGAACGTCACCGTGATCAGCAGCGTGCGCTGGGAGGCGAAGCGCAGACCCAGGAGTGACTGGCCCCGACCGGTGGGGCGAACCAGTTTCCCGACGACAGGGAGCGCGTGGAGCCGCTCCTTCAGCGTCGCGCCGCCCTCATGCAGGCGGATCTCACGACCCGCGAATCCGATCACCCCCACCGCGATCAGCACCGCGGCGCCGGCCAGCAGCAGCGCGAGGTGGCCGCCGTCGACGCCGTTGACAAGGGGCTTCGACCCGTTGAACCAGGTCCACGGCACCCAATCGGCCCAGCCCTCACGCCACAGCGGCAACAGCCCGGCGCCGAGCCACCCCAGCACCATGACGCCGGCAGCTACCGCGGCCGCCAGAGACTTGCGGCCCGTCAGCGCGCCGACGGCGAACGCGACGGCCGCGTGGAACACGGTGTTGGCCCCGAGGTGGGTCATGAGGGCACCGAGATCGGATTGGCCGATGTCGATGCCGAGGGCCAGCGGCGCCAGCGCGCCGGCCGCCCAGATCACGACCGTCGCGGCCACGAGGAGCAGCACCATGGCCACCGCCCTGCTCAGGGCGTAGGCCGTGCGCGACACGGGCGCGGCCAGCACCAGGGGCAGCGTCCGGTTGCCCTCTTCGCCGGCCACGGCCTGGGCCCCGATCGCGATGCCGACGCCTGCCAGTGCCATCGCGCCGATGGCCCCGAGCATCTCGTTGTAGGCGAGCACGGACGCGTCCGCCTCCGCGGGGACACCCATCACGCTGCGGACGGCTTCCGGGAGCGCCTCGTAGATGCTCAAGTCGATGTCCTGGTAGACGATCAGCCCGAACACCAGCATCGCGGCGACGACTGCGGAGGCGGTCGTCAGGCCCCGCCACCCGTCGGCCAGGCCCTTGCGGAGGACCGCGGTGCTCACTTCGCGTCCTTGTAGTAGGCCAGGAAGATCTCCTCGAGGTCGGCATCGTTGGTGCGGAGGTCGCGCAGGGTGGTGAGGCCGGTGACAGCCCCCAGCAGCGCAGACATGTCGCCGTTGAAATCGACGAGGGCGCGCCCCGGCGTGAGTTCCACGTCGCGCACGCCGTCGATCCTGCGGAGGAAGCCTTCGTCGAGCTCGCCGTCGAAATCCAGCTCGATACGGCGCATCTGCATGGCGCGCAGCGCGGCGACCTCCTCCACCGCGACGAGGCGACCTTGACGGATGATGCCCACCCGGTCCGCCACGCGCTCCACCTCTGACAGGGTGTGCGACGACAGGAAGACGCTGCGGCCGTCGTCGGCGACCTCGCGCATCATGGCCCAGAACTCGTGCTGCACGAGGGGGTCGAGGCCTGCGTTGGGTTCGTCGAGCAGGAGCAGTTCGGGCTTGTGCATGAACGTGGCGATCAGGCCGATCTTCTGCCGGTTGCCGCTGGAGAGTTCACCGACGCGCTTGTCGAGGTTCGCCTTGAGGCGCTCCACGAGTTGGTCGACGTAGCGCCAGTCGACTCCCCCGCGGAGATTGGCGAAGAACTTCAGGGTGTCCCGTCCTGTCATCGCCGGCCACAGCGCCAGGTCCGCCGGGAGATAACCCAGCCGGTTGCGGTGGGCCACCTCGCGCGGTGCGGCACCCAGCACCGTGGCCGAGCCCGACGTCGCGTTGAGCTCGCCCATCAGCACGCGGATGGTGGTGGACTTCCCGGCTCCGTT
The DNA here is from genome assembly GCF_055326325.1 of Tessaracoccus zhenghani. Classification (NCBI taxonomy): domain Bacteria; kingdom Bacillati; phylum Actinomycetota; class Actinomycetes; order Propionibacteriales; family Propionibacteriaceae; genus Tessaracoccus; species Tessaracoccus zhenghani. The sequence goes on along the minus strand of NZ_JBUZNQ010000002.1, from coordinate 284,700 downwards.
CGGGCCGAGGAAGCCGAAGACCTCCCCCTGCCGCACGTCGAGATCGAGGTCCACCAGCGCGGGGAAGGACCCGTAGTGCTTGGTGAGCTGCCGCGTCTGGATGGGGATCATGCGTCCTCCTCGGACAGTTGATCGATGGCCGCGAGGTACTGCTCACGGACCGCGGGTTGCAGGAGGCCGCCGAAGACCTCCAGGTGGACGCGCAGGTAGCGCGCGAAGCCGGGCTGGGTGGAGGGGTCTGCGCTGCGCAGGTCGATGCCGAAGTGCCTGCTCAGGTGGTTGTGCAGGCTGAGCGAGCCCAACCCGAACATCGTCAGCAGGACGGCCCGGGACCGCTCATCGTCGGTGGGCGTGAGCAGCCCGGCCTGAACGCCTGCCGCGAGGTAGTCCTCGGCGTCGTCGATCATCGCGTCGACGAGGTGGTTGATGCCCTCGGAATTGTCGGTGAGGCGCATGGCGAGGTAGCCCATGACGTGCTCGGAGCCGGTGGCCCGGAGCGCGGCCAGCGCGTCGAACCCGGCGCCCTGGGCGATGGCGTCCTCTTTGCCGTTGCGCACGAGATCCGCGACGTGTTGGTCACAGGCGTGCAGGAGCTGCCCCATGGAGCCGAAGTGGTGGCGGATGAGGCCCAGCGACACCCCGGCCAGGTCGGCGACGGCCCGCGCCGTCGCGGCCTTCACCCCCGATTCCGCGACGATCTCGATACACGCGTCGCGCAGCTTGGCGCTCGTCGTCCGGTCATCCATCACGATACAAGCGTATAACTACCTATACATCTGTACAAGGTGGCGCCCGGGATCACTGAACCAGGATGCGGGTCACCTCCCGTGCGACGAGGCCCGGGACGGCCAGCGGGATGCCGTGATCCTCGCCCTCCAGGAAGACCTCCCGGACCTCTCCCCCGTTCGCGCGGTACCGCTCAAGCACCGCCCGGGTCTGATCGACCATCGGCTGGGGAGGCAGCACGTCCTCGCCGGGCCAGCCGGGGATGGCGCCGAGCTGGCCGAGCGTGGCCAGATCGAACAACGAACCGTTGGCCACCACCTTGTCCTCCGAGGCGTGGATCCACAGCACCGGCGGCTTGCGTTCGAGGTCCACGATGCCCGCGGTGTTGTACCACCTGGGGCTCATGGTGTTGAGTACGCCGCGATCCCCTGTCGCCGAGCCGGGCCAGTTCTCCGAGGCCACCGCGTTGCCCGGGTAGAAGTCGTCTCCCGTGCGGATCTTGACCAGTTCCTGCGTGAGGAAATCCTCGTCCAGGTTGGCGTGGTTGGCACCTCCCCCGAAGTACGTGCGCATGATCACGCGGGGACTGGTCTGCGGGTCGCCCTCGCTGGTGTCGTGGGCCGCGAGCCGCGCGACGAACGCGGGGTTGGCCCCGCCGGCACCCGCACCGGCGTGATCGGCCGTCGCCGGTTCGCCGTCGGTTCCCTTCGTGCCGCCGTAGCCGTACGGCGACAGCGGTGCGATGAGGGTGACCGACGCCAGGTCGTCGCGGTATTCGAGCATCAGTTGCTGGAGGACCCCGGCGCCCATGGACCACCCGACGGCGTTGACCCTGCGCTGCCCCGCGAGACCCAGGTACGAGAGAAGGTCATGGAGGTCGTCGACCATGTCGCCCAGCCCGTGCCGGGCGTCGATGGGGAGGGGGTCGGTGTCGCCGAAGCCGCGGAGATCCGGCGCGATGACCCTCACGTCGGCGGCGAGGTGCTCGACGACGTACCGCCAGAAGCCGCCGCTGCTGAGGTTGCCGTGCACCAGCAGCAGCGGCGTACCGTCCATCGGACCGGCCGTCCACACGTTCTGGGTGAGGCGGTTGGTCCGGATCCGCTGCGGGGTCAGTTCGTTCATGGCGGGGCTCCTCGTCGTTGGGGGTGGGCCGCTGCCGCCAATCCTGACACCGCGTTCAGGTTGCTGTAAAGGGTGCGTTGCCGGCTCCTGACACAATGGGTCCGTGACCGACAAGAGCTTCTACGACCGCGTGGGCGGCTACGGAACCTTCCAACAACTCGTGCATGAGTTCTACAAGGGTGTCGCCGATGACGCCCCGCTGCGGGAGCTCTATCCCGAGGAGGACCTGGGCCCGGCGGAGGACCGGTTGAGGATGTTCCTCGAGCAGTACTGGGGCGGCCCGAAGACCTACCAGGAACAGCGCGGCCACCCCAGGCTGCGGATGCGGCACCTGGAATTCGCCGTCACTCCGCTGCAGCGCGACCGGTGGGTGCACCACATGATGAACGCCTGCGACACGCTGGATCTCGCTCCGGAGGACGACGCGGCCCTGCGCGACTACCTGGTGCGGGCGGCGGAGTTCATGATCAACTCCCACGACTGAGCCGGCAACCTCCCCCGAGGCCGCCGGCTCAGGGCGTCAGTCTGCCTGCTCCGCGGCGATCCGCTCGTGGTGGCGCACCACCTCGCTGACGATGAACGTCAGGAACTTCTCCGCCAGCTCAGGATCCAGCTCCGCGCTCTCCGCGAGCGCACGAAGCCGGGCGATCTGCTGGGCCTCGCGGCCCGGGTCTGCCGGCGGCAGCCCCGCCCTCGCCTTGAGCTCCCCCACCCGCTGGGTCACCTTGAAGCGCTCAGCCAGCAGGTGGATGAGGGCGGAGTCCATGTTGTCGATGCTGCCGCGCAGGCGCTTCAGCTCGTGGAGTGCTTCGTCCATGGGGATCCCCATCGTCAGAGCAGGATGAGTTCGATGCGCTGGAACGACTTGAGGTCGGTGTAACCGGTCAGCGCCATGGCCTTGCGGAGACCGCCAGCCAGGTTCATCGTGCCGTCCGGAACCCGCGACGGGCCGAGCACGACCTCTTCGAGGGTGCCCACCTGCTCGAAGAAGGAGCGCTCGCCCCGCGGCAACGAGGCGTGCCACGCCTCGGAACCCCAGTGCCAGCCGCGGCCGGGGGCCTCGGTGGCGCGGGCCAGAGGTGAGCCGACCATCACGGCGTCGGCACCACAGGCGACGGCCTTGGCGATGTCGCCGGAACGCCCGACGGCGCCGTCGGCGATGATGTGCACGTAGCGGCCGCCCGACTCCTCGAGGTAGTCACGGCGGGCCTCCGCCACGTCCGTCACCGCAGAGGCCATGGGCACCTGGATGCCCAGCACCGACGCGGTGGTGTGCGTGGCGCCACCGCCGAAACCGACGAGGACGCCGGCCGCACCGGAGCGCATGAGGTGCAGACCGGCACGGTAGGTGGCCACGCCGCCGACGAGCACGGGGGTGTCGAAGCGGTAGATGAAGTCCTTGAGGTTGAGGGTGTCCTCGCCGCCGACGTGCTCCGCCGAGACGGTGGTGCCGCGGATGACGAAGAAGTCCATGCCGGCCTTCTCGATGATGGGCGCGAACTCCTGCGTGCGGGCGGGCGACAGCGACCCGGCCACCGGGACCCCGGCCTCGCGGATCTCGGCCAGGCGATCACGGATGAGCTCCGCCTTCACAGGCTCTGCGTAGATCTCCTGCAGCCGCTTGGTGGCGGTGACCTGATCCGACTGCTGGGTGATCAGTTCGTACTGGGCCTGCGGATCCTCATAGCGGGTCCAGAGACCCTCCAGGTTCAGCACGCCCAGGCCGCCGAGCTGGCCCATGCGGATGGCCGCTGCCGGCGACATGACCGAGTCCATGGGGGCGGCCACGATGGGCACGTCGAAGCTGACGGCGTCGATCTTCCAGGAGAGGTCCACCTCCTCGTCGCTGCGGGTGCGACGCGTGGGCGCGATGGCGACGTCGTCGAAGCTGTAGGCGCGGGAGGCGCGCTTGGAACGCTCAAGCTCGTACATGTGGTTGTTTATACCTGTTCTCTTCCTAGCGCGACGAGTAGTTCGGCGCTTCGGCGGTCATCTGGATGTCATGCGGGTGCGATTCGCGCAGACCGGCGGCCGTGATCCGCACGAAGCGGCCCCTGTCCTGGAGCTCGGCGATGGTGCCCGCGCCCGAGTAGAACATGGACTGCCGCAGGCCACCCACCAACTGGTAGGCGACGGCGGCCAGCGGGCCGCGGTAGGCGACCTGACCCTCGATGCCTTCGGGGATGAGCTTGTCGTCGGCCGTGACGTCGCCCTGGAAGTAGCGGTCCTTCGAGTAGGAGGCCTTGCGCCCGCGAGCAGCCATGGCGCCCAGCGAGCCCATGCCGCGGTAGCTCTTGTACTGCTTGCCGTTGATGAAGACCAGCTCGCCGGGGCTCTCGGCGCAGCCGGCCAGGAGTGAGCCGAGCATGACGCTGGAGGCGCCGGCCACGATGGCCTTGGCGATGTCGCCGGAGTACTGGAGGCCGCCGTCGCCGATGACAGGGACGCCGGCCGGCCGGGCGGCACGGGCCGCGTCGTAGATGGCGGTGACCTGGGGCACGCCCACGCCTGCCACCACGCGGGTGGTGCAGATGGAGCCGGGGCCCACGCCCACCTTCACGGCGTCTGCGCCGGCCTCGACGAGCGCCTTGGCGCCGGCGTAGGTGGCGACGTTGCCGCCGATGATGTCGACGTCAGCCGCGAGGGGTTCTGCCTTGAGTCGCTTGATCATGTCCACGACGCCGCGGCTGTGGCCGTGCGCGGTGTCCACGACGATGGCGTCGACGCCCTTCTCCACCAGCGCCATGGCGCGGTCCCAGGAGTCGCCAAAGAAGCCGACGGCGGCGCCGACGCGCAGGCGGCCGGAGTCGTCCTTGGCGGCATGGGGGTATTTGTCGGCCTTGACGAAGTCCTTGAGGGTGATGAGCCCCTTGAGCTTGCCCTGGCCGTCGACGATGGGCAGCTTCTCGATCTTGTGCTTGGCCATGAGGCCGATGGCCTCGTCGTTGGTCACGCCGACGTGGGCGGTGACCAGCGGCATCTTCGTCATGACCTCGCCCACCTTGCGGGAGGCGTCGTCCTCGAAGCGCATGTCGCGGTTGGTGATGATGCCCAGGAGCGTGCCGTCGGAATCCACCACGGGCGTGCCGGAGATGCGGAACTGCGCGCAGAGGTCGTCGACCTCCCCGAGCGTGGCGTCGGGACCGACGGTGATGGGTTCAGACACCATGCCGGCCTCCGAGCGCTTCACCTGGTCAACCATGTGCGCCTGGTCCTCGATGCTGAGGTTGCGGTGCAGGATGCCGATGCCACCCTCGCGCGCCATGGCGATGGCCAGACGGGATTCCGTGACGGTGTCCATCGCGGCGGAGGCGAGCGGAACGTTGAGCCTGATGCGACGGGTCAGCTGGGTGCCGGTGTCCACCTGCGAGGGAATGATGTCTGATTGGTTGGGCTGAAGGAGCACATCGTCATAGGTGAGCCCCAGCACGCCGAACGGCGCGGGCACCCCCGATCCAGTCAGTTCCTCGGACACTTGGTCACCCTTCGGTCGCGGCCATTCGAGGCCTCAGTCTACGCCGCCGCCTGAGGCTGGGCTAACCGGTGGCCGAGCGGCGGACTGCTCCGGAAATGACGAACCCCGCCAGACAGGGGGACGCCTGGCGGGGTTCTCAGTGTGCTGTGGGTCAGGCCCGCTCGGCTTTCAGCCGACCGAACTCGGTCCAGATCTCAGCACAGTCTTCACGGCCCTCTTCGAGATGCTCGAGGTCGAAGAGGGTGGGGTCGGTCTTGTCGAGGAAGTCGCGCAGGTGCTGGTCCGAGAACCCGGCCTCCGCAGCGTCGGTGCGGGTGGAGGCGTAGTAGCACTTCTCCACGCCGGCCCACATCATCACGGCCACGCACATGGGGCAGGGCTCGCACGTGGCGTACATGGTCGAGCCGCTGAGGTCGAGCGTGTTCAACTTGGCGCAGGCCTCGCGGACCGCGACGAGCTCGGCGTGGCCCGACGGGTCCATCTCCTTGAGCACGGTGTTGCCGACGGCGGCGATGACTTCGCCGTTCTTGTCGACGAGGGTGGCGCCGAACGGTCCGCCGGTGCCCTCACGCATGCCTTCCATGGTGGCGTCGACTGCGAGCTTGAAGTATTCGTCCATGAGTAACTCCTTTGTCTGTGTGGACGATCAGTTGGTGGTGGTGCGGGGACGGACGAGCAGGTAGCCCACGAACCCGATGATGAGGCCGCAGAAGAAGGCCCAGTTGTTGATGGTGGCCAGCAGTTCGACGCCGCTGAAGAGCTTCCCGGACATGGTCACGACGAAGCTGACGACCAGCACGCCGATCGCGCGCCAGTTGACGCCGCCCGGGTACCCGCCGTCCGCACCGGGGGCGGTGTAGATGTGGTCGAGGTTCAGGACGCGCTTGCGCTCGAGGTAGTAGCTGGCGAGCATGATGCCGGCGATGGGGCCGAACATCGAGCCGATGAAGCTGTAGAAGAGGTACAGCATGGTGGTGTTCTCGACGAACTGCCAGGGCAGGATCAGCGTGCCGACGACGGCGGCGAGGAGGCCGCCGGTCTTCACGGTGAACCACTTGGGCAGCTGGGCCGTCATCTGCAGCCCGGAGGGCAGCATGTTGCCGAACACGACGAAGGCGGTGGCGCCGACGTTCATGGCCAGGATCAGCAGGATGACGATGAAGGGGTTGCCGATCGAGTTGATGGCGTCGACGAAGACCGTGGGCTTGTTGACGTCGATCTCACCGCCGCTGACGGCGTACAGGCTGGCCATGAACGACACCGTCACGATGGCGAACAGGATGTAGGACACGATCATGCCGATGGGGAACCCCAGGCGCGGCGCGCGCTGGTTGGCGGCGGTGCGCGAGATGTCGGCGATGTTCACGATCGGGCCGGCCCAGTTGGATACGAGCATCGAGACGCAGGTGACGAAGCCGACGACGGTGACCGGTTCGGTGATCGGGTCGAGCGCGAGCACCTCGCCGACGCCGCCGGCGTTGCTGATCGCGATGATGACACCGACGACCATCAGGATCCAGACGGCGGGCGAGGCCCAGTCGGAGAACTTGCCGATGAACTTCTGGCCGGCGAGGTAGAGCACCACGGTGACGACCCACATCACCACGTAGCTGATCAGCGTCGGGATGGGGAGGCCGAGCACGTCCGCTCCCCCACCGAGGTTCAGGAAGCCCGGGAAGAGCCGTTCGAACACGACGTCGAGGGCCTGGGCCGAGGACACCGTGGTGAGGCCGAAGAACACGCAGCCGGCGATGAGGCCACGCAGCAGGGCCGGGAACACGGCGCCCTTGACGCCGAAGGTGTCGCGGATGAGCATCGCGAACGGCACACCGTACTTGGCGGCCGCGTGGCCGTTGAGGACGTAGCCGATCGACACGATGACCGCCGCCGTCATGATGGCCCCGATGACCTGCCAGGCGGACAGGCCGAAGGCGAAGAAGCCGACGACGGTGAAGTAGCTGAGGATGTTGTGGATGGGCCCCATCCACACCGTCGCGAAGTTGCGGATGCCCCAGGTGCGGTCCTTGCGGCGCACCGGCAGCACCTCCTCGGAGTAGCCGCGCGACGCGTACTCGGCGAAGGTCTCGTCCGATATGTCCACTGCGTCGGCAGCGTCAACAGAGAGCGTTGACATGGTGTTTCCCCTTTCAAGGGTTACCGGGAGGGCAACACTGCCCACCCATTGTGATGAGGATCAGAACTTCTCGGCCAGTGCGAGAGTTGCTGTGTGGAACGCCTCCAGGGGCGGGTAAGTGATGCCAGCGCCGATCATGCCGATGCCGGCGTCCCTGTGCGCGATGGCGGTGTTGATGACGGGCAGGATGCCCGTGTCCTCCACCTTGCGCACGTCGATGGCGCTGGCGATCCCACGGAAGTCCAGCAGCGGGATCGTGATGTTCGGGTTGGTCCCGGTGGTGATGTCCATCATGGTCTTCGAGTAGCCGATGGCCTCGGAGACGGTGCCGCCCACCAGCGGGACGATCGCCGGGGCTGCGGCCATGGCGAAGCCGCCGATGCCGTAGGTCTCGGTGATCGCGGAATCGCCGATGTCGAGGCCGGAGTCCTCCGCCGTGTAACCGGCGAACAGCGGGCCGACGACACGCTGGGCGGGTCCGGTGAACCAGGTGTTGCCGCCGATGCCGGAGACCCGGATGCCGAACTCCACGCCGTTGCGGCACATCGTGGTCACGACGGTGGAGTCCGGAATGTTGTGCGCCGCGTCCATGGCGGCCTTGGAGGTGGCCATCCAGGTGGGGCCCGAGAAGTAGTCGGAGCTGAGCACGAAGTTGAAGACGTCCTGCTTGTCCTTCGTCGAGAAGCCCGACTCGAGGATGTGCGGCGTCAGGGCCTGGATGAGCAGCGCGGTCCCGGCGTTGTTGCGGTTGTGGGCCTCGTCGCCCATGTGGATGGCCTGGGCCAGCATCATGCGCAGGTCGATCTCCTTGGCCGACACCATGGCGTCGCGGAGGATCGGGCCGAACACGTCACGCATCCAGTTGAGGCGGTCGATGACGCTCTGGTCGTTGGCGCCCATCCGCAGGATCTTGGCGAGTTGCTCGGACAGGTTGGTGTAGGCGTAGTTGCCGTAGGGGCGGTTCTCCACCACGTGCATGAACATCGATGCGGAGGTGACGCCGGCCATGGAACCCACCGCGTTGTGCTCGTGGCAGGGGCTGAAGTCGATCTCGCCCGACAGCGCCAACTCATAGGCCTCGTCGAGGTCCTTGGCGAGGCCCTCGAACACCAGCGCGCCGGTGACGGCGCCCTTCATGGCGCCGGCCATGCGCTGGAACTCGATGGGCGGGCCGGCGTGCAGGATGGTCTTCTTCGTCATGCCGGGCACCACGTCGAGGGCCTGGCCGAAGCCCACCAGCATGGGCTGGGAGGTGACGATGCGTTCCAGCGCGATGGCGTTGGCGGCCTCGATGCGCTCGGCGTTGGCGGGATCAGCCAGCTTGGTCAGCGCGGCGATCACGTCGGGCTGGCCGCCACCGGGCGGGGTCCAGTCGAGGTGCGTGACGCGGGCGCCCTGGGTGGCGATGTCGTCGGCGAACATCTCGGCCCCGACGTTGACGGCCGACAGCGGGTTGGTCAGGAGGTCTGCGATGCTCATCAGTTGTTGCCCTTCTTGACGAATTCGCGGGCGAGGAGCCCGGTGTTGGTGGAAGACGATGCCCACGTGACGCCCGCGTCGGTGAGCTGGTTCACCTGCGAGTCGAAGTCCTGTGGGTCGCCGTCGGTGCCGAGCACGAAGGCGAGGACCTCGAGGTGGCGCCCTTCAGCGGCAGCCTGCTGCTTGGCCTGCTTGATGGCGGGCAGCATCACGCCGACGGGGTCGGGGTTGGCCCCGTAGCCCAGCACGAAGTCGAGCACGATGACGCCGGTCTCCGGGTCGGCGGCCTCCTCCAGGAAGCGCTGGATGCGGTTGGACGGGTCGATCATGGGGTGCGGTTTGCCGTTGGTGAACTCGTCCGAGCCGAAGTCGAGGAAGGTGTGGCCCTTCGACGTGTCGCCGGCCCCGAGGTGGAACTCACCGGAGCGCAGGTTGGAGTAGACGTCGTCGAAGTCCTCCAGGGCGAGGAACATGGTCTCGTCGCAGAGGGTGCCGCCGGCGAAGATGCCGCGGATGTAGCGCTGCTCGGGAGCGAGCTTGCCGCGGACCTCCTCGATGAGGGGCCAGTTGAGGGGGTGGAGGTTCATGGTGCTGGTGTCGACGCCGCTGGCCTCGAGGGCGGCGATGACGGCGGGCTTGGTGCGGTTGAACGCCTTGACGCCCTTGGCCTCGGCCTCGTCCAGGAGCTCCTGCGGGGCGCCGAGGAAGCAGACGACGGCGGGCTTCTCCGAGGCGGCGAGCGCGTCGATGACCTTGCTCGCCACGGAGTGCGCCGGGGGCTTGGACACGACGACGAGCACGTCGGTGCCCGGGTCCGTGTCCAGCGCGGCGATGCCGTCGAGCATCATGATGCCGCCGATCTCCTCCGAGAGGTCCCGGCCGCCGGTGCCGATGAGGTGGCTGATGCCGCCGCCGAAGGCGTGCAGACGCACGCTCATCTCCTGGCTGCCGGTGCCGGAGGCGCCGACGATGCCGATGCGGCCGCGGCGTACCTCGTTGGCGAAGCAGAGACCGACGCCGCCGAGGATGGCGGTGCCACAGTCCGGACCCATCATGAGCAGGCCCTTGTCGTGCGCCTTGCGCTTGAGGGACAGTTCGTCCTCGATGGAGACGTTGTCGGAGAACATCAGCACGCTGAGCCCGGCGTCGAGCGCTGCGTGCGCCTGGTTCGCGGCGAACGCCCCGTTCACGGAGATCACTGCGAGGTTGGCGTCCTTGCGGCCACCGACGGCGCCCTTCAGGGTGCGGTAGGTGACCTCGGTCTCCTCGTCGCCGCGGGGTTTGCGGACGAGCAGCTCCTGGACCTGGCCCATGACCTCATCGGTGTCGACGCCGTCGTCGGTGACGGCGATGAGGATGAGGTCGCCGGGAGTGGCTTCGGCGACCTCCCCGCTCAGCAGACCGAGTCCCTCCAGCACCTCCTTGTTCATGGGGGTGCCCATGGCGGTGAAGGCCTGCTGCACACCCGGCAGCGCGTTCGCCTTCGTGGAGACCGACATCAGCGAGACCGAGTCGATGTAGGTGTTCTTCTTGATGAGCGTCGTTGTTGTCGTCATCGATGACCTCTTTCAGTGAGTTCCAGGGCGGCGACGAGTCCGCCCACAATGTGCAGTCCTGAGGTGTGCCCGACCGCGAGGCATTGGTCGGTGGCCGCGATGATGCGGTCGGTGTCGCCTGCGCCGAGCGCATCGACGAGGTGGTGGAGGACGCTGGTCGCGCGGCCGTCGAGGGCCGCGGTCAGCATCGTGAGGCTGATGTCGTTGGTGGCCGCAGCGTGCTCTGCGACGGCGGAGCGCAGCCACCGCAGGGCCGCGTTGCGACCCGTCACGTGGCAGCCGATGATGAAGCCCGCGAGGAGGTCGTCACCGGCCGGGGTGAGACCGGGGCCGAGGCCGATGAGGCGCGCTGCCGCGATCTTGGTGGTGGTGAAGTCGCCGCCGCGCACCGCGGTCTGGAGGCGCACCGTGTGGGTGGCGATCCGTCCCTCTGCGGCACGCTCGAACGGGTCCGTCGCGTCGGTGACCGGGAGGTGCGCCCGCACCACGTCGAGCGCCTCGCGCGTGATCCACAGCGGCCAGTGGGCGGGATTCCAGGTGGTGGCGTTCCTGAGGTCGACGGAGGCGAGATCCACCTCATCGCCGACGGCGAGCCTGAGAGTTGCTGCGGACGGCACGTCGAGGACGGCGGTGCGCGGGCCCACCGGCACCGTCGCGGCGGCGAGGGTCCAGAGGCCGGATGCGTCGACCATGTTGATGGTGCGCCCGAAGACCGAGTGGACTCGCGCGCGCGGGCGGGTGGCGGCCCAGGAGGTGAACTCCCGGTCAGCCACGAGCGCCCTCATCACGGTCATGTCAGGCGCCTGCTGCTACGAGGAGCTCGGCGATCTCGGTGAAGCCCAACTTCTCGGCGTGCTGCAGCGGGGTCACACCCCACTGGTCGACCATCCTCGGGTCGGCGCCCGCGTCGAGGAGGATCTTCACGATCTCCTGCTGCGCCGGGCCGCCGTCGCGGAGGATGATCGCCTCCAGCAGCGGGGTCCAGCCACAGATGTTGGTGTGGTTGACGTTGACGTCGGTCTCCTCGGCCAGGTAGCGCGTGAGTTCCACGAACCCCTTCTCCGCGGAGGGGTGGATGCCCACTCCCCCGAACCGGGTGACCAGCTCGAGGTCGGTCCCGGCCTCCACCATGCGACGCGCCAGGGTCAGGTCGTTGTTGATGCAGGCCCACAGGAACGGGTTGAGCGAGATGCGGTTCTGGGCGTTGATGTCGGCGCCGGCCTCGACCAGCACCTCGAGCGCCTCGGTGTTGCCGGCGCTCGCCGCGATCAGCACCGCGGAGGAACGGGTCTGCGCCTGGGTCGCCGTCGCGTTGGGGTCAGCCCCGCCTGCGAGTTGTGCGCGAACCTCGTCGGCGGCGGCGCCGGCCACCATGTCCGGCCATGCGGTGTGAGTCATCTTTCCTGCCTGTTCTCCGGGCGTCTCTGCCTTCTTAAACCCTCTGGCATATGGTATACCATATACATGAGGATCTTGGTAGCCCTGGGGGGCAACGCAATGACCGGCCCCGGAGAATCCGTACGGGCCGATCACCAGATAGCCGCCGTTGAGGCGGCGGCAGAACAGATCGCAGCTCTGGCCAACGACGGCCACCAGGTGCTGATCTCCCACGGAAACGGCCCGCAGGTGGGCAACATCCTGGCCAAGAACGACCTGGCCGCCTACGTGCTGACTCCGGTTCCGCTGGACTGGTGCGTGGCCAACACGCAGGGGTCGATCGGCTTCATCCTGCTCAACGCTCTGGACCGCGCACTGGGGCGCCGTCAGATCGCCATGAAGCCCGCCGTCGTCGTCACCCGCGCGCTCGTCGCTGCGGATGACCCGGCGTTCGACAAGCCCACCAAGCCCGTCGGGCGTTACGTGGACGAGGCGACGGCCCAGCGGCTGAGCCACTTCGGTCAGATGCTCAGCGAGATCGAGCCCGGCCGCTGGCGCCGGCTCGTGCCCAGCCCCGAACCGCTCGAGATCCTTGACGCGCCGGCGATCGACGCGCTGCTGAAGGCCGGCTTGCTCGTCGTGGCCGGCGGCGGTGGCGGAATCCCCGTCACACGCGACTCCGAAGGCGTGCTGCACGGCGTCGAGGCCGTCATCGACAAGGACCTGGCCAGCGTGCTGCTGGCCCGCCGGCTGGGCGCCGATGCCCTCGTGCTGGCCACCAACGTGGACAATGCCTGGGTCAACTGGGGCAGGGACGACGCGGCCCCGCTCGGCGAGGTGAGCCTGGCGGAGATCCGCCGCCACGAGGCCGAGGGCCAGTTCGGCGCCGGTTCCATGGGCCCGAAGGTCGCGGCGATCCGCCGCTTCGTCGAACAGGGTGGGCCCATGGGCGTCATCACCGCGCTGGACAAGATCGGCGCTGCCCTCGAGGGCAAGGCCGGAACCGTCCTCCGCTCCTGACCCGCGTCAGGCTTCTGTGTCGCCGAAGAGGAGCGTGTGGGCGAGCCGGAGTGAGGTCTCCACATGCACTTCGGCGAGAGCACGCGCCTTGGCCCTGTCCCCCGACACGATGGCCTGGGCGATCTCGAAGTGCTCGCCGCAGATGGCGGCCGGGTCGTCATTCTGCTTGAACAGCCAGTTCAACCGGTTGCGCAGCGGTTCCAGCATCGACGCCATGAGCGAGTTGTGCGTCATCTGGACCAGCACCTCGTGGAATTCCGCGTTGTACCGGCGCACCAGGTCACGGTTTCCAGATTTCAGGGCGGACTGTTCCTTCTCGACGACGCGCAGCAGCCGGGCGCGTTCCGCTTCGCTGCCGTGCTTGAGTGCGAGCTCGACCTCCTGCACCTCGAGGGCCTCGCGCAGCTCGAAGATCTCCCGCAGGTCCTCCGGGACCAGTTCGGTGACCACCGCGCCGCGGCGGGGCTGCAGGGTGATGAAGCCCTCCGTCGACAGCCCGGCCAGCGCCTCGCGCACCGGGATGCGCGAAATGCCCAGCTCCTCGGAGAGGTCTCGCTCCTTGATCCGGTACCCGGGCTGGTAGGCGCCGGTGGTGATGCGGTCCCGGATGACGTCGCGCGCGCGCTCGGCCAGGGAGCGTTGCGTCTGGCCGAGATTGTCGTCGCGCGTGCTGGTCATCGCCCGATTATGGCACTACCTTTTCCGTTTGCGCGGTTTGAGGATGAGCGAATAGCGGCAGCTCGAGCGCCGCCTCCCGCCACCCGAGATCGGCGAGCGTCGCTTGGGCGGGGGCCGGGCCGGCCGTGAGGTAGTCGTAGAGGCCCCGTTCCACCGGCTCGTCGAGGCGCAGGTGCATCGTGACGACGGACATCGTGTCGTCCATGGGCATCGTCTCCTGCCGCGCGTTGTGCGGGCTCACTGTGCCGAGGTACACGAAGTCGCGACCCTCGGCGTCGTCACGCTTGACGAACAGGTGCAGGTCCACGCTGTGCTCGACGATGCGGCGCACCTCCCGGCTGCCCAGATGCAGCCTGCTGCGGGTGAACCATCGCATCGTGGATTCGTCGAGGAACTCGTCGCCGTAGGCCACGGAGGACTCCACCTCGTCGCCCTTGTGGTAGGTCACGAAGATGGGGCAGGTGCGGGAGAACTCGTCCACCTTGTAGCCGTAGAGCGTGGCCGTCTCGTCGCCGCGGAAGTTGAGCAGCCGGCAGGCGTCCTTGCGCGAGTAGCGCCCGCCCGGGCGCAGCGTCTGCGCCCAGCCGTGCCGGTGACGGGCGAGGAAGAGGCCCGTGTCGATGACGTCGGTGGCCTGCGCCCGGAAATCGGGGTTGGCCCATTCGTCGCGGAATTCGGGGCTCAGTTCCAGTCCGCCGTCGCTCTCGACCGCGAGCGGATGGTAGCTGGGCTTCGTCTTGGCCGGGAAGAACCCGAGAGTCAACATGCTGACGGCGCTGCGCACCACCTCGGGCGTGCTGGTGCAGTCTCGTGCGCGCAAGCGCTCGACGATGTCGGCCCCGGCGAGCCGGCCCTCCTCCAGCAGCGCCCGGAGCACCACAAGTTCGTGGGGCCGCTTCCCATTGAGCAGCTCGACCGTGAGCAGGTTGAGCAGTCTGGTCTGGCGGGGCGTGGGGCCCTGCACGTTGGCGAACTTGGCCGACAGCTGCCAGTAGTTCTTCTCCTTTGTGCCCAGCACCACCGGATCCGCAGTGTCGAACCGCGCGAAGTCCAGGAGCTTCGGCTCTCCCCCGACCCTGTTGCGCATCTCTGTGTAGGCCTTCTTCAGTGCCACCATCGAATCAAGCTTGACCTGGGCGATGGCCTTGAAGACCTGATCGCGGGCGATGGCGTCGAAGTTGACGCTGGACAGCCCGGCGATGGAGCCGGCCTCCTCAGCCTCGATGAGATTCTGCCGCACCGAATCCTTCGACAGGCTGGAGTCGCCGAACAACGCCACCGGTACCAGGTAGTTGTTGGCGTAGTTGCCGATGAAATCGATGACGACGAGGTAGTCCTTGCCGGCGGCCTTGCGCAGGCCACGACCCAATTGCTGGGTGAACACGATGGCCGACTGGGTCTGGCGCAGCATCACCACCTGATTGATGGCAGGGATGTCGATGCCCTCGTTGAAGATGTCGACGGTGAGGAGGTAGTCGAGGTCGCCCCGTTCCAACCGTGCGACCGCGTCCTCCCTGGCCCGCACCGAGTCCATGCCGGACAGGGACATCGTGCGCAGTCTGCGGCCTCGCAGGGTGCGCCCGTTGAGGACCTGGGACAGCTGCCTGGCCTCCTCGTTGCGGGAGCAGAAGATGAGGCCGCGTACCGGGATCCCCGCCTGCCCGTAGCGCTCCACTGCGGCGAGCACGTGGTCGACGCGTTCGCGGTCCACGAGGCGGGCGAGGCTGGTCGTGTCGTCGATGACCTCACCGTCGCCGGTGACGTAGTCTGTGACCCCGTAGTAGTGGAACGGGGCCAGCATGTCGGCCTCCAGCGCCTTCTGCAGCCTGATCTCGTAGGCCACGTTGTAGTGGAACAGCTCGAAGATGTTGAAACCGTCGGTGCGCTCCGGGGTGGCGGTCATGCCCAGCAGGAAGGCCGGGGTGAGATGCTCGATGATGCGGCGGTAGCTGTCGGCGCCCGCCCGGTGCACCTCGTCGATGAGGACGTAGTCGAAGGCATCCGGGGCGATGACACCCAGGGCGTTGGACAGCGACTGGACGGTGGCGAACACGTAGCGGCGATCCACTTCGCGGCGGCCGCCGGCCAACTTGCCGATGTCGCTGGCGGGGGCGCCCAGGACCCGACGGAATTCAGCGATGGCCTTGTCCAGGATCTGTTCCCGGTGCACCACGAACAGCATGCGTTGCGGTTGGGCCGTTCGCACATCGAGGGCCGCGAGGATCGTCTTGCCCGTGCCGGTGGCGGACACGACGAGGCCGCGCTTCTCCCCCCTGGCCCGCACCAGATCGATCTCGGCCAGCGCCTCCACCTGCATGGAGTTGGCGACGACCTTGCCGGCCGCGCCGGCCCCCACCTCCGGGACCTGGTGCGGGGCGCTCGGAGCGGCGGGCGGCCGCCAGGTCTTACGGTAAGCCTCCACCCAGGCGCGGCTGAGGGGCACCGCGCGGGCACGCTGCCTGTCGACGGCGGCTTCGAGCTGGTGCACGATGTCACCGTCCGCCAACGCTGAGAAGCGCAGGTTCCACTCGTGGTTGCGCAGCAGGGCTGACTCAGTGAGGTTGGAGCTGCCCACGATGGCCGTCGAGCTGTGCTCCTGACGGAACACATATCCCTTCGCATGGAATCCCTCCGAGGCACCGTCCAGCAGCAGCACTTCGATGCGCGGCAGGTTGAGCAGTTCGTCGAAGGCGGCCGGCGAGTTGAAGCCCAGGTACGTCGAGGTGATGATCGTGCCCTCGCCCCGGAAGTCGAGCAGCGCCTGTTTCAGCACGGCGATGGCACCCGGGGTGACGAAAGCGACGGAGAACACGAAGCTGTCGGCGCGGCGCAGCTCGTGGCGGATCGTCCGCAGCATGGTGTCGCGGCCCTCGTTCACGATCAGCCGGGGGTGGTGGAGGCGGGGTGAGGTCTGCGTGCGATCGACGAAACCGAACGTCAGGTCGCGGCCAAAGCCCGCTGTCAGCTCCATTGCCCGCGGGCCGCGAAGATCAGTTCGACGGCCGGGACGTCAGCCGGTGCCCACTCCAGCTCGGCCAGCTCATGGGCGTCCACCCAGCGCAGCTCGGAGTGCTCGGCCGGCTCAGGTTCACCGTCGACGATCCGGCACCAGTAGGTGCTCAGGTCCACGAGCCCGAACGTGTAGTGGTATTCGGTGCGGGTGAGGAAGTCGCCCACCTCGACGGTGCAGCCCAGCTCCTCGTCGATCTCGCGGCGCAGCGTCTCCTGCGGCGTCTCGCCGGGCTCGATCTTCCCACCGGGGAACTCCCAGAGCCCGGGCAGTGACATGGAGTCGCTCCGGCGGGCCGCCAGAATGCGTCCGTCCCGCACCGAAACCGCGCCAACCACAGTGATCCGCTTGCCCACTTCGCCGCCCTCCCAGGTCGGGGACCAGGCTATCGCCGGCGCCGGCAGCTGGCCAGCTCGACGCCCGGGCAATGCAGGAGGCCCCGCCCGGGCGAACCGGGCGGGGCCTTGCAGCGACTGATGTCAGATCAGGCGTCTTCGTCTTCGCGCTTGTCGACGACGAGGGTTTCCGTGGTGAGCAGCAGCGACGCGATGGACGCGGCGTTGGCCAGCGCGGAGCGCGTGACCTTGACCGGGTCGATCACGCCGTTGGCAACGAGATCCTGGTACTCGCCGATCTTGGCGTTGTAGCCGTGACCGACCTCCATCTCGGCAACCTTGGAGGTGATGACGTAGCCGGCTTCGCCACCGTTCTCAGCGATCCAGCGCAGCGGCTCGGCGAGCGACTTGGCCACGACGTTCACGCCGGCGAGCTCGTCGCCTTCGAGGCCGAGGCCGTCAGCAAGCACCGCGCCGGCGTGGATGAGGGCGGAGCCGCCACCGGCGACGATGCCCTCCTCGATGGCCGCACGGGTAGCCGAGACGGCGTCCTCGATGCGGTGCTTCTTCTCCTTGAGCTCCACCTCGGTGGCAGCGCCGACCTGGATCACGCACACGCCACCGGCGAGCTTGGCGACCCGCTCCTGCAGCTTCTCGCGGTCCCAGTCGGAATCCGTGCGCTCGATCTCGGCGCGCAGCTGGGCCACGCGGCCGTCGACCTCGGAGGATTCGCCAGCGCCATCGACGATGGTGGTGGCGTCCTTGGTGACGACGATGCGGCGGGCGCGGCCGAGCACCTCGAGGCCAACCTGGTCGAGCTTGAGGCCGACCTCGGGCGCGACGACCTGGCCACCGGTGAGGATGGCGATGTCTTCGAGCATGGCCTTGCGGCGGTCACCGAAGGCGGGGGCCTTGACGGCCACGGAGGTGAAGGTGCCGCGGATCTTGTTGACCACGAGGGTCGAGAGCGCTTCGCCGTCGACGTCCTCAGCCACGATGAACAGCGTGCCCTTGGCGGCGATGACCTTCTCCAGCAGCGGGAGCAGCTCGTTCATCGACGAGATCTTGCCGCTGTTGATCAGGATGTACGGATCATCCAGCACGGCTTCCATGCGGTCCGTGTCAGTGACCATGTACGGCGACAGGTAGCCCTTGTCGAACTGCATGCCCTCGGTGAACTCGAGCTCGGTGCCGAAGGTCTGCGACTCGTCGACGGTGATGACGCCGTCCTTGCCGACCTTGTCGAACGCCTCGGCGATGAGCTCGCCGATCTGCTCGTCACGCGAGGAGATGGTGGCGACCGACGCCATGTCGGCGGTGGTGTCGACCACGCGGGCGTTCTCACGCAGGCGCTCGACGACGGCCTCAACGGCCTTGTCGATGCCGCGCTTGAGGCCGACCGGGTTGATGCCGGCGGTCACGGCGCGCAGGCCGGCGTGGACCATGGCCTGGGCGAGCACGGTGGCGGTGGTGGTGCCGTCACCTGCGACGTCGTTGGTCTTGGTGGCGACCTCCTTGGCCAGCTGGGCGCCGAGATCCTCGTAAGGATCGTCGAGCTCGACCTCCTTGGCGACGGTGACGCCGTCGTTGGTGATGGTCGGGGCGCCCCACTTCTGGTCGAGGACGACGTAGCGGCCCTTGGGGCCGAGCGTCACCTTGACGGTGTCGGCGAGGGCGTCAACGCCACGCTCGAGAGCGCGGCGGGCTTCCTCGTTGAAAGCGAGAATCTTTGCCATGGGTGAAATCAGCCCTTACTTGGAGACGACGGCGAGGATGTCCCGCGCGTTGAGCAGGAGGTATTCGTTGCCGTCGTACTTGACCTCGGTGCCGCCGTACTTCGAGAAGATGACGACGTCGCCCTCAGCGACATCGAGGGGGATGCGGTTGCCCTTGTCGTCGATGCGGCCGGGGCCGGTGGCGATGACCTTGCCCTCCTGGGGCTTTTCCTTGGCGGTGTCGGGGATGAAGAGGCCCGACTGGGTCTGCTGGGTGGCCTCGAGGGGCTGGATCAGAATGCGGTCCTCGAGAGGCTTGATCGTGGTTGCCACGTCAAACACCTTCCTTTGTGTCTTCCGGCCGAAACCGGCTGAGATGTCTTCTTCTGTTGGACCCGGGCGTCGTCGCGGTGCCGCCTAGGCAGTTAGCACCCGAGGGTGTCGAGTGCCAGTCCCCAAACTATCGCGGCTTTAGCACTCAATCAAGCCGAGTGCCAGGTTTTGTGGTGGCACTGTGCCCCGTGAGCCCGGATCCCCGGGTCACCGCGGATTTGAACACTGTTAAGCTCCTTATCTGAACAGTGTTCAAACGCGAAGGAACGAGCCCGTGGATCTGTACTCCCTTGCCGACAAGGCGATCGCCGACGGCACCATCTCCCCCGACGAGGCCCTGGCCGTCCTGCAGCTTCCGGACGCCCGCACCTATGAGCTCGTCGCCGCGGCCGGGCGTGTGCGCCGCCATTTCCACGGTGTTGCCACGAAGGTCAACTACCTCGTCAACCTCAAGTCGGGCAAGTGCCCCGAGGACTGCTTCTACTGCTCGCAGCGCCTCGGCTCCGACGCCGAGATCCTCCGCTACACCTGGCTCACCCACGAGGACGCGCTGGCCGCGGCGAAGGCCGGCATCCAGGCCGGGGCCGGCCGCGTGTGCCTGGTCGCCTCAGGCCGCGGCCCGTCGAACCGCGACGTGGACCGCGTGTCCAAGATCGTCGAAGACCTCAAGGACGAGAACCCCGACGTCGAGGTGTGCGCCTGCCTGGGCATCCTCAAGGACGGGCAGGCGGAGAAGCTCGCCGCCGTCGGGACGGACGCCTACAACCACAACCTCAACACCGCCGAGTCCCACTACGACAACATCTGCAGCACCCACGACTTCGACGACCGCAAGCAGACCGTCCAGCACGCCCGCGAGCACGGCCTCTCCGCCTGCTCCGGCCTCATCGCCGGCATGGGTGAGACCGACGAGCAGCTCGTCGAGGTGACGTTCCAACTCAAGGAGATCGGCGCGGATTCCGTGCCGGTGAACTTCCTCATGCCGTTCGACGGCACCCCGCTGCAGGGCCACCACGAGCTCACCCCGCACCAGTGCCTGCGCATCCTCGCCATGATCCGCTTCGTGCACGGGGCGGCCGACGTGCGCGTCTCCGCCGGGCGCGAGCAGCACCTGCGCTCGCTCCAGCCGCTCGGCATGGAGATCTGCAACTCGCTGTTCCTCGGCGACTACCTCACCTCCGAGGGCCAGGCCGGCAAGGCCGACCTCCAGATGCTCGCCGACGGCGGCTACACCGTCCACGGCTCCGACGAGCGGCTCGCGGCAGCCCTCCCCCAGACGTCGGTACGTCGTCGGGGCGCCGGAACCCAGGTCGCTGCCAACGCCTGAGCAACCGCGCACTCCGAGTGCTCGCTACCATCGGGCGCATGACAACCGTCCGAACGATCCCGCAGGTGGACCGGAAAGCACGCTTCGCGGTCAACGCCATGTTCTTCACCAACGGCGCGATCGTGGCCAACGTGCTGCCCCGCTACCCCGAGATCAAGGCGGCGTTGGGCCTGGGCAACACTGTCTACGGCTTCGCGGTGGCCGCCATGCCGGTGGGCGCCATCGTGGCGGGGTTGACGGCTGCCTGGTTCATCCGACGCTTCACCTCCGCCCGCGTGGCGACCTACGGCACCATGCTCGCGAGCCTCTTCGTGCTGGCGGCCGGGGTGTCGCCGTCGCTGGCGCTGTTCGCCGGGGCCCTGTTCGCCGTCGGCGCCGCTGACGCCATCATCGACGTGGCCCAGAACGCGCACGGGCTGCGCGTGCAGCGGCGCTACGGCTCGTCGATCATCAACTCGTTCCACGCCTTCTGGTCCATGGGTGCCGTGGCGGGAGGGATGATGGCCGCGGCCGCGATCGCGCTGCGGCTCCCGCTCGCGGTGCACCTGAGCATCTCCGCGGTGCTCTTCACCGTCGTCGCCGTCGTGGCGCAGCGCAACGCCCTGCCCGGTCACGACGGTGACGAGCGCGCCGTCGCCGACCCCCACGAGGTCGCCGACAAGGGCCGACGCGGCATCAGCCCGCGCATCATCGCGCTGCTGGGCGCCCTTTCGCTGATCTCGATCTCCGGCAGCGTCGTGGAGGATCTCGGCAACTCGTGGGCCACCCTCTACCTCCAGACGCTGGGCGCCCCGGCCGCTCTCGCCGCCTTCGGTTTCGTGTCATTGGTGGGTGCCCAGTTCGTGGGCCGGATCCTGGGAGATCGCCTGGTCGATCACTGGGGTGAGCGCGCCGTCGCCCGCTTCGGAGGTTTGCTGATCGCCGTGGGCATGGGCCTCGCCCTCGCCTGGCCGAGCGTGCCCGGCACGGTGCTGGGCTTCGCCGCGGCCGGCTTCGGCTGCGCCACGTTCGTGCCCGCCGCCATGCACGCCGGAGACAACCTGCCGGGCCTCCGCGCGGGCACCGGGCTCACGATCGTCTCGTGGCTGCTGCGCGTGGGCTTCCTGGTGTCGCCGCCCATCGTGGGCGCGGTGGCGGACAACGTCTCGCTGCGGATGGGTCTCCTGATCGTCCCGGTGGCAGGCATCTTCGTGGTGTTCCTGTCAGCGGTGCTGCAGGGGCGCAGACTCGCGCGCTGAGCCCGGGGCTACCTGCGGGCCGTGATGGTGTACGTCAACGGCACCAGGAACCTCTGGTGTTCGGGCAGTTCATACGAGCCACCGTCCGCGGTCAACGTCATCTGCGGCAACGCGTCCCAGGGGAGGGTCTGTCCCTCGTCCATCCCCGTGATGGTCAGCCCGGCCCCAATGAGGGCGCTGACGATCTCCGAGAGGGAATGCGGCCAGTCATAGGTGCGCACGTTGGTGAGCTTGTCGTCGCTGCCGTAAGTCTCCTCGTCGTCCCACACCTCGGAGGTGCCGTCGGCCATGCCGCGGTACCGGACGACGAGTTCGCC
Source organism: Tessaracoccus zhenghani (assembly GCF_055326325.1). Lineage (NCBI taxonomy): Bacteria > Bacillati > Actinomycetota > Actinomycetes > Propionibacteriales > Propionibacteriaceae > Tessaracoccus > Tessaracoccus zhenghani. The sequence continues at coordinate 262,855 of NZ_JBUZNQ010000002.1, read as the reverse complement.
GTCGGTGCGTTCGTCGTCCAGGGAGAACATGACGGGGTGCCCGTCGCGGATGTAGAACGTGCCGCCGGGCCGCAGGAGCTTGGCGATGCCGGCCGCCCAGGCATCGAGGTCGCGGAACCAGGTCACGGTGCCGATGGAGGTGTAGATGACGTCGAAGCTGCCCGGCACGTTGTCGCCGGCGTGCTGCACATCGGTCTCGACGAAGGTGCCCGGAGTGCCGGAGGCGGCGAAGAGCCGACGCGCCGCCTCGAGGCTGGCCGGTGAGAAATCTGCGCCCGCGACGCGCGCGCCCAGCCGGGCCAGCGACAGGGTGTCCGTGCCGATGTGGCACTGGAGGTGCAGCAGGTCGAGGCCTTCGAGCGGTCTGGCGGCCAGCGGGTCACGGCCGAGGGCCCGCGCCAGGGGTGCCCGGTCGTCGGTCACCACGCTGGAGATCTGCTCAGGGTCTTCGGCGTAGCGAGACACCTCGTAGGACCCCGCCTCGTGGAGCGTGGCCCGCTCGTCCCAGTTCGCACGGTTGGCCTCGCGGACGTCGTCGTCCGTCACCTGCTGGTCACCGAGTTTGCCCATGGCGGTGAGCTTAGGCGCTCAACGGGCGCCGCGCGACACCTTCCAGCCGACGCTGTGCCCACCGTCGTAGGGGATGACGCCGTGGAACTGGGGCCCGTCGTCGAAGACGAGCGGGAGGAAATGGCGGTCGCCGTCCCACATGGGCAGCTCCATCATGGTGGCCACGTCATGCCAGCCCAGGTCACCCTCGACGTTGCTGTCCGGGATGCTTCCGGTGAAACCGGTGATGAGGAACACGAAGCCGAACACGTCGCGGCCGTTGAAGCCCGGCCACGCCACCGTGCCGCGCAGCTCCATCTCCGTGACCTCGATGTTGGCCTCTTCCCGCAACTCGCGGCGCATCGCCTCTGCGACGTCCTCGCCGCGCTCCACCTTGCCGCCCAGGCCGTTGTACTTGCCCAGTTGCTCGTCGTGCGACCTGGCCACCCGGTGGCAGAGCAGCACCTGCGTGCGATCGGGCGAGGTGACGTAGCCGAGCGTGGTCAACTCTGGGGCGAAGGGCATGGCTAGATTCTCCTACAGACCAACGCGCGCGTGCCCTCGCTCGTGCGCGAGAGGATGAGGGTCGCCTGATTGGGCCCCTTCGGCTTCAGCTGTTTCCGCAGCACCGCCGGGTCCACTTCAATGCCGCGCTTCTTGATCTCCAGCGTGCCCACGGCGTGGTCACGAACCCAGGCACGCAGCCGCTTGAGGTCGTAGTCGAGCACTTGCACCACCTCGAAACACGTGGCGAACGGCGACTCCACAGCTTGGTCAGAAGACAGGTACGCGAGGTGCGGATCGAGCAGCCAGAGGTCGAGGGCAGGTTCGACGGCGTCCATCAGCCCGGCACGAATCACCGCGCCGTCGGGCTCGATGAGGTACCGGCCGACGGGCCGCACCGGCAGGTCACGCCGGGCCTGCGGGCCCAGTTCATGCACGTCCCGCGACGTCAGCACCACAGCACGCGGTTCCCTCGGGAAGCCATTCCACAGCGATGCCTCCACCACGTCACTGCGGTGGCTCACGAAACAGGGCTGCACGTCGCCCGGGATCAGTTCCTTGGGCACTCCCGGGCCGAGCTTCACGCAGGCGAACCGCTCCCCCGCCAGGTGCGCGAGCACGAAGTCCCACGACGGCGTGAAATCGGCGACATGCCAGGTTCGGCCCCGCGCGGTTCGCCGGGCAGGGTCGAGGAACACGGCCGCCCCCGCAGGCACGTCGACGTCCTCAGCGGCTGCGACGATGACCTCGCCGCCGCCCACCAGATCGAGGTTGTGCCGGGCCACGGCCGCGGTCTCGGGGTCCAGTTCCACGGCGACGACGCGCAGCCCCGCGGCCGCGAACGCCATCGCGTCCGCGCCAATTCCGCAGCCCAGGTCCCACACCTCCGTGACGCCCGCTGCCACGAAGCGCTCGGCCCTCCAGCGCGCAACTGGTTCGCGGGAGGCCTGCTCCAGCCCGGTCGGAGTGAACAACATCTCCGACGCCCGGGAGAACTTCGCCACGCCCTTACGCCGCAACGCCGCCTGGGTGAGCGCCCAGGCGACCTCGTCGGCCGTGAAACGAGCACGAAGCCGCTCCCCCGCCTTCAGCGACGAGGGATCGGCTTCGTGCATCGCCGCGTCGAGTGCGGCCGTGCGCGTCACTTCTCGAAGTCGAGTTCCCGGGCGTCGAACTCCACGATCTCGTCGCCGAGTTCCTTCAGCAACGCGTGGCGGGCGGCGCGACGATCGCGCTGCTCGAGGGGGTCCGGAACGGGCGCTGCGGCGAGGAGTCGCTTGGTGTACTCCTCCTGCGGGTTCAGCAGCACCTGCTCGCGGCTCCCGGCCTCGACGATCTTGCCGTACTGCATCACGACGACGCGGTGCGCCAGCGAGTCGATGACGGCGAGGTCGTGCGAGATGAACAGGCACGCGAAGCCGAATTCCTTCTGCAGCGTGGTGAACATCGCCAGCACCGAGGCCTGCACCGACACGTCGAGCGCCGAGGTGGGCTCGTCCGCGATCAGGAGGTCCGGGTTCAGGGCCAGGGCGCGGGCGATGGACACGCGTTGGCGCTGACCGCCGGAGAGCTCGTGCGGGTAGCGGTTGAACGCGGAGCGCGGCAGCTGGACGGCCTCGAGCAGCTCGTGCACGCGGTTCTCGCGCGACTTGCGGTCGCCCACCTTGTGCACCTCGAGCGGCTCGGAGATCACATCGCCGACGGGGAACCGGGGGTTGAGCGAAGCGGCCGGGTCCTGGAAGATGACGCCGATCCGCTTGCGGAGCCGGCGCAGTTCCTTGCCGTGCAGGGAGAGGAGGTCCTCGCCCAGCACCTGCACCTCGCCCGAATGGGACGGGATGAGCCCCAGCAGCGCCCGGCCGATCGTCGACTTACCAGAGCCGGATTCGCCCACCAGCCCGACGATCTCGCCGCGGCGCACGTCGAACGACACGTCGTCGACGGCGCGGAACGGCTTCTTGCCCGCGCGGTGGTACTCGACGACGAGGTTGCGCACGTCGAGGGCCGCCTCGGCCTCCTCCGCGACCGGGTTGGGCGCCTCGCCGAACTGGCCGGGGCCGTCGCCCAGGTGCGGCACGGCGGCCAGCAGCTTCTTGGTGTACGGGTGTTGCGGGTTGAGGAGCACCTGCTCGACGGGGCCCCGCTCCACGATGTTGCCCTTGAACATCACGGCCACGTTGTCGGCCATGTCCGCCACGACGCCCATGTTGTGCGTGATGAGCAGGATGCCGGTGTTGAGCTTGTCCTTCAGCGAGCGCAGCAGGTCGAGGATCTCGGCCTGCACCGTCACGTCGAGGGCTGTGGTGGGTTCGTCGGCGACGATGACCTCGGGGTCACAGGCCAGCGCCATGGCGATCACGACGCGCTGGCGCATACCGCCTGAGAGTTCATGGGGGAACTGGTTCACGCGCCGCTCGGCGCCGGGGATGCCGACGGCCTTGAGCAGGTCGATGGCCCGGTTCCACGCCTGGCGCCCGTAGGCGACACCGTGCACCTCCATCGACTCGATGAGCTGGTCACCGATCTTGATGACGGGGTTGAGCGCCGTCATGGGCTCCTGGAACACCATCGCGACGCTCTTGCCGCGCACCTTGCGCAGCTCGCGGGGGCTGAGGTGGTTGATGGTCTTGTCGCCGACGCGGGTCTCACCCTGGATGCGGGCGGTCTTCGGCAGCAGGCCGAGCGCAGTCGTGGCGGAGACGGACTTGCCGGAGCCGGACTCGCCGACCAGCGCCATCACTTCGCCGGGCTCCACCGAGAGGGTGAGGCCCTTGACGGCGTGGACGGTGCCGAACTCGGTGCGGAACCGCACGTCGAGTTCGTCGAACTTCAGCACCGGGTTCTCGCCGGTGAACCGCGGGCCGCTGTACTGGTTGTCAGTTGTCGTCATGATCAGTCCATCTGCTGGCGGGGATCGAAGGCATCGCGCAGGCCGTCACCGATGAAGTTGACGCACAGCGCGATGATGAGGATGAAGATGCCGGGCCACCAGAACAGCCACGGCCGGGTGGTCAGGGCGTTCTGGAACTCGCTGACCAGCAGACCGAGCGAGGTGTTGGGCGCCTTGACGCCGAACCCGAGGAACGACAGCGCCGTCTCCAGCAGGATCGCCGACGAGATGAGCAGGGTTGCGTTGACGACGATGGTGCCCAGCGCGTTGGGGAGGATGTGGCGCACGATGATGCGCGGCGCAGACGTGCCGACGGCGCGGGCGGCCGCCACGAACTCGCGCTCGCGCAGCGACAGCACCTCACCGCGCACCAGGCGCGCGAGGCCGGTCCAGGAGACCAGTCCCAGCACCAGTGCCAGCAGGGGGATGCTCGATCCGGCCATCCGGCCCAGCACTGCGGCGAGCACCAGGGTGGGGATGATGATGAACAGGTCGGTGACCCGCATGAGCAGGCTTTCGGCGATGCCGCGGTAGTAGCCGGCGATGGCGCCGATGCTGGTGCCGATGAAGGTGGCCAGCAGGCCCACCATGAAGGCGATGAACAGCGACTGCTGGGCGCCCTTCATGACCAGAGCGAAGTAGTCCTTGCCGATGGTGTTCTGCCCGAACGGGTGCTCACCGATCTGGAAGGGCCACAACTGCAGCGTCGGCTGCCCGCTGTTGACCGGCGGGTAGGCGTTGATGAAGTCCTTGTCCCACCATCCGGGCAGGGGTCCCACGCCGATGGACGTGAACGCCAACAGGATGAGGAGGATCAGGACGGTCAGGGCGACCATGGCGCCCTTGTGCCTGAAGAAGCGCCTGCGAACCAGCTGGCCCTGCGAGTACGACTTCGTGTTGCTGGTTTCGACGTCGTCCTCGATGGAGAAGGCGTCGCCCTCTATTTGCAGAGGGGTGCGGTTCGGATCCTGAGTCATGATTCGTCAATCTCCTTAGCGCGCGATCCGCGGGTCGAGGAAGGCATAGGCAATGTCCGCCAGCATGTTCATCAGCACGGCTGCCGTGCCGGTGACCAGGAAGAAGGCCATGACGGGTGCCGGGTCAACCTGGTTGAGGCCGACGTTGAACAACTGGCCCATGCCCTGCCAGCCGAACACCGTCTCGGTGATGACCGCGCCGCCGATCAGGCCGGCGAAGTCGAACGCGACGATCGTGGCGAGCGGGATCAGCGAGTTGCGGAACGCGTGGCGGGTGATCACCTTGCGCTCCGAGATGCCCTTGGAACGGGCGGTGCGGATGTAGTCCTGGTTGAGCACGTCCAGCATCGACGCGCGGGTGTAACGGGTGTAGGCCGCGATCGAGATCAGGGTCAGCACCACCGTCGGCAGCGCGATGTGCGTCAGCGAGTCGATGGCGTGGTTCCAGAACGTCGAATCGTAGTTGGGGGTCTCCGAGCCGATGGTGGGCACGGGCCGCGGGATCTCCTTGAGGTACTTGGACCAGTTGCTCAGCAACAGGTCTCCGGCCGCCACCAGCGTGGCGATGAGGGACCAGATGAAGGACGAGATCATCGCCTGCTTGCGGGAGAAGCCTCCCCAGAACCAGCCGCTGATCAGTGCGATGGCCACAGCACCGAGGAAGCACAGCGCCAACAGCAGCCAGGAGGGGTTGGTCATCAGGGTGCCGCGCATCAGCGCGTAGCCGATGATCCCCGCCACTGCGGTGGTGGCCACGGCGTTGCGGACGTTCTTGTTCGCGAAACCGGAGGTCATGCCGACGATCAGGGCGGCCAGCGCCAGCGCGACGATGGCGAAGATGGGCAGGCCGATCGAGGGCCGGCGGAACCAGGTGACGGCGTCGAAGTAGAACAGTGCGCCCGCGAAGACGACGAAGGCGACAGCGAAGTTGATGAGCCGACGCTTCCATTCACCGCCGATGGCGGCCATCAGAACAAATGCCAGTAACGCCGCGATGATCACTATTGACTGTGGACTGAAGCTGGCCTCTTTTATCCAGTTGTTGAACTCGATTGCGGCGTAATGCTTGAGCAGCACGGCGAACCAGAAGACCGGCAGGGAGAAGAACACAAAGGCCATGAAGGTGACGGCGTAGTCGAAGCCCGAGTACTGCCGGATGGCGGTCACGATACCCAGCGTCACACCGATGATGATGGCGAGGATGGTTGCGAAGACGACGAGGCGCAGCGTCGAGCCTGCCGCCGTGACGACCATGGCGTTGACCGACTGGCCCTTGCGGTCCAGCCCGAGGTCGCACTGGCCCACGAGACACTTGGACGCTCCCGAAAGCCAGTCCCAGTAGCGCTCGTACCAGGGCTGGTCCAACCCCATGTAGTTGATGCGCTGCGCGATGAGGTTGGCGCGGTTGGGGGCGTTGGATTCACGTAGGTCTTCGAGCGGGTCGCCGGAGTTGATCGTCAACACGAACAGCAACAGCGAGCCGAGCAGCAGAACGAGGACGGAAATCCCCAAGCGCTTGGCGATGTATCTGATCACAGGTATGCGTTCCTTACAGGTTTCTTGAGCTGAACCCGCGCTTGTCCAACTCTGGCGCTGGCTGAGTCTACGCCACTTGGCATGGTTGGCAACGAAAGGGGGGCAGGTGACTCCGGGAAGTCACCTGCCCCCTGTTCGGTTTCAGCGGCTAGGCACTGACCTCAGGAGGTCAGCTGTTCAGCCACTGCGGCGCGTTCCAGGAAACCTGGTCCTGCGTCGAGGTGGCGCGAACGTTCTGCAGCCCTGCGTCGTAGGCGGCGATGCCGGGGTGGGCGTACAGCGGAATGCCGTGCAGCGTCTCCCAGAGGCCCGTCTCGATCTTCTCGATGGCGGCGAGCTGCTCTTCGCGGTCCAGCGTCTTGGTCAGCTCGGCCCATGCGGCGTCGACGTCCTCGTTGCTGTACTCGCCGTAGTTCTGGCCCTTGCCCGTGGCGTAGATGTTCTCGCCCGAGGTGATCTGGCCGGAACCGGCCCAGGCGAACAGAGCGACTTCGTAGTCACCGTTGGGCAGCGCGACGTCGAAGAAGTCAGCCGCGTTGGTGTCGATGATGTTGAAGCCGGCCTGGTCACAGGAGGCCTTGATGGCGGCGACGGTATCGGTACGGCGCTGGTTACCGGCGCGGTAGCCGATCCGCACGTCCACCGGAGCGGTGACGCCGGAAGCCGCCAGGAGTTCCTTGGACTTCTCGATGTCGACGGTGTCGTACTCGCCACCGTAGGCGGCGTCAACGACACCCTGGTACTCGTCCTGGAAGGGGAAGACCTCGCGGGCGTTCATGAGAACGGTGTCGGGGCTGATCGGCTTGATCAGCTGGTCGACGATCTGCTGACGCGGGACGCAGTAGGCGAAGGCCTGGCGCAGCTCGAGACCACCGTTGGCATCAGCGAAGGCGCTGGTGTCGCGGAAGTTGAAGTCGAGGTGCTCCCACGTCAGGGAGGAGAACTTGTCCACCTTGACGGCGTCGCCGATGGCGTCGAGCTGGCCGACGAGATCGACGGTGCCCTGGGGCTGGATGACCTGAACGTCACCGTTCTGCAGCGACTGCACCTGCTGGGCGTCGTCGATGAAGCGGAAGATGAGGTTCTTCGTGGCGGCGGGGGTACCGAAGTACTCTTCGTTCGCCTCGAGCGTCAGCGACTGACCAGCGGTCCAGCCGCCTTCCTTCAGCTTGTACGGGCCGGAGGAGGGGACGTCAGCCAGATCTGCCGGGAGTTCGCCCGGGTTGTACATCCAGCCGGTGTTCCAGAACTCAGCGGCCTTCTTCACCGTCTCGGCATCGCGGTCGAGCACGGCCTGGGCCAGTGCCTCGGGCGTGAGGCCGGACTTCTCAGCGATGACGTGCGCCGGCAGCGCCGAGCCCACGGTCAGCTTGTAGTCGGGGTAGGGGTTGGTGTACTTGACCGTGAAGGTCTTCGAACCGACCTCGCCCTGCGGGCCCTCGGGCACGTACTGGGCGAAGGAGCTGGAGACGTGCTCGAACACGACCGGAGCCTCGGGGTTCTCGCCGCTGGCGTAGCCGGGGACGAGGAACTCGGGGTTCTGGGCGGCCCAGTCCATCAGGTAGTCGTTGATGGTGACCGGGGTGCCGTCGGACCACACGGCGTCATCGTTGATCGTGTACTCGATCTCCAGCGGATCCTCGGACAGCACCTCGTACGAGCCGAAGTCCTTGTTGTCACAGATGGTGCCATCGGTGCCGAAGTAGATGAAGCTCGAGAACATGTGCGCGGCAACGGCCGAGTTGTACGTCGAGTACGTCTTGTAGGTGATGGAGTTGTAACCGCTCCAGTCGCCGGGGCCTGCGGTGTAGCGGACCTCGCCGTCCTGGGTTTCGGTGATGCCCACGTCCTGGAGGCAGGCCGCGGGGTTCTCACCCTCGGACGCCGAGGGGTCCGTGGACGCCGAGGGATCGGCGCTGGCGGTGTCGTCAGTACCGGGGCTTTCCGAACCCGTGGCCGCGGTGGTTTCGCCGGCCGGCGGGGTTTCGGTCTCGTCGGGGCTGGTGCAAGCGCTCAGCAGCAGCGCGCCGCTCAGCATCACTGCCAGCGAGGCGGATGTTCGCCTGAACTTCATTGATTCTCCTTGTCGTAGGACGACACTCGTGGGCCCCACGCAGTGGGCCCAACTTAGTGTTGGCGACCTTATCGACAATTAAGTGCGTCGTGGAAGAATCACAGGTTCTTTGACACCAGATCGTTACCTTGTTGTGTCTTTGACCCCGCCGTGCTACCGCGGCCCTATTTGAACGAGCACATCCGATTCTCAGACGGAGATGGTCCCGACGGGGAGGCCGGAGTGGGCCGAGATGTCCAGCCCGGACGGTGCGATGCCCGCCCGGATGACCTCGCTGGCCACGGCCGCGATCATCGCGCCGTTGTCGGTGCAGAGGGCCGGCCTGGGCCGACGCAGTTCGATGCCGACGGCGTTGGCGCGCTCCTCGAGCAGCGTGCGCAGGCGCGAGTTGGCCGCCACTCCCCCGCCCAGCAGGATGGTGTCCACGCCGTACTCCTGCGCCGCGGCGACCGCCTTGGCCGTGAGCACGTCGCACACCGCCTCCTGGAACGAGGCGGCGACGTCTGCGACGGGGATCTCCCCACCGTCGAGGCGCCGCTGCTCCACCCAGCGGGCGACCGCTGTCTTGAGGCCGGAGAACGAGAAGTCGTAGCGGTGCTTCTCGAGGTCGTGCCGCGCCGTGAGGCCGCGCGGGAAGCGGATGGCCGTGGGGTTACCCTCCTGCGCGAGTTTGTCGATGACAGGGCCGCCCGGATAGGACAGCCCGAGGATGCGGGCCACCTTGTCGTAGGCCTCACCGGCCGCGTCGTCGATGGTGGCGCCGATCTCCGTGATCTTCGTGGCGATGTCCTCGACGTGCAGCAGCGACGTGTGGCCGCCGGAGACCAGCAGCGCGACGGCGGGCGTGGGCAGCTGGCCGTGGTCCAACAGGTCGACGGCGACGTGGCCGACGAGGTGGTTGACGCCGTAGAGCGGCTTGCCGAGGTAGGCGGCGAGCGCCTTGGCGGACGCCAGCCCGACGACCAGGGCGCCCATCAGGCCCGGGCCTGCGGTGACGGCGATGGCGTCGACGTCGGCGAGCTTGATCCCCGCCTTCTCGGCGGCGCGCTCGATGGTGGGGATCAGCGCGGAAAGATGCGCGCGGCTGGCGACCTCGGGGACGACGCCGCCGAAGCGGACGTGCAGGTCCACCGAGCTGGCGACCTCGTTGGCCAGCAGCGTGCGGCCGCGGACGATGCCGACACCGGTCTCGTCACAGGACGACTCGAGGCCCAGCACCAGCGGGCCCTGAGCGTCGTCGAGGGGTTCAGTCATCGAGTGCCTCCATGTCCCACATGCCGACGGAATCCGCGTCGACGCCTTCCAGTTGCCGCTCCAGGACGAGCGCGTCGCGGTCCGGCGCGTAGTAGCCACGGCGGACGGCCACCTGCCGGAACCCGTAGCCGCGGTACAGAGCGATGGCCGGCACGTTGGTGTGGTCGACCTCCAGCAGCATGCGGCTGGCGCCCTGGGCGATGGCCCACTGCAGGCCGGCGACGAGCATGACCCGGGCGAAGCCGAGCCGCCGCTCTTCCGGTGCCACCACGATGCGGTGCAGGTCGACCACCTCGTCCACGTGCTGGAAACAGGCGACCCCGATGACGTTGCCCGCCGTCTTCCGGGCGATCAGCACGAGCCGGCCGAGGCCGACGAGTTCGTCGTGCCAGGACCGTTCGGACCAGACGCGGCGCTCGAAGTTGGCTTCGAGCGCGAGGATGGCGGGGAGGTCGTCGAGAGTGGCGATGTCGACGTTCATCGGCGCGCTCGCAGGCGCGGAAGCGCAGACTTGGGCTTGCCCGGCACCGTCGCGTCGGCCGGGCGCAGGTAGTAGGGCTCGTCCCCGGCAGGGGCAAGGGTGGCCCAGCGCGCCGCGAGGACGGCCGGGTCCAGCGCCTGCGGGCCCTGGATGTCGAGGAACTCGTGGTACTCCACGGGGACCGCGCCCGCCACCGGCAGTGTGGGAAGTTCCGTGGGGGCGCTCACCTGGGGGTCCCCAGTGCGGGTGCCGTCCGCGTCGTAGGTGGCCCAGTACAACTCCTTGCGCCGGGCGTCGGCGGCGACGATGAAGCCTCCCCCGAGGCGGCCGTCAACGGCCGGCGAGCGGTCCGCGGTTTCAACCCACTGACGTGCGACGACATCGAGCGAACACACCCCGTGCACCGGCTTGTTGCCGGCCAGGGCCAGGGTCCAGGCGGTGGCGATGCCCACCCGGAGCCCAGTGAAGGGCCCGGGACCCATCCCGACGGCGAACTCGTCCACTTCGGTCAGCGCGATGCCGGCCTGCGCACAGACCTCCAGCACCGACGGCATGAGGGCCTCGGCATGGGCACGGGTGTCGTCGACGATCACCCTCGCGACGGGTTCACCGTCGCGGGCGATGCCCACGGCCACCACGTGGCTCGTGTCGATTCCCACGGTCCAGGTCATAGCTGCTCCCTGAGCGGTTCCAGGGCCCCGGCCCAGCGCGGGCCGATGCCGGTGAGGTGAACGGTGCGCTGGTCCGAGTTGAGACCGCGCTCGATGTCGATCTCGAGGCGGGAATCGGCCAGCCATTCGGCCAGGCCCGAGCCCCATTCGACGATGGTGACGGCCTCGGAGAGCGACGCGTCGAGGTCGATGTCGGCGAGCTCCGCGGAACCCCCCAGCCGGTACGCATCGACATGCACCAGGGCCGGGCCCTCACCCGGATGCGGATGGACGCGCGAGATCACGAAAGTGGGAGAGATGATCGGGCCGGTGACGCCTAGGCCCTCTCCGATGCCCTGCGTGAGCGTCGTCTTGCCGGCGCCGAGGTCGCCCGTGGCGACGATGACGTCGCCCTTGCGCAGCAGCCCCGCAAGCCTGCGGCCGAGCGAGTGCATGTCTTCTGCTGTGGGCACGTCGATGATCACGGGCAGTTCCCGGCCCATCATGTGGCCGTTGGGCACGCCCCCCAGCACCTCGAAGCCATGGTCCCGCCACCACTGGACGATCTCCGGGAACTCCTGGCGCGCCACGAGTTCGACGCGACGGGCGCCCAGGTCGACGGCGAGCGTCAGGGCGCTCTGCACCAGCATGCGCGCCAGCCCCTTGCCGGCCCATGCGGGCAGCACGGAGACCCGGCGCAACGTCGCCACGTCGCCGTCGAGCTCGATGAGCAGGCCGGCGACGAGGTGACCCTCATTCACCAGCACGACGCCGGAGCCGACGGTGAGCGCATGCTCGATGTCGGCTACGGCGTCTGTGAGGGCCTCTGCGGGTGGGTCCACCGGGCGGCGGGCCGAGAATGCTGCGCGGATGACCTGCAGCAGTTCGGCGGCGTCGGCCGGTTCGGCCACCCGCACTTCGAGATCAGATGTCATAGCGGGGAAATAGTACGCCTCACCAACGGTTGCGGCTACGGCCTCCGCTGCGGTACCCACCGCGGCCACCGCCACGCGGGCCGTCAGGACGACGACGCGGCTGCTGCTTCGGTGCGATGAGCGCCAGGTAATCAGATTCCTGGATCGGCACACCGCTGACCGGGCGGGCACCGGTGGCATCGCGCAGTTCGGGCGAACCCGGCTCCACGGTGAGGCCCTCGGCCTGTACGCCGGCCTGGCTCAGCAGACGCTGGGCCACCTTGCGCTGGTGCGGAAGCACGATCGTCGCGACGACGCCCTCGTTACCGGCGCGGGCGGTACGCCCGGCGCGGTGGAGGTAGTCCTTCGAGTCGTGCGGCGGATCGACCTGCAGGACGAGCGACACATCGTCGACGTGGATGCCACGGGCCGCGACATCGGTGGCGACCAGGACCGGCACGAGGCCTTCCCGGAACGCCGCCAGGATGCGGGCGCGGGCGCCCTGGGTGAGACCGCCGTGCAGCGAGCCGGCCATGACGCCGGCGTCGCGGAGCTGGGCGGCGATACGGTCCGTGCCCATCTGCGTACGGGCGAACAGCACGGTGCGGCCGTCACGGTTGGCGATCTCCGCGGTGACCTGGTTCTTGTGGTGCGGGCGAACCAGCATGGGGCGGTGCACCATGGTGCTGACCGACGCCTTCTCGGAGTCCACCTCGTGGGTGACCGGGTTGGACAGGTACTTGCGCACCAGCGAACCGACGGCGTTGTCCAGGGTGGCGGAGAACAGCAGACGCTGGCCGCCTTCCGGGGTGGCGTCGAGGATGGTGCGAACTTCGGTGAGGAAGCCCATGTCCGCCATGTGGTCTGCCTCGTCGAGGACGGTGACCTGGACCTGGCTGAGGTCCGCGGCGCCCTGCTCGATGAGGTCGATGAGGCGGCCGGGGGTGGCCACGACGACGTCGACGCCGCGGGCGAAGGCCTTCAGCTGCGGCGCGTAGCTCATGCCACCGGTGATCAGCGTGAGGTCGATGCCGACCTTGGAGGCCAGGGGCGACAGGACGTCGGCGATCTGCAGCGCGAGTTCACGCGTGGGCGTCAGGATGATGGCGCGCGGGGAACCGACGGGGGTACCGGCGGCGAGGCGGCTCAGCATCGGCAGGCCGAAGGCGAGCGTCTTGCCGGAGCCGGTACGGCCACGGCCGAGGACGTCGCGGCCCGCGATCGCGTCGGCGATGGTCGCCTGCTGGATCGGGAAGGGCTCGGTGATGCCCTGCGCGGCCAGCACGCGGACGAGCTGCTCGTGCACACCCAACTCGAGGAAGCCGGACGAGATCTCGCCCTGCACACCCTCGGCCGTGGTGGCCTCCCAGCTCATCTGATCCGCCTCGGCCTCGAACTCTTCAAGGCTGGGGCGCTCCGGACGGTCGAAACCGTTGCGGCGATCGCGGTCGAACGGACGGCGACGATCCTCGTGACCGCGCGGCTCGTGCGTGTGGCGCTGCTCGAACGGCTTGCGGGCCGGACGCTCGCCCCACGAGTCGCTGCGGCGTTCGCGGCGCTCGGGGCCGGCGCCGTTGCGGTCGTCACGGTCGAAGCGGGGGCGACGGTCGTCGCGGTCGAAGCGGTCATTGCGGCCGCGGTCGTCGCGGTCGTCACGACGGGGACGGTCATCGCGCTGGAACGACGGACGGCGGTCATCGCGCTGGAACGACGGACGGCGATCGTCGCGCTCGAAGCGGGGACGACGGTCGTCACGGTCGAAGCGGGGGCCGCGGTCGTCACGGTCGTCGCGACGGGGACGGTCATCGCGCTGGAATGAGGGACGGCGATCGTCGCGCTCAGAACCACGGTCGTCCCGACGACGGTCGTCGCGCTCGAAACGGGGGCGACGGTCGTCACGGTCATCGCGACGGGGACGGTCGCCCCAGTTGCCGGCGGGACGCGAGGTGGCGGGACGGGTGTCGCGACGGGTCTCGTCGTTGCCCTGGCTCTCGCGGTTCTCGGAACCCGGTTCGCGGTCTGCGAACTGGAGCGCGCGGCGCTGCTTGCGGTTCAGAGGTGCGGAATCATCGCGACGGTCGGTGCGGCCGACGCCACGACGCTGAGGATTGAGGCCCTTGGTGGCGCGCTTGTCAGCGGACCACCGAGCCTTACGGTTCGGTGAAGTCATTGTGTTGTTGCCCTTCGAGGGGTATGCGCTCAGGGAATAGGTCCACCTGAGACTGGACTGCCCGCTCAAATAGGAAATTTGACGCTTGGGCGTCAAGTTGGCGCGATTGGGCGCCGCATCGGGCCTGTCGAGCTTACACCAGATTGGCCGCATCCCCTATTTGAGGGGTCTGTGCCCCCTCTTTCCGCACCCACCGGCAGCGGGGATCACCCTCAGCCGACGAGGTGGCCGCCGCGCACCGACATGCGGATGGCTTTGGTGTAATGCCCCATCAATTCGGCACAGACCTTCTCCCACGTGCGCCCCAACACCGACTCGCGGGCGGCCGCGCCGAACGCCTGGCGCTTCGCATCGTCACCGATCAGATCCACGACGTGGCCGCGCATGGCCTCCAGGTCGCCGGGGCGGTACAGCCATCCGGTGCGCGACTGGTCCACCAGGTCGATGGGGCCGCCGCGGTGCGGTGCGACGATGGGCAGGCCGGAGGACTTGGCCTCCTGGATGGCCTGGCAGAACGTCTCGAGGTCTCCGGTGTGGACGAACAGGTCCAGGCTGGCCAACGCGGTGGGCAGGTCCTCGCCCGTGAGCAGGCCGGTGAACACGGCGTTGGGCAGCGTCGCCTCGAGCTGGCCGCGCAGCGGGCCGTCACCGATGATCACGATGCGGGTGTCGGGTACGGCCGCGACGGCCGCCAGGTCCTCCACGCGCTTCTCCGAGGCCAACCGCCCCATGAAACCGATGAGCCGCTCCCCATTGGGGGCGTAGCGTGCGCGGAAGGCCTCGCTGCGCTTGGACGGGTCGAAACGCACGGAATCCACGCCCCGGCCCCAGACACCCACGCGGGGAACGCCCTGCTCGATCAGCTGGTCGCGCGCGAAGGTGGACGGAGCGAAGTTCAGCGAGGCCAGTGAGTGCACCTGACGCAGGTGGTGCCAGAAGACGGGCTCCAGCGACGGCACGCCGTAGCGGGCAGCGTAGGTGGGGATCTCCGTCTGATAGATGCCCACCATGGGGATGCCCAGCTTGGCGGCCACCGAGGCCGCCTTGTAGCCGACGATGAACGGCGCGGCCAGGTGCACCACGTCAGGGCGGAAGTTGGTGAGGATGCGCTCGATGTTGAAGCTGGTGGTGGTCACCACGCGCACCACGTCGTAGCCCGGCAGGCCGATCGAATTGACCGGCACGATGGGGAAGCCCAGGTAGTCCTTGGGTGTCCTGCCACCGTCGGACGGGGCGATGACCATCGCCTCGTGACCGTGGGCCTTGAGGTGTTCGAGCACGCGGAGCACGGAGTTGGTCACCCCGTTGACATTGGGAAGAAAAGATTCTGCGACGATCGCGACTCTCACAGTTCCACAATACTCACGAGGGTGAACCACACCCGGTAGCCAGGGGAACACGAAGTGAACGGTTCATGAAGCCCACGCTCGTCATGCGCCCGGAGTGACCTCGCTGCCGTCCTCAGCGTGCTCGTGATAGCTGTCCTGCTCCTCGGTGAACTGCTTGACGGGCGCGAGGATCTCGATGGTCTGCCCGTCGTCGAACGTGAGGGTGCAGGTGAGCTCCTCCGAGCCGGCCGGGAGTTCGCGGGTGAGACCCATCAGCATGATGTGCGGACCGCCGGGCGCCAGGTGCCAGTGCTTGCCGGCGGGCACGGTCATGCCGCCCTCGGCCTTGACCATCACCATCTTCCCGTCCTGGTCCTCCATGACGTGGAGCTCGGTCTGCTGGGCGACATCGCCGCAATTGGCCTCTACCAGCACCCGGTCCTCGTTCGACGGGTTGGTCAGGTTGACGAAGACGGCGGTCATGTCCGGACGCTCGGCACCGTCGGTGGTGCGGGCCCAGGGGTCTGCGGCGAGGATGCCCGGGGTGGCGGTCTGCGCCGACGTGCAGCCGGCGACGATGAGGGCGGAAACGGCAAGAGCGAGGGGACGCAGCGTCATGGTCGCCAGCCTACACAGGCAATACCCCGTGGGGTACTCGTCTCGCGGGCGATACGGTGCCGAAGACACGTACACTGAGCGCTATGTCCAAGGTCAGCCGTCGAGGCGTGTTCGGTTACGCCGGCGCCGCCGGCATCGCCGGCGCTGCCGGAGTCGTCGCCGGGCGCGCCACCGCCCCGCACTCCCCGGACCCGGGAACCGACGGCGGCGTCGTCGGACAGACCTACTCCCCCTACGGCGCGCAGCAGGCCGGCATCTTCACGCCGAAGACCCAGGTGAGCGAGTTGGTCGCCTTCGACCTGCTCCCCCAGACCGACAAGGCTGCGCTCGGCCGGCTGCTGCGGGCCTGGACGGGCGATGTGGTGGCGCTCACCGAGGGCCGCCCCGCGGCGGGCGACTTCGCTCCCGACATGGCCCAACCCGGCGTCTCACTGACCGCGCTGGTGGGCCTCGGCCCCCGCGTCTTCGAACTGGACGGCTTGCAGGCGAAGCGCCCGGCCGGGTTCCAGGAGATCCCGCCCATGCAGCACGACGCGCTCGACCAGCGCTGGACCGGCGGCGACCTCCTCGTCTGGGTGTCCGCCGACGACGCCACCAGCGTCGCCCACGCCGTGCGCCGGTTCGTGACCGACGCCGCCCCGTTCGCCACCCGACGATGGGCCCAGCGCGGCTCCTGGCGCTCCGTCGACGCCACGGGTGCCGCGGTCACCGGGCGCAACCTGTTCGGCCAGGTGGACGGCTCGGCGAACCCCACGGGCGACTCCCTCAGCGCCGCCGTCGTCTCCACCGACGAGTGGCTCACCGGCGGCACCCAACTGGTGGTGCGGCGCATCGAGATGGACCTGGTGGGGTGGGACGAAGCCGTGCGGGACCGGCAGGAGGCGTCGGTGGGTCGACGGCTCGACACGGGCGCGCCCCTCACCGGCGGCGGGGAACGCGACGACGTCGACCTCGGGGCCACGCAGGACGGGGCGCCGGTCATCGCGCTCGACGCCCACTCCCGGCGGAGCCACCCGTCGCAGAACAACGGCCGCAGGATGCTGCGGCGGGGCCTCAACTACACCCACGACGACTGGGTCGACGGCACGCCGGTCGAGACGTCGGGCCTGATCTTCTGCGCCTTCCAGGCGGACATCGCCGACCAGTTCATCCCCGTGCAGCGGATGCTGGATCAGGGCGACGCGCTCAACGAGTGGACCACGGCCATCGGCTCGGCCGTGTTCGTGATCCCGCCGGGCTTCCAGGAGGGCGGCTGGATCGGCGAAGGACTTTTCACCGGGGAGTGATCGAGGCGATCACCTCGGGCAGCCGCCCGGCAAGCACGTCCGGCGGGTAGGGCCCGGGATGGCCCCATGCGGTCATCGCCTGGATGCTCGCCCCCAGCACACCGGCCTTCCACGCGGGCAGACCTGCCGCCAACAACGTGCCGCAGATACCCGCGAGCACGTCACCCGAACCTGCCTGCGCCGTCCAACTGGGCCCGGGGACCGCGATCGTCACGCGCCCGGACGGTTCAGCGACGTACTGCGTGGCCCCCTTGAGGAGGACGGCCGCCCCCGTGCTGCGGGCCACCTCCCGCGCGCAACTGACGGGCTCGTTCTCCACGTGCGACCGCGAGCAACCGAGCATCCGGGACAACTCACCGGCGTGCGGCGTCAACAGCCAGCCGTCGAGCCGACCCTGGGGCAGTGCGTACAGCGCGTTGGCGTCCACGACGGCGGGCAGGCCGTGCAGTTTGGCGTTGGCGACGCGTCCTTCGGCGCCGTCGGTGTCGCCCCAACCTGACCCCAGCACCATGGCCTGGGCCCTGCCCTCGCCCATCACCACACTCGGGAACCGGGTGAGGACCAGGCCGGAGTGCACGCGGCCCGTGTAGCGCACCATGCCGGCGCCGGCGTTGACGGCTCCGGCGATGCTGAGGAGGGCAGCTCCCTGGTAATGCTCGGACCCGGTGTCCACCATCACGACGCCGCGCGAATACTTGTCGGAGGTGGCATCCGGCACCGGCCACCAGAGGGCCACGTCAGCCTCCTCGGCCTGGCGCACCTCCTCGACGCCCGAGCCCTTCGACGCGCCCCGCTGCCCGTCCCTCGGGGCGCCCTCAGGGAGCGCGACCCCGATGTCCGCGACGTGTACCTCGCCACAGCGCGACGCCGCTGGCTGCTGCACGTGGCAGGCCTTCAGTGCGGCGAAGGTGATGGTGTGTTCGGCGCGGAAGCTGTTGTGTGGGTGCCCGGAGTCGGCGTCGAGACCGCTGGGGAGGTCCACGGAGAGCACGGGGACGGCGGCAGCGTCGCACGCCTCCGCGAAGGTCGCCGTCGTGGTGGGCAGGTCCGGGCGCGAGCCGAGGCCCGTCACCGCGTCGATCACGAGGGCCGCATCAGCCAGTCCGGCGGCGGCGCCCACGGCGTCGACCACGTGGCAGCCCGCCCCACGGGCGGCGGCCAGGCCTGCTTCATGGCATTTCCCCATGGCCGGCCACACGGTGACGGGCCGGTGGTCCGCCAGGCGGGCGGCTGCGAAGAGCCCGTCTCCCCCGTTGTTGCCGGGGCCCACGGCCACGAGGACCGGGCCGTTGGGCGCGATCGCCTCGGCGAGTTGAGCGACGGCCAGGGCCGCCCTCCCCATGAGGTCGACGTCGGGTTCGGCGTCGAAGACCCGCTGCTCCGCGTCGCGCATCTGTTGCGCGCTGATGACCTGCTTCATGCCTCACACACCACCATGGTCGTCGCGAAGCCACCGTCGTGGCTGATGGACAAATGGATGCGCCTCACACCCAGCGCCTCGATCCGGGCCGCGACCGAGCCGGTCGTCACGAACGACGGGACGCCCTCGTCGGAGCGGACCACCTCGCAGTCGAGCCACCGCATGCCGCCCGGCGACCCGAGCGCCTTGGCCAGAGCCTCTTTGGCCGAGAACCGCGCTGCCTGGGATTCGACGGAGAGCTTGCGCTCACCGTCGGTGAGGAGGCGCTCGCCCAGTTTGGGCCGTTCATCGAGCATCCGCTTGAAACGCTCGATGACCACTAGGTCCGTCCCGATGCCCACGATCATGGAAGCACCCTAACGCTGGTTGAGCCGGACGCGTCCGAGGCACGAGGGCCGTAGCCGTGACGGACCGGCCACCTACTCGACGGTGACCGACTTCGCCAGGTTGCGCGGCTGGTCGACGTCGTGGCC
This sequence comes from Tessaracoccus zhenghani, assembly GCF_055326325.1. Taxonomy (NCBI): domain Bacteria; kingdom Bacillati; phylum Actinomycetota; class Actinomycetes; order Propionibacteriales; family Propionibacteriaceae; genus Tessaracoccus; species Tessaracoccus zhenghani. Next base: position 243,731 of record NZ_JBUZNQ010000002.1, on the reverse strand, counting down.
CTTCACCGTCGCCAACTCGCAGGCGAACAGCTGCAGCGGGACCACCGCGACAAGGGGCTGCAGCAGCGTGGACACCTTGGGCAGTTCGATGAAGTTCGACGCGACAGCGCGCGCCTCCTCGTCGTCGGCGTCGGCCAGGACGATCGTGCGGGCGCCGCGGGCACGCACCTCGGCGATGTTGGAGATGACCTTGTCGCGCAACTGGTCGCGGCCGCGGGGCGGGACGATCACGAACATCGGCAGGCCTTCGGAGACGAGCGCGATGGGGCCGTGCTTCAGCTCTCCGGCGGCGAACCCCTCGGCGTGGATGTAGGCCAGTTCCTTCAGCTTCAGCGCGCCCTCCAGCGCCACCGGGTAGCCGGCGTGCCGGCCGAGGAACAACACCGACGTGGCGTCGACGAGTTCGGCGGCGAGGTCCAGCACCGGCTGCTTGTTGTCCAGCACCTGCTGGATGGCGGCCGGCATCCGCTCGAGCTCTGCCAGCAGCGCGGCGATCTCGTCGCCGTACTTCATGCCGCGGACCTGGGCCAGGTACAGCCCGAGCAGGTAGCAGGCCACCAGTTGCGTGGTGAAGCCCTTGGTGGACGCGACGCCGATCTCCGGCCCCGCGTGGGTGTAGATCACGGCGTCGGATTCGCGCGGGATGGTGGAGCCGTTGGTGTTGCAGATGGCCACCACCTTGGCGTGCTGCTCGCGGGCGTGGCGGATGGCCATCAGGGTGTCGGCGGTCTCGCCGGACTGGGAGATGGTGACCACCAGCGTCATGGGGTCGACGATGGGGTCGCGGTAGCGGAACTCGGAGGCCAGCTCCACCTCGCAGGGGATGCGGGTCCAGTGCTCGATGGCGTACTTGGCCACCAGGCCGGCGTAGAAGGAGGTGCCTGCGGCGACGATCACGATCTTGTTGATCCGGCGCAGGGTCTCCGGGCTGATCCGCAGTTCGTCGAGGACGAGTTCGCCGCGCTCGTTGAGGCGGCCGAGCAGCGTATCGGCGACCGCGGTGGGCTGCTCGAAGATCTCCTTGCGCATGAACCAGTCGTAGCCCTGCTTCTGCGCGGCCTCCAGGTCCCAGTCGACGTGGAAGTCCTTGGTCTCGGCGGGGCCGCCGTCGAACGTGGTGACGTTGACGCCCTCAGGCGTGATCTCCACGATCTGGTCCTGGCCGAGTTCGACGGCGTCACGGGTGTGCGCGATGAACGCGGCGACGTCTGAGGCGAGGAAGTACTCGCCGTCGCCCCTGCCCACCACGAGCGGGGAGTTGCGCCGGGCCGCCACGATCCGGTCAGGGTCCTGCGCGTCGACGGCGACGAGGGTGAAGGCCCCTTCAAGCTTGGCCGCGACGGTGCGCATGGCCTCCACGAGGCTGGCTCCCCCGTGCACTTCCTTGTTCAGCAGGTGCGCGGCGACCTCGGAATCGGTCTCCGAGGTGAACGTGGCGCCGTTGAGTTCCGCGCGCAGCTTGTCGTGGTTCTCGATGATGCCGTTGTGCACGATGGCGATGCGCTCTGCGACGTGGGGGTGCGAGTTGGCATCGTTGGGCGCGCCGTGGGTGGCCCACCGGGTGTGGCCGATCGCGACGGCGCTGCGGGGCAGGGGGTCCTCATCGATGGCCGCTGACAGGTTGGCGATCTTGCCAGCACGCTTGCGCCAGGCGATCTGCCCGTCATGCGGCATGGCGATGCCGGCCGAGTCATAGCCGCGGTACTCGAGGCGGCGCAGGCCGCTCAGTACAACGTCGAGTCCGTCACGGGTTCCGAGGTATCCAACGATTCCACACACGTCGAAAACCGTACAGCACCCTTGTCCACTTCTTGACATTGACACTTCGAAGTGCTGAATACCGCCGCCCGTGGTGGGCACTTCCGCTGGGCGCGCCTGCCCCGGAGACACGCCGGGCGTATGCTTGCTGGCTGCACACCCAGCAACCGAGGAGCGCTGTGCCCGAACCGTACGTCACGCTGCAACGCCGCGCGTGGGCCGAGAAGTCGAACGCCACCCAGATCAATCTCGACGAAGAGACGCTGAACAGGTTGAGGGGCCTCGGCGACCCGACGAGCCAGCTGGACATCGCGGAGGTCTACCGGCCACTCACGCAGTTGCTGCACCTGCACATGGTCAACACCGGCCGGCTCTACGCCCAGTCCAACGACTTCCTCGGCCTCAACGTGCAGCGCACACCGTTCGTGATCGGCGTGGCCGGCTCCGTGGCGGTGGGGAAATCGACGGTGGCGCGCCTGTTGCAGGAACTCCTGCGCCGCGCCCCCGGCACCCCCAAGGTGGACCTCATCACCACCGACGGTTTCCTCTATCCCAACGCAGAGCTCCAGCGTCGAGGGCTCCTGGACCGCAAGGGCTTCCCCGAGTCCTACAACCGGCGGGCGCTCCTCCAGTTCGTGATGGGCGTCAAGTCCGGCGAACCCCGTGTGCTGGCCCCCGTCTATTCGCATCTCGTCTACGACATCGTGGAGGGCGAGCACATCGTCGTGGAGAGCCCGGACATCCTCATCGTCGAGGGTCTCAACGTGCTGCAGCCCGCCCGGATCGAGGCCGACGGCCACCCGGGCCTGGCGGTGAGCGACTTCTTCGACTTCACGGTCTACGTGGACGCCAAGGAGGAACACATCAAGGAATGGTTCCTGGACCGCTTCCTCACCCTCCGGGAGACGGCCTTCCAGGACCAGCGCAGCTTCTTCCGCCGTTTCATGGACCTGTCCGACGCCGAATCGGTCGAGCTCGCCGGCCAGATCTGGGACACCATCAACGGCCCCAACCTGCGGCAGAACATCACGCCCACGCGGGAGCGCGCCACGGCCATCCTGGTCAAGGACCGCGACCACACGATCAAGGCCATCCGCATCCGCAAGGTCTAGCGGTTCCCCAGGATCGCCTGCTGTGGGTCTGCGCCAGCAGCGTAAAGTGGCGGCCATGATCGCACCCTCTGACCCATCCGAGAACCGCCGGGACCCCTATTCCGAGGCGTTCAAGAAGTTCATCGTCCAGGATTGGGAGCCCTACTCCGACGTCCTGCCGGAGAAGCTGCCCGCCAGCGAGTGGACGGCCGCGCGCCGCGAGACGTTGGCGGCGGAGTACGCCGGCCAGACGCTCGTCATCCCCGCGGGCCCGCTCAAGGTGCGTTCCAACGACACCGACTACCGGTTCCGCCCGCACACCGCGTTCACCTACTACAGCGGCTTGGGCGAGGACCGCGAGCCCGACGCCGTCCTCGTCATCCGCGACGACGAGGCCACCCTCTTCTTCAAGCCCCGCGCCCCGCGCACGGACCGTGAGTTCTATGCGGATTCGCGCTACGGCGAAGTGTGGGTGGGCAAGCGTGATTCCCTCGAAGAGATGGCCGCGGCCACCCAGCTGAACTGCCGCGCCATCGCCGACCTCCCCGAGGTGCTGCGCGAGGCCGGGAACCGCACGCTCGTCATCCGCGACGCGGACCCGGCGATCACCGAGATGGTCGACCAGGCGCGCGGAGACCTGGCCACCGCGCTCGACGCCGACCTGGCCCGCTCCGTCTCCGAGGCCCGGTTCGTCAAGGACGAGTTCGAGGTGGGCGAGATGAAACGCGCGATCGACGCCACCCGCGTCGGGTTCGAGGCCGTGGCCCGCGAGCTGCCCGCCGCAGTCAGGAACGGCCGGGGCGAGCGCTGGGTGGAGGGCATCTTCGGCCTGCACGCCCGGCATCTGGGCAACGCCGTCGGGTATGACACGATCTCCGCCGGCGGCGACCATGCCAACACGCTGCACTGGATCCGCAACGACGGCGACCTCGTCGACGGCGACCTCCTCCTGCTCGACGCGGGCGTCGAGGTCAACACCCTCTACACCGCCGACGTGACCCGCACCATGCCCGTCAACGGCACCTTCACCGAGCCGCAGCGCCGCGTCTACGAGGCAGTGCTGGCCGCGCAGACGGCGGGCATCGAGGCGTGCCGCAAGGGCAACCTGTTCGCCGACGTGCACCAGGCCGCCATCACGGTGTTGGCCCAGTTCTTCGAGGAACTGGGCATCCTCCCGGTGTCCGCCGAGGAGTCGCTGTCCGAGGAGGGCGGCTTCCACCGTCGCTGGATGGTGCACGGCACCAGCCACCACCTCGGCCTCGACGTGCACGACTGCGCCAGCGCCCGCGCGGAGCTGTACCGCGGCGGAACGCTGAAGGCCGGCATGATCATCACGGTGGAGCCGGGCATCTACTTCAAGCAGGGCGACCTGTTGGTGCCCGAGGAGTACCGCGGCATCGGCATCCGGATCGAGGACGACATCCTGATCACTGACGGCGACCCGGTCAACCTGTCCCAGTCGCTGCCCCGTGAGGCTGACGCCGTCGAGAAGTGGATGAAGAAACTCCGCGACGCCGGGTGACGGTTCCCTGAGCCGGGCGCCCAGCGCCCGGCCGAGGGGTTCCCGTCCGCCGGCTCAGCAGACCTCAGTCTTCGGACTCGCTCACGACGCGGCTGGCGAGCGGGCGCTCCAGGAGCCCGCGCAGCAGCTCAGCGACCTGCACCGGATGCGACACCGGCACCATGTGTGCCGCGCCGTCGACGACGTGCAGCGCCCCCCGCAGCACACCCTCAGCGACAGCCTCGACGTTCGCCATCGGCGTCGACGAGTCGCGCTCGCCGGCGATCATCATCACGGGGATGCGGATCAGGCTGAGGTCGTCGCGCACGTCGTGCTCGGCCAGGGCCCGGCACAGCTGGGCGTAGGAGTGGTCGTCCGCCGAAGCCAGACCCTCCATGATCGTGTTGACGGCTGCGGGCTGCTCGGCCCGGAACGCCGGGGTGAACCACCGCTTCGTGGTCTCCTCCACGAGCTGCTGCGTGCCCCGCTCCTCCACGGCTTCAGCGCGCGCGAGCCAACGGTCCGGCTCCCCCACCTTGGCCGAGGACGCCACCACGGCGACGGCCGCGAAAGTCTTGTCGTAGTCGCGTGCCAGGTGCAGCGCGGTGGCTCCGGAGAGCGACAGCCCGGCGAAGTAGACGGGCACGTCCTCACCGAGATCCGCGCGGACCTCCTTGGCCACCTCGGCGATCGCTGCCGCGACGGTGTCGAGCGACGGCGTGTCGGCGTCGTCCCAGGCCATGGCCACGGCGGTGCCCGGCAGGTCCACGAACACGACGCGCACGTCGTCGATCAACTCAGCGGCCACCTTGGTCCACTGATGCACGGCGTTGCCGCCGAGACTCGGTCCGACTATCAGTACCCGCTCTGCGGGCGAGTTGGGGTTGTAGTAGCTCCAGTTGAGATCCATGCGGCACTCCTCACGACTCGGTGGCTTTAACCTACCGGAGTCCCCCGCAGGCCTGAAGGGTGGCTCCGGTTGCCTCAGCCGACGCGGAGGCCGAGCGCCTGGACGACGGAACCCAGGCCCTGGTGCCCCATACCCTCGAAGATCCGTCGCTCGAGTAGGCGCACGTCGAGGTGCCAGCCCTGCCAGTCCGCCGCCACGTCGTCGCGCTTCAGCAGGAGGTCCACGTCCTTCGGCCCGCCCGTGCCGAGCGAGAGCTGGGCCGGCGTGTACGCCTCCAGGATCAGCTTGGCGCCCGGCGCCGACTGGCGCGTGACCACCTCGGCCACGCGTCGGCGCAGATCAGGCGGCAGGTGCACGAAGATCGACACCACGGCATCCCACTGCTCGAGCGGGTCCGGGTTGTGCACCCAGTCGGCCAGGTCCACGTGCCACGTCTCGAGTTCGACGCCCTTCTCCGCAGCTAGCGCCGCCGCCTTGTCGAGGGCGACACGGGAAAAGTCGAGGCTCACGACGCGGTGCCCCAACCCGGCGAGGTGGACGCCGTTGTGGCCCTCGCCGTCGCCCAGGCACAGCACCCGTGAGTTGGGCTTGAGCAGGAAGGACTGCTGCTTCAGGAAATCGTTGGGGCGGTACCCGTAGAAGTAGTTCGGATGCGAGTAACGGTTGTCCCAGAACTCCGCCGTCACTCGAAGAGCGCCGCTCGTGCGCCGGGGCGCTGCATCAGCAGGTCCCGCGCTGACTGGGCAACGCGGTGTTCGGCGAGCACCTCGTAGCTGGCCGCCACCGTGACGCGCTGCGAGTTGAAATCGCGCTTGCCGCCGCTCATGGCGTACGTGAGGCCCTGGGCGATGATGCCGAACAGGATGCCCATGGCCAGGCCCACCCACAGCATGGTGGCGTTGCCGCCGCCCACGAAGAACATCAGCATGAGGCCCACGAGCAGGCCGGTCATGACGCCCGACGCGGCGCCGGCGGCGATCACGCCGCCCCAAGTGCGACGACCCGTGACGCGTTCCAGCAACTTGAGGTTGGTGCCGACGATCATGATGTTCTCGACGGGGAACTTGTTGTCGGCCAGGTAGTCGACGGCGGACTGAGCCTCTTCATACGTCGAGTACTCGACGACGTGCTGCGGGTAGTTGAGCTTCATCAACTTCCCCATGGGCGATGCGGGCTCGGCCATTGTGTCCTCCTTGAACCACTTTCAAGCCTACGCGACCCCGCAGACGGCGCTCACCGGGTTTCAGCGATGCGGGCGAGGAGGGTCCGGGCCAGTTTCACGCCGGCCTCGTCGACCATCTCGTCGCCGAGCAGCACCGCGCCGACGCCGCGCTCCGCGGCCCGGTCCGCCGCGTCCACCATCGCCCGGGCGCGCTCGATCGCCTCTTCCGACGGGGTGAAGACCTCGGTCCCCGCCGCCACCTGCGTGGGGTGCAACACCCATTTGCCGTCGTAGCCCAGGGCCGCGACCCTCCTGGCGGCGGCCCGGAAGCCGTCGAGGTCGTGGATGGCGACGAAGGGCCCGTCGACCGCCTGCAGCCCGTTCGCCCGGGCGGCGACGAGGATCTGGGCGAACACGTGGTGCAGCGGATCCCCCGGGTAGCCGTCGACCAGGGCGCCGACGCCGAGGCCGGGCATGCCCAGTGAGGCCATCATGTCGCCGGGGCCCATCGTCAATGACTCCAGCCGGGGGCTGGCCGCTGCGATGGAATGTACGGCGGCGAGGCCGCGCGCGTCCTCGATGATCGCCTCGATCCCGATGTGCCCGACCGCCAGACCGTGCTCGCGCTCGACCTGGGTGAGCAGCAGGTCGAGGGCCTCGACGTGCCCCGGGGTCGAGACCTTCGGCAGGATCACGCTGTCCACGGCGGCCCCTGCCCCACCGATCACCTCGAGCACATCCCCATAGGTCCACGGCGTCATCCAGTCGTTGACACGCACCGACACCGTCGACGCCTTCCACGTCAATGTGCGCAGGGACTCGACGATCAACCCGCGAGCCTCCCTCTTCGCGCCCACCGCCACGCCGTCCTCGAGATCGAGGAACACCTCGTCGACGTCGAGCCCGGTGGACTTCGCGATGAACCGCTCACTCGAACCGGGCACTGCGAGGATGGTGCGCCTGGCGCGCTGGTGCCTACCGGTCATTTCCGCTCCGTTCCCAGTACATTTACCCCCATGGTCAGCAAAGATACGCAGGTCTTCATCTCGCGTGTGCTGGGCATGCCCATCGTCGACGCGGCCGGTGACCAGGTGGGGCGCGTGAAGGATGTGGTGTGTTTCCTCCGCGCCGACGGCCGCGCGCCGCGGGTGAAGGGCCTCGTGGCCGAACTGTTCGCCAGGGCCCGCATCTTCGTGCCGATGATCCGCGTGCACGACATCAGCCCCAACCAGGTGGCCATCCTCGGCCAGGTGGACACCCGTCGTTTCCAGCGACGCGAGGCCGAGGTCCTCGTGGCCGCGGACCTGCTCGACCGCAACATCCACCGCGACCGCCCCACGCGCATCGAGGACATCTCCATGGCCCAGGTACGCAACCGCGAATGGGAACTCGCCACGGTGGCCTTGCGTGCGTCCACCGGCGTCGGCCGCTTCGGGTTCGGTGGCCGCGGCAAGCCCGAGGTGGTCTCCTGGAAGGAGATCCCGGACCTCATCCTGTCCACCGGCCGCACCGCCGCTCACCTCATCGCCGAGTTCACCGACATGAAGGCCGCCGACATCGCGCAGGAACTCCACGATCTGGAGCCGGAGTCGCGGGCCGAGGTCATCGACGCGCTCGACGACGACGTCCTCGCCGAGGCCATCGAGGAACTCCCCGAGGACGAGCAGATCGAGCTCATCTCGCAGCTCGACATGGAGCGCGCCGCAGACGTCCTGTCCGAGATGGACCCCGACGACGCGGCAGACCTCATGCGCGACCTGCCGGCCGATGTCGCCGAGGACCTCCTCCAGCGCATGGAGCCCGAGGAGCAGGCCGACGTGCGCCGCCTCATGGCCTACGAGGAGTTCACCGCCGGCGGCATGATGACGCCGGAGCCGATCATCCTCGACACCGACGCCACCGTCGCGCAGGCCTTGGCCCACGCCCGCGTCGAGGCGCTCACCCCCGCGTTGGCCTCGATGGTGTTCATCACGCGCCCGCCGCTGGAGACGCCGTCGGGCCGCTACGTCGGGGCGGTCCACATCCAGCGACTGCTCCGCGAACCCCCCACCATCATGGTGACCACGCTCATCGACGACAACCTGGAGCCGCTGCGCCCCCACACCCCCCTCGCGCAGGTCAGCCGCTTCTTCGCGACGTACAACCTCGTCGTGGCCCCCGTGGTCAACGAGGAGGGGCACCTGGTGGGCGCCGTGACGGTCGACGACGTGCTCGACCACATGCTCCCCGACGACTGGCGAGGTGACCTCATGGACGAGGTGGACGCCAGCGAGGTGAGCGAGGTTGCCGATGTCTGAGCGCAATCCCCTCTCGACGCCGGGCCGGCGTTCGTGGCTACCCAAGGTCGCCGTCGACTCCGAGACGTTCGGCATCTTCGCGGAGAGCTTCGCGCGCTTCATGGGCACCGCGAAGTTCCTCGTCTACATGACGGTCTTCGTCATCGTCTGGGTGATGATCAACCTCATCGGGCTGTTCGGGCTGAAGTGGGACCCGTACCCCTTCATCCTGCTGAACCTGTTCTTCTCGACGCAGGCCTCGTACTCCGCGCCACTGATCCTGCTGGCCCAGAACCGTCAGGAGGTGCGCGACAAGTTGAGCCTCGACGAGGACCGCCGGGTGGCGCAGCAGTCGCGGGCCGACATGGACTTCCTGGCGCGCGAGATCGCCGCGATCCGCATGCATCTGGGCGACCTGGCCACGCGCGACTTCGTGCGTGGTGAACTACGTGTCGAACTGCGTGAGCTGGCGGAACGGCTGGAACGCGCAGATGACAAGACGGATAAGAAGGAGGCTCGGTGACGGGACGGCGAGACACGCGCAACGAGGTGCACCCCGACGAGGTCTCCGAGGTGGTCGAATCGGCCACGGAGGTGCGCTGGTTCGGCGTCGTCCTGCTGATCGGCCATCTGGCACTCATCGTGGTGGGCGCCATCTCCCTGTGGCGGATCGCCGGCGGATGGTGGCTGGGGGCCGTGGTGGCCGCGCTGTTCGTGTTGGGCTACTTCGCCCTGTGGCGCTACCTGCTGGCCCCGGGTTCGCGGACCCGCCTGGGCTACCGCGAGCGGTTGACGGTGAGCGTGGTACTTGGCCCCGCCGTCGTCGTGGTGGCCAGCCTGGCCGGGCTCTGGGTGCCTGCACTCGTGGCCACCTGCGTGATGATCCTCGGCGACGCCCTCAACTCCCGGCGCTGACCACCAGCTTGACGAGCGTCAATCCCCACGGCGGACCCGATACCCCGGGGCGGTACACCCCGGGTACCGTGGAGGACACAAGCACCTCCAGATATGAAGGACACCGTGACTGAACACCCGCTGCTCCCGCACGTCCGCGCCGCACTCCACACCGTGGAGGATCCCGAGATCCGGCGCCCCATCACCGACCTGGGCATGGTCGACGACATCCAGGCGAGCGACGACGGCACCGTGTTCGTCCGCGTCCTCCTGACGGTCTCCGGCTGCCCCATGCGCAGCGAGATCACCGGCCGGGTCACGAAGGCAGTTGAGGCCGTCGAGGGCGTCTCCGCCGTCAACGTCGAACTCGGCGTGATGAACGACGAGCAGCGTCAGGCGATGCGCTCGATGCTGCGCGGCGGCGCCGTCGAACGGAAAATCCAGTTCTCGGAGCCCGGCAACCTCACGCGCGTCATCGCGGTGGCCTCCGGCAAGGGCGGCGTCGGCAAGTCGTCGGTCACGGTCAACCTCGGCCTGGCGCTGGCCAGGCAGGGTCGCTCCGTCGGCATCCTCGACGCGGACATCTACGGCCACTCCATCCCGGACCTCCTCGGCCTGGGCGACGCGCGCCCCACCGTCGTCGACGACATGATCATGCCGGTGCCCGCCATCGGGGGTCTCAAGGTGATCTCCGTGGGCATGCTGAAGCCCTCGCGTGACCAGGTGGTCGCCTGGCGCGGGCCCATCCTGGACCGGGCGCTCACCCAGCTGCTGGCGGACGTGTACTGGGGCGACCTCGACTACCTGCTTCTCGACCTGCCGCCCGGCACCGGCGATGTCGCCATGTCGTTGGGCCAGAAGATCCCGAGCTCCGAGGTGCTCGTCGTGACCACCCCGCAGTCGGCAGCCTCGGAGGTCGCCGAACGTGCCGGCACCATGGCGCACATCCTCGAGCAGCGTGTGATCGGCGTCGTGGAGAACATGAGCTGGCTCGAGAGCACCTGTCCCCACTGCACCGAGACCCACCGGATCGAGCTGTTCGGCTCCGGCGGCGGCACGCTCGTTGCCGAGGCGCTCACGGACCGCGTCGTCTACGACGTGCCGATGCTCGCCCAGATCCCGTTCGACGAGCAGCTGCTCGCCGGCGGAGACCGTGGCCTGCCCATCGTGGAGAGCCACCCGGAGCACCCGTCGGCCACCGCCATCATCGACCTGGCCAACCAGATCGCGGCCTCCAGGCGCGGGCTCGTCGGGCACCGGCTACCGCTGTCCACCAACGCCTGAGGCAGCCGTGATCGTCATCGTCTGTTTCGCCCCGCTCTCCCACGCCGACGCCGTACGCGCCGCGCTGGCCGAGGGCGGGGCGGGACAGTTCGGTGCATACTCGGCCTGCAGCTTCAGCGCCCTGGGCGAGGGCCGGTTCCGCCCCACTGACGAGGCGGATCCGTTCATCGGCACCAGCGGTGAGCTCACCGTGGTGGAGGAGGTGCGGATCGAGGCCGTGTGCACGCGCGAGCAGGCGAGGCCTGCCATCGACGCCATGCTGTCCGTCCACCCCTACGAGGTGCCGGCCTGGCACGCGTATGAGGCACTGGACCCGGAGCTGATCTAGGTCGCCTCGGGATCGAAGGGCGAGGCGACGGGGCCGGCGAGTGCCAGGGCGTCCGCAGGAGGCTCGTCCAGCGCCGACCCATCCGCCGCGGCGTTCTTCAGCGCGTTCACGTTCGCCGCGCTCTTCACCTCTGAGGCTGTCGACTTCAACGTGTCCTGTGCCTCGAGCAGTTCGCGCTTGGCGTCTTCGATGAGGGCCACCTCCTCGCGCAACTGCTTGGCGATGAAGGCCTTCGGGTGCAGGTCACGCAGCTCGAGGTCTGCGTACTCGGGGCCCAGTTCGGTTGCCAGCGTGGTCTTGGCGTTGTTCGCCACATCGCGGAAGAAGACGAAGAGCCGGGCCGCCTTGCGCGAATACTCGGGGAGCTTCTCGGGGCCGAACATGAGCACGGCCAGCACGAGGATGATGACGAGATCCGTCGCACTGATGCCAAACACGGCTATAGGCTACCCGGCCGCAGCCGGATCAGCGCACCCTGGTCAAACGAACGAGCCCGCCTGCGATTTTCTCGGCGATCGTCTCGCGGTACGCCTCGGGCTCCGGGAGCTCTCCAGCGATGGCCTTCATCATGGCCGGGGAGCAGTCGCAGGCCACCGAGAGCACCCCGTCGCCCGCCTGCCAGACCTCCACCGTCATGTCCGCCGCGCGGTCACTCTCGGTGAGGGCGCCGTCGCCGAGCACGCCGATGGTCCAGTCCACGACGGCGGTGTGGTAGCCGTCGGAGTAGACCAGGCTCATCGACGGCGACTCATCCTTCTCCGCCGACGAGTAGGCCACCAGCGACATGCCGCCGACCTCGTGGGGGCAGACCTCCAGACCGACGCACCAGTTGACAGCCTCCGACGATGAGGCGGGCTGGAGTGAGATCAACTGGGTTGAGTCGTCCGGCTCGAACGACGCATCGTCCAGGGAGAGTTGCTTGTAACCGACGGCCAGGTTGACCCGTCCGAGGGCGTCGTAGCGTTCGGCCCAGAGCATGATGCCGGTGGCGGCGTCCACCCACCACCTGGCGGCCGGGAGTTCCCCGGCGTTGGCCTGGATGCGCACTGCGTTGCGTCCCACCACCTGCTCCGTGGTGCCGCTGCGGGAGTATTCCCAGCCCCAGGGCGCCTCGACGGGGCTGGCGCCCACCTCGGGGAGGAAGGCCGAGCCGAACAGGTCGCCGCGCACGTCGAGCACTTCCAGTTGGGCGCCGAAGCCGGCCATCTTCGTGATGCGGACGTCTGCGGTGCGGTAGCGGCCTTCGCCGTCGCTGGCCCACACCCGCTGCGTTCCGGTGAGGCTGTAATCAGCGTCTGCGGCGCGGCGCAGGAGGTTGGCGGCCAGTTCACGGGTGATGGGCAGCGATTCCGTCTCCGAGGTGAGCGGCACGTAGCTCTCCGGGGCGCCGAAATCTGCGCCGCGCTCGTTGGCGAGGAGCATGGCGCCGACGGCCTCGTTGACGCTGATGGCGGTCAGCGACCGGGAGTACTGCTCGCGTGCGGACTTGACCGGATCCGACACCTTCACGGGCGTGGGTGCAACCAGCACCGCGATCACGACGGCGGACACCATCACGGCGAGCAGCGCGACGCCGCCCTGGTAGGCCAGCTGGGCCCTGCGTCGGCGTTGGGAGGGCAGGTCACCGGCCCCGTGGGCCATGTAGAGCGGGGTGGCGGCGTGTTCGCCGGCGATGTTCTCGAGCCGGGCGGCCAGCGAATCAGGGGTGCCGGTGGAGCGGTAGGTGCTCAGCTTCGAGCACACGTCGCTGATGGCCCGCACTTCCTCGCAGCAACTGTCACAGCCGGCGAGGTGGTAGGTCACCTGCTCCCAGCGTTTGGGCGGCAGCGTCCCGTCGGCGTAGGCCGACAGATCTGGGTGGAATTTCTCGCAGGGGCCTTTGGCCATTCAGGACACTCCGGCATAGCGCGTTCGTCCCCCGGTGGGCGCACGGTGCGCGAGTGCTTCGCGCAGTGCTGCCCTGCCGCGGGCGATCCGGGAACGCACCGTGCCGAGCTTCACGTCGAGAACCTTGGCGATCTCTTCGTAGCTCAGCCCCTCAATGTCGCACAGGACCACCGCGACGCGCTGCTCAGGGCTGAGCGCGCGCAGGGCGGCCGAGACGTCGGCGTCAAGCTCGGCGTCGTCGTGCAGTTCCTCGGGACCGGTGCTTTCGCCCCACACATGGTCTGGGGCCACAGACAGGGCGTCCATGCGGATGCGCTGCTTGCGGCGGGCCTGGTCGAGGAAGAGGTTTGTCGTGATTCGGTGCAACCAGCCCTCGAGAGTCCCGGGCTGGAAATTGTGGATCGACTTGAACACGCGCACGAACACGTCCTGGGTAAGGTCTTCCGCGTCGTGCTGATTGCCGGTGAGGCGGTAGGCGAGGCGATACACCTGTGCGGAATGGTCGCGGACCAACTCCTGCCAGGTGGGCGCGACCCAAGTGTGCGCGACGGCCTTAGCCGTCTTGCTTCCTCGGAACATAGGGGGCCTCTCCATACCCGGATACCTTGCCAGAGCAACCTGTGAACAAGCTGTGACTCTCTAGGTATAACGCTCCGCGCTCCCGGATAGTTCCCTGCAGGCTGAATCGCCCGGGCGAGGCGGCGGGACGGTGGACGTGCTCACCCTCGGCTCGCGTCCTGTCTTGGGGGACAGAGCCGATGACAACACCGACCTGAAGGAGTGGCCGGTGACGCGGCGGCAACGGCGGCGACTCAGTCCTTGACCGCCACCAGCAGGCCGTTGCCCACCGGAAGCAGCGCCTGGGTGTAGGACTCAGACTGGGTGATCGCCTCGAGGGCTTCACGGATGATGATGACCTCGTCGGACTCGTCCGAATCATCGGCGACCTTGTTGTGCCACAGCACGTCCCGCACGATCAACAGCCCACCGTGGCGGAGCAGGCGCAACGCACCGGCGACGTACTCGACGTACTCCAGCTTGTCGCCGGAGATGTAGACGATGTCGTAGGCCCCGTCGCGCAACTTCGGCATCACCTCGATGGGCGAGCCGGCGATCAGGCGGAACCGCGACGTCGGGAACCCCGCCTTCAGGAAGAACTCGCGTGCCGGGATCTGGTTGTCCGCCTCCACGTCGATCGACGTCAGGATGCCGTCGGAGCCCATGCCCTCGAGGAACGTCAGCCCGGTGGCGCCCATCATCGTGCCGATCTCGACGACGTGGCCGGCCCCGATGGCCCGCGTCAGCACCTTCAGGAGGGCGATCTCGCCCGTGGTCACCGGCGTGACGCCGGACACGGTTGCTTCATCACGCGCCTCGGCGACGACTTCGGACGGCGACACATGGTCCTCCGCAAAGGTCCAGCTGGCTGCGGTGGGGTTCTCGACAGGAGTGCTCACGGCCACAGCCTACTAAGGCACGGCGCGTCTTGACCTAAGATGTGGCGCATGAGTCCAGACGACGACATGATGCCGGTGTTCGGCCGGGTTCTCACCGCGATGGTGACGCCCATGACCCCCGATGGTCGGGAGGTCGATTATGCGCAGTGCGCGCGCTTGGCCGCTCATCTGGTGGACGATCTGGGCCACGACGGTCTCGTCGTGAACGGCACCACCGGCGAGTCGCCCACCACCACGGATGTCGAGAAGCGCCAGATCCTCGACGCGGTCATCACCGCCGTCGGCGACCGCGCGAGCATCGTGGCCGGCGTGGGCACCTTCAGCACCGCGCACACCGTCGACCTGGCGCAGCAGGCCGCGTCGATGGGCGCCGACGGGCTGCTCGTCGTCACCCCCTACTACTCCCGTCCGCCGGCCGACGCGCTGGAGGCGCACTTCGTCACCGTCGCCGATTCCACGGACCTTCCCGTGATGCTCTACGACATCCCCCACCGCTCGGGTATCCCCATTCCGGAAGACATGCTGATCCGCCTGGACGGGCATCCCCGGATCCGGGCGGTCAAGGACGCCAAGGCCAACATCGTGTCCACCTCGACGGTGCTGTCCCGCACCAACCTGGCGTACTACGCAGGCGACGACGCGTACCTGCTGCCACTGCTGGCTGTGGGCGGCGTGGGCGTTGTGGGCACGTCCACCCACTTCACGGCCCCTGCGGCGCGCGAGGTCATCGAGCATTTCCTCGCCGGCCGGGTGGCCCAGGCCATCGCCGCGAACCAGCATGCGCTGCCCGCCTTCCAGGGCGTCTTCGCGACGCAGGGCTGCATGATGGTCAAGGCCGCACTCGGCCTGCGGGGCTTCGACGTCGGCCCGTGCCGCGCGCCGATGGGCCGCGTCGCGGACGGCGTGGCTGAGGCGTACGTCGGCCTGTTGGAAAACCTCGGCTTCGCAGCCTGATCCCCACCTGCACAGAGAATCGGGCCCGGCGCCGTGCCGGGCCCGATTCGCGCGTGTGGGGTCAGTCGCGTGGAACGGTGACGTTCTTGCCGATGGTCACGACACCGCCTGCGGAGACGTCGAAACCGCGGGCCTTGTCGTGCTCAGGGTCCACACCGATCTGCACGCCGTCGGGCACGACCACGTTCTTGTCGAGGATGGCGTGGCGCACCACCGCGTCGCGGCCGATCTTCACGTTCTCCATCAGCACCGAATCCGAGACCTGCGCCCACTTGTCCACGCGGACGTTGGGGCTCAGCACCGTGCGCTCCACCTCGCCGCCGGAGATGATGCAACCCGGCGTCACGATGGAGTCCTCGGCGCGGCCGCGGATCACGAACTTGGCGCCCGGGGCCTGCACCTGGTCTGTCCAGATGGGCCAGTCCTCGTTGTACAGGTTGAACTCCGGGTCGACGCTGACGAGATCCATGTGCGCCTCGTGGAAGGCATCGATGGTGCCCACGTCGCGCCAGTAGTTGACGTCCTTCTCCGTGGCTCCGGGGACGATGTTGTCCTTGAAGTCGTACACCTGGGCCTCGCCCTGCTCGGTGAACCACGGGATGATGTCACCGCCCATGTCGTGGCGGGCCGTCGGGTTCTCGGCGTCCGCCTTCAGCGCCTCGATGAGGGCCTTGGTGGAGAACACGTAGTTGCCCATGGACGCGAACGATTCGTGCGGCGAATCCGGCAGGCCGGGCGGGTCTGCGGGCTTCTCCAGGAAGTTCTTGATGCGGTTGTCCGCCGCTGCGTCGATGATGCCGAAGGCGGAGGCTTCCTTCCGCGGCACGCGGATGCCGGCGACGGTGGCGCCGAGTCCGGAGTCGATGTGCGCGTCGAGCATCTGCTCGATGTCCATGCGGTAGATGTTGTCGGCGCCGAAGACCACGATGTAGTCGGCGTCCGCGTCGAGGATCAGGTTCAGCGACTGGTAGATGGCGTCTGCGGAGCCCTGGTACCACCGGGGCCCCAGTCGCTGCTGTGCCGGCACCGGCGCGACATAGTTGCCCAACATGGTGGAAAACCGCCACGTCTTGGCGATGTGGCGGTCGAGGGAGTGGGACTTGTACTGGGTGAGCACTGCGATCTGCCGCAGGCCCGAGTTCGCGAGGTTCGACAGCACAAAATCGATGAGGCGGTATGTGCCGCCGAAGGGCACCGCGGGCTTGGCCCGATCGGCCGTCAACGGCATGAGCCGCTTCCCCTCACCACCAGCAAGAACGATTGACAAGACTCTGGGGCGTGCGACCATGCCCTGAACCTATTGCCTTTCCAGCCCATTTGCGTTCGTTTCCATGAATTTGCACCTCTTGTCTCGGGCACTGAGACAGAACCGATATGCAACGATGTTCGCATGACGATGAAGCTGTCCCTGCTGACCCGGGAGTACCCCCCGTCGATCTACGGCGGAGCGGGGGTTCACGTCGCCCAACTGGTGCCCCAACTCCGCGCCCTCATCGACGTGGAAGTCCATTGCATGGGCGAGCCACGCGACGGCGCCACCGCCCACGCCGAGAGCTTTCCGCCGGGCGCGAACGCGGCGCTGCGGGTGCTCGGGGCGGACCTGTCGATGGCCGCGGCGGTGGGTGACGTGGACATCGTCCACTCCCACACCTGGTACGCCAACATGGGCGGTCACCTGGCCGCGCTGATGCGCGACATCCCGCACGTGGTGACGTCCCACTCGCTCGAGCCCCACCGTCCCTGGAAGGCCGAGCAGTTGGCGGGGGGCTACCGCGTCTCGTCGTGGGCCGAGAAGACCGCCTACGAGGCCGCCGACGCGGTCATCTCAGTCAGCGCCGGGATGCGCCGCGACGTGCTCGAGTCCTACCCCAACCTTGACCCCGCCAGGACACACGTCGTGAAGAACGGCATCGACACCGACGAGTTCCGGCCGGATCACGACACCACGGTCCTGCGGGAACTCGGCGTGGACCTGGACCGCCCGTCGGTCGCCTTCGTGGGCCGCATCACCCGGCAGAAGGGCCTGGTGCACCTCGTGCGGGCGGCCACCCAGTTCGACCCGGACACCCAGGTGGTGCTGCTGGCCGGCGCCCCGGACACCCCGGAGATCGCGGCCGAGTTCGACGCGGCGTTCGTCGAGCTCCAGAAACAGCGCACCGCGCCCGTCATCTGGGTGCAGGAGATGCTCCCCCGCGCCTCCGTGCGCCAGGTGCTGACCAACGCGACGGTGTTCGCGTGCCCCTCCATCTACGAGCCCCTCGGCATCGTCAACCTCGAGGCGATGGCCTGTGAGACCCCCGTGGTGGCCAGCGCCGTGGGCGGCATCCCGGAGGTCGTGGTCGACGGGGAGACGGGCCTGCTGGTCGCCTACGACCCCGCCCAGGCGGACGACCCCCGCTACGTCGCCGACTTCGAGGCGGGCTTCGCCGAGTCCATCAACCGCGTCACCCGCGACCAGGGCCTGGCAGAGCGGTTCGGGAAGGCCGGCCGGCAACGCTGCATCGACGAATTCTCCTGGGCGAAGATCGCCCAGGAGACCGTCGACGTCTACCAGAGGGCGATCGAGGCGCATCGCTCCCGCTGAGGGAGCACCGTTGAACCAACCTGCAAGGGCCGCCCCGAGGGGCGGCCCTTGTCATGTTTCGGCGGGAACTCAGCCGACGACACCCTTGAGTGCATCGAGCAGCGAGGTGGCTTCCTGAGCGTTCATCTCAACGACCAGACGCCCACCTCCGTCAACGGGGACGCGCATGACGATGCCGCGGCCTTCCTTCGTGACTTCCATCGGACCGTCGCCGGTGCGGGGCTTCATCGCTGCCATCTGCAACCCTCATTCTTGTGACTAGACGAACTGCGTTGCGGTCCATTATTCCGCATCGGGCAGGTTCGTGCCCGCTTGGGCCACCAAAACCGGCTCTGCAGTGGGCGGCCGGAACGCGGCCTGGTCGTCTTCCACGACGCTGTCGTCGGCCATTTCCGGGAGTTGGGAGGGGCGGGGACGCTCGATCAGGTCGTCGACCACCTGCATGTCGTAACCGCGCCTGACGACGTCGAACGACTGCGTGCCGGCCGGTGCAGCACGGCCTGATGCGATGGCGGCGAGATAGGGGTCCACCTGCTCAGGGCGGTAGCCGGTGAATGCCCTGGGCACCCGCAACACCTCCAGGAATTCCGGGGTGACAGGGCCTGCCGGGACGTTGCCCTTCGGCCTGTCGTTGACCGCTTCCTGCGGCATGGCGCCCAACTTGCCCGATCCGGCATAGACGGCGGCCCCCATCACGGCGAGGGCTACCACGGAGATGGCGATCCACATGGGCTAAACAGTACCGAACTGCCCGGGCTCCCCCATCGCCTCGACCGCCTCGTCGACATCGTCGGTGAGCGTGATCAGGTCGAGGTCGCCGTCGGAGATGTAGCCGCCGCCCAGCACGGTGCCGCGCACCCAGTCGACCAGCGGCGTCCAGTACTCGGTGCCGAACAGGATCATGGGGAAGTGCGTGACCTTGCCGGTCTGGATGAGCGTGAGCGCTTCGAAAAGTTCGTCGAGGGTGCCGAAGCCGCCCGGCATGGTGATGAAGCCCTGGCTGTACTTGAGGAACATCGTCTTGCGGACGAAGAAGTAGCGGAAGTTGATCCCGAGCGTGATGTAGTCGTTGAGGCCCTGCTCGTGCGGCAGTTCGATACCGAGCCCCACGGAGCAGCCGTCGGCGTCCATGGCGCCCTTGTTGCCGGCCTCCATGATGCCCGGGCCGCCGCCGGTGATGATGGCGAAGCCCTTCTCCACCAGTTTCCTGCCGAGCTCTTCGCCGGCTTCGTACATGGGCGAACCGGGCTTGGTGCGCGCCGAGCCGAAGATGCTGACGGCGGGGGGAAGGCTGGCGAGGGCGTCGAAGCCGTCGACGAACTCCGACTGGATCCGCAGCACCCGCCACGGGTCCCAGTGGGTCCACCCCTGCTTGCCCTCCTTCTCCAGCAGCGCGCTGTCGGCCATGGGCTGGTTGAGCTCCTGGCCGCGCAACACGACGGGGCCCTGGCGCCGACGGCGTCCGGGGTCAAGGTCCTGGGGGCGGGGTTCGGTCATGAGTGGGCCTCCTCAGCGGCGGTGAGCCAGCGGGTGAGCCCCGCGGCGCATTTCTCCAGGTCGGACACGGGGCAGAACTCGTCGTCGCGATGTGCATAGGCCGGGTCCCCGGGACCGTAATTGACGGCCGGTACACCGAGCGCGCTGAAGCGGGCGACGTCGGTCCAGCCGTACTTGGGGCCCGCAGGCTCGCCGATGGCGTCGACGAATTCGCGCGCGAGCGGCAGGGTGAGCCCGGGACGGGCAGCGGGTGACAGGTCGGTGACTTCCATCTCGTACCCGGTGAACCACCGCCCCAGCAGCGCGAGCGCCTCGTCGCCGGACTTGTCCGGCGCGTAACGGTAGTTGATCGTGAGAGTGGCCCGGGGCGGGATGACGTTGGAGGCCATGCCACCGGAAATGGCCACGGCGTTGAGCCCCTCGCGGTAGACGAGCCCGTCCACCTCGATCTCCTCGCCCCGGTACTGCGCCAGCGTCTGCAGGGCGGGGGCCAGATCGTGGATCGCGTTGTGACCCATCCAGGACCTGGCGCTGTGGGCTGCGGTGCCGGTCGTCGAGAGTTCGACGCGGATGGTGCCCTGGCAGCCGCCCTCGATGTGGGCGGAGGTGGGCTCCATCAGCACGGCGAAATCCGCCTCGATGAGGTCTGGCCGGTTACGCGCCAGGCGACCCAGCCCGTTGCGGGTGGCCTCCACCTCTTCGTGGTCGTAGAAGATCCAGGTGACGTCGCGGTTGGGGGCCGTCAGGGTTTCCGCCAGGTGCAGCATGACGGCGACGCCGCCCTTCATGTCGCAGGCGCCCCTGCCCCAGACGCGGTCACCGTCGGCGTGTTCGATCCGCCGCGACGGCAGGTTGCCCGCCACCGGAACCGTGTCGAGGTGTCCGGCCACGACCACCCGCTCACCCCGGCCGAGGGCGGTGCGGGCGACGACACAGTCGCCGTCGCGGAAGACCGTCAGATGAGGCAATCGTTGGAGGCGGCGCTCGACGAGGTCTGCCAGTTCGCGTTCGTTCCCCGACACGGACTCGACGTCCATGATCTCCTGCAACAACCGGGGCAGATCAGAAACCATGGTGACGAGACTATCCACTCTGCTCACCCACCCGAAGGGCCACTTCCAGATTCGGGTCAGGCAGCGACGGGGTGCGCGAAGCAACCGACCGGTTGCGCCGAACAGCTGGGGCAGGTCACCAGCCGGACGCGGCACGCCAGGTCCGCGCAGTTCACCAGCTGCGAGGTGGCCGTGCCGCACCGGTGGCACGCGCCGATGGGCTCGGCTCCTTCGGGCGCCACGGTCTCCCGCGCGTCGAAGACGGTGAGCGCGCCCTTCCACCTCGACGTCGACCCGAAGCGCTCCAGGTAGCGCACGATGCCACCGTCGAGCTGGTAGACCTCCTCGAACCCGCGGTCCTTCATGAGGGCACTGAGGATCTCGCAGCGGACGCCTCCGGTGCAGTAGGTGATGACAGGGCGGGTCTTGAGGTGGTCGTACTTGCCGGAGTCCAGTTCGGCCACGAAATCAGGGGTGGTGACCACATCGGGGACGACGGCGCCGTCGAAGCGGCCCACCTCCGCCTCAATCCTGTTGCGGCCGTCGAAGAAGACGACGTCCGGCCGGTCCGCCGCGAGCGCGTCCACCTCGTCGGGCGTCAGCCGCACTCCCCCGCCGACCACACCGTCGGTGGTGACTTCGAGGTCCGGTACGCCGAAGGCGACCAGTTCCGGCCGGGTCCTGACCGACAGCCGAGGGAAGTCGAGCGAGGCGCCCCGGTCATCGAGACCCGTGCCGGGCGACCACTTCTCATCGAGTTCCCTGAACGGCGCGAACTGCTTCGTCGCGCGGAGGTAGGCCTTGCAGGCGGCGAGTTCCCCGCCGAGCGTGCCGTTGATGCCGTGGGGCGACACGATGATGCGGCCACGCAGCCCCAGGCGGGTACACAGCTCGAGTTGCCACAGCTTCACCGCCTCGGGGTCCGCCAGCGGCACGAACCGGTAGAACAGCAGGATCTTCGGCACGGACATGGCTGGGAGTGTACCGACGCACCACGGGGCCGCTCCCCAAGGAGCGGCCCCGTGTGTGCTGAGGGATGGATCAGTGGCTGTCGAGGACCTGACCGGAGCGGTCACGCGTCATCAGGACGGCGACGAACGAGATCGCGGCGCATGCGGCCACGAAGACACCCACGAGCCACCAGTTGTTGGTCGTGCCGACGAGAGCCGTGGCGATCAGCGGGGCCGGGCCGCCGACGATGGCGGCGCCCACCTGGTAGCCGAGCGAGATGCCGGTGTAGCGGACATCGGCGGTGAACGACTCTGCCAGGAAGGTGCCCATGAGGGCTCCGTAGATGGACCAGATGGCGCCGAAGCCGACGACGGTGGCCAGCGTGAGGAGGAGGACCGACTTCTGGTTGATCATCCAGAAGTAGGGGAAGATGTACGCCACAGCCAGCGCCGTGCCGATCAAGTACATCGGCTTGCGGCCGACCCGGTCCGACAGCGCACCGAGGGCGAGCATGCAGGGCACCGCCACGACGGCGGCGAAGAGCACGGCGCCGAGGGCCTGACCACGGGTGAAGCCCAGGCCCACCGCGTAGCTGACGGAGTACGTCGCGAAGATGAAGAACGTGGAGGTCTCGATGAACTTGGCGCCGATGGCCTTGAGCACCGAGGGCCACTGGGTCTTGAAGATCTCGACGATCGGGACCTTGACCTCTTTGCGCTCAGACTTGATCTTGCGGAACGCGGGGGTCTCGTCGACCTTGGCGCGGATCCAGAGGCCGAACATGACCAGCAGTGCCGACAGGAGGAACGGGATGCGCCAGCCCCAGCTGAGGAAGGCGTCCTCGGGCAGGAGCCAGTCGAGGAACCAGAGGGTCAGGTTGCCCAGGGCGAGGCCGAGGAGCGCGCCGGTCTGAGGGACCGCGCCGTAGAAGCCGCGCTTCTTGCGCGGGGAGTATTCGACCGCCAGCAGCACGCCGCCGCCCCATTCGCCGCCCAGCGCAAGGCCCTGCACGAGGCGCAGCAGCGTGAGCAGGACGCCTGCCCAGGCGCCGATGGCGGCGTGGGTGGGCAGCAGGCCCATCAGGGCCGTCGAGACGCCCATGAGGGAGAGCGTGAAGACGAGCGTCTTCTTGCGGCCGATGCGGTCGCCGATGTGGCTGAAGATGACGCCGCCGATGGGGCGCACCAGGAAGGCCAGCGCGAACGAGGCCAGTGAGAGCAGCGTCGAGGTGAGTTGGTCCTCCGAGGGGAAGAACAGGGGGCCGAACACGACCGAGGCCATGGTGCCGTAGAGGAAGAAGTCGTACCACTCCACGGTGGATCCGACCGCGGAGCCCATGAGGGCCTTGATCCGCGTTCCCCTGTCGATGTTCTCGACGTCGAATGAGTCTTCGTTGTTCTCATTGATGGGCTTGACGATATCGCCTTGTGCCAGTTTGCTCATGATGTGCTTCCTCCTTGAAGCAGGCGGGTCATTGGGGGGTGGTGAGTTTCAGCTGGCCGCGCGCGACTTGGCGAGGTCCAGGGCGACGTCGACGATCATGTCCTCCTGGCCGCCGACCATGTTGCGGCGACCGAGTTCCATGAGGATCTGCGGCGTGGGGATGCCGTAGCGCTCCGAGGCCCGACGGGCGTGCAGGAGGAAGCTGCCGTACACCCCGGCGTAACCGATGGAGAGAGTGTCGCGGTCGACGCGGACCGGCTGGTGCATGAGGGGGCGCACCAGGTCGTCGGCGGCGTCGGCGAGCTTGAACACGTCGCAGCCCGTCTCCCAGCCCATGCGGTCGGCGACCGCGATGAAGGCCTCGAGGGGTGTGTTGCCGGCAGCGGCGCCGAGACCGGCGAGGCTGGCGTCGACGCGGTAGGCGCCGTTCTGCACGGCGGCCACGGAGTTCGCGACGGAGACCGACAGGTTCTCGTGGGCGTGCACGCCCACCTCGGTCTCGGGCTTGAGGGCTGCGCGCACGGCCTTGATCTTGGCGGCGTACTGCTCGGGCACCATGGCGCC
This sequence comes from Tessaracoccus zhenghani, assembly GCF_055326325.1. Classification (NCBI taxonomy): domain Bacteria; kingdom Bacillati; phylum Actinomycetota; class Actinomycetes; order Propionibacteriales; family Propionibacteriaceae; genus Tessaracoccus; species Tessaracoccus zhenghani. Next base: position 220,138 of record NZ_JBUZNQ010000002.1, on the reverse strand, counting down.
CGCGGAGTCCGTGACGTAGACGCACTGCGCGCCGTAGCTCTCCATGAGGAGGGCCTGCTCGACGAGCTTGTCCTCATCGGCCATGTGGCTCATCATCAGGAAGCCGGCGGTGTTGAAGCCGATCTCGCGGGCCGTGGCGATGTGCTGGGCGGAGGTGTCGGCCTCGGTGCAGTGGGTGGCGACGCGGACGTAGCGCGCCCCTGCGTCGTAGGCCTCGCGGAGGTTCGGGATGACGCCGACGCCGGGCAGCAGCAGGATGGCGATCTTGGCGCGCTTGACCACGGCGGCGGCCGCCTCGATCTTCTCCAGGTCGGAGTGCGTGGCGAAGCCGTAGTTGACGGTGGAGCCGCCCATGCCGTCGCCGTGGGCGACCTCGATGGAGTCGACGCCGGCCTCGTCGAGAGCGGCGGCGACGGAGGCCACCTGCTCAGGCGTGAACGTGTGGCGCACGGCGTGCGAGCCGTCGCGCAGTGTCACGTCGGAGATGAAGAGCTTGCCTTCGGGGGTGCTCATGCGACGGCCTCCTCAGCCTTGTCGTTCAGGTGGGCGGCGATCTCGACGCCGGTGCGCAGCGCCGCGGCGGTCATGATGTCGAGGTTGCCGGAGTAGGCGGGGAGGTAGTCGCCAACACCCTCCACCTCGAGGAACACGGACACCTTGAGGCCGTGGAAGCGGCCGACGCCCGGGATGGTGACGCTCTGGTCCTCGGGGATCTCCTCGAACTGCACGTCCTGCTTGAGGCGGTAGCCCGGCACGTACTCGGCGACCTCGCCGATGCGGGCGTTGACCGCGGCGCGGATCAGGTCGCGGTCGCCGTCGGAGGTGAGGACGAACACGGTGTCGCGCATCAGGACGGGGGGCTCGGCGGGGTTCAGGATGATGATGGCCCTGCCCTTCTTGGCGCCGCCGATCTTCTCCAGCGCGTGGGCGGTGGTCTCCGTGAACTCGTCGATGTTGGCGCGGGTGCCGGGTCCGGCCGACTTCGAGCTGATCGACGCGACGATCTCGGCGTACTCGACGGTGGCACCGGTCGAGGAGATCGCGTGCACGATCGGCGCGGTGGCCTGGCCGCCGCAGGTGACCATGTTGACGTTCATGTCTGTGGTGATGGTGTCGAGGTTGGCCACCGGCACGCAGAACGGACCGATCGCTGCAGGGGTCAGGTCGACGAGGCGGATCTCGGGTTTGGCGGTCCGGAGCACCTTCTCGTCGTAAAGGTGCGCCTTGGCCGACGTGGCGTCGAACACGATCTCGACGTCGGCGAACACCTCGTCGGCGACCAGACCGTCGACACCGGTGGCGATGGGCTTCACGCCCAGCCGTTCGGCGCGCTTCAGGCCGTCGGACTCGGGATCGATGCCGACCATGGCGACGATCTCCAGCGCGGTCTGCTGCGGCTTCAGGATCTTCATCATCAGGTCGGTACCGATGTTTCCGGAACCGATGATGGCGACTTTCGTGGTCACTAGGCTTCCTCCTCACACGTCTTCGTGTTCGAGATGTCGAAATCCTGTTCGAGATTTCGTTAAGATTTACTAAGTATCGAATACGTCTGACGTCGTGTCAAGACATATGCAAGAATCGATTTCGGAAGACCTGAGACGGTGAGACATGGCCCGATTGACCCCCGCGCTGATGCGCGCGCTCGACATCATGGAGTTGTTCGTCGAGCGCGGAGCGCGCTGGAACGCCGCCCAGATCGCCGAGGCCACCGGCCTCCCGCGCACCACGGTGCATGAACTGCTCACCACGCTGACCCACCGCGGTTACCTCACGCGCGACGAGATCGGTAACTTCGAACTGGGGGTCCGCACCGTCCAACTCGGCAACGCCTACGCGGCGCGCTTCGATCTGCTGGGCGCGGCCACGGAGGTGGCCCGCGACGTCGGGCAGGCCACGGGCCACACCTGCTCGGTGGCCATCCGGGAGGGCGCGGAAGTGTTCTACCTGGCGAAGGTGGAGGGCAGCGAGTCCCTCTCGCTGATCTCCAGCGTCGGCAAACGCGCCCCCGCCAGCTGCACGGGGCTGGGCAAGGCCCTGCTGTCGGAACTCGAACCGGCGGAGGTGGACCGCCTCTACCCCACCGGTCACCTCCCGGCCCTGTCAGAACACTCGATCACAGACCTGGGCCAGCTCAAGAAGGCGCTGGCCAAGTCACGGCTGCGCGGCTACGCGATCGAGCGGGAGGAATCGGGCCCGGGGGTGGCCTGTGCCGCCGCCGTCATCCGCGACGCGGCGGGCGCCGCCGTCGCAGCCCTCTCCATCTCCGTGCCCCTGGCCCGCTGGGACCAGTTGCCCGAGAAGCACTGGGCGGACATCGCGCTGGAGGGGTCAGGTCGCCTGAGCGAACAGTTGGGTTGGATCGACCGCAACGCGGGTTGACCGCACGGCGACCGACACCGGTCGCTCCGGCACGCCGATAGACTGGCGCGCATGACCAATGAGACCCGCACCGCCTGGGCCTGGGGCCTGGCCAGCGTCCACACCACCGGCGCCGTCCTCGACGCCTGGTACCCGGAGCCCAAGCTCGGCTCGGACCACACCGACGAGCCCAACTCGTTGCTGGCTGATGCCCAGTTCGTTGACGAGATCCGTCAGGTGGAGACCAAGGTGGTGCGCACCAGCATCAATCTGGACGAGGCGCCGGAGACGGTGGAGGATGCCTACCTGCGCCTCCACCTCCTGAGCGCCCGCCTCGTGCAGCCGCACCAGGTCAACCTGAACGGCATCTTCGGCGTGCTGCCCAACAACGCCTGGACGACGATGGGCCCCGTGCGCGTGGGCGACGTCGCCCGCGTGCGGGTCCTGCTGCGGGCCCGCGGTGAGCAGCTGACGGTCTACGGCATCGACAAGTTCCCCCGCATGGTGGACTACATCGTCCCCAACGGCGTGCGGATCGCAGACGCAGACCGCGTCCGCCTCGGCGCCCACCTCGCTGAGGGCACCACCGTGATGCACGAGGGCTTCGTGAACTTCAACGCCGGCACGCTCGGCACCTCCATGGTCGAAGGACGCATCTCTTCCGGCGTCGTGGTGGCCGACGGCACCGACGTCGGTGGCGGCGCGTCGATCATGGGCACCCTCTCGGGCGGTGGCCAGGAGGTCATCCGGCTCGGCGAGCGGTGCCTGCTGGGCGCGAACTCCGGTGTGGGCATCTCCCTGGGTGACGACTGCGTGGTGGAGGCCGGCCTGTACATCACCGCCGGCACCAAGGTCACGCTCGAAGACGGCGCCGTGGTGAAGGCCCGCGAACTCAGCGGCCAGAACGACCTGCTGTTCCTCCGCGACTCGGTGCAGGGCAAGGTGATCGCCCGCCACCGCCGCGGCCAGAAGGTCGAGCTGAACTCGGCCCTCCACGCCAACGACTGATGAGGCGACCACTGATCGTGGCGCTCGTCACGATCCTCGTGGTCGGTGGCCTCGCCCTGGCCGGGTGGATGGGCTTCCGCTACCTCCAGAAGCGCATCACCCCGGAGGTCTGCCACGTGCAGGTGACCGACGGCTCGCTCACCTTGTCCCCTGCCCAGGCACGCAACGCCTCGATCATCGTGGCGGCCTCCGTGGAGCGCGACCTTCCTGAGCAGGCCGCCGTGATCGCCATCGCCACCGCCTACCAGGAATCCGGTTTGCGCAACCTCGATTACGGCGACCGGGACTCCCTCGGCCTGTTCCAGCAGCGCCCCTCCTTCGGGTGGGGCACGGAGGAGCAGATCATGGACCCGTGGTACTCGTCGGCCCGCTTCTACGAGGAGCTGGTGAAGTTCACCAACTGGGACACCACCGACGTCAACGACATCGCCCAGAAGGTGCAGCGCAGCGGCCATCCCGACGCGTACCGCAAGCACGTCGAGAACTCGCAGGCCGTCGTGGGGGCGCTGCGCGGCTCCGTGCCGGCATCGCTGGGATGCATCAGCTTCGAGCCGGACCCCAGCCCCGCGCGCGAGGGTCTCGACAGGGTGTTGGAGGCCTTCGGGTCTGCGCTCACCGTCGAGGAGACCGACGACGGCCTGAGCATCACCGCCACGGACGGGACCACCGCGTGGGCCGCTGCCCAGCATGCTGTGGCCAACTCCTACGACGCCGCCGTCACCGGCGTGGCGCTGGGAGACCGGCAATGGCGGGCCGCGAGCCGGCAGTGGGAAACCCTGCAGACTCCCGGCCCCGAGCTCACCGTGGTGGTCACCCTCGCCGGGTGACCCCTCAGCTGCGCCAGGTCCGCCACAGGTGGGCGTACTGGCCGTCGAGGCCCATCAGTTCGTCGTGCGAGCCGAGTTCCACGATGCGCCCGTTGTCCACCACCGCGATGCGGTCCGCGTCGTGCGCCGTGTGCAGCCGGTGGGCGATCGCGATCACCGCGCGGCCGTCGAGCAGCGCCGACATCGAGTCCTCCAGGTGGCGGGCCGACGACGGGTCGATCAGCGAGGTCGCCTCGTCGAGCACCAGCGTGTGCGGGTCCGCGACGATCAGCCGCGCGAGCGCAACCTGCTGCGCCTGGGCGGGCGTCAGGTTGTTCTTGCCGTGACCGAGTTGCGCGTTGATGCCTCCCGGCAGCCGCGACACCCAGCCCCAGGCATCGACCGCCCGCAGCGCCTCCTCCACCTCGGCGTCCGAGGCCGTGGTCTCGCGAGCCAGCACGATGTTGTCGCGCACCGACCCCACGAACACGTGGTGCTCCTGCGTCACCAGCGCCACCTCCGTGCGGAGGCGGTCCAGCGGCAGGTCCATCACGTCGACACCACCGACGGTGACCTCACCCTCGCGCGGCCGGTTGACGCCGGCCACGAGCCGGGCCAGCGTCGACTTGCCGGAGCCCGAGGGCCCCACCACGGCCAGCCGCTCCCCCGGCACCAGGTCGACGTCGACGCCGTGCAGCACGTCGACGTCCGGCCGGTACCCGAAGCGCAGTTCGGAGCCGGTCAGCTTGACGCCGTCGGGCACCGCGTGGCCCGGGGTGCGGTCGTCGTCCACTTGCGCGACACCGATCAGCCTGGCGGTGGAGACCAGCCCGAGCTGCAGGTGGTCCAGCACCGCGATGACGCGGTCGAGCGGCCCCTGCAACTGCGACACGTACAGGGCGGCGGTGGTGATCTGGCCGATCGTCACCCAGCCCGACGTGTAACCCCAGGTGCCGAGCAGCACGATACCCACCAGCGGCAGCTGGAACGAGACGTCCACCATCCCGAAGAGGATGTTGCGCAGCGTCATCGTGTAGCGCTCCACCTGGGCCGACGCCTCGGTGTCCTCATCGAGCTGGCCCACCCGCAGGTCGCCCAGGCCGAGGGCCTCGACCGTGCGCGCGCTCTCCACCGTCTCGGTCGTCGTGGTGTTGATGACCGAGTACGACCGGGATTCAGCGATGTAGCCCGCTGGCGCCCGCGCGAGGTAGTAGCGCCCACCGAACCACATGATCAGGGCCGTCACGATCATGGGCAGGGTGAGCAGCCACGAGTTCAGCAGCATCGCGATCAGGGTGGCGCCGATGAGCACCACCGACACGATGAGGGTGGGGATGGCCCAGCGCGCCGCGACTCCCATCTTCGCGACGTCGGAGGTGATGCGGGTGAGCAGGTCCCCCGAGCCGGACGACTCGACGTGGCTCAACGGCAGGCGCAGCACGATCCGCACCACCTCTTCGCGGGCGGCGGCGAGCAGGTCGTAGCCGAGCACCGCGGACACGCGACGCGCCGCGAAGGTGAACAGCGACTGCAGCACCACCACGCCGGCCACGATCATCACCAGCATGGTGAGTCCCTCGAGGCCAAGCCAGCCGCCCGTGACGCGGTCCATCAGGACGCCGAGCAGGTACGGGGCGATGAGCCCCGCCCCCGCCGCAGCCAGGTTGCCTGCGATCGCCCAGCCGAGGAGCGCCCGGCGGTTCCTCATGAGGTCGCCGATGAAGCCGAAGGCGACCTTCGAGGAGGCCACCGGGAAGCCGTGCGCCGGGGCGCGCGAATCGAGGTACACCGCCTTCGCGGTCGCGGTGCGGGCGTGGTGCCGGGCGACCAGCGCCTCCAGCCGACGCCGCGGCCCGACGCCCCGTGGCGGATGCATCTCCGGTGCGACGCGCGGCGCCGGCGCCTCAGCGCGCCAGGTACGGGCTGATCCCGGAAGTAGTTCACTCATGGTTGTCCTCCATGCCGCGCGCGATGATGCGGCGGTAGTGGGTGTTGTCATGCAGGTCGTCGTGGCTGCCGCGGGCGACTTCGCGCCCGTCGACCAGGACGGCGATTTCGTCGGCGTGGCGCAGCATCAGCGGCGAGGCGGTCACCACGACGGTGGTGCGGCCACGCCGCAGCTCCGCCAACCGCTCGGCGATGCGGGCTTCGGTGTGGGCGTCGACGGCCGACGTGGGCTCCACCAGCACCAGGACGTCCGGGTCCAGGAGCAGCGCCCGCGCCAGGACGAGTCGCTGTCGCTGCCCGCCCGACAGGCCGCGGCCCTTCTCGTCGATGCGCCCCTGCCATCCGCCGGGCAACGACTCGAAGATGTCCTCGGCCGAGGCCGCCACCAGCGCCGCATCCGCGGCCTCCCTGGAATGCGTGCCCCACGGGTCGACAGCGGTCTGCAGCGTGCCCGCGAAGAGGCCGGCCCCGGTGTGGGACACGACGATCCGGCGGCGCAGGTCGGCCACGTTGAGGTCGCGGTAGTCGACGCCGTCGGCCGTCACACCCCAGGTTTGCTGGGCGACGGTGGCGTCGACGGCGGCCTGACGGCGCCGGGCCTCGAACCTCTCCCTGCGGGCGCGGCGCAGCGCACGGCCGGAGAGTCCCTCGTCGTCGTCCTCCTCCTTGACCTCGTCAGGGAGGTAACGGCCCAGGCGGTCGGCCAGCGCGGCGGAGTCGTCCGGATCTGCGGACACGATGCCCAGCATCCGGCCGGGTTCGACCGTGACGCCCGAGGCCTCGTCGTGGAGGACAGGGTTGCTGCCGAGGCGGCTGTCCCCGTCGCGCCAGGGCACGTCGGTGCCCAGCAGCGCGCCGGTCTTCTGCGCGCTGACCAGGCCCTGCACCCACTTCTGGGCGAAGTCGAAGGCCATCTGCATGGGGGTCATCAGGAAGACGGCGTAGCCGAAGAAGCTGATCAACTGGCCGACGCTGAGCGTGCCCTCGAGGAGTTGACGGGAGCCGAGGTAGACCAGCACCACGAGCAGCAGGCCGGACAGGAGCACGCTGATGGCCTCGACGACCGCCTGCCAGGTGCCGAGCCGCACGCCGAGCCCACGGACCTTCTGCGACTGGCGCGCGTAGTTGTCCGCGAACGTCTTCTCGCCGCCGATCCCGCGCAGGATCCGCAGCCCGGTGGCGATGTCCGTGGCCATGGAGGTCAGCGTGGAGTTCTCGGTCCGCTCAGCAGCCTGCGCGGCGGTCAGCGGACGCAGCACCGGGGTGGAGGCCGCCAGCAGCAGCGGCGTGGCCACGAGGACGAGCAGGCCCAGCGGAACCGACGTGGTGAGCATGAGCGCGGTGGCCACGAGGAAGCTGATGAGCGCGGCCAGCGCGCCGCCGAAGGCTTCGACGGTGGCACCGAACTGGTTGCTGTCCGACGAGGCGACGCTCAGCACCTCGCCCGTCGGCACGCGGCGGTTGAGGACGTGCCCCAGCCGCACGGCCTTCCGCGAGACGCGGCGCTGCGTGCCGTAGATCCCGAGCAGCCACATGCGTACCGCGTAGGTGTGGAACAGGATGCCGCCCACGACGCCGAAGGCGATGACGCCCAGCAGCAGCGCCACCCAGCCGACCGTCGCTGGCAGGTCCTGACGCAGGACGCCGGCGTCGATGGCCCGTCCCAACAGCCAGGGGGTGAGCGCGCCCGGCACCATCCAGGACGAGGCCGCCAATGTCATGGCGGGAACGACCCAGCCGAAGGAGCGGATGAGCCAGAAGAGGAACCGGCTGGGCGAGCGGGTGTCGGGCGCGTCGCTGGCGGAAATGGGCGGAGGGAAGTCGAAACGGCCGCGATGGGGCGAGAGCATGGGAGTTCCTTGACGCGTCAGGGCGACGCAAAAAACGATCCGAAAGGAGGGGTGGACGCAGAGCGTCAGAGGGCGCAGTGGTGGCTCAGGCGGCAGCAGCGCGCGGACGGCCGAGGAGCGCGACGAACGCTGCCAGCACGGTTGTGTTCAACATTGCGGCACCTCCTATCGACGTCGCTGGCAACGCTACGCGCCGGTCTGAGAGTCTGTCAACCCGCCACGGAGATCACGCCGGGCAGGGCTCTTCGCTCAGGCGCTCAGACGCCCTGCGGCAGCGTTGATCCGCTCATCCGTGGCTGTCAGCGCGACGCGGACGTGCTTGGCCGCGGCGGTGCCGTAGAAGTCTCCGGGGGCGGCGAGGATGCCGCGCTCCGCCAACCAGTCGATGGTGACGCGGCAGTTCTCGCCGCGCGTGGCCCACAGGTACAGCGAGCCCTCGGAGTGGTCGATGCGGAAGCCGGCCGCCTCGAGGGCGGGCTTCAACACAGCCCTCCGCGCCAGGTACCGCTGACGCTGCGCCTCGACGTGGCCCTGATCCCCCAACATCGCGGCCATCGCGGCCTGGATGGGCGCCGGCACCATCATGCCGAGGTGCTTGCGCACGCCGATCAACGGCTGGACGACGGCGGGATCGCCCGCGAGGAAACCGCCGCGGTAGCCGGCGGCGTTGGACCGCTTGGAGACGGAGTGCACGGCCAGGAGACCGCCGAGGTCACCGTCGTTGACCCGCGGGTCGAGCACCGAGATGGCCTCGGCGTCCCAGGCGAACTCGCCGTAGCACTCGTCGCTGGCGAGCACGGCGCCCACCCTGCGGGCCGCGGCGACGAAGGCCCGGAGCTCCTCGAGCGACAGGATGCGGCCCGTCGGGTTGGCCGGGGAATTGATCCAGATCACCCGCGCGTTGGCCGGGACGGCCTCAGGATCGTCCAGCGGCACCGTTTGGGCGTTCGCTACCAGCGCACCCACTTCGTACGTCGGATAGGCGCATTCGGGGAAAACGACGGCGTCTGACGGCCCCAGCCCCAGGAGGAGGGGCAGCCAGGCGACGAGTTCCTTGGTGCCGACGACGGGCAGGATGCCCTCGTCGACGAGTGGGACGGAGGCCCAGCGCCGCTGCAGGTAGGCCCGGATGGACGAGCGGGTCTCCGCCGCGCCCCACACCGTCGGGTAGCCGTGCGCGTCACCGGCCGCGGTCAACGCATCGATGGCAAGCTGCGGGGTGGGGTCGACGGGCGTGCCGACCGACAGGTCGACCAGGCCGCCCGGGTGGGCGCTGGCGACGCGCTTCGCGTCAGCCAGCGTGTCCCAGGGGAAATCCGGCAGCCGGGCCCCCAGGCCCATCAGTTGGCCTGCGGCGGCAGCGCCTCAACTACCGGGTGGTCCTTGTCGATGGTGCCGAGCTTGGCGGCGCCACCGGGTGAGCCGATCTCGTCGAAGAACTGGACGTTGACGTCGTAGAACTCCGCCTGCTCTTCCGGCACGTCGTCTTCGTAGTAGATGGCCTCGACGGGGCACACCGGCTCGCAGGCGCCGCAGTCGACACACTCTTCCGGGTGGATGTAGAGCATCCGGTTGCCCTCGTAGATGCAGTCGACGGGGCACTCTTCAACGCAGGCGCGATCCTTCACATCAACACACGGCAATCCGATGATGTACGTCACAGTTTCTCCTCACAAGCGGGCGTGCCCCAGCTTAGCGCTACCTGGCAGGAGGGCCCACCCGTCAGGGCTCGCAGATGATGCGATCGCCCGCGCTGTACTTCCAGCTGTAGGGCTCCCTCTTGACAACCTTGCCGTCCTTGTGGAAGAGGCGTTCCCAGTTCACGGTGAAGCCCTGGATGGGCGCCTGCGGCTCACAGGCCGGGTCACCCGTGACGGTGCGTTCCTTGCCGGTGTAGAAGCCGGACTTCGTCAGCTCCGTGGAGGTGACCTTGTCCCAGGTGGGCTTGGACCAGATCTTGAAGGTGATCGAGCCGCGCTTCGACGACGAGGAGGGGTTGATGTAGCCCTGGATGATCGCCGGGTACTCGGTGTTGTTCTGGAAACGCATGTCCAGGGAGCCGTAGTAGACCGTGGCCTCACGGCCGGCCGGGTAGCGGTCGAAGTAGAGGCTGTGCGGTTTGTGCTCGACGTCCTTGAAACCGGCGAAGAAGCTGGCGTTGAAGAGGGTGGTGGCTGCCTGCGAGATGCCCCCGCCGGATTCCTTCACGAGGCGGCCCTTGTTGATCACGTAGCCGTCCACGTAGCCGTTGGCGGTCGTCCGCTCGCCCAGGGTGTCGTTGAGCGAGAAGGTCTCGCCCGGCATCAGGACGGTGCCGTTGACGCTCTTGGCGGCCTGTCCCAGGTTGTTGTTGCGGTAGTCCGCGTGCGGGTAGTTGGTGGTGAATTCGCCGATCACGGTGAACGCCCCGAGTGCGGTGGCCTTCGCCGTCGGGTACTCGGGCTCCACAGTCTCCACCTCGACGGGCACCGTGCGGGCCTCGCCGGTGGCCGTGGCGGCCTTCTCGACGGCGGCTGCAAAGGCCTCCTCCGTGAGCTCCTTGCCGGTGACTGCGGGCACGACGACGACCTTGCCCCCCTCGAACGTGAAGCTGGCGTCCTTGGCCTCGGTGAGCTTCAACGCTCGCCGCGCCTCAGCGGTCTGTTCGAACAATGTGGCCGTGTCGAGGGTGCCCACGATCTTGTCGTCCTGCACCTCGAGCGTGGCGGCCTCCGCCAGCGAGCCCGGGGCGATCTCCATCTGCACGCCGCCGTGGGTGAGGATGACCGGTCCGCTGATGAGCGGCTCCGCGAAGTTCTTCACCACGTCGTCGACCATGGCGTCGGTGACCTTCGCCGGGGTGTTGACGAGGGTGACCGCCACGTTGCCCTTGCCCTCTTCGAACGCGGCACGGGCGGTCTCCACGGTGGCGTCGACGTCCATGGCCTGCGCGTCCGTGGCAGGAGTGCGCACGATCTTGCCCCCGTCGAATGCGACGGTGGCGTCGACGCCCTCGACGGCGAACTCAGGCGCCTTGGCCTCGATCGCCGAGCGGAGCGCGGCCTCGTCCACGGTGCGCTGCACGGCGACCTCACGGCCGCCGGTGAGGGTCTCGTAGATGTCCGCCGGGTTCCAGCTGTGGCCGCCCCCCGCCGCTTGGACGGTGGCCTCGTAGTCGAAGCCCAGCCCGGCCTCCGAGGGGACGATCTCCGTCGACACGCTGCCCGCGCTGAGGGTGACCGGTTCAGTGAGCTTGGGCGCGATCTCGGTCTCGAGCTTCGCCCGGGCCTGCTCGGGTGACATCCCCCCGATGGGCACGCCGTCGACGGCGGCCTGCGCCGGTACCTGGTTGCCCGCCACGAAATAGGCGGCCACATAGGCGCCGCCCACGAGGATCAGTACCCCGATGATGCAACCGATGACAATCTTGCTGGCTCTACTCACGTCCACCCCTCGTGTACCGCGGCGGTACAAGCGGGTCCATCGTACGTTTAAAGGTCAACCGCTCCCAAACAACGTCACGAGATCCGCAGGTTCCAGGGCATGCTCAGTGCGCCCTGACTACGGATGCCGAGGCTGCCGGCCAAGGAGACCAGCATCTGCTCGGGCCCGGCGAGGGTCGCTCCCCCTGCAACCGCCTCCGAGGAGGTGGCCGGTTTGATGAGGTCGAAGAGCCCGGAGTCCCCCACGTGGCTGATCTTCACGGCCTCCGGATCGAGGCCGGCGAGGTCACAGGCACGTTCGACGGCCAGCCGCTGCCCACCGAGATGGTCCACCAGGCCACGCTCCTTCGCGTCGGCGCCCGTCCAGACGCGGCCCCGGGCGAGGCGCTCGAGGTCGTCGTAGGCCATGCCGCGGTCTGCCGCCGCGAAGGTGGTGAAGTCCAGGTAGATGCGGTCCAGCCAGCGGTCGAGCCGCTCCCAGTCCTCCTGCGAGAACTCGTGCGCGCTGGAGAACGTGCCGGCCGCAGCCCCGACCGGGATGGTCTCGCGCACCAGGCCGAGCTTGTCGTAGAGCCTCTCGGTCACCATCTTGCCGGCGAGCACGCCGATGGAACCCGTCAAGGTGGACGACTGCGCCACGATCTCGTTGCAGGGCATCGACACGTAGTAGCCGCCCGAGGCCGCATACGCGCCCATGTGGGCGACGACCGGCTTGTCGGCCTCCCGCAGGCGCAGGACAGAGCGCCGGATGAAGTCTGAGGCGACGGCTGAGCCACCTGGCGAGTCCACCGCGAAGACGACGGCCTTCACCTCGTCGTCTCGCAGCGCGGCCCGGAAGTGCTCGTCGACGACGTCTGCCCCGGCCTGTTCGCCGCCCATCGGAGAGCGAACGCCGCGGCCGGTGACGATGGAGCCGCGGAGGCTGACGACGGCGACCTTCGGCTGCTTGGGGCGCAGCTTCTTCATCAGGGCGGCGCGCGACGTGTAGCGGTGCGCGAACAGCAGGTTCTCAGGCTCGGCACCCCATTCCTTGAGGGTGTGGGCGTAGGCCTCGTCGCGGTACCCGACGTGGTCGATGAGACCGAGGGTGAGGGCCCGCTGTGGCTCGACGGGCGAGGAGTTCACTGCCTCCCACACTGTGTCGGCGGTGAGCCCACGGAGCCGGGCGACGTCGTCGACCACCCTGTCGACGATGGACTGGCCGATGCGCTGCATCATCTCGCGGTGCGGTTCGGTGACCGTGTCCGCGGCGAAGGTGTTCGCGGCGCTCTTGTACTCGTGGCGCTGGCCGAACTGCGGCTCGACGCCCACCTTGTTCAGGAGGCCCTTGAGCAGGGTGATCGACAACTCCACGCCCTCGATCGAGAGCATCCCGGTGGGCTGCACCCAGACCTTCTGCGCGGCCGCGGCCAGGCGGTAGCCGCCCAGGCCCTGCACCAGCTCGCCGAAGGACTCGGCCCAGGCCATCGTCTTCTTCTTCTCCCCGAACTTCTCGATCAGCCCCGCGACCTCCTCGAGGTTCGCGAGCTGGAGTTGCGTCGGGTTGGCGTGCACGATCAGCCCCAGCACGCGGTCATCGTCTGCCGCGGAGTGGAGGTGTTCACGTAGGGCGGAGATGGTGGGGCTGTTGATCAGTTGGATGGCCTGCAGCGGATTGGTCGGCTTCGCGACCAGCACCCCCCGCGCCATGTCCAGTTCGAGTACCACCGGCTTGTCGCCGACGATCTTGCCAAGCACGTCCTTGAGGCTCATGGGCCAAGGATACTTGCGACCTCCAGCCGCAACCGTGGATCCGGCGAGGCCCACGACGCGACCGGAAATGCAGCAGCCCCGCCCACTTCCGTGGACGGGGCTGCCGCGTACCCCTGCCGGGGGTGCGGGTCAGAGTGGGCTGGGCGTCAGAGGATGCCCTTGGCGGTGGCGGCCACGTTCTCGGCGGTGAAGCCGAACTCCTCGAAGCACTTGGCACCCGACGCCGAGGCGCCGTAATGCTCGATGCTCACCGAGGCGCCCTTGGCGCCGACGTACTTGCCCCAGCCCATCTCGATGCCGGCCTCGACGCTCACGCGTGCGGTGACCGACGCGGGCAGCACCGATTCCTTGTACTCGTCGGACTGCTCCTCGAACCATTCCTGGCACGGCATCGACACGACCCGGGTGGGCACGCCGTCGGCCTCGAGGAGGTCCTGCGCATCGAGCGCCACGGCGACCTCGGAGCCGGTGGCGATGAGGATCAGCTTCGGCTCTGCGGAGGCCTCGCTCAGCACGTAGGCACCGTTGGCCACTCCCTCGGCCGAGGCGTACTTGTCCCCGCGGGCGACGGTGCGCAGGTCCTGACGCGACAGGATGAGGCCGGCCGGACGGTCCGTGCGACGCAGCAGCTCACCCCAGGCGACGGACGTCTCGTTCGCGTCTGCCGGGCGCACGACGTCGAGCTTCGGGATGGCCCGCAGCGCGGCGAGGTGCTCGATGGGCTGGTGGGTGGGGCCGTCCTCGCCGACACCGACGGAATCGTGCGTCCAGACGAACACCGAGGGCAGGTTCATGATGGCGGCCAGCCTGACGGCGGGGCGCATGTAATCCGAGAAGACCAGGAACGTGCCCCCGTAGGCCCGCGTGAGGCCCGAAAGGTTGATGCCGTTGACGATGCCACCCATGGCGTGCTCGCGGATGCCGAAGTGCAGGGTGCGGCCGTACTGGTTGCCGGCCCATTCCTTGGTGGTGCGTTCCTTGGGCAGGAACGAGGGCTCGCCCTTCATGGTGGTGTTGTTGGAGCCAGCGAGATCGGCGGAACCGCCCCACAGCTCCGGCAGCTGGTCTGCCAACGCGGCGAGCACCTCACCGGAGGCGGCGCGGGTGGACTTCTTGCCCTCCTCGAACACCGGCAGGGAGAAGTCCTCGGGCAGCTTGCGTGCCGAGACCCGCTCCAGCAGCGCGTTGCGCTCCGGGTTGGCCTGCTTCCAGGCCTCGAACTTGGCGTCCCACGCCTCGCGGGCGGCCTTGCCGCGTGCAGCCGCGTTCTCGCGGGCATGCTTGACAGCGTCGAGATCCACGGCGAAGGGCTCCTGCTCGAAGCCGAGCACGTCCTTGAGCGCCTTGATCTCCTCGCCACCGATCTTGGATCCATGGACTGCGGCCATGCCCTGCTTGGTGGGCATGGGCCAGCCGATGACGGTGGTCAGCTTGATGAACGACGGCTTGTCCGTGACCGCCTTGGCGGCCTCGATGGCGTCGTACAGCGCCTCGACGTCCTCGGTGTACTCGGTGCCCCCGTTGGTCCAGTCGACGTGCTGCACGTGCCAGCCGTAGGCCGCGTAGCGGGCGCTGACGTCCTCGCTGAAGGCGATGTCCGTCTGGCCTTCGATGGTGATGCGGTTGTCGTCGTAGATCAGGACGAGGTTGCCCAGGTTCTGGGTGGCGGCCAGCGACGAGGCCTCCGACGCGACACCCTCCTGGAGGCAGCCGTCACCCGCGATCGTGTAGATCATGCGGTCGAACACCGATTCGCCCTCAGGGGCATCCGGGTCGAACAGGCCACGCTCACGGCGGGCGGCCATGGCCATGCCGACGGCGTTGGAGATGCCGGCGCCCAGCGGCCCGGTGGTGCACTCCACGAACTTCGTGTGCATGTACTCCGGGTGACCTGGCGTCTTGGCACCCCAGGTGCGCAGTGCGGCGACGTCGTCGAGTTCCATGTCCATGCCGGCCAGGTACAGCTGGGTGTACTGGGTCAGCGACGCGTGGCCGGCCGACAGGATGAAGCGGTCACGGCCCAGCCACAGGTGATCCGTGGGGTCGCTGTTCATCACCTTCTGGTACAGCAGGTAGGCAGCAGGGGCGAGGGACACTGGCGTCCCGGGGTGGCCGTTGCCGACCTTCTCGACGGCGTCGACGGCGAGGATGCGGGCCGTATCGACGGCGCGGGCATCCTTCTCGGTCCACTCAAGAGTCACAGTTGTTCCTAACTCGTAGCTGTGCAGCGCAGCGCATGCTTCCTTGCTGCGGCGTTCATGCGCGCAAGCCTATCTTGCGCTTCCCCGTAACCACGGTGTCGGGTGGGGCAATCGGTGCAACATTGGGCAACTGCCCAACTTCACCAGGAGCCGCCGCCTCCGCCGGTGCTGCCTGAATCCGGGAAGAACAGGTGACCCGGCACGCGGGCCGCGTCGAGGGCCTCCTGGTCCGGGGCCTCCTGCTCCTTCTCCTCGGTTTCCCGGGGCTGGCCGGGCGCGACGGGGCGGACAGTCTCGCCCAGCGCTTCGCGCACCAGCTTCTGGATCCCCTCGCCGCTGGAGGGATCGAACTTGCGGATCTCAGCCATTCATCGCTCCTCAGTGACAGGCGCCTCAGCCGACCAGGGGAACACGATCCACTTGTCGGTGGCCTTCCAGACGTAGTCCGGCTCCACAATCGTACGTGGCTTGGAGAACAACACCGCCGAGCGGACGTCGGCGCCGAAGCCGCGCAGCAGCTTGATGACGAGCTGCAGGGTGCGGCCGGAATCAGCCACGTCGTCGACGACGAGGATCTTGCGCTCCGCGATGGATTCGGTGTCCAGCATGGGCGCCAGCAGGATGGGATCCGGCAGCGTCTCGTTCACATCGGTGTAGAACTCGACGTTGATCGCATCCGAAAGTTTGACGCCCAGGGAGTAGCTCATGGCACCGGCCAAGGTGAGGCCGCCCCGTGCGACGGCGATGATGATCTCGGGGAGAAACTGCGATGCGGCCACGGCGGACGACAACTCGCGCTGGGCGTCACCGAAACCTTCCCAGGTGAGAACTTCCTTGTCAGTGAGATCCCGAGCGTCCGCGTGATAAGCCATGGGGCAATGTTAGTGGGTAGGACTCGCGGCCCGTCCCCACCCACTAGTACCTGTGGTCGGCGGAACCGGACAGGCCCCTGAGACGTGCGAGGCGCAGTTCCTGGGCCGTGCGCACAAGCGCCACGGAGGTTTCGAGACCGACGCGCAGGCCGAGCAGGAGCAGGAGGCCGCCCGGGATGGAGAGGAGCCCCCACACCAGCAACGGGCTGAGGATGGCTGAATCCTGGCTGAGTCCCCAGAGCCCGAGCGTGATCGACGCGACGACACCCAGCGCGACGAGGACAACCGCCAACCCGTAGGTCAACCGGGCGGCGTTGGGCGTCGCGTACTTCTCGAAAGCCATGTCGAACATGGCCTCCCCGAGGCCGGCGTCCTCCAACTCGATGGGGACCCGCGGCCCGGTGCCGTAGCCGATCGGCGGGCCCTGAGGGGGCGCGTCGGGCGAGGCTCCGTAGGGGGTCTGACTGAAGCGCGGAGCCTGCGACATGGCGTTTTCCTCTCGTCGGCCCGGGCTCACCGTAGCGGCTTCCGCTCAGCTCGGCTCGTTGCTCTCGAAGATCATCGTCATGAACACCACGTCGAGCCAGCGGCCGAACTTGCGGCCCACCTGCGGGAGCCGCCCGGCCACCTCGAAGCCCAGCCTGCGGTGGAACGAGATCGAATCCTCGTTCGAGCCGTCCACGACGCCCAGCATGACGTGCACGCCGCGGCCCTGCGCGTAGTCGATGAGTGCCGTCATCAACATGCGCCCGGCCCCCGCCGTCCGGTGCCCGGAGCGGATGTAGACGCTGTGCTCGACGGTGTGGCGGTAGCCCTCCAGTGGGCGGAACTGGCCGTAGCTGGCGTACCCGATGATGAGCCCGTCGGGGTCCTCCATGACGAGCACCGGGTAACCGGTGGCGGTGAGCCGTTCGAACCACTTCTGGCGGTCGGCGACCGACACGGGCTCGAGCGCATAGGACGCCGTCGTACCCACTCCGGCCTCGTTGTAGATGTCGGTGATAGCCGGGATGTCGCGGATATGGGCAGGGCGAATGGTCGGCATGGCTCCATCGTAGGGCGCTCGCCCGGTGGGCTACTACGCTCGACGCCATGAGGATCCACGAACTGAGCGGAGCCTGGGGCACCGCGCGTGTCGCAGAGTTGGGTGGCTGCGTCCTGTCCTGGCGCCCGAGGGGCGGAGACGACGTGCTCTTCCTGTCGAAGGACGCCCAACTGGTCCCGGGCACCATGTGGCACGGCGGCATCCCGGTCTGCGCGCCGTGGTTCGGCACCGGGCAGGGCGACTGGGACGTGCCCCACGGCCACGGGCTCGTCAGCCGGGTGCCGTGGCGGACGGATCTCCTCGAGCAGAACGACGACGGAGCCAAGCTGGTGCTGACGCTCACCTCGGCAGACGTCGCCCACCTGCCGGGCGCCCAGCGTTACCCCGACGACCTCACCTACCGCCTCGACATCACCATCGACGTTGCCGCGCTCACCGTCGCGCTCACGATCGGCTCCCCCACCCGCGAGGTCTCCGTCGACCAGGCCTTCCACCCCTACCTGCGCATCGACGCCACGGCGGCCACGGTGACCGGGCTCGAGGACGTGGACTTCCAGGACGTCCCGCACGGGTGGCGGCCCGGGCGCGACGCGGATCCGCTCACTTTCGGAGAACACACCGATCGTGTCTATGCCGAGGCCCCGCCCCTGTTCCTCAGCGACGTCCGGCGTACCCGCCGGCTCAGCAATCACGGCGCGAGCCGCACCGTGGTGTGGAATCCGGGCCCGGCGAACACCGACGTGGGCGAGGAATGGCGCGAATTCGTCTGCCTCGAGTACGGCACTGTGCGCGACGGCGCAGTCACCATCCCGGCCGGCGGGGACCACCGGTTGGCGATGACGATCGAGGTGTGATTCAGCCCCGGTAGACGGTGGTTTCGGCGGGCAGACCCATGCCTCCCTCCAGGGGTGCATCGCCCGTGAAGACGCAGCCCAGCGTGGGCGAGTACAAGCAGACACCGGCATGACCGTTCGGCGCCCGGACCGCCTGCAGCGTCACCGCCCCGACGGTGAACTCCTGGCCGACGTGGGGCGTGGCCCAGACGGGCGCACCGGTGCGCTCCTCCAGCCTGCGCACCGCGTCGCTGCCGGCGGGGTCCGTGGTGTACACGACGGCGACCACGCGCCGCCCGTCGACCATGTCGAGAATCGTGTCGGGATCAGCCACGGCATTGACGGCGATCACCTCACGCTCGTCGCCGACCAGCCACGTGTTCCGTCCACCCTCGGTGGCCGCCAACATGACTGGAGGCATACTGTCGTCCCCCATATTTGACTGCATACGGGTCAGAGTAACCCCGGCCCCCACCCTGGGGGGAGGGTTTGGCAGGTCCCGCAATGCGAATCCGCATCCCTGGCCCCCGGGCCGCCCTACAGTGGAATCCACAGTCAGGGAGGGGTCTCGAGATGGCATGTGCATTGATAGTCGTCGACTGCCAGGTCGACTTCTGCGAGGGCGGCGCGCTGGGCGTCGAGGGCGGCAACGCGGTGGCGGAGGGGGTTGCGGAACTCCTGGCGTTGCGACACGGCTACGACTACGTCGTGGCCACCCGGGACCACCACATCGACCCCGGCGCGCACTTCTCGCCCACGCCGGACTTCGTCGACTCCTGGCCCCCGCACTGCGTCGTCGGGACGGCGGGGCAGCAGCTCCACGAGGCGCTGCGCACCTATCCTTTCGACGCCGTCTTCGACAAGGGCTCGTACCGCGCCGCCTACTCCGGCTTCGAGGGCACGATCGGCGCGCACGACGACGGCGTCGGGCTGGCGCAGTGGCTCGGCGAGCAGGGTGTCACCCGGGTGGACGTGGTGGGCATCGCCACGGATTACTGCGTGCGCGCCACGGCCCTCGACGCCGCTCGCGAAGGTTTCGACACCACGGTGCTCAGCCGGCTCACGGCCGCGGTGCACCCGGCGAACGTCCCGGCGGTTGCGGAAGAGGCCGCCGGGGAACGCATCACCTGGGCCTGAACGGTTCGACGGGGTGCCCGGCCTCTGACCATGCGCTGAACCCGCCGTCGAGATGGGTCACGTCCGTGCGGCCCATCTCGTGCAGGGCCGCCGCGGCCAGCGCTGAGCGCCAGGCCGAGCCGCAGTAGAGGACGAGCCTGCGCCCGTCGTCGAGGGACTTCCGGTAGTAGGGCGACGCCGGATCCACCCAGAATTCGAGCATCCCGCGCGGCGCCCGGTAGGCACCGGGGATGACGCCGAGCTTCTCCAGTTCGCCCTGCTCGCGGATGTCGACGAACAGCACCGAGGTGTCGTCGAGCAGGGGGAGGGCGTCGTCGATCGCCACGGGTGGCACGACGCTGTTGGCTTCGGCCACGAGGTCCTGCGCCGTGCGGCGCAGCGGTTGTCCGGGGGCCCGCGTCATCCGTGCAGGTATTTGACGAGGTGTTCCTGCTCCGTCTGCAGTTGGTCGATCCTGCTCTTGACGATGTCGCCGATGGAGACGATCGCGGCGAGGTGCCCGTCGACCATGACCGGCAGGTGCCGCGCGCGGAACCTGGTCATGTCCGTGGCCACGGCGGCCAGTTCGTCGTCCATGCCGCAGGTGTGCACGTCGGAATCCATGACGTCGGAGATGGGCCTGTCGAGAAGGTCCGGACCGAATCTGCGGAGGCCCTGCACGATGTCGCGCTCGCCGACGATGCCGGTGACCGTGTCGTCGTCGTCCGTGATGACCACGGCGCCGATGCGATGTTCGGCCAGGAGGTCGACGAGGTGCCGCACATCCTGGTCAGCACGCGCGGTGATGACCGAGCTGCCCTTGGTGTGAATGACTTCATTGATCCGCATGCCCCAAACTAACGCGTCCGTGGGGGCGTGCGCAGCACTTCGCCGGTGTTACTCGCAGACTTCCCCGGTGGCCGACGGCTTTGCGTCGCCGTTGCCATTCCCATTGCCATTCCCGTTGCCGTTCCCGTTGCCCAGGGTCTGGATCATGTCGAACGCCGGGAGCGACGCCGGCGGCACATTGACCACCTTCGCGGGCACACCGGCGACGGTGGTGTGGGGCTCGACGTCCTTCAGCACCACTGATCCGGCACCGATCTTGGCGCACTCCCCCACCCGGATGTTGCCCAGCACCTTCGCGCCGGCGCCGATCATCACGCCGCGGCCGATCTTGGGGTGGCGGTCGCCACCCTCCTTGCCGGAGCCGCCCAGGGTCACCTCGTGCAGCATGGAGAAGTCGTCCTCCACGACGGCGGTCTCGCCGATGACGACCGACGTGGCGTGGTCGAACATGATCGATTTGCCGATCCGGGCGCCGGGGTGGATGTCGACGGCGAACGCCTCGGAGATGCGGCTCTGGAGGTACAGCGCCAGGGGCTTGCGGTCATGGGTCCAGTAGAAGTGGGCCACGCGGTAGGCCTGGATGGACTGGAAGCCCTTGAAGTACAGCAGCGGGTTGGCGTAGCCGGGGCAGGCCGGGTCCCGCGTCACGACGGCCTGCAGGTCTGCCCGGATGGCCTCCTGGATGCACTCCTGCTCGTGCAGCACGTCGTGGAAGATGTCGCGCAGGCCCAGCGCGGGCAGCGTGGGGCTGTCGAGCTTGCTGGCCAGGATGTAGGCCAGCGACTCCTCGACGTCCGGCTGGCTGAGGATGGTGGCGTGCAGGAACCCGGCCAGCAGCGGCTCGTTGTCCGCGGCCTCGCGGCATTCGCGCTTGATCGCGTCCCAGATCTGGTCATCGGGCACGAGGCGGGCGGGATCCATGACGGCCTCCTGAAGTCGGGTCGTCCCACAGGTTACCCGCAGCGCAGGCTCCGCTGAGCGTTGTTCGCCGTGGGCAATGGCTACAGGAGGCCGCGGTCGAAGGCGACCCGCACCGCCGCGGCGCGGTCCCCCACCCCGAGTTTGCCGAACACCCGCGAGAGGTGGGTCTTCAACGTCGCCTCACTGATGAACAGCCGGGCGGCCGCCTCCCTGTTCGTGCCCCCTGCCGCGACCTCCCGCAAAACCTCCAGTTCGCGCTCCGTCAACGACGTCCCGCCGCCCCTGCCGCTGAGCACGCTCAGGGCACGCGGCGTCAGCACCGGACGGCCGGCAGCTAGCTGGCGCACGGCGTCGACGAGGTCGTCGCGCGGGGTGTCCTTGAGGAGGTACCCGTCGGCGCCGGCCTCCAACGCATGCCGGATGTCCTGGTCCGTGTCGTAGGTGGTCAGCACGAGGATGCGCGGCCGGCTGGGGTGCCTGGCGCGCAGGGCGGTGATCGCGGGGACGCCGTCGCCGGCGGGCATCCTGAGGTCCATCAGCACGACGTCGGGATCGAGCTGCGCCACCAGCGCCACCGCTTCGTGACCGCCACCGGCCTGGCCGACCACCTCGATGTCGGCCGCGTGCTCGAGGATCGCCACGATGCCGTCGCGGACGATGGGATGGTCATCGGCGATCACGACGCGGATCATCGCCACCTCCCAGGGAGGGTCGCCGTCACGATGGTGCCCCGCCCGGGCGCCGAATCGACGGTGAGCTCACCGTCGGCCTCCGTGGCCCGGCCCCGCATGCCCGGCAACCCGACGCCGGAGCGCGTCGACGAGGGCTCGAAGCCGGCGCCGTCGTCGGCGATGGTGACCCGCACGTGGTCGTCCTCGTAGCCCAGCTCGATCTGCACGTTGCCGGCGTGGGCATGCTTCCGGGCGTTGGAGAGCGCCTCCTGCGTGATGCGCAGCAGCGCCGGGTCATTGGCGCTGGGGCGGGCGTCACCGTCGACGATCAGCCTGGCCTCGCCGCCCTCGGCCTGGCGCCAGGCCATCAGGAGGTCGCCCAGGGCGGAGGGCAGATCGGCCTCGTCGAGGCGCGGCGACGACAGCGCCCGCACAGCGCGGCGAGCCTCGGCCAAGGCCTTGCGTGCCGTCTCGTCGACCAGTTCGAGCCTCCGTTCCCGCTCGCCCCCGTCGTCGGTGCTGGAGAACGCCGCGAGCTGCGCGATGATCGCCACCAGGTCCTGGGCGACGGTGTCGTGGATCTCTCGGGCCAACCGAGCACGCTCCTGCGCCACGCCGGTGTCGCGGGCCTGGTGCACCAGTTCGGCCTGCAGTGCGGCGTTGGCCTCCTGCGACCGCACCAGCTCGTCGTTGGTGCGCTGCAGTTCGTCGGCGCGCTGCCGGCGGGCCTTGTCGGCGCACCCCATCGTGACGGCGATGGTGAGGTTCACCGTCAGGAACAGGGCCAGGAACAAGGGGGTGAACAGCGCCGACGGCGGCCCGCCCGTCTGGGAGACGGCGCAGACGACGGCCGTGGCCACCACCCCGGCGGTCGCCTCCCTGCCGCGGAGATGGCGCTGGGAATCCTCGTAGCCGTAGAAGGCGTACAGGCCGAACAGCGGGTTGAGCAGCACCAGCGGCACCACGACTGCGGCGTTGCCCCAGAAGGCGAACCGGGACCGCGCGGAGCGTGGCGTCTGGCTCGCCAGCAGCCAGCGGGCGGCGGCGGCCACCAGCGTCAGCGCCACGAACCAGGGCACCGTCTCCGGCCGGAAGAGCCCCGGCGCGAGGTTGACCAGCACGAGCGCCCCGGCCAGCGAGAAGCCGAGCAGGATCAGCGGGGCCACCGGCCAGTCGCGCTTGAGCATGCCTCTATCCTCCACCACCCCCTCCTCTCGTCTGCGTCACTCCCAGCGGAAAGTCTTCAGCGCCACCGCGATGCCGATCACGGCCCACACCAGGCAGACGATCACGCTGGTCGCCGGGGAGGCGACCCAGCCGGTGGCGGGGCTTGTCGAGACGCCGAACATGGCGTCGGTCATCAACTGCGTGGCGGCACCGCCAGGCATCAGGTTCGAGACGGTGGTCAGCCAGTCCGGGAACAGGGCGCGGGGGAACCACATGCCGGCGGCGAACCACTGGGTGGCGGCGACGGCGGTGCCGATGCCGCTGGCCGCCTTGGGGCTGGGGATCAGCGCGCAGAGCACCGTGCCGAGAGCGAGGAACGCCGCCGTCGACAGGACCACCGCCAGCGCGTAGCGCACCGGTTGGACGGCGCCGCCGACCCCGAAGAACAGCGGCGTCACGGCGATGATCAGGGCGGCGCCCAGGCTGAGCACCACCATCACGGCGAGGAACGCCTTGAGCAGGTTCCCCACTGTGGCGGGCGTCGTGCGCAGCCTGCGCAGGAAGCCGAGCTCGCGGTAGTCGCCCAGCACCTGCGGGAGCAGGACGAGGCCGGTCATGGAGATCACGAACATGGTCAGGGTGGGCGTGTAGGCCTGGCTGACGCTCAACCCGCCGAAGGCCTCGTTCGGCTGACGGGCGGCGGGAATGGCGGCGATCACGATGGCCGCCAGGATGGGCAGGGCCATCCAGACGACGACACCGGGGGTGCGGGCGAACATGCGCACCTCGTTGCGGAACAGGGCGACGGTGGCGTTCATGCGGCTGGTTCCTTCCAGGTCAGTTCGAGGTAGGCCTCTTCGAGGGAGCGGTGGCCCTCGGCGAGCACCGACGGAGGGGCGTCGGCGACGACCACGCCGTCGTCGATCACGAGTACGCGGTCGCAGAGGTAGCTGGCCTCCTCCATGGAGTGCGTGACCAGGATGATGGTCACGCCGGTGTCGCGCAGGGCGGTGAGATAGCGCCAGATCTCCCGGCGGGCCGACGGGTCGAGACCGGTGGTCAGTTCGTCGAGGATCGCGATGCGGGGGCGGCCGATGAGGGCCAGCGCCACCGAGAGCCGCTGCTGCTGGCCGCCGGAGAGCTGCTCGAAGCGCTTGTTGGCGTGGTCTGCGAGGCCGAAGCGGCGCAGGAGTTCGTCAGAGGGCACCGGGTCCGCGTAGAACGAGCCGAAGAGGTCGAGGGCCTCGCGCGCCCTGATCTTGGGCGGCAACTGGCACTGCTGGAGTTGCATGCCGACGAGGCTGCGGAATCCCCGGGGGTCGTCCGCGGGGTCCATGCCGTCGACTGAGATGGACCCGCCGTCGCGGCTGCGGAGGCCGCCGATGCATTCGACGGTGGTGGTCTTGCCGGCGCCGTTGGGGCCGAGGATGCCCAGGATCTCACCCTCGTCCACGCTGAGGTTGATGCCGTTCATTACGCGGTGAGGGCCGTAACTCTTGGTCAATTCGGAGACATGGATCAGTGCCATGTCTCCATCATTCCGCGGCCGGAGCCCCGGCGGATCAGCCAGGAGGATCGACGCGGGGTCATCCGATCGGATGATTCGCTGCCGCCCGGGAGTCAGTCTTCGGAGCTCGGGCCGTAGCGGCTGTCGCGCTCCTCGTCCAGGGACTCCTTGAACTCGGTTTCGACGTCGAGTTCCACCCCGTCGAGCGCGGCCATGTGGTCCATGTCGGGATCCGGGATGTCCTCGCCGTCCATGAATCCGATCACGTCTAGGTGCCAGGACAGGTCGCGTCGCTCGTCGCCCTTGATGGGCTCGGTGTCGACGTCCGGGACACCGTCGAGGTTCATGTCCGCCCGGCGCGCCATCCGGGCGTCCCGCGACAGCGCGATGGCGCCCGCGATGGCCGAGACCGCGGTGCCCAGCAGCACGCCGATCTTGGCGCCGGCGGTGTGGGTGCCGTCGGCGAACGAGAGATCCGCGATCAGCAGCGACACCGTGAAGCCCATGCCGCAGACCAGGCCGATGGGCAGGAGGTCCCTCAGCCCGATGGCGTCCGGGAGGCGCAGCGGGGTCAGCTTCGTCACCAGGGTGGTGGTGAGCAGGACGCCGGTGATCTTGCCGATGAACAGGCCCGCGACGATGGCCAGCACCACCGGCTGCAGGAGGATGTCGCCGATGCCCTCGCCTGTGATGAACGTCACGCCGGCCGCGAAGAAGGCGAAGATCGGCAGTACGAGGCCGGCGGAGTACGGCTGGAGCGCGTTGTTGATCGTGTGCGTGCGCGCCTCCTCCTCGCCGTGGATGGGGCGGGCCGGCACGCAGAAGCCGAGGATGACCCCGGCGATGGTGGCGTGCACGCCGGAGGAGTGCATGAACCACCAGGCGGCCAGGCCCAGCAGCACCAGCACCCAGCGCGGCCAGCGCCGGGTGCGCACCACGAACCAGAAGGCGACGGCGGTGGCGGCGGTGCCCAGCAGCATCAGGATGTTGAGGTCGCTGGTGTAGAACACGGCGATCACGATGATGGCCAGCAGGTCGTCCACCACCGCCAACGTCATCAGGAACATGCGCAGCGCGCGCGGCAGGCCCCGTCCGAAGACGGCCAGCACCGCGAGCGCGAAGGCGATGTCGGTGGCGGTGGGGATGGCCCAACCGTGCGCGGCGCTGGAGTCCCCGGTCAGGAGGATGACCAGCAAGAAGATGATGGCGGGCATCGCCATGCCGCCCACCGCCGCGAGGACGGGGACGGCCGCTTCCTTGAGGTTGCGGAGAGAGCCCACCACGAGGTCGTGCTTGAGTTCGACGCCGACGAGGAAGAAGAAGAGGGCGAGCAGCCCGTCAGAGGCCCAGGCCGCGAGGGGCAGGTCGAGGTGCCAGGCTTCGGGGCCGACGCGGTACTGCGACAACGCGTGATAGGCATCGGCCCACGGGGTGTTGGCCCAGATGAGCGCCACCATCGCCGCGGCGAGGAGCAGCGCTCCGCCGGTGGTCTCCCGGGTCACCCAGAGGCGGAGCCTCTCGGCCGTGGAGGGCCGTTCCATCACGTCGGTCGTCATTGATTCTCCAGTCCGTGGCGCTGGGTGATGTGCGCCAAATTACGCTTCTCACCCCGGCGGCCCTCCGGGTTGCCAATTGTTGCAGGGCACTGCAACGGTGAGAATCTACCGTCCACGCCAGATGGGGCGACGGGTGCCCCCGACGACGGAACACCCGGCGCGCCAACGCACACCGGGTGTTCTGGTTGTCGAGCTGAGGCTCGGCTGAGCCTCAGGCTGCGAGCAGCTCCTCAGCGCCGCTGAAGGTGATGAAGGCCCCGGCAAAGCCCTCGATGATCGCGCGGAGGTTCTCCGACTGGATGGTGCCGTCCTCGCGCAGGTCGCCGTCGCGGAACTGGACGAACGCCTCGGGCTGGCCCATGACCTGCATGTCGAGGTGGGCGAGCACGTTGCGCAGGTGCTGCTGAGCCATGGCGGTACCGGCGCCGCCGGGCGAGGTGCCGATGACGGCGGCGGGCTTGCCGCCCCACACCGAGGTGCCCCAGGGACGGCCGCCCCATTCAAGGGCGTTCTTCAGCGCGGCCGGCACGGTGCGGGAGTACTCGGGGGTGACGAAGATCACAGCGTCGACGTCGGCGACGGCGGCCTTGAAGTCGAGGGCGACCTGGGGGTAGTCGACATCCGCGTCACGGTTGTACAACGGCAGGTCCGCGATGTTGACCTCGACGTATTCGACACCGGTCGGCAGCACGGTGCCGATCGCCTTGGCGAGGGAGCGGTTGATGGAGGTCGACGAGAGAGAGCCGACGATGTAGCCGATGCGCATGGAAAACCTTTCGAAGTTCATTGCTAGTTGAAAGGTTAACCACTTGGCGGAGGTATGCCAAATCGGCTCAAAGGCGCGCGGTTCAGGCCTCGTCGAAGGCGTCGGGTTCCTCCGCGTACTTCGCCTCGAGCGCCTCCTGGAGCGCGGCGTCGTCGGGGATGAGGGCGTAGTAGTCGTCGTCCGCGCTCTGTTCCAGGTCCTCGAGGGCTTCCACGTCGCCGACGACCTCGGCGGACTCGGCCTCGATGCGCTTGATGAGTTCAGCCACCTGGTCCAGCCCCAGCCAGCGGTAGCCCTCCTTGGCTTCAGAGAGTTCCTCGGGGTCGATCGTCTCCACGGCGTGGAGGGCGCCCCCGTTCATCACCAGGCCGTGGAAGACCAGGGCTGCGGCGAGCGCGATGTCGCCGTCCCCCTCTCCCCCGCCGTCGAGTGCGCGGTTCCAGATTCCGTCCAGGTTGCTCATGCGCGGAATTCTAGGCGGTTGCTCCGTGGTGTCCAGTTCCGCAGTCGGCCACGAAGACTGGCCCGGGTGCTGACTACGCTTGATTCATGACGGCGATCGAGTTGACCGAGCACGACCTCCCCACCAGGGAGGAGCTCGTGACGCTCTACGACAGCGTCGGCTGGAGTGTGTACACCACAGATCCCGAACGCCTGTACGACGCGGTGAGCCGCTCGCTGCGGGTCGTGTGCGCCCGCGAGGACGGCCACCTCGTCGGCCTTGCTCGCGTCGTCGGCGACGGCCTGACCATCGTCTACCTGCAGGACATCCTCGTCGATCCCGCGCACCAGCGCAGGGGCATCGGCCGGCACCTGTTCGAGCGCGTCCTGGAACCGTTCAGCGACGTGCGCCGGCAGGTGCTCATCACCGACGACGAGCCGGGGCAACGGAACTTCTACGAGTCGCTCGGCCTCACTGAGATCGCGGAAATGGCGCACCCGATCAAGGCCTTCGTCCGCTTCGCGTGAGTCATGAGCACCTTCCCCGGGCGTGCCGTGCACCCCGGGACGGAGCTAGTCAAACCCTTCTGCCGGGCCTGGATCGGTGTTAGTTTGAGCGCATCGCCGGCCCCGCCGGCCGGCGTCGACGCCCTCCGGAAGGAACGCTCATGACCAGCATCTCCATCATCGGCACCGGCAGCATGGGACAGGCTCTCGCGAGCATGGCGAAACGGGGCGGGAACAACGTCCAGTCCATCGGCAGCGACGACACCTCCGAGGCCACCGGCGACATCGTGGTGCTCGCCGTCCCCTACCCCGCGGTCGACCAGGTCCTCACCCAGCGGGGCGCCAGTTTCGCCGGCAAGATCGTCGTCGACATCACCAACCCGGTGGACTTCGAGACCTTCGATTCCCTCACCGTGCCGGCGGACGGCTCCGCGGCGGCGGAGATCGCCCGCAAGCTGCCGGAATCGCGGGTGCTCAAGGCGTTCAACACCACCTTCGCCGCCACCTTGGCCAAGGGAAAGGTGGGCGACCTCACCACCACGGTGCTGATCGCCGGCGACGATGCCGATGCCAAGGCCAAGCTCGCAGAGGTGGTGAGATCCGGTGGGCTCAACGCGATCGACGCGGGCAGCCTGAAGCGCGCCCGCGAACTCGAGTCGATGGGCTTCCTCCAGATCACCCTCGCTGCCGCCGAGAAGTTGCCGTGGACCGCGGGCTTCGCCGTCGTCTCCTGAGGGTGGGTGACGCCGCAAGATGAAGTTACTGATCCTGGGAGGCACCGGATTCCTCGGCCGCGCCGTCGTGGCGGAAGCGCTACTGAAGGGCTGCGACGTGACCTGCCTGGCCCGCGGCAACGGACCGGTGCCTCGCGGGGCCGAACTGGTGCGTGCGGATCGGAACGACGACGACGCGCTGTCGGTCGTTTCCTCCGCGGGTTGGGACGCCGCGATTGACCTGTCGAGCCATCCGGGCCACGCCCGCCGGGCCGCCCGCGACCTGGACGCGCGCAGGTGGGTGTTCGTTTCGACGGGCAGTGTCTACACGCGGTTCGATTCGCCTGAGCAGGACGAGGCTGCGGAGGTCCACGCGCCCCTCGAGGCGGACAGGATGACGGAGATGACGGAGTACGGGCCGGCGAAGGTCGCCTGCGAGGAGGCCTACCGACGGCGCTCCCCCAACCACACCATCATCAGGGCCGGCCTGATCGGCGGCGAGGGTGACTGGTCCGGCCGCTCCGGCTACTACCCGTGGCGCTTCGCCCATCCCACCGGCCCTGACGTGCTCGTGCCGGATCCCACTTTCCCGACAGCACTCATGGACGTGCGCGACCTGGCGGACTGGATCGTGCACTGCACCGCCCACCCGGTGAACGGCACTTTCAACGCCGCAGGGGTGAGCACGACGCTGGCGGAGGTGTACGAACTGTCCCGCGACATCTCTGGCAGCCCCGCGGTCCCGCGGGTGGTGGACGACGCCACCCTCGTCGAAGCCGGCATCGCGCCGTGGGCCGGGCCCCGATCACTCCCCCTCTGGGTGGACGACCCGGCCTGGCGCTACGCGGCGACACTCGACAGCCAGAAGGCCCGTGGCCACGGCCTGCGCACACGGCCCCTCCGCGAGACGCTCGCGGCCGCCCTCGCTTATGAGGACATCCGCACCGAGCCCCGACGCGCCGGCTTGACCGACGAGGAGGAGCTCGCGCTGCGCGAGTTCCTCGACGGGACATCTCAGGACGCCGCCCACCGGTACCGCGAAGGAACGCAGCCATGAGTGGCCGCCTGCCGGACAAGCCCCTCCACGCCCCCGTGAACCTCCAGGACTGGCAGGACACGACGTTCCTGCACTGGGCCTATCCGCCGGATCTGGTGCAGCGGCTCCTGCCCCAGGGCCTGCGCGTCCAGCAGTGGGGCGGCATCACCTGGATAGGCGTCATCCCGTTCCGGATGGCCAACGTGCGCGGCCCGGGCATGCCGGTGGTCCCCGGCTGGAAGGCCTTCGCCGAACTCAACGTCCGCGCCTACGTGACGGCGCCCGACGGCAGCGAAGGCATCTGGTTCCTGGGGATGCTGGTGGCACGTTCCTCGTTCGCGTTGGCGCTGCGGACGATCGGCCTGCCCTACTGGGTCTCGAACTCGGAGGTACGGACGGCGTGGCCCCGGATCGACTACCGCTTCGGCGCCCCGGGGCTCCTCGGCCCGCGGGTCAAGGACTGGTTCACCGCCACCGTCGAGGTGGGAGCACCGCTGACGGAGAAGGAGCGCACCCCGCTGGTGGACACCCTCACGGGGCGGTTCACCGCGTTCCACCGCCGCGGCATCATGTGGCAGACGCCCGTGGAGCACCAGCCGTGGCCGCTGCACCACGCATCCGTCGACGGCGAGCTCACCGCGCCACTGCGCTGGGTGGGGCTGCCGGAGCCGGACAGCCCGCCCATGATCCAGTCGTCGCCGGGCGTCAACGTGAAGCTGGCGAGCCTGCGGCCCGCTCCCATGCTTCGACTCCCCCATGCACCACCCGGAAGAGCCTATGCACCGTCGGCTGCACGCCAGTGAGGCTGCGGTGCACCTCGGGGCTGCGGGCCGCGAGCTTCGCCAGTAGGTGCTCCCATTCGAACGCCACCTGGCCGTCGGTGACGTCGATCACGTCAGCCGTGCGGGGCACGTCGAGGATCCGCGTGCGGTCAAAGGTGTAGCCGCGCTCAGTGGCGGCGTCGGCGATGCCGTCGAGAAAGGCCGCCATCGCCGACAACGGTTCGGCGGTGGACCGGAACCGCACGAGTTGTGGATGGTGCACGTAGCCCTTAGTGCCGCCGGCCAGCACCTTCTGCGCGAGGAGCGCCTCCCGCCACGCGGCGGTGAGGCCCTGCCTGTCGAGCAGCGAGGGGGTGAGGGACCAGAGTCGCATGCGTCAGGCGCGCCAGTTGGCCAGCGTGGCCGCCGACTGCTCGGCCAACGACAGCTGCCACAACGGCCCGAAGGTGACGCGTCGGACGCCGAGCCGCGTGAGCGCCGCGAGGTCGCCCGCGCCGTGCCCCTTCACCGGATGGGCGGTCACGTTGACCGGCACCCGGACGGCCCGGACCAGGCGGGTGACCTGGTCTGCGGTGGTCAGCCCGACGGGATACACGGCCCGCGCGCCGGCCTGTTCGAGCAGCCTGACGCGCTCGACGGCCTCCTCGATGGGATCCTCGAAGCGGTCACCCAGCTTCGCGGCATCGGTGCGACCGTTGATGACGAAGGCGACCCCGGCCTCGTCCGCGGCCGCGCGGGCAGCGGCGATGTAGTCGGCGTGTTCCTGGCGGTCCCGGAGGCGCTTGCCCTCCGAATGCACCACGTCCTCGATGTTGGCCCCCACCGCGCCCACCTCGAGGAGCCGCGTGATGAGCTCCGCGGGATCCAGCCCGTAGCCGGATTCCACATCGGCGCTGACGGGCACGTCGACCTTGTCGACGATGCGCTTGACCACGGCCAGGTACTCGGCGAAGGACATCTGCTCACCGTCGGCGCTCCCGATCGCGTAGGAGACGGGGTGGCTTCCGACGGTCAGCGCCTCGAAACCGGCGTCGACGGCGACGCGGGCGCTCCAGGTGTCCCACACCGTGGGCAGGACAAGGGTGCGGCCGGATTCGTGGGCGTCGGCCAGTTGCTGGGCTAGGACGGTGACGTCGGGCATGGTGAACCTCCTGAGTTCTCGTGTCCACCCTATGCGGGGGCTACACCGGCCGGGTGCTTTCCGGTTCAGGCCCGCCGACGCAGCCCGAGGAACGCTGCGGCCACGAGGACTGCGAGGGCTGCGGCCACCGCCGCGACGTTCCGCAGGGTGTGGTCCGCCGGGGCCTCCACCATGGCGGCGCGCACGGCGTCGTCGAAGTCGGTGAGGCCGCCGTCGGGTGCGGGCACGTAGCTGTCGATGTCGTTCTCCCGGCAGAAGACCTCATGGACGAGACTGCCGATCAGGGGCTTGGCCACCCCCACATCGAGGGGGGTCACCAGTCCGATCCAGAGGCTGGCGAGGTGCGGGGTCAGGACCGGCAGCGTCACGATGAGTCGGTGCCGGAGGCCCGTCACCGCCGAGAACCGCTGCAGCATGTCGGCGTAGGTGAGTACCTCGGGGCCGCCGACGTCGAAGGTGCGGTTCACGTCATCGGGCAGGTCGGCGGCGCCCACGAGGTAGTGGAGGACGTCGTCGATGGCGATCGGCTGGATGCGGTTGTTCAGCCACTTCGGAGCCACCATCACCGGGAGGCGTTCCGCGAGATAGCGGAGCATGTCGAAGGACACCGACCCGTTGCCGACGACGACGGCGGCCTGGATGACGGCCGTGGGCACTCCGGACGCCAGGAGGATGTCGCCCACCTCCACGCGGGACGCGAGGTGCGGTGACAGTTCACCGTCGGGGTGGAGACCGCTGAGGTAGACGATGCGGCGCACGCCCGCCCGGGCCGCCGCGTCGCCGAACGTCTGGGCCAGGGCCCGGTCGCGCGCCGCGAAGTCATCGGCCTGACCCATCGAGTGGATGAGGTAGTAGGCCGTCTGCACTCCCTCGAACGCGGTGGCGAGGTCGTCGGCGGAGTCCGCGTCACCTTCGATGACCTCCACGCGTTGTCCCCAGCCCCGCTGTTCGATGCCTTCCTTGTGGCGGGTGAGCACGCGCACCCGCCACCCCTCGTCGAGGAGGCGTTGGGTGAGGAGGCCGCCGATGTAGCCGGTGGCGCCGGTCACGAGCGCGGTGCGGTCTGCGGGTGGGGACGCTTCGGTGGTCATGTCGGTTACCTCGAGATCTGTAGGACGGTGGGGAGCAGCAGGAGCATGCCGGTGGACCAGGTGATGTGCGTGATGATGGGCGCGAGCACGCCGCCGGTGACGCGGCGCTGCAGCGCGGTCACGAACCCCAGCACGGCGGCTGCCAGCACGAGCAACGGCACGCCGGAGCCGATGGTGGTCAGGGTGTAGAGCACGGTTGTGCCCGCGACGGCATGGCGCGGGGCGAAGGCCGAGAAGAGGGCGCCGCGGAAGTACAACTCCTCCACGACCCCGTTGAGCAGCGTGAGGGCGAGCACGATGGGCAGCGACCCGTAGCGGGCGTGGTCGAGCAGGTCGTCCACGGGCTCCCGCAGTAGGGGGATGCCCGCGACGACCGCTGCGCCGGCGAGGAAGAGGACCACGAGCAGTGCCCCGAGCGCGAAGGGTTGGATGACGGGGGTGGTCACGCCGCCGGCGCGGGTGCGGGCCGAACCCAGGCGCAGCGGCCCCGCCAACAACGCCCCGACGCCCCAGATCGCCGCGAGCCCGAGCGCCGCCGGGTAGAAGAGCTCGTCGCCGGCCTCAATGCGCAGGGTCGCCGCCAGCGCGATGGTGCCGACCGCGTAGCCGAGCCCCGCGACGACGCGGCGGCGCCGCAGCACCTGGGGTTCTTCCACGACGTGGGCCGTGACCGGCTCCGCCAGGGAGGCGCGCAGGAAGTCGCGCAGTTCGGTGATGACTGCCGCGTGCCACATGAGCGCCAGTCTGCCACCCGTCGGTGCGTCGGTCAGGTGGCCGCAGTCAATTCCCGCCGGCGGCCGCCAGGGTGAGCGTGAATGTGCACCCCTGTCCCGGCCCGGGGCTGGTCGCGGTCAGCGACCCGCCGTGGGCAAGCGCGAGGCTCCGGGCGATGGTGAGCCCGATGCCGGAACCAGCCGCATCGCGGCCCCGGGCCGTGTCCGTCCGGTAGAAACGGTCGAACACCTTGGCCAACTGGTCGGGCGTGAGCCCGTCTCCGGTGTCGGTGACCCGGATCTGGACATTGCCGGGGAGCACGGCCGTCGAGATGGTGACGTGCCCGCCGGCTGCGGTGTGTCGCAGTGCGTTGCCCAGCAGGTTGGCGAGGATCTGTCCCACCCTCTGCGCATCGGCCAGGACGACGGCGGTGGTGTCGTCAGCGACCAAGGCGACTCCCTTCTCCTCGAACCTGTGCGCCAGTGAAACGACGGCGGCGGCCACCAGGTCCCGGACCGCCTGGGGCTGCGTTTCGAGGGTGAAGCGGCCCTCCTCGGCACGGGACACATCGTCGAGATCGGCTGCGATCTGCCGCAGGCGCGACGCCTGCAGCGCGAGGAGGTCCTGGCTCGCGCCGTCCCACGGGACCACGCCGTCGCTGAGCGCCTCCAACTCGGCCGTCAGCGTCGCCAGCGGCGTCCGGAGTTCGTGGGCGACATCGGAGAGGAGCCGTCGACGGCTGGCCTCGACGGAATCCAGGCGTCCGGCCATCGCGTTGAAGGCCTCAGCCACGGCGTCGAACTCGCGGCTGGTGCCGCCGATGGGGACCCGGGCCTGGTAATCCCCCACCTCCAGGCGTTCGCTGGCCGCGGTGAGTTCGTCGAGGGGCCGCCGCAGCCTGCGGGTCTCCAGCCAGGCCAGACCGGTCGCCACGCCCAGCGCAACCAGGAACCCTGCTCCCAGGGACGCCAGCCCGGCTTCCATGAACGCCTGCTCGACGTGCCTCATCTCGGGGACCCCCTCGGTGTGTCCGAGTTGGAGGAGGTGTCCGTGGAAGAGGGGCGGCCCGACGACCGCGGCCACGAGTGCCGCGGCGAGGAGCCCCGCTGTGACCACCATCGCCTGGGTGAGGAAAGCACGGGTTCCCCACCGCAGACGTCCGAGCACCGCGGCCCTGCTCATCCCTGCCCCATCCGGTAGCCGACGCCGCGGATGGTGAGGAGGTATCGGGGCTCGCCCGGTGGATCAGCGAGCTTCTTGCGCAGGTTCGCCACGTGGACGTCGACCACATGCTCATCACCCACCCACGAGGGGCCCCACACCTCATCGATGATCTGCCGGCGACTCATGGCCAGGTGGGGTCGCGCCGAAAGGGCATCGAGGATGTCGAATTCTGTGCGGGTCAGGGGCACCTCCTCACCCGCCACCGACGCCTCCCGGCCGTCACTGTCGATTCGGAGCGCACCGAAGGTCCGGGTCTCGGATGCTTCCGCCGTCGGCACCGGGGCACGGCGCGGTCTGCGGAGCACTGCGTTGACCCTGGCCACCACTTCGCGGGGGCTGAACGGCTTGGTGACGTAGTCGTCGGCACCTACCGAAAGACCGATCAACTTGTCCACCTCGTCGGTGCGGGCCGTGAGCATCAGGATGTAGCAGTCAGAGAAGGTACGTACCTCGCGGCACACCTCGATGCCGTCCAGCCCGGGCAGCCCGAGGTCGAGGATGATGACGTCCGGGTCCAGCGCCCGCGCCCTCGACACCGCCTCCGGCCCGGTGTGGGCGAGAAACGTCGCGAAGCCGGCACGGTCGAGGTAGGACGCGACGATGCCGGCGAGCGCACGTTCGTCGTCCACGATCAGGATCTGCGGGGTTCCCGGGTTCGTCATGCGGCCATTATCCGGGTCATGATCCTCCCGCCATGTAATTGAGCGCACCCACCAGTTTCCTTGATCGGACCTTGACCTCTCCTGAGCCGATTCCTGACCTCGTGAGGCGACTCTGGAGGGGTGAGAGAGACAGCACTGACCGCAGCGCCGCGAGCCGGCACCGAACCGGCCGAGGTGATCCTGGTCACGGCCCCCGCCTGCCACTTCTGCGACGACGCCCACGCGCGGCTCCGGGACCTGCAGGATGTGGGCCTCTTGCGCCTCAGGACGGTGGCCGCCGATTCCGACGAAGGTGCCGCGCTCATCGCCGCGCACAGGCCCGCCATGTTCCCGCTCACGCTGGTAGAGGGACGGCGGTTCCACGACGGGCGGATCCCGCGCGGCAAACTGGCGCGCCTCGTCACCGAACTGGAGGCCCGCTGATGGGCGCCGATCTCCTGGGTGCAGGGGGCATCCTGGCAGCATTCCTCGCCGGGGGTGTGGCTCTGTTCGCTCCCTGCTGCATCGTCTTCCTCGCCCCCAGTTACCTCGCCGCCGCGGCGAAGAACCGACGGTGGCGTCTACTCCCCCTCACGTTCGTGTTCGCGGCCGGACTGGCCGCCGTGTTGGTGCCCATCACGATGGGCGTCAGCATCATCGCCGGCGCCATCGCGAAATACCACGTGGTGCTCTACTGGGCGGGCGGCCTCCTGATGATCGGGCTGGGCGCGCTGGCCCTGTCGGGTGCCATGTGGTCGATGCCCTCGTTCCTGCGGGCGCCGGACACCGCACGCGGCGACACCGGCACCTTCTTCAGTCTCGGCGTCTTCTCCGGAATCGCCTCGAGTTGTTGTGCCCCGGTTCTCGCCGGCGTCATGACGCTGTCGGCCCTCTCCGGCTCGGCTGCCGGGGGGCTCCTGCTGGGCGCCGCCTACGTGTTCGGCATGGTCATCCCCCTCTTCGTCATGGCGTTGCTCTGGGACAAGCGACCGGAGGGCATGCGTCGCCTCAGGGCGCGGCCGGTGAAGCTGTCGCTGGGTCGGCTCAGCTACTCCACGAACACGGTGAATCTGCTCGTGGCGACCGGTTTCGTCATCATGGGCGTCCTGGTCATCGGGCAGGCCGGCGCGGACGACATGACCGGGGGCGATGCGCCCCTGCTCGGGTTCGGCGCCTGGCTGAGCGACAGCTTCGCGTGGCT
The DNA here is from genome assembly GCF_055326325.1 of Tessaracoccus zhenghani. Taxonomy (NCBI): domain Bacteria; kingdom Bacillati; phylum Actinomycetota; class Actinomycetes; order Propionibacteriales; family Propionibacteriaceae; genus Tessaracoccus; species Tessaracoccus zhenghani. Next base: position 183,997 of record NZ_JBUZNQ010000002.1, on the reverse strand, counting down.
CGTTGCAGTCACCGCGCCCGTTCCGGAGGCGATCCTCGGACTGGGCCTGCTCGCGCTCGTGTCCCTCTTCGTGGTCGCCACTCTGCGCGACCGCACCCGGCGCCGCGACACCGTCGCGGCGGCCCATGACTGCTGCCCGGCCGAACCGGCCACGTCTTCGAAGGAGCTCCGATGAAGGACCCCAGGCTCGTCTGGATCAGGGCGCTCGGCGCGCTGACCACCGTCGTCATCCTCGCCGTCACCGGCTACGGCCTGTGGACCGCCGTCCCGGAATCCGGCGACACGGAGCACCGGGCGCCGGACTTCACCCTCGCCACGACGGCGGGCGAGAGCGTCACGCTCAGCGAACTGCGCCCCAGCCCCGTGATCCTGTACTTCAACGAGGGGGCAGGCTGCGCGTCCTGCACGATGCAGATGGCGGAGATCGAGAAGCACGCGGGCTTCGCCGAGGCCGGCATCAGGGTGCTGCCCATCGTGATGAACACGGCTGAGCAGATCCAGGCCGACATGGACCAGTTCGGTGTCACAACGCCGTTCCTCCTGGATGACGGGAAGGTGTCGAAGGCCTACGACGTCCTCGACAAGGGCATGCACCCGGGCCTGCCCGGCCACGGCTTCGTGCTCATCGACGGCGACGGGGTACAGCGGTGGTACGGCAACTACCCGTCGATGTGGCTCGCTCCCCAGGACCTCCTCGACGAAGCGGTCAGCCGTCTCAAGAGCTGAACCGTCCGAACAGCGGGCCGGTCACGAACCGCGCGTCGCCCGCTCCGTCTTGGCCTGCAGGAACGCGTTGATCCGGTCCCGCGCCTCGTCCGTACCGAAGCTGGCCGCTATGGTGCGGGCCTCCTCGTCCAGTTGATCCGCGAAGGACCGCGAGCACGATGACCGGATGAGGCGCTTCGCCTCGCCGTAGGCACTGGCCGCGCCGTCCAGCCAGCTCCGGGCGACGGCGTGGGCGCGGGTGGCGTATCCCTCGCCCCGCACCACTTCTGCAACCAGGCCCCAGCACTGCGCTTCTTCGGCGGTGAGCATGCGGTCTGACAACACGAGTTGCAGCGCGCGACGGGTGCCGACGGCGCGGGACAACTGCGCGGTGACGGAAAGGTCAGGGGTGAGGCCGATGTTCGCGTAGCGGCTTCCAATCCGGGCTCCGGCGGCGGCCACCACGTAGTCGGAGCTGAGCAGCACGCCCAGTCCGCCTCCGGCCGTCACGCCGTGGACCGCAGCCACCACAGGGATGCTCGACTCGGTCAGGGCCCTGATCCCCCGGTTGATGGTGTGCGCCAACTCCTCCAGATCCGACGGCGAGCCCATGGTCGTGGCCATGTCGATGACGTCCCCGCCCGCGCAGAAGCCGGGACCGGCCCCGTCGATCAGGATGGCCCCGACGTCGCTGCGTGAGGTTATGTCGACCGTCGCCTTCTCCCAGGCGCGGGCGAGATCAGCGTTGAAGGCGTTGAGCCGCTCAGGGCGGTTGAGGGTGAGATGGGCCAGGCCATCGTCGATTGAGACCAGGAGAGGATCTGTCACGGCACGCTCCTTTGCGTCGGATCCTGGATCAACCCTAGACCCACGTGGGTCAAGGGACTTTGAGGCGGTGTCGCAACCTTCCGGTGGGGAGACGGATGGAATAACAAAGGGCCGCTGCCTCCATTTCTGGAGGCAACGGCCCTTTGAGCTCTAAGCGTCAGCGAAGGACGGTGACGTTCGAGGCCTGGAGACCCTTGGGACCCTGCTCGACGTCGTACTCGACCTTCTCTCCTTCTTCTACCGACCGGTAGCCCGTGGACTTGATGGCCGAGAAGTGCACGAATACATCTTCCGACTTGTCGTCGGGTGCAATGAACCCGAAGCCCTTCTCACCGTTGAACCACTTGACCGTACCTGTAGCCATGACTTAAGCCCTTCTGGCTTTGTGTGGCCGACTTTCGACCACAACTGGTGTCTGCTCGTCACACTTCTCAGAGGGAACCGCGTGGCCTGACGACCATTGCCTAATGGCTGTACAACACCTACTGCCGAGCAGGTCTCCAGCTTAGCCTCATTCGGGCCCAAACTGCGAGTCAGGCGTCAAATTCGAGGATTTTGATTCCTGGCACTTCTCTGCATAGCCACCTCACGGCCCGCCGGAACGGGTCAGGACGCGCCCTCCGCCCGGGCCTGCCCGGCGTCGAGGCCTGCGGTTTCGTCGGGCTGGTGGACGCCGAAGACGTTGCCCTCCGTGTCCACGAAGTAGCCCTGCCAGGCCATTCCCGGCAGCGCGTACTTCGGCATGGCGACCGTGCCACCCGCGCTGACGATCCGGTCGCCGGCCGCGTCGAAGTCGTCCACCTCGACGGTGATCACGGAGCCGGCGACAGGGCTGCCCGGGGCCGGGTTGTCACCCATCCTCTTCATGATCGCGCCGTTGATGCCCGGGGTGCCCTCCTCCCTGGTGACGACGCCCATGTAGGGCATCCCTGCAAACTCGGACCAGTCCTCGATGGCCCAGCCGAAGACGCTGCGGTAGAAGTCGACAGCCCGCTGGACGTCTCCCGCGTGGATCTCGAAGTGCGTTACCCGGTTCATCGCTGCTCCTCGTGCACGTGTGACACACGCCGCGTGTGCCAATCACAATTCTCCTCGGCGAACGTGGCTTAGCGTGTGCGTATGGAGAACAAGACCCGACCCACCGCCACTCCGGTGCCGGACTTCCTCGACGGCTTGGACGCGCGTCGTCGCGGGGAGGCGGAGGAGCTCATCGTCATGATGCGGGAGGTCTCCGGGGAGGAACCGGTGATGTGGGGACCCACCATCATCGGCTTCGGCAGCACCTCCTACCGGCTCGCGTCCGGGCGCGAGGGCGAGATGGGGCTGCTGTCCTTCAGCCCGCGGCGATCCGCCATCACGGTCTACATCCCCGAGGGTTTCGAGCGGCACGGCGACCTGCTCGACCGCCTGGGCAAGCACCGTACCGGCGTCAGTTGCCTGTACCTCAACAAGCTCGCCGATGTCGACGCGGAGGTCCTGCGCGAGTTGGTGCAACGCTCATTCCAGCACCACGCCGAACCCCCGCCGGCCAAACCCGCCACCGTCGACGAATACCTGGCCTCGGTGCCGCAAGCCGCCCGTCCCCATCTGGATGAGTTGAGGGCACTGGTCCGCGAGGTGGCCCCTGAGGCGCAGGAGGTGTTCAGCTACGACATCATCGGCTACCGCCCGGCGGGCACGAAACGGGCCCACGGATTCATCTCGGGGTGGCGCGATCACATCGGCGTCTACCCCGTGCCGAAGGACAGCGCCCTGGAGGGGGAACTGAAGCCCTACCGACGCGGCAAGGGGACGCTGTGGTTCCCGCTGGACGAGCCCCTTCCCCGGGAGTTGCTGGCCCGGGTCTTCGCGGCGCTGCTGACGACGGGAGGCTGAGCCCGGTTCAACCCGGTCAGCGGCGACGGACGTGTCCCTGCAGCGTGCGCACGAGCAGCACGGCGCCGATGACGACGGTGATGAGTCCCAGCCCACCCAGGCCCGGTGAGTCGTCGGCCTGTCCAGCCATGACCACGAGACCGCCGAAGGCCACGAGGAACACCCCTGCCGCAATCGAGAGAACCATCCACCAGCGATCCACGCCGCACCTCCGAGGACGAAATCTACTCCCCGTTCCCGCAGCGCCGCGGCCGGGAGCCGAACGGCAATCCCCCGCCCCGGGTGGTGAGTTGGCAGCGCCAGCCACAGGTTGCCAATTCTGCCAACGCGAGAGACGCGGGACGCTAGCGTGTCGACATGGAGAAGGTGTTCGGTGGTGCACGCCTGAGGAGACTGCGCGAGGAGCGCGGGCTGTCCCAGGTGGAGCTCGCGCGCGTGCTGGTGATCTCCCCCAGCTACCTCAACCAGATCGAGCACGACACCCGGCCGCTGACCGTCACCGTCCTCGTCCGTCTGACGGAACTCTTCGGCATCGATCCGTCGTACTTCTCCCCGCGTGACACCGCCCGCCAGTTGGCCCAGCTGCGTGAGGCGCTGCGCGAATCCTCCGACGACGAGGCGCGCACCCTCCCCTTGAGCGACCTGCAGCAGATCGCCCGCACCATGCCTGAGGTCACCGAGGCCATCGTCCGTCTCCACCGGGGGTACCGCGACGCCGTCACCCTCGTGGAATCGGACACGGCGCGCGCCGGCGGGCGGTTGGCGCTGATGCCGCACGAGCGGGTGTTGGAGTTCTTCGACAAGCACCTCAACTACTTCAACGCGCTCGACCGTACCGCCGAGCGACTCGCGAAGGCTGTGGGGCACCGCGGCGGCGACCTGATGCACCAACTCCGCTCCCACCTGGAGGCGGTCCATGGGGTGCAGGTCACCATCGACCGCGGCGGGCTCGCCCAGGACATGCACGCCTATGACGAGCGGCACCGCACGCTCGTCCTGGCCCCGGATCTGCGCGAAGGGCAACAGGCCTTCCGGATGGCGACGCAACTGGCCTACCTCGAGGCCGAGCACCTGCTCGACGAGGCGCTGGCCACCGTCGAATGGCCCGACGAAACGAGCCGGACCCTCGCGCGGATCGGTCTGGCGCACTACTTCGCGGCGGCACTGGTGCTGCCGTACACGGAGTTCTTCAGGCGTGCGGAGAGGCTCCGCTACGACGTCGAGGAACTGGCCGAGCACTTCGACGTGGGGTACGAGACCGCCGCGCACCGTCTCAGCACGCTGCAGCGACCTGGGATGCGCGGCGTCCCCCTGATCTTCATCCGGGTCGACCGGGCCGGAAACGTCTCCAAGCGCCAGTCGGCCACGGGTTTCCATTTCTCGCGCGACGGCGGCACCTGCCCGCTGTGGAACATCTACGAGGCGTTCAGTTCGCCGGGCCAGGTCAAGGTGCAGGTGGCGGAGATGCCCGACGGTCAGCGCTACCTGTGGATCGCCCGTACGGTCACCCACCGTCGGGGCGGCTACGGTAGCCCCGCCAAGACCTTCGTGATCGGGCTCGGCTGCGAACTGCGGCAGGCGGGCAGGCTCATCTACAGCCTCGGCCTCGACCTCATCGAGCCGGACGTGGTGCCCATCGGCCCCGGCTGCCGGACGTGCGACCGGCCCCGCTGCATCCAGCGGGCCACCCCTCCCGTCGGGCTGGCGCTGCGCGTCGACGAGTCACGCAGTAGCTTCGCTCCGTACCCACTGTCAACCTGAGGCGTCGCTTCCCGCTTGGCGGTTCTTTGCACTTGAAGGTGTCGGAAGCACCTAGTCAGCTCCTGATTGCGCAGGCGGTGTGAGCGTTCACAACAACGACGGCAACGGTGCGAGTTTTCACTGACTTCGCTGAAGTGCCGTTTGTGGTTTTCCATACTTGGCAAATCGGCACCCTTGTGGCCTCCTCAGGGCGCAACGGATGCTTATCGACATGTTCACGAACCCATCCCAGACAAACCGTCTCCAGGCAACGACGCCCTCCGCGGGATACCACCTGTCGGTGGTCGGGGATCCGGTCCCCGGAGACGAAACCCTTCTCACCCCCGAGGCGCTGGAATTCATCCGCGCCCTCCACCGCAAGTTCAGCAAGCGCCGCCTTGCTCTGCTGGATGCCCGCTTCCGCCGCACCACCCGCCGCGACACCCTCGGCTTCCTGCCCGAGACCACCGCGATCCGCAACGACGACTGGTCGGTCCCGGCGCCGGCCCCCGGCCTCGAGCGTCGCGTCGTCGAGTTGAGCGGCCCGGTCGACGCAGCCTCCTGCATCGAGGCGCTCAACTCGGACGCCGACGTCTGGATCGCCGACTTCGAGGATTCCACGAGCCCCACCTGGGCCAACATCATCACCGGCCACCTCAACGTCAAGGCCACGGTGGCGGGCGGCCTGCCCGGGATCCGGGCCGAGGGTGGCCCCACCGTCGTCCTGCGCCCGCGGGGCTGGCACCTCCTCGAGCGCCACATCAAGGTCGACTCCGAGCCCGTCCCCGCCAGCCTCGTGGACTTCGCACTGCACTGCTTCCACAACGCGGCCCCGCTGCTCGAGCAGGACCGCGGCCCGTACTTCTACCTGCCGAAGCTCGAAACCCACCAGGAGGCCCGCCTCTGGAACGACGTCTTCGACTTCGCCGAGGCCTCACTGGGGCTGCCGGCCAACTGCATCCGCGCGACAGTCCTCATCGAGACCATCACCGCAGCCTTCGAGATGGACGAGATCCTCTTCGAACTGCGCGGGCACGCGGCGGGCCTCGCAGCGGGTCGCTGGGATTACATCTTCAGCATCATCAAGCAACTCGGCGGGGATGCCAGCTTCCAGCTGCCGGACCGCCGGGACATCACCTTCGACGCCGGTCACCTGCAGGCCTTCTTCGACCTGCTGGTCCACACGGCGCACCGACGCGGGGCCCATGCCCTCGGCGGCCTCACCGCCACGACCACGGACGAGGTGGATTCCTCGGAGCAGGTCCGAGCTGCCAAGGAGAGCGACGCCCGCCGCGGTTTCGACGGCTCCTGGGTCGCGCAGGTGGACCTGATCGGCACGTGCCGCGAGGCCTACGCCGGCGTCCTGGCCAGCCAACCCCACCAGCTCGAGGCCAAGCTCGACGACCCCGGCGTCACCACGGAGCACCTGCTCACCCTGGAGGAGCCCGGCCCCGTCACGGCCGATGGGATCGCGGCGAACATGGCCGTTCTGGTCCGGTTCCTCGACGCCTGGCTCGACGGCCGCGGTGAGATCGCCGTCGACGGCCTGCTGCAGGAGACCTCCACCACAGAGATCGCGCGGGCCCAGCTGTGGCAGTGGTCCCGGACCGGGGTCACCAGCGACGACGGACGACCCGTCACCCGGCACGTGCTGGCCGACGCGCTGGACCGGGAACTCGAGGCGCTCAGCACCGACGACGGGTCCCGCGACGACGGCCGGCTCGCGGCGATCCGCCACCTCGTCGAGTTCGGAGCCCTGGGCGAGGTCCTGCCCCCGTCGGTCACCGAACACGCCTACCGGCGCTACCTCCTCGACGCCTGACCTCCCCCCCCATCACACCGTTCAGAAAAGAAGGAGCATCTGTCAATGTCGACCGTGCAGACCACCATTCGCATCAACCCCGCGGCTCTTGCCGCCTACCCGGACGTCTACACCCCGGAAACCGTGGCCGCCCTCGAGGCGCTCGCCGGGTTGGACACCCAGCGCGCGGAGCTCATGGACCGCCGCATCCGACGCCGGACCACACGCGCCAACGAGCGGCAACCCCTCGATTTCCTTGCCGAGGACTCCGTCATCGAGGGCACCGGGATCACCGTCGCCGATGCGCGCGCCGGCCGCTTCACCGGTCCGGTGATTCCCGCGGACCTGCGTCGGCAGTGGATCCAAGGCACAGGGCCAAGCACGAAGCCGCAGGCGAGCGTCGCGTCCGGGCTGCGCAACGTCGCCTACGCCCTGCTGTCCGGCGCCGACGGCTGGATGTTCGACGGCGAGGACGCCCTCGGCCAGACCGGGTTCATGTCTCTCGACGCCCAGCGCAACCTGCGCCTCATGGTCGCCAACGATCCGCAGTTCCTCGACGTGGCCGAGCAGGTCGCCGGCGAGATGAACGAGTGGGCCCGCGGCTTCCTCGGCCGGGAGATCATCGGCGACTGGCGCGAACAGTTGGGGTTCACCACGCGGATCTTCCGCTGCCGCGGACTCCACCTCGACGACCGCCACCTCACGCACGACGACGGCCGGGGCTTCTCTGCCAGCATCACCGACCTGGTGCTCTACGTCGTGCACAACCACCGCAAGCTGGCCGAGCAGGGTCGCTCGATCGTGCTGTACCTGCCCAAGATCCAGACCGCGGCCGAGGCCGCTCACTGGGGCCGGTTGATGGACGCGCTGGAGGACCATCTCGGCCTCACGCGGGGCACCATCCTCGGCTACGTGCTGGTGGAGCAGGTGGAGGCCTCCTTCCAGCTCATGGAGATCCGGGCGGCGCTCGGCCTCCACTTCGTCGGCTTCAACACCGGCCGCTGGGACTACATCAACTCAGTCTCTGACGCCATGGCCTGGGACCCCGGGTTCACCAACCCCAACATCGACGCCATCACCATGACGTACGCCTACATGCGGGCCTACGAGGACCGCGTCCGCCGGGCCGTCAACACGCCGGACGCGGCGGGCAACTTCGCGCTCTGGCAGGGCGGGATGGAGCCCAACATCCCCGTCGGCAGCGAGGAGGGGGTGGCCACGGCCATGACCAGGGCGGTGGGCGGCGGCGAGCGCGAGCAGCGCGAGGGCGCCTCGGGCAAATGGGTGGCCCACTGGAAGATGGTGCACATCATGCGGCCCGTCTGGGAGCGCGTCGGCGACGACAACCAGCTCGGGCGTGAGTTCCCGGCGCTGACCTACACCGCCGAGGACGCCCGTGCCCTGACCCAGCTGGAGGACGCGCCCCGCACCGTCCGCGGCGCCCGCGACCTCCTGAGCGTGGGGCTCCAGTACGGCAACGCGTTCGGCCAGGGGTTCCAGGCCACGGCGCTCAAGCCTGCGGATTTCTTCGGCGACGACAGCGTGCTCTACCTGATGGAGGACGCGGCCACGGGCGAGATCCGCCTCTCAGTGCTGTGGGAGTGGCTGCACAAGAGCGCCACGTTCACCGCCGCCGACGACGAGACCGGCGTCAGGGCCGGGGATCCGATGACCGCGGAACTGTTCGAACGGCTCCTCGACGAGGAGTATCACAAGCTCGTCGCCGCGGATGGCAAGGACGTCCACGAGGTGTCGAAGACCACGACCCTGCCCATCGCGCGGGAGATCGTGCGGGCCTACGTCACATACCCGGTCAAGGCGCCCTGGTACATCGATCTGCTCAACCTCAACCTCAACAACCACGACCTGCGCGAGGCCGAGGCCCGGATCGAGCGGTACCTCAACGCGTTCGCCGACGACGGCACCCGCATCACCTGGAACCTCGATCTGGCCGCAGCTCCGACGCCCACCGACCATCCCATCACGTCAACCAACGAGGGACCTGACATGACCATCAATCAGACCGCCACCGACATCCAGCAGTACATGGACGGCGACCGCTTCGCCGGAATCAAGCGGCTCTACTCGGCCCGCCAGGTGGCGGAGCAGCGAGGCACCATCCCCACGGCGTACCCGATCGCCCGCGACAACGCCGCAGCCTTCCACACGCGGCTGCGCGAGCTGTTCTCGGAGAGGAAGTCGATCACCACGTTCGGCCCCTACTCCCCCAGCCAGGCCGTGACCATGAAGCGCATGGGCATGGAGGGTATCTACCTGGGCGGTTGGGCCACCTCGGCCAAGGGATCGGTCACCGAGGACCCGGGCGCGGACCTGGCCAGCTACCCCCTCTCGCAGGTTCCCGACGAGGCGGCCGGCATCGTGCGCGCGCTGCTGACCGCTGACCGCAACCAGACCTACCTGCGGGCCCGCATGCGCCCGGAGGACCTCGCGGAGGCCCCCGCCCCCGTCGACTACCGGCCGTTCATCATCGCCGATGCCGACACCGGCCACGGTGGCGACGCCCACGTGCGCAACCTCATCCGCCGCTTCGTCGAGGTCGGCGTGACGGGCTACCACATCGAGGACCAGCGCCCCGGCACGAAGAAGTGCGGCCATCAGGGCGGCAAGGTGCTCGTGGGGGTCGACGAGCAGATCAAGCGTCTCAACGCGGCCCGGTTCCAGCTCGACATCATGGGCGTGCCGGGCCTCATCGTCGCCCGCACCGACGCCGAAGCGGCCACCCTCCTCGACAACAACGGTGACGAGCGCGACCACCCCTTCGTCCTGGGCGCGACCAATCCGTCCATCCCGTCGTACAAGCTCGTCACCCTGGCGCTCATGCGCGCCATGCACAAGGCGGGCACGAAGGTGTTGTCGGGCTTCCAGCTCTACACGATCACCGACGAGGAGTACGCCGCGGCCGACGCCTGGTTGGAGCGCAACGGCCTCATGGCCAAGGCCGGGCAGGCGGCCACCCGGCTCGTGGGCGCGGCCGAACCCATCGTCGATGAGACCTACGACGGCCTGGTCAACGACATGGTGGGCCTGTGGGAGGCCGCAGCCGGCCTGATGACCATCGGAGAGGCCGTGGCGAACCGGCTCCAACTGCTGGCCGCCGACGACGCCGACCTGCCGATCAGCGAGGAGGAGTGGCGCGAGTTCGCGGCGGATGCCTCCTTCTGGATGGTGCGTGACAAGGCGCGCGAGCTGGGCATCGACTTCTACTGGAACGCCGACGTCGCCCGCACCCCGGAAGGCTTCTACCAGGTGCGCGGGGGCATCGAGTACGCCATCCGCAAGTCGCTGAGCGTCGCGCCGTACGCGGATCTCATCTGGATGGAGACCGCTTCGGCCGACATCGAGGAGGCTGAGCACTTCGCCAGGGCGATGCACGAGGTGTTCCCGGACAAGATGCTCGCCTACAACCTGTCGCCGTCGTTCAACTGGGACTCCACGGGGATGACCGACGACGAGATGCGCGAGTTCCCGGCGAAGCTGGGGGCTGCGGGCTTCGTGTTCAACTTCATCACCTACGGCGGGCACCAGATCGACGGTGTGGCCGGCGAGGAGTTCGCCTCAGCGCTCATGCACGACGGCATGCTGGCCCTCGCCAAGGTGCAGCGCCGGATCAGGTTGCTGGAGTCGCCGTACCGGACGCCGCAGACCCATGTCGGCGGCCCGCGTCTCGACGCGGCGCTGGCCGCCTGCTCGGCACGCACCGCCACCACCAAGGCGATGGGCAAGGGCTCCACCCAGACCCAGCACCTGGTGCAGACCGAACTGCCGAAGAAGGTCCTCGAAGACTGGCTGGCCGAGTGGGCTGAGTTCAACGGGCTCGGGGCACCGCTGCAGGCGAGCCTGCGGCCCAGCCGGGAGGCGCCCGAACTGCTGGAACTGGCGGTCTACCGCGGGCCGGACGACAAGGTGCACAACATCGTGTTCGCCCCCATCAACGACCGCCACGGACGCACCTTCATCTCGGTGCGCGACCAGAACACCTTCGACGACAACCTCCGCAAGAAGCGCCTCTCGATGCTGGTGCACCTGTACATGATCCAGCGCTTCAAGGCCGACGCTGTGCACTACGTCTCGCCCACGGAAGCCAACGCCGCCCAGTGCGAGCGGATGAAGGCCCAGGGCCTGTACTCCGACGTCGCCACTGAGCTGGGCAACATCATCGTGGCGCGGGTCAGCAAGGATCGGATGGCTGACCTGACCGCGCCGAACAGCGGCGAGATGTCGGACCTGATCTCCCGGGCCGACGTGAACGCCTGATTGCCCGTTCCAACGGGGAGGGCCGTGCGGCAGGTGTCGCACGGCCCCTCCTGTGGATAACTTTGACGGCCTGGCCCCGCCCGCAGCGAAGATCAGGGCATGTCGATGAGCAATCTGCATCCAGTCCCTCAATCATCCGCACCCGACCGCCGGGGTGAGCCCTGGACCGACGACGACTACCGCACCATGGTCACGCTCTGCCGACAGGGCGCCGTGATCGACGAGCTCTGCGAGGCACTCGGGCGAACGAGTCAGGCCGTCCTGGGCAGGGCCAAACGGCTGCTCCCCATGGCGGAGCGTGGCGCCCCCGGCGAGCGCGTGCTCGCGCAACTGCACAAGCACCTCGTCTCAGACGACCATTACGACTGGGAATCTCACCTGGCCGCACTCCCACCTCCGCGTCCCGTGATCAACCACGTCCACCCGCCGGCCCAGCTCACGGGCATTTCGGGACTCCACGACAATGAGCTGCTCCTGGTGGCCGCCGCCCTTTTCCAGGCCGGGAAACATACACCGACCGGTCGGCTGATGGATGAGTGCGCCAGCGCTATCCGGCGAAGGGATCTCGTGGACCGCTTCATCCAGGAGACGGTGGATCAGGCCCACGATGTCGTGAACCGCTCCGGCTACGGTTTCTACCCGGGATACCGCTGATCGGCGGCGCCTTGTCCTGAGCGGGTCGCTCTGGGGCCGGCCGTAGGGCCGACGACCCAATTTCGCGCCCAGGTCAGGATGGAACGGGAAGCGGGTCGCTCCGGTCTCGGTGCCAGACGGCCGCGCTGCGTTCGAGGAGTTCGTCGAGCCGGCGGAAGTCAGGTTCCTCCACATCAGCTTGGGTGCTGACCTGTTCAGCGATTCCGGACTCATCTGGGCGGGGTGGTGCCTTGACTGACGGGGTGAGTTCGCGCATCAGGTGTCTGCGGTGTTGCCTGGGTCTGCGGGCGGGGTCGACATGTCTCGGTGGGGTGAACCACGGCAGCCCGGTGACCGGATCCAGGTGGACCTGCCATTGTGATTCGGCTGATTGGTGTGGGTCTGGCTCGACCAGCCGGTGGTGGTGCGGGCAGAGGAGAACGCCGTTGGCGAGTGAGGATCCTCCGCCTGCCCACCAGGGGACGATGTGGTGCGCCTCACACGAGGCCGGCCTGGCGGTGCAGTGGGGGAACGCGCAGCCCCCGTCACGGAAGATCAGGGCGGCGCGGATGGCGGGGGTGAACAGCCGATGCTCGCGGCCGACGTCGAGGGGCTGGGAGTCGCTGCCGAGCACCATGGGGATCACGCCCGCGTCGCACGCCATTCTGCGGGCCGCTCCTGGGGCGAGGCCGTCGACGTCGAGGCCCGGCAACCCGACCGCTCCCAGCCCGGTGGTGAGGGTGTCGAGTTTCATGGTGATGTGGACCCGGGGCCGGTCCCCGCCATGAGCAGGCAGGTCACCGGCAGCGGCGGCGGCCTGAGCCAGCAGCACCAGGGCGTCGGCGCGTCGAACGTCCGGCCCCGGAGTTTCGCCCGCGTCCGCGTAGGAGGAGGCCGACGGCAGCAACGCCTCCAGCTGCGCGGCCAACAACGCGGCATCTGCCACCGGTAGCAGGCCGGTGATCCGGATCGAGCCGTGATGGTCCGGCGACAGACGCAGGAACCTTCCCCTGCGCGCGGCCCGCTCTTCGGCTGCCAGACGCTTCGCGTCGTCAGCCTCCGCCAGGTCAGGATCGATCACCTCGGCCAGCCGCGACGCCAACTCCCGCAACTCCGAAGGCCCCAGGGTGTCCACGTGTTCAAGGACCGACTTCTGGCACTCCACCAGATCTGCGCGGGTCAACCGGCCGGGCAGCTTCCGCAGCCCCGAGACGATCGCCTCGGCCTGCGCCAGCGAAATTTCCCCGTCGTTCAACGCCGCAGCGATCAGCGAGAACCGCTCCCCGAGATCCAGCGCCAGTTTCAACGACGCGGTGGCCTGGGAGGTGGTGGTGCGCACCGATTGACGGACCTCGTCGACGACACTGTCGGCGGCGGAGAGGCGGGCTTCGTGCAGGAGGTGGAGACGCAGGGCGACCAGTTGGGCCTCGGCCTCGGTGACGGTGTGCACCATGGTGGCCAACCGTTCTGCGGCCGGTGAATCAGTGCGGAGTGAGCCTGCGGCGTCCCAGAGCGCAGCGATACCCTGCTGCATCAGTTCCCGCGCTTCGCTCATGTGAACTATTCTAAAGGAACGCACGGTCTAAAACAAGGGAAAACACCTTGTCAGAAGCAACTTGTGCTAGCAGGTACCCCTGACAATTCGCCGTCAACACATCGCCGATGAGCGGGGTGGGCGTCACGACCGGCGTCGATCCTTCGACCACAGGCCGCTGGCTCAGGAAACCGCGGAGCAGCCGCAGGGGGTAGCCCAGGAATCGCGCTCGACCGGCCGCCAGCCGCGCACGATTGATATGGAGAGTTATCCACAGCCCGCCAACGGAGCCGCTAGTGCCACGGGTACTCCCACACGATGGACCCATGAGCTTTCACGATCTCCCCCAAGAATGGTCCGCGCTTCCGCTGACGGACACCACCCTCGCCGTCGACGTTGTCGACCTTTTCCTCAAGGATTCCGACCGGCGGCAGAACTCCGCATTGCTCCTCATCTGCGATGACGAGGGGCATGCCCTGCAACCCGTGGTGATAAGCGACATCGACTGGTACATGACTGCCGATGAACGGGTAGGGCTGTTCCGTCTGTTCGAGCACCTGGCGGTGCCGGGCGTGGTGGTGGCCGTATCTGCGGGCAGACCCATCGAACCCGAGGTCGCCGACCGGTGGCTCCAGACCGCACGCGCCGAACTGGCGAAGCATCACGTTCAACTGTTCGGCTTCTACAGTGCAGACCTGCGCGAGGTCTGGGAGCACCGGCCGGCGGCCTGAGCCGCCTCGCCGGGCCTCAGGCGAGGGTTGCTTCGAGGGTGATCTCAACGGCCTTCAGCGCCTGGCTGATGGGGCAGTTCTCCTTCGCGCCGTTCGCGATCGTCTGGAAGGTCTCCTCATCCAGACCTTCGGCCTGCACGTTCGTGATGAGGTGAATCCCGGTGACGCCGGTGCCGGCCACGAAGCTGACTTCGGCGTTCGTCGTGATCTCCGTGGGCGGGGTGCCGTTCTTCTTCAGTTCGTTGGAGAACGCCATGGAGAAACAGGTGGCGTGCGCTGCGGCCAGGAGTTCCTCGGGCGTCGTGGTGACATCCGAACCTTCGGCGCGGGCGTTCCACTCCACCGGGAAGCTGCCGGAGCCGGAGCTGTCCAGGGTGGTGGTTCCCTTGCCGGTGAACAGGTCACCGTTCCAGACGGTGCTGGCCTTGCTGACGACGGGGTTGGGCATGATCGCTCCTCTTTCGTTGATCGGCGGCCGGTTGACCCGGTTTGCCTGCCACGCTACCCCGTCGATGCGCTCACTGTGGCGGTCCGGCTGATGCCACTAGTCAGGCTGATCTGCCCCCAGCAGGATCAGGCAGTGGCGCATCATCCGACGCCGGACCGGGACCGCCAGGGTGAGCACGAGGCCGTCGTCCTGCCATTGCCAGGCCTCGAGGAGTACGGAGCGTCCCTCAAGGATGGCATGCATGACGGCGGCACTACTGCCGGAACGTTGGGAACGCACCAGCAGCGTGGCGCCGTCGGCGAACTGGAGCCTGGCCGTCCGCTGCACCGGGCCCGGGGACACGTTGCGAACCGGGATGCGCCGCTGGATCAACCGGTCCAGACGGATCATGAGCAGGGCGAAGATCCGCTCCTGCACCTCATAGATTTCCCGGTCCATACTCCAGTGTGAACCGGTTGTCCGGGGAAGTCACGGACTTGTCGTGGCAAAGGCCGCTGTTGACATCGCCTCAGGCCACCGTCGTATCGTCGGCGAAAGTCGGTGCGGCACCGCGCCACTGACATAGGGAGCCACGATGAGCCACTACATCATCTACTTCAACCAGCAATGGGTGGGCGACCACAGCGAGGAGTGGTTCGCCAGCCGCGGACCCCTCGCCAACGCGGTCGTGGACGAGATGAAGGAGGCCGGCGTCTACGTGTTCGCCGGCGGGCTCGAGGAGAACATCGACGAGGCGTGGAGCGCAGACGCGACGAGCGGCACGGTCGAGATCAACGACGGGCCATTCGGGTCGTCCAGCGAGTTTCTCGGCGGACTGACGATCATTGATGTCGCAGACGACGAGGCCGCGAAAATGTGGGCCGGCAAGGTCGCTGTTGCCTGTGGCTGGCCCCAGGAAGTCCGGCAGATCAAATGAGTCAGTCGCCGTATAGCCCGGAGTGAACAGTCGAACCGGTAGCGGTCAGGCGCGTTCGGCCATGATCTGTTCGACGAGAATCTCGGCGTGACCGGCGTGCTGGGCCAACTCGCGGATGCAGTGGTTCAGCACCCAGCGGAGCGAGAGCTCCCCCATGACGGGGTGCGTGCAGCGGTCGTCGAGTCCCCATTGAGCGATGACCTCGTCAGCTGCGGCAACAGCCAGCTCGTGATTGCGCGCAAGTCGCGCAAGCGTGTCATCCGGCTCCAGGGTGAAGCTCTCGTCCACCGTCTCCGGAATTCCCGCTTCTGCGCGAGTCAGGCCACCGAAGCGACAAGGGAACCAGGCCGTTTCGACGAAAGCTGCGTGCTTGAGCAGGCCCATCGGCGTCGTCAGCGACGGCACCAACCTTCGCCTCGCCTCCTCGTCGGTCAGCACGAGGACCGTCTCGCGGACGAGTCGGCGATGCTCACCGAGGAAGGCGAGAAGGACCTCGCGCTCGGTACCGGCACTCGCATCCAGGGCAGTGATGCCAGCCATATCACCCTCCTTCACCTCAGAGCGTCACACACCCGCTGCCGCACGGCACTGCTACGCCACAATCACGGTAGACGCTCACCCGGATCTCCACCGAGTTCCGGCGCGCGCACGTGTCCGATCAGTTGATGATCTCCGCGTCCGACTCCCGCATCTCCCTCAACCGCTCGCGCCACACGTCGAGCTCATCGGGCCCCAGACGGGTCCAGCTGGCGATCTCCTCGATGACGCGCAACGGAGCCGCGCTGCGGTAGGACAGCGTCGGGTTGCCGGGGAACTTCTTGTCGGTGACGTTCGGATCGTCCTCGAAAGGACCGGTCGGCTCCACGAGATACACGTGCGGTTCGGCGCCCACGGGACCGAGCATCGCGGCGATTTCGGCCGCCAGGCCACCGCCGTCGAGCCGCGCGGTGAAGTAGACGTGGTTCATGGTCACTTCGGCCCGGTAGTTCGAGGGGCGCCCCGGGGTGACCAAGTCACCGGGAGACAGCACCGCTCGGGTGCCGTGGTAGTACCGGGTGGGTTGCGACTCCTCCGACGTATCCACAACCTGAGTGTGCCACGACGCCACCGTGCCAAGAGCCGGCTCTTGGGCGCTCGTCACCTCCGCGAAGAATCCCCCGAGCCATTCCGCGGTGGAAGCTGGTCGACGGCGCGGCGCACGTCATCGAGTCGCGAATGCCAGCGGGCCAAGGCCACTTCGTCAGCACTCCCGGTCGCCCGCTCCCTGGTCATATCTGGGAGTCATGGCGAATCAGACGTTGAAGCGGAACTCCACCACATCCCGCCACGAAAAGGCCTCAGAGGTCCAGCTCTGCGTTCGCCCCGTCGGACGCAGCGCTCGCACTGTAGATTTCCGCCATGAAGCGTGTGAACGAGTTCCGCGATGCCGCGGCGCAGTGCAACGCGTCCGAGGATCGGCTGAACCAGGCGTGGAAGGGCGTCCCGCGCGCCCTCGAGGAAGTCCTTGCCCACGACAAGTTCGTCGAGGCCTTCCACGAGGCTTGGGATGCGGCCGTCCCAGAGTCCTCCCTCCATGGTGGCGATCCCAAGGCCGTGGAGGAGGCGATCCGCTTCCTTGAGGCCGACGCTCGATTTTTCCGGTCCGGCTACATCAAGGCCGACCTCTGCAACCAACTCAAGCGTCTCTCCTTGAGCGAGGAGGATCGGCAGCGCCTGCGCCGCGTGATCCTCGCCGTCGTCCAGGACCGCCGGCCCGGCATACGTCGCGAGACCCGCCACTTCGGCAGGCTCGCCGCCGTGGTCGCGGACGCTGCCCTGATCGCTGCACTGGTCGCGTACATCCGCTCCGGTGTTGCACCTCAGGATCGCCGTGCGTGGCTCATCCTCGATTCTTACCACTCGGCAGTCGGCGCCCCCGCTCGCGACCGAGAGCCTCTCGGCAAGCCACGTCGACGCTCGTAGACAGACCGAAATCGTCACAGGCACCAAGCACGTGCTGGTAGGCATCCGCGACGACCAAGACGCCGCGCTGAGCTGAGCTACGCCACGGCGCCTAGGAAAAGAACTGCGGCCAAGAGTCAGACGTTAAACCGGAACTCCACGACGTCGCCGTCGGCCATGATGTAGTCCTTGCCCTCGAGGCGGACCTTGCCGGCGGCCTTGGCCGCGTTCATCGAGCCGGCGGCCATCAGGTCGTCGAAGCTGACCACCTCGGCCTTGATGAAGCCCTTCTGGAAGTCGGTGTGGATCACACCGGCAGCCTCGGGCGCGGTGGCGCCCTTCTTGATCGTCCAGCCGCGGGCCTCCTTGGGGCCGGCGGTCAGGTAGCTCTGCAGGCCGAGGGTGTCGTAGCCCACGCGGGCCAGCACGTCGAGGCCCGGCTCCTCCACGCCCATCTCGGCGAGGAACTCGCGAGCTTCGTCCTCTTCCATCTCGACCAGCTCGGACTCGAACTTGGCGTCGAGGAAGATCGCCTCGGACGGGGCGACGATGGCGCGCATCCTGGCCTTGAGTTCCTCGTCGCCCAGTTCGTCCTGGTCGCAGTTGAACACGTAGAGGTACGGCTTCGCCGTGAGGAGGTGCAGTTCGTAGAGTTCCTCGGTGTCCAGACCCGCGGCGCGGACGCCCTGGCCCGACTCGAGGGCATCCTTCGCGGCCCTGAAGGCCTCGAGCTTCGGCTGCGCATCCTTCTTGATCCGCGCCTCCTTCTCGATGCGCGGCAGGGCCTTCTCGACCGTGGCGAGGTCGGCGAGGATCAGTTCGGTGGAGATGGTGTCGATGTCGGAGGCGGGGTCCACCTTGCCGTCGACATGGGTGACGTCCACGTCGTCGAACACGCGGGTGACCTGGCAGATCGCGTCGGCTTCGCGGATGTTGGCGAGGAACGCGTTGCCCATGCCTTCACCCTGCGAGGCACCCTTCACGATGCCGGCGATGTCGACGAAGCTGACGACAGCCGGCACGAGCCGCTCGGAGCCGAACACCTTCGCCAACTCCGCGAGCCGCGGATCCGGGACGCCGACCATGCCGACGTTGGGCTCGATCGTCGCGAACGGGTAGTTCGCAGCGAGCACCTCCGCGCGAGTCAGTGCGTTGAACAGGGTCGACTTGCCGGCGTTGGGGAGACCGACGATTCCAATGGTGAGTGCCACGAGAGCGCAGCTTACCGCTCCGCGCTGAGGCGACCGAATGCCGCGCACCGCTGGAGCCCCCGTCTCGGGTATCCCGGGCGCGAGACGGACCCCCGGCAGAGTTGAGTTGTGCAGCAAGTCCGCTGCACAACTTCACACTGCCCACCCCGACCAGGCTCCGGCTCGTGGCCAGAGTTGAGTTGTGCAGCAACTCCGCTGCACAACTTCACACTGTCCCCTGTCCGCATTTTGGCCACGTTTGCGTAGCGTTAATGGGTTGGTTAGGGTTGCCTAAGTCGCGACACCGACAGCTACTACTGAAAGACACCGATGAAGCAGACTCTGCGCCTCCTCGCCGCCACCGCAGCCGCTGGGGCCCTCGCCCTCACGGCGTGCGGCACCCCCGATACAGCCCCCGCCGCAGACGAGACCTCCGGTCAGACCATCTCCGTCGCCCACACCCAGGGCACCGCTGAACTCGACGGCACGCCCAGCAAGATCGTCGTCCTCGACTTCGGCGCCCTCGACACCCTGGACGCGCTCGGCGTCAGCGGCTCCGTCGTCGGAGTTCCCAAGGGCGGGGCCTTCCCCGACGCTGTGAGCTCCTTCAAGACCGAGTCCACCACGGACGTCGGCACGCTCCAGGAGCCCAACTTCGAGGTCATCGCCTCCCTGCAGCCGGATCTCATCGTCGCGGGCTTCCGCTCCGCGAAACAGGTTCCTGAGCTGAGCAAGATCGCGCCGACCATCGACATCACCTACGACTACTCCAAGAGCTTCTACGACGGTGTCGCCTACGCCACCGACATCCTCGCCCAGGCGACCGGCACAGAGGAACAGGCCGAGGCCGAGCTCAAGGAGCTCGAGGAGGCCATCGCCGCCGCCAAGGACAAGGTGCCCGCGGGCAAGAACGCCATGGTCCTCATGACCTCCGGCGGCAAGGTCTCGGCGCACGGCACCCAGTCGCGCTACAACGCCCTGTTCAACGACCTGGGCATCGAGCCCACCATCTCCGACGTCGAGGCCGAGGCCCACGGCGACGCCATCTCCTTCGAGGCCATCCAGCAGGCCAACCCCGATCTGCTGTTCGTCGTGGACCGCGACGCCGCCATCGGGGAAGAGGGTGCCGCCGCCGAACAGGTGCTCGACAACGAACTGGTGGCCACCACCTCTGCCTGGAGCAACGACGACGTCGTGTACCTCGAGGGCCAGCGCTGGTACATCCTGATCCACGGCGCCAACAACGCCGTCGAAATGATCAACCAGGTGGCTGCCGAGCTGTGAGCGTCGCCGCCCTGCGCACCACGCGTCAGCCCGCCACCCGTCCCCTGAACCGGGGATGGGTCGGCGGGCTCGCCGCGCTTCTCGTGCTGGCGGCGGTCTCGCTGTTCGTCGGCGTCGCTGACCTCTCCCCCTGGGATTTCGTCTCGGGGCAGGCCACAGACCAACAGGTGCTGAACCTGTTCGCGTCTCGCATTCCCCGCACCGTCGCCGTGCTGCTGGCCGGCGCCTCCCTCGCACTCTCCGGCCTGTTGATGCAGTTGCTGGTGCGCAACCGGTTCGTCGAACCCACAACGGTGGGCACCTCCGAGTCGGCCGGCGTGGGCATCCTCATCGCGGTGATGCTATTCCCCTCCGCGCCGCTGTGGGTGAAGATGCTCATCGCCGTGGCCACCGCGCTGGTCGGCACCGCCGTGTTCGTCCGGCTCGTCAGGGCCCTGCCGCCTCGCGCGCCCATCGTCGCGGTGCCGCTCGTCGGCATCATGCTCGCCGGCGTCATCTCCGCCGGCACCACATTCGTCGCCTACCACTTCGACCTCCTCCAGAGCCTCGGCATCTGGATGCAGGGGGACTTCTCCGGCGTGCTGCGCGGCCGCTACGAACTGCTCTGGCTGCTGGCCATCGTCGGCGTCGTGTTGTGGGTCTTCTCGGACCGCTTCACCGTCGCGTCGCTCGGGGAGGAGCAGGCGACCTCGCTGGGCCTGTCCTACAAGACCACCCTCAACCTCGGCCTCGGCATCGTCGCCGTGGCGTCCGCGGTGACCCTGGTGGTGGTCGGGGCCATCGGCTTCGTGGGCCTGATCATCCCCAACCTCATCGCCATGTGGCGCGGCGACAACCTGCGCCGCAACATCGCCTGGACGGCCCTCGCAGGCTCCGGTTTCGTGCTGGTCTGCGACCTCCTCGCGCGCACCATCAACTACCCCTACGAGATCCCCGTCGGCACCATCTCCGGCGTGCTGGGCGGCACCGTCTTCCTGGCGCTGCTGCTCACCGGCAAGCTGAGGACCGCCAGATGACCACTGTCGCCTTCGTCCCGGACACCAAGGTCCGACGCCAGGTCGGCCCCGACGCCCGACTCTGGCTGGCCGTCGCCTTCTGCCTGCTGGCGGCCGTCGCGTTCGTCACGATCAACGCGGCTGGCAACCTCGAGTTCATCCTGCCGTTCCGCGGCCGCAAGCTCGCCGCGATGGTGCTCGTGGGATGGGCCACCGGGGTGGCGACGGTGGCCTTCCAGACGGTGACCAACAACCGGCTGCTCACCCCTTCGATCCTCGGTCTCGACGCGCTGTACGCCTTCATCCAGACGCTGTTGATCTTCCTGCTCGGGGTAACCTTCGTCTCGGCCGTCGGGCCCTACACGATGTTCGCCATCACGGTGGTGATCATGCTGGCTTCCGCCATGGCACTCACGGGCCTGCTGTTCGGCCGCAAGGGCCGCTCCGTCTACCTCGTGGTGCTCGCCGGCCTGGTGTTGGGCGCGATCCTGCGCTCGTTCTCCTCGCTGATCAGCCGGATGCTGGACCCCACGAGCTACCTGGTGCTGCAGGGCAACCTGTTCACCTCCTTCAACGCCGTCCACCCGGAACTGATCTGGGTGGGCTTCGCCGTCGTCGCTGCCTGTACCTGGTGGCTGTGGCGGGCACGCAACACGCTCGACGTACTCACGCTCGGCAGGGAAGCCGCCGTGTCGCTCGGTGTCCCCTACCACCGCACCGTGCGCACCGTGCTCCTCGTCGCCACCCTGCTGGTGTCGGTGTCGACGGCGCTGGTCGGACCCATCACGTTCCTCGGCCTCATCGTGGCGGCCGTGGCCTATCAGGTCGCCGGCACCGGCAAGCACGCCTACACCATGCCGATGGCGGGGCTGCTCGGCGTGGGCGTCATCGTGGCCGGCCAGGCCATTCTGGAGCAGGTGTTCGGGCTGGGCACCGTGCTCTCCGTCATCATCGAATTCGCCGGTGGCATCGCGTTCATCTGGCTCGTCATCAGGAAGGCTGCACGGTCATGATCGAGGTCAAGGACGTCACCAAGCGCTACGGCAAGTCGGTCGTCGTCGACGACGTGTCGGTGTCGCTGCCCAGCGGCGGCCTGACCGCCATTGTGGGCGCCAACGGAGCGGGCAAGTCAACCCTGTTGTCCATGGTCGCGCGCCTGCTCGGAGCCGACACGGGCGAGATCACCGTCGGGAACCTCGACGTAGCGAAGGCAGACTCCAGGGAACTGGCCAAGCGGCTCGCCATCTTGCGGCAGAACAACGACGTGCAATCGCGGCTCACCGTCACCGACCTCGTCGGATTCGGGCGCTATCCCCACAGCGGCGGACGGCACACGAAGGCCGACCACGAGGCCATCGACCTGGCCATCCGCTGGATGGGCCTCGAGGACCTCCGGAACCGTTTCCTCGACGAGATGAGTGGAGGCCAGCGGCAGCGCGCGTTCGTCGCGATGGTGCTGGCGCAGGACACGGAGTACGTGCTGCTCGACGAGCCCCTCAACAACCTGGACGTGTCACACGCGCACGGCATGCTGCAGACGCTGCGCCGCGCCGCCGACGAGCTGGGCAAGACCGTCGTCATCGTGCTGCACGACATCAACTACGCCAGCTGCTGGGCCGACCAGATCGTCGCCATGAAGCACGGCCGGATCCATGCCGTGGGCACACCGGCCGAGATCGTGCGGCCCGGTCTGTTGCGTGAGGTGTTCGATCTGGACATTGAGGTGGGCGAGTTCCAGGGCCGGCCCATCGCGCACTTCTACCTGCCCATCCCGACGTGCAACAACTGCCACCGGTCGCAACGGGAGGGCTGCTGCCTGGACCGCCAGGTCGGCGCCCCCGTGCCGCTCGTCCTCAACGCCGGTTGAGCTGCCCGGTTCCTTATCAGGCCGCAGCACCGCCTGCGTAGTACGACTCCATCGCGCGGGCGAGGAACCAGGCGTCCTCGACCCCACACAGCTCGCGCGCCGAGTGCATGCTCAGCAGGCCGATGCCCACGTCGACGGTGGTGATGCCCAACCGGGTGGCCGTGATCGGCCCGATGGTGGAGCCGCAGGGCATCGAGTTGTTGGACACGAACGGCTGCGTCGGCACGTCGGCGCGCGCGCAGGCGTCCAGCCAGAGGGCGGCGCCTACCGCATCCGTGGCGTAGCGCTGGTTCGCGTTGATCTTCAGCAGGGGGCCGCCGTTGGCCTCCGGATGGTTCTTCGGGTCGTGGTGGCCCACGTAGTTGGGGTGGACCAGGTGCCCTGAATCCGCCGAGACACAGCTGGACCGGGCGAACATGGCGCGCGTGGCGTCCAGGCCCAGCCCGTAGCCGGCCGCGATCCGCTCCAGGACGTCCTGCAGGAGGGGCCCGCCGGCGCCGGTGGTGGTGGCGGAGCCCACCTCCTCATGGTCGAAGGCGACGAGGACCGACACGTCGGAGCCCACCTCGAGCGCCTCGAAGGCCGTGAGGCCCGCGTGGGTGGAGGACAGGTTGTCCAGGCGACCCGAGGCGAAGAACTCATCCTCAGCCCCGATCACGGCGGGCGGCTGGGTATCGAACAGGTACAGGTCGTGGTAGGCGACCTCCTCGGCCTCAACACCCGCCAGTACCGCGAGATGCTCCTTCACGGGCCGCTTCAGGTCGACGGCGACCACCGGCTGCATGTGCTGCTGCTTGTCCAGCTTGAGCGCGTCGTTGACGCCGCGGTCCAGGTGGATGGCCAGCTGCGGGATCCGGGCGATGGGCCCGCTCTTCACGAGGTGGCTCTGCCCATCACGGGTGACGAGGCGGCCGGCGATGCCGAGATCGCGGTCCAGCCACGCATTGAGCAGCGGCCCCCCGTACACCTCCACGCCGACCTGGACCCAACCTGCCGAACGGATCAGGTCACCTGGCTTGATCTTGAACGACGGCG
The DNA here is from genome assembly GCF_055326325.1 of Tessaracoccus zhenghani. Taxonomy (NCBI): domain Bacteria; kingdom Bacillati; phylum Actinomycetota; class Actinomycetes; order Propionibacteriales; family Propionibacteriaceae; genus Tessaracoccus; species Tessaracoccus zhenghani. The sequence goes on along the minus strand of NZ_JBUZNQ010000002.1, from coordinate 160,199 downwards.
AGTCCGTGTGGGTGCCGACGATGCGGAGCCCGGCGGTCTCGGTCAACTCCTCGGGCGCGACCCAGGCGACAACGGCGCCGTCGCGCTGGATGAACCGCTTGCCGGCGACGCCGTCGAAAGGCCGACGCGGGTCCAACTGCTCGAAGCCCGCCTCCCGCAGGCGCCGTGCCATCGTGCTGGCCGCGTGGTAGCTGGTGGGCGACGCGGTGACGAACTCCGCGAGATCTGCGATGTGGTCCTGGGCGGTGCTGAGCATGGCGTCAAACATAGCCCCAGCCCGATGGGCGTGCGACCAAGGGTGGCGTGGGGCCTCAGCCGGCGTCCGTGCGGCGGGGAAGCTGGCGGACCGGCGGATCGAGCAGCGTCTGCTCAGGCGAGAGCAGCGTGCGCTCCCGCTCGCGCAGGTCCTCGTAGTCGAGCATCTCCGTGACCGTCACCTGGCGGGTGGTCAGCTCGACGCCCTTCAGCTCCGTGAGGTCTTCCGACGCGACCTCGTAGTCACGGAACCTGCGGGCCGACACCATCACGCGGGTCTCCAGCGCACCCACGGCGCTGTTGTAGTTCGTCACGGCGCTGCGCAGCGAATTGCCGAGCTTGTCGAAGTGCTTTCCGAGGGTGGCGAGCCGCTCGTAGAGTTCGCGGCCGAGTTTCGAGATCTCGCCGGCCGTCTCCGCGAGAGCCACCTGCTTCCAGCCGTTCGCCACGATCTGCAGCTGAGGGATGAGCAGCCCGGGTGAGGCGAGCACGACGTGCTTGCGCGTGGCGTAATCATGCAGGTCCGGCAGCTGCTCCATGGCCAGGCGGTAGAACTCGTCCGAGGGCAGGTACAGCACGACGAACTCCGGCGAGCCCAGATCCAGCTGCCAGTAGTTCTTGCCGGCCAACTGGTCGATGTGGGTCTTGACGTGCCGGGCGAAGGAGGCGAAGTGCCCCTTCTGGGCCTCCGGGTCTTCGGTGTTGTACGCCTCGAGGACCGCAGACAGCGGCACCTTCGCGTCGACGAAGATCACCTTGCCGGCGGGGAGGTTCACCCGCAGGTCAGGGCGGAACAGGCCGTCGTCGGAGGTGTAGCTCTGCTGGGTGTCGAAATCACAGCGCTCCATGAGGCCGGAGATCTCGACGATGCGCTTGAGGCTGCTCTCCCCCCACGCGCCGCGCACCTGGGGCGTCCGCAGGGCCTGGCTGAGGCTGGTGGTCTCCTTGCGGATGGCCTCCCCCGACATGCGCACGGTGTTGACCTGCTCAGCCAGCTCAGCAGCCATCCGCACGCGGTCCTTCTCCACCGCCTGCAGTTTCTCCTGCATCTGACGCAGCCCATCCGCCAGCGGGGCGACGAGTTGCTCCGTGGCCTTCATCCGCTGGTCTGCCACGACGTCTGCGGCCTTGCCGTGCTTCTCCAGCGACTCCGAGGACAGGACCTTGAACTGGTTGAGGAGCACCTCGCGGTCTGCCGCCTGTTCCTTGGCCTTCTGGACCGCGGCGTCACGCTCCGCCTCTGCCGCCGCCACGAGCGCCTGCACCCTGGCGGTTTCGCCCTGGGCCTCGGCCACCAGGCGTTGGGCGTCTGCGGCCACGGCGCGCAGCTCAGCCTTGCCGGCCAGAACCTGGGCGATCTCCGCCTTGGCCATGGCAGCCTCTTCACGAGCGCGGCTGGCGTCTGCCCGGGCCTGCGCAGAATCGTCGCGGGCCTGCATCAACTGGCGCTGCTCCTGTTCACGGGCGGCTGCGTCTGAGGCGGCTGCGGCCGCGGTGCTGCGGCGGCCCAGCAGAAATCCGCCGACCAGGCCGAGGACGAGGGCGAAGAGACCGAAAAGGATGGCGAGTGCTTCCATGCCTCACAGCTAATCAGCAGCCTCAGACAAAACCTGAATCCCACTCCGGGCGGACCCCAAAGCCACGCCGATCCGGGCCACCGGCGCTGCCTCCATGTCCACCGGCGACCGCAGAGTGACACAATGGTCCGGGTGAGCACACTGGCCGACCTCGCCGAATCCATCCCCGACGCCGTTGAACGGCTCTCGGCCATCGTCACGCACACCCCCGTGCAGCTGAATGAGCGACTGTCCGCCGCCACCGGCTCCGAGATCTGGCTCAAGCGAGAAGACCTGCAGCCCGTGCGCTCCTACAAGCTGCGCGGCGCCTACAACCTCATGAGCCAGCTCAACGAGGAGGAGAAGGCCGCCGGAGTCGTCTGCGCCTCGGCCGGCAACCACGGCCAGGGCGTCGCCTTCTCCGCCGCGGCCCTCGGCATCCATGCCACCGTCGTGGTGCCCCACCCCACGCCGCGCCAGAAGCGTGACCGGATCCAGAAGATCGGTGGCCAGTACGTGGACCTGGTGCTGCACGGCGCCACCTACGACGAGGCCTCGGAGGAGGCCGTCCGGCTCGCCAGCCAGGGCATGGTGCTCGTCCCCGCCTTCAACGACCCGCGCACCGCCGCAGGCCAGGCGACCCTGATGGTCGAGGCCTTCGACCAGCTCGGCTTCGTCCCGGACGTCGTGGTGCTGCCCATCGGCGGCGGCGGGCTCGTCGCCGGATGCTCGGCGTGGCTGCGCGCGGTACACCCGGACGTGCGGATCATCGGCGTCGAACCGGAGGGCGCGCCCTGCATGGCCGCCGCCATCTCAGCCGGGCGCCCCGTCACCCTCAACAACATCGACACCTTCGTCGACGGCGCAGCCGTGCGCCGGGCCGGCGACTTCACCTTCCAGGCCATCCGCGAGGCCCGCATCGAGCTGGCGCGGGTACCCGAGGGCCAGATCTGCACCGAGATGCTGGACATGTACCAGACCGACGGCATCATCGCGGAGCCGGCCGGCGCCCTCGCCGCCGCCGCCCTCCCCACCGGCGGGGTGGGCCCCCGGGTGCAGATCCCGACGGGTTCCCGGGTGCTGGTGCTGGTCAGCGGCGGCAACAACGACGTCTCGCGTTACGCCGACGTGGTGGAGCGCTCGCTCATCCACGAGGGCCGCAAGCGCTACTTCCTGGTGGAGTTCCCACAGCAGCCGGGCGCGCTGCGCATGTTCCTCGACTCGGTGCTGGGGCCCGAGGACGACATCGCCTACTTCGAGTACGTCAAGCGCAACAACAAGGAGACGGGGCCCGCGCTGGTGGGCGTCGAACTGGGCAGCCCGGGCGACTACCGCTTCCTCCTCCAACGCATCGACGAGTGCGGGATGAAGACCGAGGAGATCGCCTACGATTCCCCGTACTTCACCTTCCTGGTCTGACCCCGCCGACAGACGTCCGGGCATGGAAAAGGCCGCCGGTCTCCCGGCGGCCCCATTCCTCAGCGTCAGTGCTTGACTGCGCGGCGCAGGTCCTTGCGCAGTTCCGGCGGCAGCGCGAACTGCAGCGTCTCCTCCGTCAGGCGCTCCTCGACCGCAGCCGGGTAACCCTGCTCCTCGAGGAACTTGAGCACGCCCTGCACCAGATCGTCGGGCACCGAGGCGCCGGACGTGACGCCCACCGTCTCCACGCCGTCGAGCCATTCGGGCTTGATCTCGCTGTAGTTGTCGACGCGGTACGAGGCCTTCGCCCCGGCCTCGAGCGCGACCTCCACGAGGCGCACGGAGTTCGACGAGTTGGCCGACCCCACCACGATCATCAGGTCGCAGTCGCCGCCGGCGATCTGCTTCACGGCGAGCTGGCGGTTCTGCGTGGCGTAACAGATGTCGTCCGACGGCGGGTCCATCAGGAGCGGGAACTTCTCCCGCAGCCGGCCCACCGTCTCCATGGTCTCGTCGACGGACAAGGTGGTCTGCGACAGCCAGGCGACATCCGCGTCATCCGGCAGGTCCAGCCCGGCGACATCGTCGGGGTGCTGCACCAGGATGGTCTGCTCGGGCGCGTGGCCCATGGTGCCGTCCACCTCCTCATGGCCCTGGTGGCCGATGAGCAGGATGGTCTTGCCGTCCGTCGCGAAACGCTTGGCCTCGTGGTGCACCTTGGTGACCAGGGGGCACGTGGCGTCGATGGTCTTCAGACCGCGCTCGGCCGCCTCGGATTTCACCGCCGGGGAGACGCCGTGTGCAGAGAACACCACGGTGGAACCCGGCGGCACCTCTTCGAGTTCCTCGACGAAGATCGCGCCGCGCGCCTGGAGGTCCTCGACGACGTGGCGGTTGTGCACGATCTCCTTGCGCACGTAGACGGGTGAGCCGTACAGGTCGAGGGCCTTCTCAACGGTGATCACGGCACGGTCCACGCCCGCACAGTAACCACGGGGCGCAGCGACAACGACTCGTTTGGTGGCAGTCATGCCTCTTAGTCTAGGTGAAATAGGAAATACCCCCGCTTCGGTAGCCTGGGGCCATGAAATCGCCTCAGCTGCACGCCGTCGGATTCGACTTCACCTCCATGGAGGCGCTCACCAAGGCCGCGTTCGACGGTGGGGTCAGGGGCGTCAACAAGGCGCCTGGCTTCGCGCTGATCGGCGCCTACACCGACCCGAGCGGCGCCCGGGTGGCCTTCGTGCAGCGCAAGGGGCAGGCGGTCAACGTGTCTGCGGGGCTCCGCTCGGACACGCGGTACCGGGCCCAGGTGATCCGGTTCACGGACCTCCTGGCGCGCGTCGCCGTGTACGCGCAGGGCGAGGACGGCGAACTGCTCACCCAGTTCCTCGCCATGGTCGACGACCCCATCGCCTACGAGCAGCACGACCTCGCCCCCGGCGGCGGCTTCTCGATCATCCAGGAACTGCAGGTGGGCGCGCTGGCCATGGACGTGCTGGTGTTCGCCGACGAAGAGGCGTTCAAGGCCTCCGACGCAGCCCGCGTCGGCTCGATGCTGATGGAGCCGCGCTCCATGGTGTCGCCGTCGCTCATGGGCTTGCAGGCTTCCTCCATCACCACCGAGGAGGCGGGGCCGACCCTGCTGTTGGGCGCCGTCGTCGAGGATGTCGAGGTGCGCCGCAACGGGCTGACGAAGACCGACTTCCAGTACGTGCGGGCAGCGAGCGTCATCGACCTGACGGTCGCCGTCCCCATGGAGCACCCCGTCGCCCCGGGCAACGTGATCCACGGCACGTTCTACGCCACCGTCAACGCCGGCACCTGGGACCGCAACGCCGGCGCCCACTAGGGTTGCCCGCATGGCACTGACCAGCTCCCCGGAACAACCGCAGCCGCTGGGCCGCGTGATCGGGGCGGTCAAGGACTGGGTGAACCGGTGCGGCGAGATCTGGGTCGACGCCCAGGTGGTGGAGATCAAGCGCCGCAACGCCCCCACCCAGTTCATGACGTTCCGGGACCGGATCGCCGACATGTCCTGCCAGGTCACCGCCTCCACCCTGGTGCTGGACGCCGCCGGTCCCATCCCGGAGGGCTCCCGCGTGACGGCCCGGATCCGGCCGCGCGTCTGGGACCGCAACTCGACGCTGAGCTACGAATGCCTGGAACTCCGTGTCGCAGGCGAGGGTCGCCTCCTGGCGCAACTCGAACAACTCAAGCGCAAGCTCCAGGCCGAGGGCCTGTTCGAGGCCCACCGCAAACGCCGCCTCCCGCTGCTCCCACGCGTGATCGGTCTGGTCACCGGCAAGAACTCCGACGCGGAGCGCGACGTCATCACCAACGTCGAGCGGCGCTGGCCCGGCGCCCACCTCCGGGTCCGGCACGCGCTGGTGCAGGGCGTCAGCTCGGCGGAATCCGTCATGACGGCATTGGCCGCGCTGGACGCAGACCCCGAGGTCGACGTCATCATCATCGCCCGCGGGGGCGGCTCCCTCGAAGACCTGCTGAGCTTCTCCGACGAGGGGCTCGTGCGTGCGGTCCACGCGGCCCGCACCCCGGTGATCACGGCGATCGGGCACGAGCGCGACTTCCCACTCGTCGACTTCGTGGCCGATTACCGGGCCTCCACCCCCACCGATGCGGCCAAGCACGTGGTGCCGGACCACGCGGCTGAGCAGGCCGGTGTCGCCCAGGCGCTCCAGCGGCTGCACCGCGCCGTCGACGGTGTGCTCACCCGTCAGCAACAGGTGCTGGACGCGCTGCGCTCGCGCCCCGTCATGGTGGACCCCACCAGCGCCTTCGACGCCCACGTCGAGCGGGTGTCACTGCTGCGCCACCGTCTGGAATCCGCCATCGGCCGCCGGCTCCGCGACGAGGAATCAGACCTCCGGGCCGCCGTCAGCACCATCCGGGCGCTCTCCCCCAAGCGGACCCTGGAGCGCGGGTACGCCGTCCTGGTGGACGAGGCGCACGCCTCGGTGTCCAGCATCGCCGACACCACCGTCGGCGCCCGTGTCCACGCCTACCTGGCCGACGGGGAACTCGCCCTCGATGTCGCCCGGGTCACGCCCGAACCGACGTCCTGAATGTATCGAAGGGAGCCCACGATGGCTGACGAGAAGCTGACCTATGAGCAGGCCCGCGACGAACTGGTCGCCGTGGTCGGCAAGCTGGAATCCGGCGGCGCCTCGCTCGCGGAGTCGATGGCGCTGTGGAAGCGCGGCGAGGAACTGGCGAAGATCTGCCAGGAGTTCCTGGACGGCGCCAAGGAGCAGGTGGCGAAGGCCCGCGAGGCCGACTGAGGGGCTATCGCTCCACGAGGGTCGAGGTGAAGGCTTCGAGTTCCGGGAAGTCGGTGTCCGCCGAGACCACCGTCGTCACGCCGTCCTCCTCGTTGACGAGGCTGCGCGTGCGGCCGTCCTTGCTCTCGTAGCGGGACCAGTCGCGGCCGGCGAGAGTCGTCTCCTCACCGATCTCGTTGCCCTCACGGGTGCCGCTGCGCACCAGGTCCCGGGCGGACTCGTCGCGCTGCAGGACGCCGTAGTAGATCTCGTCCGGCGAGAGGTAGCCCACCTGCCACGAGTTGCCCAGCGCGGGCTCCGTGGTGATCCACGGCTGGCCCTTCTGGGCCCAGGCGGTGCGAACCGGGACCCAGCCCTCCCCCGGGTTCTCAGCGACCAGCACCGGGAACGGCGACTCCGCCTCGGCCCGGGTGATGAAGGGACCGAGATCGAGGGGGTCCACCTCCTCCTTGGGTGTGGAGGTGAAGAAGATGATGACCAGCAGCACCGGAACAGCGATGACCGCCAAGGAGATGATCATGTCCCTGCCGCGGGCCTTCGGGTTGCGAGCCATGCGCGCCACCCTACCCAGCCGCCACCTCCGACAGCCACCCGCGCCCAGCCGCACGCGCAATGCCATCGACCGGACGACGCGGGGTTCAGCGCCCGAAGCGACGCTCACGCTGGGCGTAGGCCCGCAGCGCGCGGACGAAGTCGACGCGGCGGAAATCCGGCCACAACGCTTCGCAGAAGTAGAACTCGCTGTGCGCCGACTGCCACAACAGGAAGCCCGAGAGCCTCTGCTCGCCCGAGGTGCGGATGATCAGATCCGGATCCGGCTGGCCCTTGGTGTACAGGTGCTCGGAGATCTCGTCGATCTCCAGCGTCTGCGCCACCTCTTCGAGCGTGGCGCCTTGCGAGGCCTTCTCGGCGAGCAGGGAGCGCACGGCGTCGCGCAGTTCGTGGCGGCCCCCGTAGGCGACGGCGACGTTGACCACCATGCCGGCGATGTCCTCCGTCGACGCGGAGGCCGAGCGCAACGACTGGGCGCATTCCTCATCCAGCAGGTCAAGGGCACCCACCACCTGCACGCGCCAGCGCCTTCGGGCCGCGAGGTCGCGCACGAGGTCCTGGATGACCTGGAGCAGCGGGGCGAGCTCGGCCTCCTCACCACGGCTGAGGTTCTCGGTGCTCAGCACCCACAGCGTGATGACCTTGATCCCGGCGTCCTCGCACCACTCCACGAACTCGCGGAGCTTGGCCGCGCCCGCCCGGTAACCGGCGACGAGGGGCTCACCGGGGGCGTTCATCCGGGCCCACCGGCGGTTCCCGTCGGCGAGGACGGCCACGTGTTGCGGGAGCGATGCCTTGTCCAGCTTGTCCAGCACGCCCCGCTCGTAGGTGGTGTACAGCCATTTGGGCGGCCACCACCGCTCGCTGAACGGGCGCGCAAGTGACATGCGAGAAGCCTAGGGCATTGCGTCAAGGGCGCGGGAGGTACGTGTCGTCGAAGCGAACCCGCCTGACGTCCTGCAGGTGTGGTCGCCCCCCACCCGAATGAGGGCGGAGACCCCATCCGGAGGACAGCCCGCGGCTCTGCCTGTGGATCCGCCGACCAGGTGGTGGGATCGTGTTGGAAATGGGCGCGCAACGCGTTAACCTACGGTTGCGTAAGTTACGGAAGCGTAGGTCTGACCATGAACGACTCCTCCACCGTCGAAGCAGGCACCGGGACCACCCCGCAGCCCAGCGAACGGCCCAGGGCGGAAGCTCCCATCCAGGGCGGTGGGCTGTCGACGAGGGCGGACACCAAGCCCAAGCTGAGGGGCTGGCTGCACCTGGGGATGTCGCCCATCATCTTCATCGTCGGTCTGGCGTTCACCACCTTCGCGCCGGACCTCACCGCCCGCGTCGGCGCCGCCGTCTACACGCTGGCCGCAGTGCAGCTCTTCGGCACCAGCGCCGTCTACCACCGCGGGAACTGGTCCGACAGGACCAACGCCATCTTCCGCCGCATCGACCACTCCAACATCTTCGTGTTCATCGCCGGCACCTACACCCCCCTGACGCTCGCGCTGCTGGACGGCAGCTCCCGCTGGGCCCTGCTGATCCTGATCTGGTCCATCGCCGTGCTCGGCGTGCTGTTCCGCGTCACGTGGTTGTCGGCGCCCCGCTGGCTCTACACGCTGCTCTACGTGGCCATGGGGTGGGCGGCGGTCGGCTGGCTCAACCAGTTCTGGGCAGAGGGCGGCCCCGCGGTGGTCCTGCTGCTGCTGGGCGGCGGGCTCGTCTACTCGGTGGGGGCGCTCGCCTACGGGACGAAGCGGCCGCAGCTGTCGCCCACCTGGTTCGGCTTCCACGAGGTGTTCCACGCCTGCACGATCATCGCCGCCGTGCTGCACGCGGTCGCCATCGGGCTGGCCATTTTCTGATCCCCGAGCCACCTCCCGCCGGTAGATTGGCTCCATGACGGACCTGTTCCCCACCAGCTGGAATCATGCAGTGGTCGTCGTCGCGCATCCCGACGACCCGGAGTACGGCATCGCAGCTGCCGTGGCCAGGTGGACGCGCGAGGGGAAGCAGGTCACCTACCTCCTGGCCACCAGCGGCGAGGCCGGCATCCAGGGGATGTCGCCGGCCGAGGCCGGCCCGCTCCGCGAGGAGGAGCAGCGCCGCGCGGCCGCCCATGTGGGCGTCAGCCGGCTGATCTGGCTGGACCTCCCAGACGGCAGGCTGGCAGACACCCCAGGCCTCGCCGACGCCCTCCGGCACGCCACCGAGTCCCATCCCATCGATCTGGTCATCTCCACCTACCGGGGCCCCGAGTGGGAACCCGGCATGCCCAACCAGGCGGACCACATGGCCGTCGGGGAGGCGACCATCGAGGCGCTCGCGGGCAGGAACATCTGGCATTTCGAGAACGGCCCCGGCCCGACGCACCACCTGGTGGTCACGGACGACGACGTGCAGGCCGCCGTCCGGTCGCTCGCGGAGCACCAGGTCTACCTGGCGGTGCTCGACCCGACCACCGACGTGTGGACGCAGGCCGAAGCGGTGGTGAGCCGCAGCATCGACACGGGGCACGGCGACAACCGCGTCCAGTTCAGGCTGATCTCGGCACCGGCGCGGAATTCCTAATCACACCATTGTCATTTAGGTCTTCCCGTTGCCCCACCGGCACGTTACTGTCTAGCCATGGAGAACCGCTCCATCACCGAAGATCCGGTCCCCTGACCTCAGGACGGGGGCAGGCAAGAGCGTCGCCCCCGCGAAGGGAGCAAACGTGCTCAACCTGTCAGACCAGCAGACTTCCCCCACCGCTGCGCAGCCCATCACGGCCATCAAGACCTACGTCGTCGACACCTCCGTCCTCCTTTCAGACCCGAAGGCGATGTTGCGCTTCAAGGAGCACAACGTCATCCTGCCGATCGTGGTCATCACGGAGCTCGAAGCGAAGCGCCACCACCCCGAACTGGGCTTCTTCGCCCGCTCAGCACTTCGCCTCCTCGACGATCTCCGCGTCGAACACGGCCGTCTCGACACCCCGCTGCCCACCAACGAACAGGGCGGAAACCTGCGGGTCGAGCTGAATCACAGCAACGAGGAAGCGCTCCCGCCCGGGTTCCGCCTCGGCGACAACGACACCCGCATCCTCGCCGTCGCGCTCAACTACGCCAACGAGGGCCACGACGTGGTGCTGGTCACCAAGGATGTGCCGCTCCGCGTGAAGGCAGCGGCCGTGGGGCTCGCCGCCGAGGAGTACCGCAACGACCTGGCGGTCCACACCGGGCACACGGGCATGGCGGAGGTCGCGGTCACCTCGGAGGATGTCGATTCCCTCTACTCCGGCGGCGTGCTCACCACAGCGGCGGCGGACGACATCTGCGTCCATTCCGGGGTGGTGGTGAACGCCCCTGGTTCGTCGGCGCTGGCCCGCAAGTTGCCCAACGGGGACCTGAAGCTCATCAAGCACGACCGCGAGGTCTTCGGTCTACGCGGCCGCTCCGCAGAGCAGCGGGTGGCACTCGAGATCCTCATGGACGACACCATCGGCATCGTCTCCCTGGGCGGCCGGGCGGGCACCGGCAAGTCGGCGCTGGCGCTCTGCGCGGGCCTCGACGCCGTGCTGGAGCAGCGCAAGTACACCAAGGTGATGATCTTCCGGCCGCTCTACGCGGTGGGCGGTCAGGAGCTCGGCTACCTCCCGGGCAGCGCAGAAGAGAAGATGCAGCCCTGGGGCCAGGCAGTGTTCGACACCTTGTCTGCGGTCACCAACAAGTACGTCATCGACGAGTTGCTCGAACAGGACATGATCGAGGTGCTGCCGCTGACGCACATCCGCGGCCGGTCCTTGCACGACGCGTTCATCATCGTGGACGAGGCCCAGTCGCTGGAGCGCAACGTCCTCCTGACGGTGTTGTCCAGGGTGGGACAGAACTCGCGGGTGGTGCTGACGCACGATGTCGCCCAACGGGACAACCTCCGGGTGGGTCGCCACGACGGAGTGGTCGCTGTGATCGAGAAGCTGAAGGGCAATCCCCTCTTCGCTCACGTCACTCTGACCCGCTCCGAGCGTTCGCAGATCGCCGCGCTGGTCACCGACATGCTCGAGGTCGACTCACTCGGCTGACGGCCACCCGGCACAGACTGGAACTCGGAAGGAGGTTCCAGCCACCTCGCCCGTGGAGAACGGGATGTGGCAGGCACCTCCCTCCGAATTCCGGTGACGGTCCCCTACTCGGCGCGAATGGCGGCCAGCGGGCTGAGTTTCATCGCGCGCTGCGCCGGCAGCACGCCGGCGACGGTGCCGATCAGGGTGGCGAAGCCGACGGCCCCCACCATCAACCACACGGGGATGATCGACACCTGGCCAGCCTCGGAACCGGTGACCATCTGCGATCCCAGGGTGGCGTTCAGCACCGCGGAGACGCCCAGCGACAACAACAGCCCGATGAGGCCGCCGAAGAAGCCGATACTCGAGGCCTCGATCAGGAACATCTTGCGGATGTCGCCGAGGGCGGCTCCCATCACCTTCATGATGCCGATCTCCCTGGTGCGCTCGTAGACGCTCATCATCATCGTGTTGGCGATACCGATGGCCGCCACCAGCAGCGAGATGAAACCGATGCCGCCGAACACCGCCTGGATGATCAGCCCCTGTTCCTGCGACTGCCGGATCCACTCGATCTCCGCATATGCCTGATAGCCCTGGTCCCGCAGCGTGTTGAGCACCGCCTCCGCGTCCTCCGGGCTGTCCGTCAGCACCTTGAACTCGGTGTAGATGAAGTCCTTGCCCAGCGGCTTCCCGTCCGATGTGGCGGGCTGGTTCGGCAACGCCTTACCCGGCATCGCCTTCCTTAGCCACTCGATCATGCCGTCGAGATCCGCCCACACCGACGTCGAGTACGGTCCCCACTGGTCGTCCGCGAGGTCGCTGTGGAGTTCGCCGACGACAGGCAGGATGTGCCGCTTCGCAGGTTTCGGGGGCGCCGCCGGGTCGTCGCCGGGCGCCGGGGCGCCGTCGATCGGCACGGGGCCGTACTCCCCCCAGGTGGTGACCGTGCCGAAGAGGGTCTGGGTCCTGAAGTCGATGTCCATGGGCATGCCGGTCATCGGGTCCCAGAACTGCTCGTCCACCTTGTCGCCCAGCAGCAGGCCGAACGTGCCCTGCTGCGGCATTTCGCCCCACGCGAGCTCGAGCTCCATCTCCGGGAAGGCTTCGGCTGGGAGGCCCTGAATCTGGAGGTACTGCTTGGTGGTGCCGACACTGATCTCCAGGTCGGCCAGGTACACGGGCCACACGGCCGTCGCACCCGGCGTCGACGCCAGGAAGGTGCGCATGGCCTCGTTCATCTTGGTGGGCCCGCCGACGCCCACCTGTTCGGGCGCCGGGGCCCCGCTCACGGACACCTGGCGCAGGTTGATGTTCTGGAACTGGGCCGTGAAACTCGACGAGAGCCCCACCCCCAGCGACACCATCACGATCACCGCGGTGGTGCCGATGAGCACGCCCAGCACCGTCAGCGACGTGCGGAACAGTCGCTGACGCAGACTCGCGAAGCTCGTTGCGAGGAGATCGGACCAACGCATCGAGAGCTCAGCGGACTTCCGCGCCGATGAGCGGGTCGCCGAGTGCCGCCAGCGACTCCATGTCCTCCGTCTCGGCGCGCCTGCGCCGGCGACGCCGGACGGCGAGCACCGTCATGATCAGGAACAGCAGGAGCAGGCCGCCGCCGACAAGCACCGGGATCCAGGGGAAACCCGCGCCCTCCTCCGGCATGGGCTCCTCCCACTGGCCCGGCTCCTCCATCGGCATGGGTGCCATCACGGCGACCTCGAGGGTCTTGTCCATGGTGCTCACGTTGCCGTCAACGTCCTCATAGGACACGGTGACGGTCACCGGCCCGGCGGCCTCCTCCACGGCCTGCACCGTCATGTCGACGGCTCCGCTGGCCCCGGCGTCGACAGTGCCGACGAACACCTCTTGACCGACGATGGGCTGGCCCTCGGCGATGGAGGCCTTGGCGTTGTAGAGCTTGGTCTTGCCCTGATTGAAGATGCTGAAGGTCAGCGAGGCGTCCTGACCCATCGTCAACTGCGGCGGCAGCAACTGCGGGGCCGACGCATCCGCGCGGATGTTCTGCTTGACCTGGATGGAGACCGTCTCCTGGGCCGAGTAGGCGTTGGCCTGGCTGTCCTCGTACTCGATGCTGATCGTCAGCTGGTACGGCTTCTCCTCCAGGGAGGGCAGCGAGTGGAAGTTCATCGTCCCTGACTCGATCTGGTCGGCGCCGATGCGGCTGAGGTACAGCGACGACGAGCCGTTGGCCGGCAGGAAGGCCGCGTCGGCCGACGTCAGCGTGACCTTCATGTTCTGCACGCGCGTCTTCGTGGAGGTGTTGCGCAGCGTGAAGGTGACCTGGAAGTCGTCGCCGGCCTGCACCTCCGCCGGGTTCGTCGTGAACCCCGACAGGATGACGCGCGGGGTGGACACGCCCGGCACGACGACGGGAGGCGCGGGTGGTTCGCCCACCGGCGCACCCTCGGTGCCGCCGTCGCCCAGCACGCCACCGTCCGTGGTGGGGTCCCCCGCCGCGCTGGCGAGCGGGATGAGGCTCAGGCTGGACACCATCATCAGCACGAGCATGAGGCGGTGGATCATCTTCATGGCGCGACCTTCTGGGTAGTGACGACGGGGCCCGTCTGGGCGTGTTCCGTCTGGGAGATGTCGGTGATGCGGCCGTCCCCGATGCTGATGATCGTGTCGGCGAACGAAGCGAGGTGGTGGTCGTGGGTGACCATGATCCACGTCTGCTGGAAGCGCTGGATGACGGCGCGGAAGAGGCGCAGCGTCTCTTCCGAGGTGCGCGAATCAAGGTTGCCGGTGGGCTCATCGGCGAAGACGAGGGTGGGCTGGACGGCCATGGCGCGGGCGATGCCGACGCGCTGCTGCTGGCCGCCGGAGAGCTGGCTCGGTTTGTGGTGGAGGTGCCCGGCGAGCCCGAGTTGCGTGAGGATCGCCCGGGCGCGGGCCTGCCGGGTGCGCTTCGGGATGCCCCGGAAACTCAAGGGCATCGCGACGTTGTCGAGGGCGGTGAGCGACTGCAGCAGGTTGAACGACTGGAAGATGAAGCCCACCTGCTCGCGGCGGTAGGTGACCAGTTGGGACTCGGTGAACCTGTGCAGCGGTTGGCCGGCGACGAAGACCTCGCCCGCCGTCGGCTTCTCGAGGCCGCCGAGCATGTTCAGCAGCGTCGACTTGCCGGAACCGGAGGTGCCCACGACGGAGGTGAAGCTGCCCCGCGGGATGGTGAGGTTGACCCGGTTCAGGGCGACCACCCGGGAGTCGCCGACGCGGAAGATCTTGCTCAGGTCACGCGTCTGCACGAGGGGTTGGCCGACGTCCGGCAGCGGCGGCCGCTGTGTCTTCGGTGGCACCAGGCACCCCCCTTGTGTCGTGGTAGAAGAAACATAGCGGTCCCCCGTCGTCGACGCTGCCCCGACCCGGGAGAAGGACGCAGTGCCGAGCGCCGAGCGGAAATGTCAGACGCCGGCCCTACCGTGGAAACACAAGCCAATAACGGGGGCAAGGAGGACGGCTTTGAATACTGAGAACATCCTGGACCTACGCGATGCGATCGCGGGTCTGCTACGTGAGGTGCACGGCACCGATGACAGCAAGGTCATCGATCTGGTCTGGGGGTACTACCAGATGGCCTCGGACGGGGACGACCTGATCATTGAGATCGAGTCCAACTCCTACATCGACGACGAGGACGTGCAGCTCACCGAGGAACAGTGCGCAGCGCTGGAACAGTTGGGCTTCACCCGCCCTGATGACGGCATGCCGAACTGGTGGATCGGCATCGAGGGCGGCCGCGAGGAGGACATCGAGGCCGCTGCCCTGGCCACGGCCCGGGGCCTCGTCGAGGTCCTCGGCCACGACCTGCCCGGGGCGCTCGCCGCCTCCCTGGCCTGGCGCCCCCAGCGGGCGTTCCACGTCTCGCGGGACAGGGCCGCGGGCCTGCTCGTCGGCACCGCCGTCGGGGATGCGCTGGGCGCCGGCTACGAGTTCGGGCCCACGCTTGCCCCGGATGCCCCGGTGGGCATGATCGGCGGCGGGCTGGGCGATTTCGCCCCCGGCGAGTGGACGGACGACACGTCGATGGCGGTGTGTATCGCGCACGTCTTCAACCAGCGGATGGATCCCCGCACGGCTCAGGCCCGCGACGCCATCGCCACGAACTTCGGGGCCTGGCTCGCCAGCAACCCGCCGGACGTGGGTGTCCAGACCCGCGCCGTCATGCGCATGGCAGACGCCGGGTACGCCGACGACCTGACGCAGGCGGCGCGGCGGTACTTCGCCGCCAATCCCACCCGCAGCGCGGGCAACGGTGCCCTCATGCGCACGGCCCCCGTCGCGCTGTTCGACACCACGCCGCTCATCGTGGCCAGCGTGGCACGGCGCATCGCGGAGTTGACGCACGCAGACCCCATCGCGGGCGACGCGTGCGTGATCTGGTCGATCGCCATCGCCCACGCCGTCCAGTTGGAGAACTTCGACGGCGTGCGGGAGGCGCTCCACTACATCCCGAACGAGCGCCGCAACTACTGGGCGGAGCGCCTCGACGAGGCGGAGACGCTGCCCCCGGCCACGTTCTCGAAGAACGGCTGGACAGTGCACGCGTTGCAGGCGGCCTACGCCGCCATCGTGCAGACGCCGGTCCCCCGGGAGGACCCGGCTGATCACTTCCGCCTGGCGTTGGAGAACGCGGTCAGGGTCGGACACGACACAGACACCGTCGCGGCCATCGCCGGTGGGCTGCTGGGAGCCAGGGTGGGGCTACTCGGCCATCCCCCTGCAGTGGACCCGCCGTCTGCACGGCTGGCCGGGGCTCCGCGCGAAAGACCTCAAGGAGATGGCCGCGCAGATCTTCCCCGCCGATTACACCGTGCAACCGGGCCTGGACAACTTCTTCCAGCACCCGCTCGACAGCGGCCTCTTCGTGGGCGGCTACCGCGCCGGATCCACGCCACCTGAGGGCATCGACGCGGTCGTCTCGCTCTGCCGGCCCTCGGACGCGGACGAGCTGGCCAAGGGCATCGCGCCGGACAACCGCATCGAGGTCTGGCTGTCAGACCGCGGTTACGAGGACAACCCGCACCTCGACCATGTGCTCACGGAGGCTGCCCATATGGTGGCCAGCCTGCGGGCCGAGGGCCTGACGGTGTTGATCCACTGCGTGTCCGGGCAGTCGCGGACCCCCACGGTGGCGTCCCTCTACGCCGCCGAGGCGCTGGGCGTGCCTGCCGCCGAGGCGCTGCGGGCGCTGCAGGAGATTCATCCAAACGCTCAACCGAATCCCACATTCCTGGAAATCATCCGCCGACACGCCGTCTGAAACGCACATCCGACACGCCCTCAGGATGACGCGACCCCACCTCGCGGTTTATCGTGAAGACGGCGATCCAAAGATCGCCGTTGCGGGAGGAAGCGGCATGCGGCACACGGAGCAATTGAAGGAACTTGAATTCACCCCGTCGAAGGTCAAGGTGACAGACTGGGACCTCCGCATTCCGATAGCTCCAAAGGCCGGTCCGTTCTGCCAGCTCGTGGTGGAGCCGTCGACGGCCGCCGGCCCCGGTCTTTTCGCCTGGGTTGTCGCTGACAAGGTCGTCTACCTCGGCCACACCGATGACCTGGCCAGCGTCTTGAACTCGCACGGGGACTACTCCGTCGTCTCCCCGTCCACGACGGACGGCGACCCGGCCAAGATCAACAACCTGATGAACGCGGCCCACAAGGCGGAGCACCGCGTCTCGTGGTGGTGGCGTCAGGAGACCACGGCAGATGACGCGGCCCAGGCCGCCGAAGACCTTGTGGCAGAACTGGATCCCATGGGCAACAAGTTGACCCGCCCCAAGGCAGCCCCGGTGAAGGCTCAGGCCCCGGCAGCGGCAGCAGCCACGCGGACGCCCCGTGTGGCGGCAGCGCCGAAGGCAAAGGCTCCCGTCAAGTACGACGCCGAGCGCGTCACCCCCACGGGCCTCGTCTGCCCCTCGTGCTTCATCCGGGTGTCGTTGGCCACGCGGTGGTGCGACGACTGCGAGATCCTGGTCGCCAGCTGACCCTTCCGCCCGAGTCGGTGCTGTCGGGCGCCGCTCCGTCGGGGAGCGGGCTAGCCTGGAAGCCACAACGAGCACGCTGTGACGAGGAGTGGCCATGGAGATCCTGTACACGACCAACAACGAGTTCGGCCAGGCAGTCTTCGCGCGGCGCGATGAGGCCCACCAAGTCGCCCGCATCCGCCGGGCGCTGAACAACGCCACCACATGGGCGGAGTTCAAGGAACTGATGGACCCGTACGAGTACCAGTACCTGGTCGAGAAGAACCTGGGCATGAAGATGGACGACATCGATCTCTCGGAGCCGTTCAGACCTGATGCCATCCCAGGAGTGGCGGACCGCTACTACCCCACGTGGCTGCAGGCGCGGATGTTGGAGTGGTTCCCCAAGTCGCTGATCCTCAAGTACGACGGCGACATCACGTCGCTCAAGGGTGACGCCCTCGTGCTGCCCGGCGAGTACGCCGACGAGGTGGCTGACGACCTGCGCTCCGAGGGCTACACCGTCGCCCGTACCGACCTGTCGTTCCTGTAGTCAGCCCGTCGCGGCGGGGCGGTCAGCCGGCCGCCACTGCTCAGTGCAATGACAAGTCTGCCGGGCCCAGCGACCATTCGTGGAAGCGCACCGACAGCCCGGCACGCTCGGGCGCACAGGTGAACGGACCGGCCTGGCCCTCCGCGTCGGCGGGGAACGCGGCAAGCCGGACCAGGCGCAGTTCACCACCGTCGAGGCCCGCCCGGACGGTGACCGCGTCGCCGGAGCGCGACAGCCGCACCCGGACCCGCTTCCCCTGCCACTCGTCGACGGGCGACGTCGACCAGTCGGAGAGCGGGTTGGTGACCACTGCTCCCACCATGGGGTGTCCATCGGCGAACTCCACGCCGGCCTTCACCCACGCGTCGGGACCGGCGGTGAGGAAGATGCCCGCCTGATCGAACTGCTCATCGAAGTTCGCGGTGAAGACCACCTCCATCGCGGAGTCCTGGGCAAGGGGCGCGACGAGGGCGTGCGCGTTGTAGCGCTCGAACCCGTAGGAGGTGATGCGCCAGGCGTCGGACTTCTCGGCTGCCGTGACGAGAAGGTCAGTGCCATCCTCGCGAGCCTCCACTGGAGGGGTGGTCCAGGTGCCGTCGTTCCAGTTCAAGCGCTGCATCGTCGCTGCCTCCGTGAGCAATTGGATGGGGTCACGTGCGGTTACAGATCCCCCGGCGTGTCGCATCACGACCCTATCCAATTGCTCACGGCGGTGAGCCAAAGCAGCGTCAGACGCGGGACCAGAGCGGCGTCTTGAGGTCGTTGTAGTCATTGACCGGGTCGAAGCACACGGTGCCCCGGCAGACATAGACGAAGCCGCCGGGTCGCTGGTCGAAGTGCGATCCCCAGCCCTCGGCGCCCTCAGGGGCCGTGACCACAAAGGACCCCGCCGGAGCGAGGCGCCAGGACGCGCGGGCCAGTTCACCGAACGGATCGTCGCTCACCACGACGGCGACGGCGGGCTTGAGGCCACGCCGCGCCTCGTCGGAGACCAGCAGGTCTGCCAGCGACGCACCGGCGAACCGCGGGTGCTCGGCCACGCTGGCCCAGGTGGTGCGGGCGGCTCGGTCTGCGCGCTCGCTGAAGCCCGGGCGTTCGGCCAGCTGTGCCACCACGCGCAGCGCGGCGATGAGGGCCGAGGTGCCGCTGGGCGACACGTTGTCGGTGAGGGAACGCGGGCGCTCGAACAGGCCGGTATCGACAGAGTCGTAGAACCCGCCGTCGGCGTGGCTGAAGAACTCGTCGGCCCGCTCCAGGAGGGCCTCCGCCCTGCGCAACCACGCGGAGTCGCCGGTGGCTCCGGAAAGCAGCGCGAAGGCTTCCGCCACCGCGCCGAAGTCCTCAGCGCCACCGACGGCGACGTCAGCCACCCCGTCGCGCGAGGTGCGGCGCAGCTCACCGTCGACCAGATGCACCTCGGCCAGGTACTCCGCAGCCCGCAAGGCGAGTTCCAACCAGCCCTTCTCGCCGAAGATCATGGCGCCGGTGACGAGGGAGGAGACCATCCAGCCGTTCCAGGAGGCGACCACGATGTTGTCCGACGCGGGCCGGAAGCGCGTCTCGCGCTCTTCAAGCAGCTTGCCGGCGACCTCGTCGAGGCGCGCGTAATCCGGCCGGCCACGCAACTGCAGCGTGGAGAGGCCGTCTTCGAAGGTGCCGCCCTTGGTGACGTGGAAGACGTCTGCGGCCCAGTCACCGAGCTCGACGCCCAGCGCGTCGACGAGCAGCTCGGGGTTCCAGAGGTAGAAGATGCCCTCGTGCACGGCGCCGCGGATGTCACAGGAATCCGCATCCAGGGCGGAGATGAACGCGCCCTGCTCGCTGACCATCTCCCGCTCAAGCCATTCGACGATGCCGTACGCGGTGCGCTCGAACAGCGCGCGCAGGCCACCGTCGTGATCTGCGGTGCGACGCCAGCCGCGCACGTAGGTGCCCAGCAGGAGCGCGTTGTCGTACAGCATCTTCTCGAAGTGCGGCACCACCCAGCCCGGGTCCACCGAATAGCGGTGGAAACCGCCGCCCACCTGGTCGTAGATGCCGCCGCGGGCCATGTGCTCCAGGCTGCGCTGCGCGATCTCGAGGGAACGGGGGTCACCCTTGACCAGGAGCGCGTCCAGCAGCGTGGGGTTGGGGAACTTCGGCTGGGTGCCGAAGCCGCCGTGGATCACGTCGAAGGCGGCCTCGACGTCGTCGATCGCCTTGCGCAGATCCGGCGTCTCCCCCGTGACTGTGTCCGCGCGGGAGGACAGCACGTTGACGAGGTACTCGGCCGAGCCGCGCACCTTGTCGCGACGGTGGTGCCACGCGTCGGCCATCGACTCCAGCACCTGCCGGAACGACGGCATACCGGGGCCGGCCTCCGGCGGGAAGTAGGTGCCGGTGAAGAAGGGCTTGCCCTCGGGCGTCAGGAACGCCGTCATGGGCCAGCCGCCCGAACCGTTGTTCATCGCCTGGGTGGCAGTCATGAACACGGCGTCCACGTCAGGGTGCTGCTGACGGTCCACCTTGATGGCCACGAAGTGGTCGTTGATGTACTCGGCGACCTCAGGGTCGTCGAACGACTCGTGGCTCATCACGTGGCACCAGTGGCACGACGCGTAGCCCACCGACAGCAGGATGGGACGTTCCAGTTCCCGCGCGCTGCCCAGCGCCTCGTCGGACCATTCCCACCAGTCGACGAGTTGATGGGAGTGCTGGCGGAGGTAGTCGCTGGACGACTGGGCAAGGCGGTTGACCATAGTCCCCAAGGGTATCCGGTGCGCCCCCGGGCCCCATCTGGCGGGTCCTGGCTGTTGCCCCGTCGGACACAATGGGGGCATGAGCGAAACCCGCACCACCCGTTCCCCACTGGCCGCCGCCCTGCTCGTGGTGGGAGGAATGCTCGCCGTGATGTGGGCGCTTGAGATCCTCGACGCGGTGACGCTCAACGCGCTCGACTCCTATGGCATCGAGCCGCGCGAGGTCTCGGACCTCCCCAACATCGTGTGGGCGCCCCTGCTGCACTTCGGGTGGGCGCACCTCATCAGCAACTCCGTGCCGTTCCTGGTGCTGGGCGTGCTGACCTACCTCTCAGGGGCGATCCGCTGGGTGGTGACAACCGTCGTGAGCGCCGTCGTCTCCGGACTCACCGCCTGGCTGCTCTCGGCCGCCGGCACCATCACGGCCGGCGCGTCCGGCGTGATCTTCGGCTACCTCACCTACCTGCTCGTGCGCGGCATCTTCACGCGGAAGATCTCGCAGATCCTGATCGCCGTGGTGGTGTTCGCGCTGTACGGCACCGTGCTGCTGGGGGTGCTCCCCGGCGCGCCGGGCGTCAGTTGGCAGGCCCACCTGGGTGGTGCAGCCGGCGGCGTGATCGCGGCGTACCTGCTCCACTCGAAGGCCTCGCGCGTCAGATCATGAACTCCGGCACCAGCGTCTCAGGCCGCAGGCCGGCGAACAGGTCGTCCTCCGGGATCATCGTGGGCACCTTCGACACGACGAGCTGGTAATCCTCGGTGGGCCAGCCCATCTGCTGGATGGCCAGCGGGACGGCGAACCACGGGCCGTCGGGGTCGATCTGGGTGGCGTGGGCCTTGAGCGCCTCGTCGCGGACGGGGAAGTAGTCGGCGCACGGCACGAACGTGGTAAGCCGGCCGTAGGAGTACGGGTCGTTGTCACGGGTGGGCACGCTGTATTCCAGGCCGTGCTCGTGCATGGCGGCCTCGAGTTGCTCGAAACGCTTCCGGTGGAAACTCATGTGGTAGTACAACTTGGCGGCCTGCCAGGGCGTGCCGTGCTCGGGCCACTGGTACGGATCGGCCGCCGCTCGGAAGGCCTCGACGGTGATCCGGTGGCACTGGATGTGGTCTGGGTGCGGGTAGCCGCCCTGCTCGTCGTAGGTGGTCACCACGTGGGGGCGGAAGCTCCGGATGATCCGCACCAGCCGGCCCGCCGCCACCTGCGGGTCCTCGAGCGCGAAGCAGCCTTCGGGGAGAGGCGGGAGGGGGTCTCCCTCCGGGAAACCGGAGTCGACGAACCCCAGCCACACCTGCTGGATGCCGAGGATGTCGCGGGCCCTGGCCATCTCGTCGCGGCGGATCTCCGCGATGTTGTGCTCGATGTCCGGATCACCGGCGAGCTTCGGGTTCAGGATCGAGCCACGCTCACCGCCGGTGCAGGTGGCCACCATCACCTCGACGCCCTCGGCCACGTACTTCGCCGTGGTGGCAGCGCCCTTGCTCGACTCGTCGTCTGGGTGGGCGTGGACGTGCAACAGCCTCAGTTGGGGAGCGGCGGCGCTGGACATGGACTGTATTGTGCCCTCCCCCGGATCGGCACCATGCCCGTCTCAGGGCACAATGGGTGCCGTGACCACCGACGAAGCCCGCATCAAGGCCCGCTACCCCAAGGCGGGCCCCGCCGACTACCTGCTGGGAGGTCTCGCCGCCGCTGCCGTGCTGACGGCCATCCTGCTCGCCGTGTTGTCCGGGGTGCGCAACTCCAACCCCGACGTCGTCGCGATGATCCGCAGCTTCGAGGTGTCGTCGGCCACGGAGATCACGGCCGAGGTGGTCGTCCAGCGCAAGGACCCGTCGGAGGCTGCGGAGTGCCGGATGTACGCCCAGGCGGAAAGCTACGAGACGGTCGCCGAGCGCATCGTGCAGGTGCCACCGGGCACTGACAAGCTCACGAACATCGACGTGACCCTCACCACGGTGAAAGAAGCAACCGCCATCAGAATCGAAGGCTGCCGCTTGGTCGGCTGATAGGCTGGCTCAATGTCCGAAACAGCTACTGATGTGGTGTGGCTCACCCAGGAGGCCTACGACAAGCTCGAGGCCGAGTTGAACGAGCTCAGGACCGTCGGCCGCGAAGAGGTGACCGCACGGATCGCTTCCGCCCGCGAAGAGGGCGACCTGTCCGAGAACGGTGGCTATCACGCCGCCCGCGAGGAGCAGGGTCAGATGGAAGGGCGGATCCGCCAACTGGAGGACCTCCTCCGCCGCGCGCAGGTGGGCGAACCTGAAGGCGCCGCAGATGAGGTTGCCCCCGGCAAGATCATCACGGTCGCCTACGACGGTGACGACGACGACACTGACACCTTCCTGCTCGGCTCGCGCGAGGTGCTCGGCACCGATGATTCGGTGGAGTTTTCCGTCTTCTCCCCGCAGTCGCCGATGGGCTCTGCCATTCTCGGCGCCAGGGTGGGCGACGAGGTGCGCTACACCGCGCCCAACGGCAAGGAACTGATGGTCCGGATCACGAAGGTCTCGGCCCTCTAGTTCGCAACAGGAACACCGAGGCCGCCGTCCAGGAGGACGGCGGCCCTGTTCGTTGTGGGCGCGTGCGCCGGGTCAGTCGCCCAGGAGTTGGGCGGCCAGCTCGGGGCTGAGCTCGCCGCGCGCGACGCGGGCGAGGATCTGCTGCTCCGGCGTCAGGTTCCCGTTGACCGCGTCGCCGTACTCCGACTGCTGCTCCGTGCCGTCCTCGTCAGCTAGTTCCTGGTGGGCGGGAGCCGGCTGTGAGGCGGGATCCGCAGGGTCGAGCCCGAGCTTGGCCAGGACCGCGTCGAGACGGGCGCGCGCCGTGGGGTACGAGACCTGGAGGTGCTTCTCCACCTCCCGCAGGTTGCCGCGCGAGGCGAGGAACACCTTCAGCAGCGTGAGGTCCGCCTCGTTCAGCGAGCAGAACTCGCAGCTGGCAAACTCACCGGCGATCTCCGTGCCGCAGTGGAGGCATCCCTTGCGGGTGGTGATGAGCTGGTCGCCACAGACCGGGCAGTCCGCCGGCGGGTGGTAGAGGTGCTTCGCCATGTCAGTCATCCGCCTTGATGGTGGCCATGCCCATGACGACGGCGATGTCGAGCCGCGCGGAGCCGTTGCCGACCACGTACTCGTCGACCTTGTCGCCCCCGTCGGGCCAGCTGATCCGCCCGAGCCGGGCCTCGCCACGGATGGTCACGTTGGCACCCTTGGTGAGGTGGATGTTGAGGGTGCCCGACTCGACCTTGAGACGCGAGCGGCCGAGGCTGATGGGCCCCTCGACGGCGATACCGCCGGCCTGGCTGAGCAGGTCCTCGACCTCCTGCACGTCTTCGAGGGTGGAGCCGCCCGCGGTCACGCGGATGCGACCCAGCCGGGGCACCCCCACCGTGCGGAGCCCGCCGGTGGTGACCTCCGCGTCGACGATGAGGTTGGGGTTCACCTTGACCACGAGTTCTTTGCCCAGCGAGATGTCGCGCAGGTCGTCGAGGTTGCGGGGCGGCCGGATCAGCGAGAAGCCCGTGAAACTGGGCCCGAACTCCCCGGTGGAGTTGACCTCCATGACGGTGCCGACGCGGCGCAGCACGTGCGGCCCGTCGATGGTGAGGGTGCTCACCGACGGGTCGCCCTCGATGCGCACCCGGCGCCCCACTGCGGTGACCGAGACGCGGGACAGCCCGCCGGCCTTCGGGCCGCCCTTCGTGGTGGTGTCCTGCGGGCGGTCGCCCGCTGCCGCGCGCTTGGCGGCCTCGATGCGGGTGGCGGCCTCGCCGGCGTCGATGCGCCCGGCCGCCAGGTCGTCCAGAATTGGACCGAGATCTGCGTTGCTCATGGTGAAAATGCTATCCCCCTTTTCCATAATGAAAAGCCGTTGTGCAGCTCTCGAAACCCTGGGCTTTCCCTGAGGGCGTGGAGAGCGCTCAGCCGGGCCGACGGCGGACCCACGCCTGTGCCAAGGTTGGACGTATGCGCAGACCCCTCCCGGACCTCATCGCGCCGGACTGGGCGGATGCCCTCGCCCCGGTCGAGGAGAACATCGCCGCCATGGGTGAGTTCCTCCGCACTGAGCTGGCCAACGGCTTCACCTATCTCCCTGCCGGCGAGCACATCCTGCGCGCCTTCTCCCGTCCCCTGGCGGACGTCCGCGTGCTGATCCTCGGCCAGGACCCCTACCCCACGCCCGGCCACGCGATGGGGCTCTCGTTCTCGGTGAACCCGGATGTGCGGCCCCTTCCGGGCAGCCTGCGCAACATCTACCGCGAGCTGGAGACCGACCTGGGCATCCCCCAGGCGACGCACGGCGACCTCACCGCCTGGTTCGAGCAGGGCGTGCTCCTCCTCAACCGGGTGCTCACGGTGCGGCCGGGGGCGCCGGCCTCGCACCGCGGCAAGGGCTGGGAGGAGGTCACCGCCTGCGCGGTCCGCGCGCTCGCACAGCGCGGCGGGCCCCTCGTCGCAATCCTGTGGGGCCGCGACGCCCAGTCGGCCGCATCGATGCTGGGCGAGACGCCCGTGATCGCCAGCGCACACCCGTCGCCTCTGTCCGCGCGCACCGGCTTCTACGGTTCCCGCCCCTTCAGCACCGCCAACCGCCTGCTGGAGGACCAGGGCGGGGAACCCGTCGACTGGCGCCTCTAACCGTTCGACGCAGGCCTCGAACACCTGAGACCGATGGCGGGCGATCTGGCGCTGTGGAGCCTGGCAGACTGGCTCCATGCAAGAGCAGCAGGCCGAGCCGGCCGACCCCGAGACCCCCGACGACGTGCCGCAGGCTGAGCCGGAGCCCCGCAAGCGTTACGAGAACGTGGGGCTGGGCAGGCGGTCGGTCTGGGTGCTGGGTGGCGCCGTGGGCGCCTACATGATCCTGCGCGGGCTCTACGGCATCATCACCGGCGAGGACGAGCAGCAGCCCTAGTCCGTTTCCCAGCCTCCGGGTAGCCTTGGCGAATGGAGATTGACGTTCTGGCCTGGCTCAACGCCCGCATGTCCACGCCGCAGATGGTGACCGAGGACGAAGCGCTCGAGGGCCGCGACACACCCGTCCTGAGCCCCATGCCCAGGCATGAAGTGCTCGGGCCCCCGCTCGACGAGGTGCCAGCGGGCGCCGAGGTCGCCTATTTCGCGCTGGGCTGCTTCTGGGGCGAGGAACGCATGTTCTGGCAGGTGGACGGCGTGCTGAACACCGCCGCCGGCTACATGGGCGGCTTCACGCCCAACCCCACCTACAAGGAGACCTGCACCGGTCACACCGGTCACACCGAGACGGTCAAGGTGGTCTTCGACCCCACCAAGGTGAGCTACGACGACCTGCTCACGCTGTTCTGGGAGAACCACGACCCCACGCAGGTCTACCGCCAGGGCAACGACCTGGGTACCCAGTACCGCTCCGCCATCTTCCCGGTGGACGAGGAGCAGCGAGCAGTCGCCGAGCGCAGCCGGGCCGCCTTCCAGGAGCGGCTCACGGCCGAGGGCTACGGCCCGATCTCGACCGAGATCACCCCTGGCCAGGCGTTCTACTACGCCGAACTCGAGCACCAGCAGTACCTGTACAAGAATCCGGGCGGCTACTGCCCGAACCACGCCACCGGCGTGAAGTGCGGGCCCGCCGACTGACCTGCCCTGCACCCACCCCGACCAGCCATGAGGGTTTCGAACATGCTGCAGTTCCGAGTCACCGATGCCGCAGATCCCGCCGCCGCGCGGCTGCTCGACGCGTACTTCGCCGAGCGCATCGCCCTGTGGGCCGGTGAGGACACCGCCTACCAACCCAAACCCGCCGATTTCTCCGAGGGCGCGCTGCTCGTGGCCGAGCGCGACGGCGAGGCGATCGGCGTCGGGGGGATCCGCCCCGTCGAGGGTGAGGGCATGGAGGTCAAGCACCTCTACCTCACCCCGGGGGCGCGGGGCGCCGGCCTCGGTCGTGCGTTCCTCCGCGAACTGGAGCGCCGAGCCGTCTCGCTGGGGGCGCAGCGCATGGTTCTGGACACCAACGCTGACCTGGACAGCGCCAACGGCCTGTACCGCGCGGAGGGCTACCACGCGGTGGAGCCGTTCAACGACAACCCGAACGCCACAGACTGGTACGCCAAAGACCTGCTGCCACCCGCCGCGCAGTGATCCCCGGCACCGAAGTCTGCCGATGATCTCCCTTTCCACCGAACGCCTGCGCCTACGCGCGTTCACCGACGACGACCTCGACTTCGTCTACCTCCTCCACCAGAACCCGGACCTGCAGCGTTTCATCCCGACGGCGGCGACGCCGGATCTGGCCACTGCCGGGCGCCACCTGGAGCGGTTCATGATGCTGCGGGAGCACCCGGTACACGGCTTCTCCCTCGTCGAACTTGCCGCCGGTCCCGGCGCCGGCACCCCCGTGGGCATCATCATGGTCAAGCCCATCCCCCCGTCGGGCGGCGGCGAGGCGGTCGACACCGAGATCGGGTGGCGCCAGGTGGCCGAACACACGGGCAACGGCTACATCACAGAGGCAGCCGACGCCACCCTCCGGGCCATCCTGGAAGCGGGTCTTCCCGAGGTGGTGGCCGTCACGCATCCCGAGAACCACGCGTCGCAGCGCGTGGCCGAGCGCATCGGCATGCAGCGCGGCGGGCTCACTGACGCCTACTACGACACCCAGACCCTGCTCTTCCGCACGGTGCGCACCTAGGCTGAGGCCATGACCAATCCCGCACTCGAGGAGCTCGCCTCCTCAGGCATCGACCACACCGTCACCCGGCACGGGCGGGTCCGTTCCCTGGCGGAGGCCGCCGCGGCACGCGGCGTGGAGCCGCGCGACATCATCAAGACGATGGTGGTGCGCCGCGGCGAAGGTGACCACCTCCTGGCCCTGGTCCCCGGGGACCGCACCATCTCGTGGCCCAAGCTCCGCGCCCTGCTGGGCGTGTCACGGTTGTCCATGCCCGACGCGGACGCGGCCCTGGAGGTGACCGGGTTCGAGCGCGGCACGATCACGCCCTTCGGCACGAAGACGCGGCTGCCCGTGGTGGCCGATGAACTGGTGCGGGGACGAACGGTCTCCATCGGGGCCGGCGAACATGGGGTTGCGGCCACCATCGACGGCGACGCGCTCATCGCCCACTTCGACGCCACCGTCGCCGACATCACGGAGCCCGAGGGCTGAGCCGACGCCGGATCAGCCCTCGTTGCGGCGCACCATCTCAGCGATCCAGCTGGGCGCGAACGGCGAGGTGCAATTGGGCGGCGTGGGATAGTCCTTCAGCACCCCGAGCCGCTCCCCGATGGCCACAGCGCGCTCGCGCAGCTCCGGGTTCTCGATCCCGATCTGGGCCAGGGTGGTGTTCATCTGCCACTGCAGCCGCTCCGGCGCGTCCCTCAGCTGAGCCTCGATGAGGCTCAGCAGGCCCGGCAGGTCCAGGCCGTCGGGGTTCTTCTTCACGCGGTCTGCCGTGAGGGACCACCCGGCGCTGGCGACCAAGGGATCCGCGTCGTCGAACCACCTCACGCGCAGTTCCTCAGCGTGCGGGCCCTTCATCACGACGTAGGCCACCAGCCAGTCGTGCACCTTGGGGACGCGGGCCTCGCGGAGCATGGCGTCGAGTTCCTCGGCGCTGAATTCCTTCGGCCGACACGTCAGCAGCGCCAGCAGCCTGGCGGCCGTGTCGCCCGTCGCCCACAGCTCCCGGGCGAAGGCGTGATCGGTCTTGAGCCGCTTGGCGACCGCCCTCAGCTTCGTCAGGTTGACCGCGTGGTCGTCGCCGTGGCGCTGATTCACCGCCATGATCTTCGGATCCGCCAGGTCGTCGAGTTCCGCCATCACCGCGTCGAGGTCGTGCATGCGACGAGTCTAAGGTCGGCCCACCGACAACCGCCACGAACCGGGTCGATGACAGACTGGCGGGATGCTTGATCCCGTGATCTACACGCGGCTGCTGCTTGACGTGGACCGCGGTGCCCACCCCGCCCCCACGTCGTGGCATGATGCCCCCGTGGGTTGGCAATTATGGGACGGACAGGCTCGGTTCCGTCGTTCGCTGGAACAGGTTGCCAACGATGTGCTCGATGCCGCCGGGGTGGACATCGACCCCAGGGCCTTCGTCGTGGCACTCCCCCTCAACGCCGAGGACGACGTGCTCGTGGAGCCGCAACGCGGGCATTTCGACCGCGCCATCCTCAGGCAGGCCAGCACACTGGCCACCCGACGCTTCAACAGGCTCCTGCGGGAGAACGACCTCGACGACGACAGCGAGGCGCACCTCGCCGCCCTCGAATCACGCACCCGCCGCCGCGCCGTGGCCGACAAACTCGACTCCGCAGCCCGGGCCACCGGGCGGGTTCACTTCGTGGGGGTCGGCGTGAAGATCCTGGAGCACATGGTGTTCCCCGTCCTCGCCCTGCAGGCAGACCCGTGGCGTGAACTGCCCCAGCTCGCGGATGACGCAGCCGATGCGTTCCTCACCGCGCGGTCCTTCCAGGAGGCCGTCGTCACCATGGTGCTGGACGTGGCGTCACGTGAACTCGACCGCCAGTCGCCAGGGCTCGTGGTGCGCGCGGACACCGAGGCGGTCCTGCGCGCCGCGGCGGATTCCTTCGTGTCCGCGGTGGTGGCACGGACCGGCCAGGACCACGCGTTCGGCGCCATGCAGGCCTTCGACGCGGTGGCCGCCACCCGCTACGAGGGCCGCGCCGGCAAGGGCACCCTCGTCCTCGTGCCGGCAGACGACGAGACGGTCACCCGCATCATCACGCTGGAGCACCCGGTACCCATCGGCCGGACCAGGGGGCTGCGCAAGATCCTTGAACTGTCCGGCCCCGGGCTGCACCTGCTCTGCGACGGCCGGGAGGTCTACGGGCTGGGCACCGTCGAGACCACAGAGCGCGACCACACGTTCGAGGTGCGCATCTCCGGCGACGGCTCCTGGGAACTCTGGGACAACGACGTGCCGTTCCTGCGCGTCGACAACGGCATTCCCGCCATGCCGCGCGACCTGTTGGACGAGGACGAGTTCGCGATCACCGTCGAGCGTGTCTTCCCCAACGTCTCCGCCCGCAACGCGCGGTTCCTCTGGCACGTGGCGGTCGCGTGTTCGCAGCAGGCCCACGGCACCATGCTGGTGGTGCACCCCGAGGCGGACAGGGAGGCGGCGCGTCTGCTCCCGCAGGCTTACGCCATCACACCCACCCGCCTGTCGGAGCGTGCGCTGGAGGCGGCCACCAGCATCGATGGCGCCGTGCTGGTGTCGCCGGATGGGCGTTGTCACGCCGTCGGTGTCATCCTCGACGGCCTCGCCACCGGCACCGGGGACCCGGCGCGGGGGGCGCGGTTCAGCTCCGCCATCCGTTACCTCGCCGGCGCGGGCAAGGGGTCCATGGTGATCATCGTCTCCGAGGACGGCCGCATCGACCTGCTGCCCAAATCCAAGCGCCGGATGCGCAGGGCGACGGTGCAACGCGCCGTGGACCGGCTCATCGCCGCCTCCGCCGAAGGCGAGGATCCCGAGGCGTTCACGCGGGCGGACCGCGCCGTCGAGAACATCGAGTTCTACCTCAGCCAGGAGCAGTGCGACGCGGTGAACGAGGCGCGCGAAGTGGTGGAGTCGCGGGAATGGGGCGAGGCCCGGGTGCGACGCCAGTACATCCCGATCGCGCCGGACCCGGCGATGGACGACTCGTACTTCGTCGACCGGGTGTCCTCCGACGACAGCGAGTAGTGGACCTGCTCCCAGGGGTGCCTACACTGTGCGGGTGAGGAAATGGACGGTCGGCGCGCTCGGAGCTGCCGTCGTCCTCGCCGGATGCACGCCGTTGTCGCCAGGCCTGGGGCCCACCTCCGCATCCCCGCCCAGCTCGTTGTCGCCGTCGGTCACGGGCGCCGAACCGAGCTCCTCCCCCGTTCCCGAGCCTGAACTCCCCCAGCGGTTCCCCATCGACGGCCCGCTGGTGGACAACGCGGACCTCGTCGTCGACGCACTGCATGCGGTGGCCGCCGGCCTGCCCGTGCTGAAACTGGACATCACCCGGGACCAGGCCACCCTGACCGCGCTGCGCCCGGACCGCTCGGTGGTCAGTTACCGCTGGACCGAGGACGAGATCACTGCGGTTGATTCCGACATCCAGTACCTCGAACAGGCGACGTTCGACCCGGCGGATTTCCCCCTGCAGTCGGTGGCGCGCATGTTCGACATCGCCGACCTCCGCGGGGTGCGGGGCGAACTCGTCCTGCAGATCGTGGAGTACCGCGAGGGGCAGGTGCTGATGACCATCACCTCGCGCCCCGAATCGACGACGGTGTTCTTCAGGGCCGACGGCACCGCCGTCGCCCAACTGGGTTACACGAGCGTCGCGGATCTGACCGCCGGCCTGGGTGAGGTCGTCGGCGACGCAACCGAGGCCTTCGCCGTCGGCTTCAACGACACGCGCGGCTACTGGGCCGACCTGCCGGATGAGCCGGGCGTCATCCTGAACAGGAGCCGGTTGGCGGGGCTGCCCGTCTTCGAGACGCGGCGCGGGGAGACGCCCGCTGTGGGCACGTTCGACCCGCAGCAGATCGACCCGGCCACGTTGGCGAAGGTGATCGCCCAGTTCCAGACCGACCCGGCCCAGCAGTGCGACGTTCAGATCGACCGCAGCACCGAGCGCAGCGGCGCCGTCGTCCGGGTGGGCTGCGGCGGCGAGGTCCACTACACGGACCTCGAGGGCCGCGACATGACCAGGCTGATCGAGGGCTGAGGCCACCCGACCGACGTTACTCGCCGAGGTCGTCGGTGCTGAAGGTGTCGCAGGTTGCCGGGTCTCCGCTCTCGAAACCCTTGGCCACCCAGTACTGGCGCATCTTCGACGAGCCGTGCGTCCAGCTCTCCGGGACCACCCGGCCGCCCTGCTGCTGCTGGATGTGGTCGTCACCGACGGCCCGGGCGGCGTCGACGATGCGGTTCAGGTCGTCCTGGGTCACGGCCTCGATCGGCGACTCCGGGTCCTGCGTCGTGTTCTTGAAGAAGACGCCGGCGTAGCAGTCTGCCTGCAGTTCCAGCCGCACCGCACCCGAACGCGGGCCGGTGTCGTTGCCGCCGGCGCGGGCCTTCTCCATGTCGCCTGTGAGGTTCGAGATGTGGTGCCCGTACTCGTGGCCGACGATGTACAACTCAGCGGCGTCGCTGCGGGTGGTGCCCAACTGCTCGAGCAGGCTGCCCATGAACTCGTCGTCGATATAGATGGCCTTGTCGCCGGGGCAGTAGAAAGGCCCCATCTGCGACGAGCCGGTGCCGCACGCCGTGGCGATCTGGCCGCTGTAGAGGTTGAGTGCCGAGATGGGCTCGAAGCCTGATTCGAACGCGCTGGACCAGTGCCGCTCCAACGCGACGTCGTAGGCGTCCCAGCGGCAGTCGCGGTCCTGTTCGATGTCTGCCGCGGTGCGGCATTGGCTCTGTTCCTGGCCCTCACCCTGCGGCGCGACCCCGCCGCCACCGCCGAGGACATCGCCGATGTTCCCGCCGAAGAGCAGAGTCAGCACCAGGAGGACGAGGCCGCCGATGCCGCCCACCGCGATGGGCCCACCGCGGCGTCCGCCGCCCACGCCGCCGCCGCGCCTCCGCACACGGGAGCCACTGATGTCGGTGCCAGAGCGATAATCCATGACCAGCCTCCGTCGGAACCGCTTCCCGGCCGCCCCGGAAATGCGTAGCCAAAACAATAACCCCATTCCAGCTCAGCGGGGCTGCGGCGGCAAAGGCCGGCGAATGGGCGGCCTACTAGACTGTCGCAATGCGCGTCATCGGTGTCACCAGTCCCCTGCGGGCGCCCGTGGCCGACTTCCCGGTGGAGCACGGCGCACATCCCCGCGTGACGATGTTCGATCACGGCTATGTACCCCTGCGGCCGCTCGCCGCCGCCATCCAGGACGGCGACATCGTCTTCACCTGGCTGGTCCGTGAGGTGCACGAGTCGGACCACCGCCCGGTTGAGCGGCACACCGTCTACGTCAACTCGCCGTCGGAGACCCCTGCGCGGTACCAGCGCATCGGTGCCTATGCGCTCGTGCTGTCGGAGCGCGGCATCCTCGGCACGGTGAATTCCCCGGCCACCCCCGCGCCGGGTACGTGGTCGCTCCCTGGGGGCGGCGTCGACCCGGGAGAGTCGCCGTCGGAGGCCGTGCTACGCGAGGTCTTCGAGGAGACCGGCCAGGAGATCGTCATCGACCGGGTCCTGACGCTCGAATCCGAGCACTGGGTGGGCCGCTCCATGAGCGGGCGGCTCGAGGACTTCCACGCCCTGAGGGTCGTCTACGGGGCGACATGCAAAGCACCCAGCGAGCCGGTCGTCCACGACATCGGTGGATCGACCATGAAGGCCGGCTGGGTGCCTACGCGCGCGTGGCGCTCGTTGCACTGGACGAACAGCTCGCGGACGCTACTGAGTCAGTACGCCCGCAAGCTGTCCTCCGTCAGTCCCTGAAGTAGCTCATGATGCGCAGGAGCTCGACGTACAGCCACACCATGGTGACCGTGATGCCGAGAGCCGCGCGCCACGATTCCTGAGCGGGCGCCTGGGCAGCGATACCGCGTTCGACGGAGTCGAAGTCCGTCACGAGGTTCAGCACGGCCAGCACGACGGCCAGGATGGAGATCCCGATCGCCAGCCAGCCGGCGCCGGAACCGATGCCGCGGATGGCGGTGTCGACGCCGAACAGCGCGAGGCCGAAGTTGACGAGCAGGACGCCCAGCAGGGCGACCGTGCCGATGGAGACCATCTTGCGGAACTTCGGGGTGACGCGGATGTTGAAGAACTTGTACGCCGCCAGAGTGGCGGCCGCGGTGACGAAGGTGGCCAGCACGGCCTGCACCACGATGCCCGGATACAGGTACTCGAAGAACTTCGAGAACGCACCCACGAAGATGCCCTCGACCGCGGCGTAGAACAGCACACCGCCGACGGGGAGCTTGCGGCGGCCGGCCACGAACAGGATGGTGACCAGGCCCACGATGCCCGAACCGATGACGGCGGGCAGCATCAGGCTCATGGGCAGCAGGATGAACGTCGCGACGGCGACGATGGCCACGGTGCCGAGCGTGATGGCGGTCTTGGCGAGCACGTCGTCCAGCGTCATCACGCCGCCGACGCGCGGATCTGTCTGCTGTGGCTGGTGGAACTGGTTCTGCTCGAACTGCTGCTGCGGGGGCAGGTAGCCCTGCCACTGGCCCTGGGGTTGGCTCTGCGGCTGCGCATATCCCTGGGGCTGTCCGTAGCCGGTGTAGCCGCGCTGCTGCGTGCCCTGATTCTTCGTGAACGAGTCGGGCCTGCCGATGATCGGGTTAGCCATGTGATTCTCTTTCTTGTCGTGGTCCCCTACGGGATCGTCGCTCTCCATGGTACGTGGTCTCCCCACCCGCCCCGTGGGTTTCCACGCCGGACGCCCAGGTGCGCCCGATACCTGCCACGATCGGATCATGAGCACCCCGCAGAAGGCGACCCTCACGTTCCTCGGCGCGGCCGGCACCGTAACCGGCTCCAAGTACCTCATCACCCTCGACGACCGGCGCATCCTGGTCGACGCGGGCATGTTCCAGGGCGACAAGCAGTGGCGGTTGAAGAACCGCGACGAGTTCCCCGTCGACCCCTCCACCATCTCCGACGTGCTGCTCACGCACGCCCACACCGACCATGCCGCGTACCTGCCCGCTCTGGTCAAGCACGGTTTCCGCGGACCGATCTGGGCCACCGAGGCCACCATCCGCCTGGCCGAGATCGTGCTGCGTGATTCCGGCAAACTCCAGGAACAGTCGGTCACCGACGCGGTGCGCGGCGGCTGGTCCAAACACGAGAACCCCGAAGCGATCTACACGACTGAGGACGTGGAGAGGACCCTCCCGCTGTTCCGGCCGGTGGAGTTCGACACGAACGTCGACATCGACGGCATCTGGGCGCGCTGGACCCGTGCCGGGCACATCCTCGGTTCCGCGTCGATCCACGTGGAGTTCGGCAACCGCTCGGTGCTGTTCTCCGGCGACCTCGGCCGCCACGACCACCCCATCCTCAAGGACCGCGCCACTCCCCCCGGCGCCGACATCGTGCTGGTCGAATCCACCTACGGCGACCGTGAGCACCCCGAACCCGACGTCGCGCACGAAGACTTCGCCGCCGCCATCCGCCGCACCATCGAGCGGGGCGGCCAGGTGGTGGTGCCGGCCTTCGCGATCGACCGGACGGAGACGGTGCTGCACGCGCTGGTGCAGATGCGCCGCGAGGGCCGCATCCCCGAGGTACCGGTCGTCGTCGACGGCCCCATGTCGTTGCGCGCACTCGCTGTCTACAGCGACACGTCGCTGGACGAACTGCGCGAGGACGTGACGGTCGCCGATTTCACCGACCTTGACCTCACCGCCGCGCGAGGCTCACGCGACTCGAAGGAACTCAACAAGCGCACCGACCCGATGATCATCATCTCCAGCTCGGGCATGGCCGAGGGCGGCCGGGTGCTCTACCACCTGCAGCGCCTGCTGCCGGACGCCCGCAACACCGTCGTGCTCACGGGCTTCCAGGCCGAGGGCACCCGCGGTCGCGCGCTGGAGGACGGCGCCCGCCAGGTGAAGATCAACGGAAGGTACGTGCGGGTGAACGCCGAGATCGTGCGCGACCGCGAGTTCTCCGTGCACGGCGACGCCTCGGACCTGCTCGACTGGCTGAAGGCCCTGGACAAGGAACCGGAAGAGGTGTTCGTCACGCACGGTGAGCCCCAGGTGGCGGCACTGTTCGCGGACCGGATCTCCGACGAGCTGGGGTGGGTCGCCGTGGCGCCGAAGTTCGGCGAGGTCGTCACGCTCCTGGGAGACGAAACCGACGACTAGTGCCCCCGACGGGACTCGAACCCGTACTGAAGCGGGTTTAAGCCGCCTGCCTCTGCCAATTGGGCTACGAGGGCCACGCCAAAGTCTAGCGACGATGAGCGAAAGACCCACGGCCCCCGACGGAGACCTGCCCGCCCGATAGACTGGGGGTTCGCACAAGGGGAGGGGCCCGCTTTGACCGCGTTTCTGATCATCGGAGGCGTCGGTATCGCATTGGTCCTGCTTTCCCTGCTCGTCGGTGACGTGATCGACGGCCTGTTCGACCTCGACGTCCTCGGCGGCGACCTCTTCTCCGTCTCCTCCATCTCGGCCTTCATCGGTGCGTTCGGATTCGGCGGTGCGCTGGGCCTGGCCCTCATCGACACCATGGTGTTCGCCGTCGTCACCGGCCTGGTGATCGGCGCGCTGGCCGCCTGGGGCGCCATGCGGCTGACCCGTGCGCTGAAGAGCGGCGAGGATGCGGCCAGCTTCCGGTCTGATTCGATGATCGGCTATTCAGGCCGCGTCATCACGGCCATCCCCCAGGGCGGGTACGGCGAGATCCACATCAGCGTGGGCGGGCAGGTGCGCAAGATCGCCGCCAAGTCCGAGTTCCCCGTCGCGGCCGGCGATGAAGTGTGGGTCTCGGCCATCCTCTCCCCCACCGCCGTGGAAGTCACGCCCACCTCCGCCCCCGGCGAACTCACTCCCTAGCCTGCAGCCAAGACCGAACGAAAGGCATCCATGCCCGGCTTAAGTCCCGTAGTCACCGCAATCCTCGGCCTCATCATCCTTCTCGTGCTGATCGGCCTGCTGATCGCCAGCAGGTACAAGGTGGCCAAGCCGAACGAGGCCTTCATCATCACCGGCCGCAAGGGCAGGGAGGTCCGCAATCCGGAGACCGGCCTCGTGTCGACGGACCTGAGCGGCCAGAAGGTCGTCATGGGCGGTGGCGTGTTCGTCGTCCCGTTCATCCAGCGCCTGCACACGCTCGACCTGTCGTCGCGCCGCATCATGATCACCATCCGCAACGCCGTCTCCGGTCAGGGCATCAAGCTCAACGTCGACGGTGTCGCGATCGTCAAGGTGGGCGGCAACGAGGATTCGATCCGGGCCTCCGCACAGCGCTTCCTCGGCCAGCAGGACGAGATCGAGACCTTCACCCAGGAGACCCTCGCGGGCTCGCTCCGTTCGATCGTCGGCTCGCTGACCGTGGAGCAGATCATCCGTGACCGCGCCGCGTTCGCGCAGCGGGTCACCGATGAGTCCGAGTCGTCGCTGACCGGCCAGGGTCTCGTGCTCGACACCTTCCAGATCCAGGACATCTCCGACGACGGCAGCTACCTGTCAGACCTCGGACGCCCGGAGTCGGCCAAGCTCGGCCGCCTCGCCGCCGTCGCGGAAGCCGAAGCCCGACGCGAAGCGGAGCAGGCGCAGATCGCCGCTGAGCAGGAGATCGCCATCTCCCAGCGGGCACTCGTGCTGAAGAAGGCCGAGATCCAGTCGGAGACCGACGCCGCCAGGGCCACCGCCGCGTCCGCCGGCCCCCTCGCCCAGGCAGACCGTGACCAGGCGGTCCTCCTCGAGCAGGAGAAGGTCGCCGTCGCGCAGGCCGCGCTGAAGGAACGCCAACTGGACACCGAGGTGCGTCGCCCGGCAGATGCCGAGCGGTACCGCGTCGAGACCGCGGCCGAGGCACAGCGCAACGCCGCCATCTTCCAGGCCGAGGCCCAGAAGGCCGCGGCCATCGCCCAGGCAGAGGCCGAAGCGGAGCGTCAGCGCCTCACCGGTGTCGGCGAGAAGTCCCGCCGAGTGGCCGAGGCCGACGCCGTCCGCGCTGAAGGCGAGGCGAAGGCCGCCGCGGTGCTGGCCGTCGGCCAGGCTGAGGCCGAGGCGATGAACAAGCGTGCCGAGGCGTTCGCGCACTACAACGAGGCCGCCGTCCTGCAGATGCTGATCGAGGTGCTGCCCCAGATGGCCGAGAAGGTGGCCGCCCCGCTGGGCAACATCGACAAGCTCACCGTCGTGTCCACCGACGGCGCCTCGGTGCTGCCCCGCCAGGTCACGGAGAACGTCATGCAGACCATGCAGATGGTCAAGGACACCACCGGCTACGACCTGACGGCCGTGCTCGACCGGATGGCCGGCAAGAACGGCGCGCTCCAGGGCACCACCACCCCGGCGGAGTAACCCCCAACGCAAGAGAGCCGGTGTGCGGATCCTTCCGCACACCGGCTCTCTCCATACCGTCAGCCGAGCAGCGACTCGACGATCGCCGCGGCAGGAGCAGCGTGCACACCGTCGGTGTTCATCCCGCACCACAGGGGCGTGAAGTCCGTGCGGCCCTGCGCCTCTGCTGCTGCGCGCAGCGGGGCGAGTGGCCCGGCCGCCAACGGGAACGGGGGAACGGACTCAGGGAATGCGCCCAATTCCAGCACCAGCCGGTTGGGGATCCCGCGCGCCGGCCGGCCGGTCAGCGCCGTGGTGACGACGGTGTCGTGCGGACGCAGGACCGCATCGCGGTGCATAGGCGACGTGGTGGATTCGTCGGCCAGCAGGAACGCGGTCCCCACCTGGACGGACACCGCGCCGGCTGCGAGCGCCGCCTGCACGTCGGCGGCCGTCGTGATGCCGCCGGCCGCGATCACCGGGCAGGTGACCGAACCCCGAACCGCGCGCACCAGATCCAGCGTTGGCTGCTGCAGCGACAGGTCATCCGACAGGAAGTTGCCCCGGTGCCCGCCTGCCTCGATGCCCTGGGCGATCACCGCGTCCGCCCCGTGTTCCACGAGCCAGCGGGCCTCCTCGACGGTGGTCGCGGTGCTCATGACCACCGCACCCCACGCCTTCACCCGGCGCAACAGGCCCTCCTCGGGCAGGCCGAAGTGGAAACTCACGATGGGCGGCGCGAACGGCTCGATGGCGCTGCAGATGTGCGCGTCGAACGGGCGGCGGGGAGCGCCGCCGCCGGTCTCGGCCACCCCGTACTCCTCACGGTACGGGGCGAGCGCCGCGAGCCAGGCGTCCTCCCGGACCGGATCCGGCTGGGGCGCGTGGTGGGCGAAGAAGTTGACGCTGTAGGGCACGTCGGCGCCAGCCAGTACGCTCAGTTCGGCGGTCAGCGCGTCGTCGCTCAGCATGGCTGCGGGCAGGGAGCCCAGCGCACCGGTGCGTCCGACCGCCAAGGCCAGGGCACTCCCCTGCACACCCGCCATGGGCGCCTGCACGATGGGGAGGGTGGGCAGCATCACTGCTCCAACAGGCCCAGCGCGATGCCGTCGAGGATGTCGGTCTCGCTCACCAACACGCTCCCGCCGGGGACGCGGCTGGAGATTTCGTCGAGGATCAGTCCGCCCGCGCCGATCACCGCTGCGCGCAGCGGGTGCATGCAGGGTTCCTCGGCCGTCACTGCGGCCGGCTGAGTGAGCCAGTGGTTGAGGGTGGCTTCGATGTCGCCCCGGGCCAGGACCGTTTCGTGCACCGCCTCGCGGTGGTAGGTCTCCAGCCCGAGCTTCGCCGCCGCGAAGCTGGTCACCGTACCGGCGACACCCACGGCCGCCGCGAGCGACCCGAAATCCACGCCTGCGCCGCCGAGTTGCTCCCCGATGAACGTCCGCGCCGCCCGGATCTCCTGCTCCGACGGCGGGTCGCCGGGCAGGAATCGCTCCTTCACGCGCACCGCGCCGATGTTGAGGCTGATGGCGGACAGGATCGCCGGCCCCTCCCCCACCACGATCAGTTCCGTCGAGCCGCCGCCGATGTCGAACACCAACGACGGGGTCGGCACAGTCACGCCGCTGAGGACGCCCAACGTGGAGAGCTGCGCCTCCTCGGAGCCGGAGATGACGTCCACCTCCACGCCCAGTCTGTCGCGCACGTTCGCCTCGAACACCGCACGGTTGCTCACGTCACGCGCGGCGGAGGTGGCCACGAAACGGACGCGGTCAGCCCCGGCGCCGGTGATGATCGCGGCGAACTCCTCGAAGATCCGGTTGGCGCGCTGGAGCGCATCGGGGTGGAACTCCCCCGTGGCGTCGACGCCCTGGCCGAGCCTCGCGAGCCGAACCTCGCGGGCGAGTTCGGTGAGCGCGCCGTCGGCTCCCCTCCGGAGGATCAGCAGCCGGATGGAGTTGGTGCCGCAGTCCACCGCGGCGACGGTCGTCATTCGCCCTCCAGGCAGGGGGCGCACCAGAAGTCGCCGAGCGCCGCCACTGCCTCGTCGCCGAGCGGGTTGACGCCCGGGCCCTTGGCCAACGAGTGCCCGACGAGCACGTGTAGGCACTTCACGCGGGTGGGCATGCCGCCGGCGCTGATTCCCTCGATCTCCTCGACGTGACCCAGCGCCTCCCGGTCTGCGAGGTAGGACTCATGCGCTCGCCGGTAGGCGGCGGCGAGTTCCTCGTCGGCCGCCAGCCGCTCAGTCATCTCCGCCATCAGCCCGGAGGCCTCGAGAGTGGAGGTGGCCGACGTGGCCCGTGGGCAGGTGAGGTAGTAGGTGGTGGGGAACGGCGTGCCGTTGGGCAGCCGCGGTTCCGTCTTGACGACGCCCGGCTTGCCGCAGGGGCAGCGCCACGCCACCTCGGCGACGCCGCGGGGCTCGCGTCCGAGTTGCGCCTCGACGACGGCGAGGTCTTCCTGCGTCGGCCCGCTCATGCCTACTCCTCCTCCGCCGGGGTGTCCGTGAGCTTCACGGACGTCCACATCTTCTCGTACCACTCACCCTGCAATTCGGGTTCCTGCTCCGTCATGGTGGCCCCTTCGAGTGGGTTGCCGTCGGCGTCGATGACGCGATAGCCCACCTCGCCGGGCATCACCCAGCCCAGCCGGACCCGCGCGATGGAGCGAACGTACTCGGGATCTTCCCAGCGCTCCAACTGGTCCTCCATGTCGGCGATCCTGTCGCGCTCCGCGGCGATCTCCGCCCGGACGGCGGCCAGTTCCTGCGCCTGCGCGAAGTAGACGCGCAGCGAATGGGCGAGCACCAGGCCGATCCCGGCGATGACGACGAGGAGGACGGCGAGCCGCCAGGTGGCGGTCATGGCCCGGCTGGCGCGCGGTTGCGCTGCGGGCCGTGCGCTCATCGCCCTCGACACCTCCTGCTCAGGAAGCGGCTCGACGTGCGGTTTGCGGCTCCGTTCACCCGGGCGCGCCGACGTGCGTGACCGCGGGGTGCCGCGGCCGGGGCCGGGATTGGCCTGCCTGGATCGGGGTGATTGAGCCACCCGCCCAGTCTGCCGTATGTCCTTGCGGGCGCCGGAATCGACTCGCGTGTGCCCCTAAAGACAAGGGGCCCCGGAGTAGCAGCGCTACTCCGGGGACCCCGGTGTCACTTCAGGTGATCAGCCCTGGAAGCGGGGGAACGCCGAGCGACCGGCGTACACAGCAGCCTCGTCGAGGTCTTCCTCGATGCGCAGCAGCTGGTTGTACTTGGCGACGCGGTCCGTACGGGCCGGGGCGCCGGACTTGATCTGGCCACAGCCCAGCGCGACGGCGAGGTCTGCGATGGTGGTGTCCTCGGTCTCACCGGAACGGTGCGACATCATGGTGCGGAAGCCGTTGCGGTGGGCTAGGTCCACAGCGTCGATGGTCTCCGACAGCGAGCCGATCTGGTTGACCTTCACCAGCAGCGCGTTGGCGGTGTCGGTGTCGATGCCGCGCTGGAGGCGGGTGACGTTGGTGACGAACAGGTCGTCGCCGACGAGCTGGACCTTGCTGCCCAGACGCTCGGTCATGAGCTTCCAGCCGTCCCAGTCCTCTTCGTTCAGCGGATCCTCGATGGAGACCATCGGGTAGGCGTCGACGAGTTCGGCGTAGTAGTCGACCATCTGCTCGGCGGTCTTCTTCTCACCCTCGAAGACGTACGAACCGTCCTCGAAGAACTCCGAGGCGGCCACGTCGAGCGCGAGCGCGATGTCGGAACCGGGCTCGAAGCCGGCCTTGCGGATGGCGTCGACGATCAGGTCGAGCGCGGCGCGGTTGGAATCGAGGTTGGGCGCGAAGCCACCCTCGTCGCCGAGGCCGGTGTTGAGCCCGCGCTCCTTGAGGACAGCCTTGAGCGAGTGGTAGACGGCGGCGCCCATTTCGACGGCCTCCGCGAACGACTCGGCGCCGATCGGGGCGATCATGAACTCCTGGATGTCGACGTTGGAGTCTGCGTGCGACCCACCGTTGAGGATGTTCATCATGGGAACGGGGAGGATGTGGGCGTTGGGGCCACCGACGTACTTGTACAGCGGCAGGCCGGATTCCTCAGCGGCGGCGTGCGCCACGGCGAGGGAGACGCCGAGGATGGCGTTGGCACCCAGCTTGGCCTTGTTGTCCGTGCCGTCGAGCTCCAGCATCGCCATGTCGACGATGCGCTGCTCCGTGGCGTCGAGGCCGAGGATCTCCTCGCCGATGACCTCGGTGGCGTTCTTCACGGCCGTGAGGACGCCCTTGCCGCCGTAGCGGCCCTTGTCGCCGTCGCGAAGCTCAACGGCTTCGAAGGCGCCGGTGGAGGCACCCGACGGGACAGCGGCGCGACCCTGCGCGCCCGACTCGAGCTCGACCTCGACCTCGATCGTCGGGTTGCCGCGGGAGTCGAGAATCTCGCGTGCCTGGATGAATTCGATGGATGCCATTTAAGGTCCCTTTCAAAGAGTCGTCTCTCGGGCCCAAGCCTAGCTGTAACCGGTGCGGTCTCCCGCGCCGGGGCAGCCGGGATTCAGGCCCTATTGATGGGTGGTGGGTTCAGTGGCCCGGATCTGGGCTTCGAGGCTGCGGAGCGCCTGCCGGGCAGCGGCGTCCGCGTCGATCCCGTTGGCCTGGGCCCGCGCGATGAGCGCGAGGATCTCCCGCCCTACGGTGGCCTCGTCGATGGGTTCGGAAGGCAGTTCGATATCCACTGCGTGCGAACGTGTCCGCGAGACCACTTTGTGGGCCCGGCCGATCACGCTCAACGATTCGGCGATACCGTCGAGGGCGGAGGTGCGGCCCTTCTCGGCACGCTTGCGTTCCTCCCAGTTCTGCCACATGTCCTGCGGGATCTCCGCATCGCCGAACACGTGGGGGTGGCGGCTGATGAGCTTGTCCGAGATGCCCCGGGCCACGTCGTCGAGCGTGAAGCGGCCCTCGTCCGTGGCGATCTGGGCGTGGAAGTACACCTGCAGGAGGAGGTCGCCGAGCTCCTCGACCAGTTCGGTGTCTGACCCGGCCTCAACCGCGTCCACCACCT
This sequence comes from Tessaracoccus zhenghani, assembly GCF_055326325.1. Classification (NCBI taxonomy): domain Bacteria; kingdom Bacillati; phylum Actinomycetota; class Actinomycetes; order Propionibacteriales; family Propionibacteriaceae; genus Tessaracoccus; species Tessaracoccus zhenghani. The sequence continues at coordinate 117,772 of NZ_JBUZNQ010000002.1, read as the reverse complement.
CACAGGCCTCTTCGATGAGGTGGTTGAGCAGCGAGCGGTGGGTCTGTTCGGCGTCCCACGGGCATTTCACCCGTAGTTCCGCCATCACCTGGCGCAGTCGCTCCAGCTCTGAGGTCACCGGGGCGCGACGACCGGTTCCGACAGCGAGCCCGAAGTGTTGAGCAGCTGCTGCGTCCAGGGCTCCCACTTGCCGTAGCGGGGGTTGAGCTGCACGTCGAGGTTGTTGGCGGCCTCCTCGATGAACTGCGGCTCGAGCTGGCCGAGCATGGTGGTCTTGACGTTGGCGAGGGCCAGGGGCTTGCAGTCCTCCACCGAGAAGAGCTGCTCCGAACCCTGCGCGCTCTGCGCACCTGCGGCGCGGAGGTCCTCCTCGGATATCTCAGCACCGAAGGAGTCGAACAGGCCGCCCAGCAGCAGCGTGCCGACGACACCCTGGCGACGCAGCTGGTCCGGCGAAACCTGCAGCGCCTCGGCGCAACCGTCGACGATCTGGGTGACTTCGCTCTCCGTGTACCGGTTGCCGTCCACGACCAGCGCGGTGCCGGCGGTGGGGCTGCAACCAGCCAGGAGACCGACGGCGGCGACAGCGGCGACGGCGGGCGCGAGACGCGTGAACTTCATCTGGGTCCTCTCGAACTACGGGGGTGCACAGGCACCTCGCTCAGCGTACCGCAGGCCCACCCGCGGTCCAGAAGCCGACCGGCCCTCCACCTGCCCCGGGGCTCAGGCGAACAGTTGGGTCAACAACGTGGTGACCCAGGTGAGGTGGTCGCCCTCCGGTTTCGGCACGAGGATCTGCTCGTTGGACTGCTTGATCACCGAGCCCGGGTACAGGCGGTTGAGTCGCAGCTGCTTCGATTCGGGCAGCGACAACGGCGACAGCCGGATCACCTTGCCCTGCGGCACGATCTCCTGGATCCCGTGCTCCCGAGCGAGGTTGCGCAGCGCCGCCACCCCGAGCAACTGCTCGACGGGGGCAGGCAACTCGCCGTAGCGGTCGAGCAGTTCGGCGCGCACGGCGTCGATGTCTGCCGCCGTGCGGATCTCGGCGATCTGCTTGTACATCTCCAGCCGCAGCCGCTCCGAGGTGATGTAGTCGTCCGGGAGGTGCGCGTCGACGGGGATCTCCACCCGCATCGTCGGCTCCGGCTCCGTGTCGACGCCGCGCCAGTTGGCCACGGCCTCGCCGACCATGCGCAGGTACATGTCGAACCCGACGCCTTCGATGTGGCCGGACTGGTCCTCGCCCAGGAGGTTGCCGGCGCCGCGGAGTTCGAGGTCGCGCATGGCGATGGCCATGCCGGAGCCCAACTCGGTGTTGGCGGCCATGGTGGCGAGCCGTTCGTGGGAGGCCTCCGTGAGCGTCTTGTCCGCCGGGTAGAGGAAGTAGGCGTACCCGCGTTCCCGGGACCGGCCGACGCGTCCTCGCAGCTGGTGCAACTGCGACAGGCCCATCTTGTCGGCGCTGTCGATGATGAGGGTGTTGGCGCTCTGGATGTTCAGGCCAGATTCGACGATGGTGGTGCAGACCAGCACATCCGCGCGCCGCTCCCAGAAGTCCTGCATCACCGCTTCGAGCCGGTGCTCGTTCATCTGACCGTGCGCCGTCGCGATCCGCGCCTCGGGCACCAGCTCCCGCAGATGCGCAGCGGTCTTCTCGATGGTGCCGACGCGGTTGTGCACGAAGAACACCTGACCCTCGCGGGCCAGCTCGCGGCGGATGGCAGCCTTGACCTGCCCGTCGTCGTAGGGGCCGGCGAACGTGAGCACCGGGTGGCGCTCCTCCGGCGGGGTGGCGATGACGCTCATCTCGCGGATGCCGGTGATGGCGATCTCGAGCGTGCGCGGGATGGGCGTGGCCGACATGGACAACACGTCGACGTTGACCCGCATGGACTTCAGACGTTCCTTGTGTTCAACGCCGAAGCGCTGCTCCTCGTCGATCACCACCAGGCCGAGGTCCTTGAACTCGATCTCCTTGCTGAGGAGCCGGTGCGTGCCGATCACCACGTCGATGCGGCCGGAGGCAAGGCCGTCGACGACCTTCTTGGCCTCAGCGTCGGTCTGGAAACGCGACAACTGTGCCAGCTGCACAGGAAAGCCCGCGAAGCGCGACGCGAACGTCTGGTAGTGCTGGGTCACGAGCAGCGTGGTGGGCACCAGCACCGCCACCTGCTTGCCGTCCTGGACGGCCTTGAACGCGGCACGCACGGCGATCTCCGTCTTGCCGAAGCCGACGTCGCCGCAGATGAGGCGGTCCATGGGCACGAGCTGCTCCATGTCGTGCTTCACCTCGGTGATGGCGGAGAGCTGGTCGTGGGTCTCGACGTAGCTGAAGGCATCCTCCAACTCGCGCTGCCAGACGGTGTCGGGACCGAACGCGTGGCCCTTGGTGGCCTGGCGGGCGGCGTAGAGCTTGATGAGCTCGGCGGAGATTTCCCGCACCGCCTTGCGGGCCTTGGCCTTGCGCTTGGTCCAATCGGCCCCGCCCATCTTGTCGAGCGTGGGGGCCTCAGCGCCGACGTAGCGGCTCAGCTGGTCGAGCTGGTCCATCGGCACGAACAACCGGTCTCCGGGATGGCCGCGCTTGCTGGCGGCGTATTCGATGACGAGGTAGTCGCGGGTGTTGCCCTGCACTGTGCGCTGCACCAGCTCGACGAACCGGCCGACGCCGTGCTGCTCGTGCACGACGGGGTCGCCGGCCTTGAGTTCGAGCGGCTGGATGGTGGGCTTGCGGCGCTGGGGCAGCTTGCGTTGGGTCCTGTCCAGCTCGACCTGACCGGTCAGTTCGCCGGCGGTGATGACCTCCAGCTTCGGCCCTTCGGCGCGCCAGCCATGACGCTGCGGCGAGAGCACGACGGTGACCCGGCCGGCCGCCGGAGCCTCAGCCAGGCTGTCGATCGAGGCGGCGATCCCCGCCTCGCCGAGCAGCTCCACGAGGCGGGTGGCCAGACCCTGGCCCTCCACTGTGAGCACGACCTTCCAGCCGTCGGCCAGGCGCGTCCTGATGTGGGCGACGGCGGCGTCGGTGTCGCCGCGGAAGCCCTCGCCGGCGGTGATGTCGAGCGAACGGGAGTGCACCGAGGCGGCTTCGGGGACGGCGGGGCCGTCCTCGTCGACGCCGGGGGCGGCCATGAAGGGAGACAGCGACCACCAGCGGTGGCCGGATTCCAGCGCATGCTGGCGGACGTCGCCCAGGGCCCAGTAGGCCGAGGCGCCGAGGTCGATGGGCGAGCTGCCACCGCCGGCGGCGGCCGCCCAGGAGGCTTCGAGGAATTCCTGGCTGGTGGCCACGAGCTCGGCGGCGCGGGTGCGGATCAGCTCCGGCGAGGCGGCGAGGATCAGCGAACCCTTCGGCAGCACGTCGACGAGCAGTTCCAGGCCTTCGACGAGCACCGGGATGAGCGCCTCCATGCCCTCCACCGCCTGGCCTTCGCCGACGCGGGTGAGCATGTCGGCCAGTTCGGGGTGGGCGGCGGCAAGACTCTTCGCCCGTTTGCGCACCGCCGTCGTCAGGAGCAGTTCGCGGCAGGGTGGGGCGACGACGACCGTGGCGGTGTCTCCGGTGGAGCGCTGGTCCGCGACGGTGAAGAAGCGGATCTCGTCGACCTCGTCGCCGAAGAAGTCGACGCGCACCGGGTGGTCCGCGGTGGGCGGGAAGATGTCGACGATGCCGCCGCGCACGGCGAACTCGCCGCGTCGCTCCACCATGTCCACGCGGTTGTAGGCCGCGCCGGCGAGGTCCGCCAGCAGCGTGCCCAGTTCGTAGGTCTCCCCCACCGCGATCCGCACCGGCGCCATGTCCGCCAGGCCCTTGACCTGCGGCTGCAGGACGGAACGGACGGGGGCCACGACCACCTTGGGCGTGGGTTCCTCGGCGTGACCGGCCAGGCGACGGAGTACGGCGAGACGACGGCCGACGGTGTCGGCGCGGGGCGACAGCCGCTCGTGCGGCAGCGTCTCCCAGGCCGGGTAGTACTCGACGGCGTCCTCACCCAGGTGGCCTGCGAGCTCGCTGGTGAGCTGCTCCGCCTCGCGATAGGTGGACGTGATGAGCAGCACCGTGCGGCCGCTCTCCTCCGCGATGGCGGAGGTCAGGAACGGGAAGAACGATCCGACGGTGGTGACGTCGAGCGTGGTCACTCCGGAGCGTCGGGCGTCGGCGAGCGTGTACTGGAATCCCTCGGATGCCTCGAGAGCCTGGAGGAGGCCTGGATACTTCACGGTGTCAATCCTTCCACGCCACCCGGCCCCGGCCGACGACGGTAGGCCTGCGTTACGAGTTGAACTTGTTCTGGGTGACGACGAGGCCCTCGCGCACGAGCGACTCCACGACGTCGGCGGCCACCGCCGCATCGACCCGCATCTCGTCGAGTTCCTTCGGCTTCAGCTTGGCCAGCACGTAATCCGCGGCGGACTGGCGGCCGGGCGGACGCCCGATCCCCACCCGCACCCGGTAGAAGTCGCCGGTGCCGAGGTGCTGACGCATCGACTTGAGGCCGTTGTGGCCGTTGTCGCCGCCGCCCAGCTTCACGCGCAGACGACCAGCGTCCAGGTCGAGCTCGTCGTGGATCGCGATGATGTGACCCGGCTCGATCTTGTGGAACGTGGCGATGGACCTGACGGCCACGCCGGACAGGTTCATGAACGTGGTGGGACGGACCAGGACCAGCTTCACCGGTTCCTGACCGCGCAGGGTCACGGTCGCGATCTCGGCCTTCTGGCGCGAGTTCGACGAAAAGGAGGAGCCGTAGCGGTCTGCGAGATCCGCTACGGCCCAGAACCCGACGTTGTGCCGGGTGATCTCGTAGGCCGGGCCCGGGTTCCCGAGCCCGACCACGAGATAGGTGGAACTGGTCACTCCGCGGAGTCGTCGCCCTCAGCGGCCTCTTCGCCGGCGGTCTCTTCAGACTCGGACTCGACGGTGGGCGCGTTGACGGACAGGACGAGCGCATCGGGGTCTCCCGTCGCCTCGACGCCCTCAGGCAGCTTGACGTCGGAGACCAGGATCTGGTCGCCGATGACGAGGCCGTCGAGTGACACGTGGAGCTCCGTGGGGATGTCGGTGGCCGGCGCGAGGACGGTCAGCGTGGTGAGGTCCTGGTTGATCAGCGTGCCGCGCTCGGCGTCGCCGACGAGGACCAGCAGCACCTCGACCTCGACCTTCTCGCCGGCCTTCACCAGCAGGAGGTCGATGTGGTCGATCAGGGGACGGATCGGGTCGCGCTGGATCTGCTTGACGAGCGCGAGCGAGGGCTTCTTGTCGCCGTCGATCGAGATCTCGAGCAGTGCGTTGGAGGTACGCAGCGCGAGGTAGGTCTCCTGCGCGGGCAGCGCCAGGTGGACGGGATCCATGCCGTGGCCGTAGAGGACGGCGGGGGTGCCACCCTCGCGGCGGAGCCGACGGGCAGCGCCCTTGCCGAACTCGGTGCGGGTGGTGGCGGACAGTTGGGCGTCAGCAGCCATGGGGTGAACTCCTCAAGCTCTCAGATGAATGGTGCGCATGCAGGCGCCGAGCGAGAAGCGAGCTAGTCGATGACGGACCCGTGTGAGTCCCTCGCCAGGCAACCCGGCAAGCTTACCCCACGCTTGGAGACCTCAAGAAATCCGCCATCCTGCGCTTGTTGTGAACCGATTAACGAGATCGCGGTGCGCGAGAGCGACCCCGACAGCGCGATGTGCTCGTACAACCAGATCAACGGCGTCTGGGCCTGCGAACACCCGATCATGAACGAGGATCTCAAGGACCGCATCGGGTTCAAGGGCTACGTCATGAGCGACTTCGGCGCCGTCCACTCCACCGCTGACGCGCTCAACGCCGGCCTGGACCAGGAACTCAACCGCCCGATCTGGTTCACCCCAGAACGCCTCGACGCGGCGCTGGCTGCCGGTGACATCGACCAGGAGGCCATCGACGCGGCCGCCTTCCGGGTGGTGCGGGCCTACCTCAACGTCGGCCTGTTCGACAACCCCGTACCCCAGCCGCCCATCACAGGCGTCTCCACGGCCGAGCACAAGGCCGTGGCACGGGAACTGGCCGAGCAGAGCACGGTGCTGCTCAGGAATCAGGGCGCCACGCTGCCCCTCGATGGTGCGCCGACCGTCGCCATCATCGGCCCCACGGCGTCGATGACCGCCACCGGCACAGTCAGCGCCAAGACCGCCTGCGCGGCCAACGGCTTCCGCGGCAACGCGGTGCTGAACTGTGACGCACTCGTCGACCCACTGACCGCGATCACCGAGCGCGTGACCGCCGACGGCGGCACTGTCGTGTTCGACAACGGTGCCGACCTCACCCAGGCGGCCGAAGCAGCAGCCTCAGCCGACGTCGCCGTCGTCTTCGGGCACCTCGGCATGGGCGAGTTCGCCGACATCACCGACCTCAACCTGGACCATGGCGGCGACGCCCTCATCCAGGCGGTGGCCGGCGCAGCCGACCGCACGGTCGTGGTGCTGAACTCGGGAACCGCAGTGGTCATGCCGTGGCTCGAGGACGTCGACGCGGTGCTGCAGGCCTGGTACGGCGGCGAGCAGTTCGGGCCCGCTCTGGCCGGCATCCTGTTCGGCGACGTGAACCCCTCAGGCAAGCTCCCGATGAGCTTCCCCAGGTCGCTGGCCGACATCCCCACCTCGACGCCCGAGCAGTACCCCGGCATCTTCGCCGACGGAACGACGGAGCGCACCGTGACCGGCGAGATCCGACAGGTCAACTACACCGAGGGGCTCAAAGTGGGCTACCGCTGGTATGAATCCGAGGGCATCGATCCGCTCTTCGCATTCGGGCACGGCCTCTCCTACACGTCGTTCGAGTACTCGAAGGTGAACGTGACACCGAAGAACAGCGATGGCTCCAAGGCCCTCCGTGTGAGCTTCCGGTTGACCAACACCGGCGACGTGGCGGGAACCGAGGTGGCTCAGGTCTACGTCGAACTGCCTTCGGCGGCCGACCTACCGTCCAAGCGGCTGGTGGGCTGGGAGCGGGTCACCCTGCAGCCCGGCGAGCACCGCAACGTGACCGTGGAGCTCACACCCGAGCAACTGCGCGAGCGCCACCTGCTCGATGTGTGGGACACCGCCACAGGCGGGTGGGTCACGCCGAAGGGCACGGTTTCGTTCGTCGTCGGTGGGGCTTCGGACTCGGTGTCGGCGGCAGCGTCGCTGACTCTGCGCTGACCGTTTCTGAATCGTTATAAAGAAAGTCTACGAGAGCGGTGGACAGCGTTCGTGGATCGGTCTACAGTTCTTAGTAGACCGATCCACGAACTCGACGAAGAGGCAGGGACACAGTGGCTCTCAACTCAGTGACCATCGCAGACGTTGCGAAACACGCCGGCGTTTCCCGCGCCGCCGTGTCCAAGGTCATCCGCGAGGCCTATGGCGTCAGCGACGGGATGCGCACCAAGGTCCAGGCCGCCATCGACGAGTTGGGCTACCGCCCGAGCGTCACCGCGCGGGCCATGCGCGGGCGCAGCTACACCATCGGCATCGAGGTGCCCACCACGGTCAACGCCTTCCTCGACGACGTGATCGAGGGCGCCAGCTCGGCGCTCTCGGGCACGCCCTACAAGATCGTCATCGCCCCCGCCGGCCCGGATTACAGCTTCGGGCCGGAGGCCATCCAGGTACTGGCCGACCGACAGGTCGACGGCATCCTAGCGGTCTCCCCCGCTGTTGACCCCGAATGGCTCGAGAACCTCGGGAGCCACATCCCGCTGATCCTCCTGGGCCGGCACGACGAGTCGGTGAACTACGACACGATCGTCGACGACGACGTGCTGGGCACCCGGCTGGTCATGGAACACCTCCACGCGCTCGGGCACCGCGACATCGCGCACCTGACGATCGAACCGGCCGCCGAGAAGCACATGCTCCACGCGCCGCACGCGATCCGGGCCGCGACCTACCGCGAGTGGATGACCGGGGCCGGGCTCGCCGAGCACGCCCGCGTCATCCACATCGCACCCACCGAAGGGGCGGCACACGACCGCACCCTGGAACTGCTCGACGACCGGCCACGCCCCACCGCCATCTCCGCCGGCCACGACGAGTTGGCGATGGGCGTACTGAGCGCCGCCGCCGAACGGGGGCTGGGCCCGGCGGATCTCTCCGTCGTCGGCTACGACGACACCCGGATCGCCGCCCACCCGCTCATCTCCCTGACCAGCGTCTACCAGGCGGGCGCCGACATCGGCGCGCTCGCCATGCGCCTGATCCTCGAGCGGCTCGAGGGCCGCACCGACGCCAGGCACGAAGTCATCATCCCCGAACTGCGGACCCGCGGATCCTCCACGGCACCCGTCAGCCCCTGACCACCCCACCATGAGGTCCCCCGCCCCGGGGGACCGCGACCGGAAGGAACAACGAAGTGTCCTCATCCCTGAAAGGCCACAAGGCCCTCGTCGCCGGCATCGTCGGCGCCCTGTCCCTGACCGCCTGCTCTGCCGGCTCGCTCGGCAGCAGCGACCCCACCACGTCCACAGAGGCGGGCGCCGAGGCAGTCGAGATCACCATGCTGATCGACAACTCCGAGCACACCACCGCAACCGGCCAGGCCATGGCGGACGCCTTCAATGAGTCACAGGACGAAGTCGTCGTGACCGTCGAGACCCGCCCCGAGGGCGCGGAGGCCGACAACCTGGTGAAGACCCGCCTCGCCACCGGCGAGATGACCGACATCTTCCAATACAACTCGGGCTCGCTCCTGGCCGCCCTGGACCCGGCGAGCAACATGGTGCCGCTGACCGGTGAGTCCTTCTTGGACAACGTTGATGAAACGTTCAAAACGGCCGTGACGTTCGACGACGAGACCTACGGTGTCCCCTTCGGCCAGGCCATGGCCGGCGGCATCCTCTACAACAAGAAGGTCTACGCCGACCTCGGCCTCGAGATCCCGAAGACCTGGGACGATTTCATGGCCAACAACGCCGCGATCAAGGAAGCCGGCATCGATCCGGTCCTCCAGTCCTACGGCGAAACCTGGACCTCCCAGCTCTTCGTCCTCGCTGATTTCCACAACGTGAGCGCCGAGCAGCCCGACTGGGCCGAGAAGTACACGGCCAATGAAGCCAAGTACACGCAGGAGCCCGCCCTGAAGAGCTTCCAGCGCCTCCAGGAGGTCTTCGAGGCCGGCTACTTCAACAAGGACTTCGCTTCCATCCAGATGCCCCAGGCCCTGCAGTACCTCGTGGACGGCAAGGGCGCCCACTACCCGATGCTCACGTTCGCCGTGCCCGGCTACGTGGAACTGGCCGAAGATGCCGCCGACAACATCGGCTTCTTCGCCCAGCCCGGCGACGACGAGGAGAACTACGGCCTGACCGTCTGGACCCCGGCCGCGCTGGTCATCCCCACCACCACCGAGGGCGAGAAGCTCGAGGCAGCCAAGAAGTTCCTCGCCTACGTGGCCACCCCTGAGGCCTCCGAGGCGCAGAGCGCCGCCGTCGACCCGACCGGCCCGTACATGGTCAAGGGCAGCGAACTCCCCGACGGGCTCCCGGCCGCCGTCCAGGACCTCCAGTCCTACTTCGACGAGGGCAACACCAGCCCGGCACTGGAGTTCCTGTCGCCCATCAAGGGTCCGAACCTGGAGAAGATCACCGTTGAGGTGGGCTCCGGTATCGCCACCGCCGAAGAGGGCGCAGCCCGCTACGACGAGGACGTGAAGAAGCAGGCCCAGCAGCTCGGCCTCGAAGGCTGGTGACCTGAGGCGTGGTGGGGGCTCAGGCCCCCACCACCCTTCACGGCGCAGCGGCGCCCCACCTCGATCTCTCCCAAGGAATCCCCGATGACTTCCACCACCAGCGCGCCAACCGTGCCTCCGATCCCCGACGAAACAACAGCCTCGCGACCGGGTCGTCGAGTGCGACACATGGACAAGACGTATCCCATGTGGTTCTACCTGCCCGGCGGCCTCATCTTTTTCGTGCTGTTCATCATTCCCACGGTCGTGTCGTTCTACTTCGCGTTCACGCGGTGGACGCTGTTCGACTCCTTCTTCGTGGGGTTCGAGAACTTCGTGATGTTCTTCCAGGAGCCGGGCCTCATCGGCTCGCTCTGGAACACCCTCATCTACGGTTTCGTCACTTCAGTCGCCAAGGTCGTGCTCGGCATGGGGCTGGCCGTGTTGTTGTCGGCCCCCATCATCGCCCGCGGCTATCTACGCTCCGTGACGTTCTTCCCTGTGCTGCTCAGCTCCGTCGGCGTCGGACTCACCTTCCAGATCCTCCTGGACCCGTTCAACGGCCTGCTGAACTCCGTGATCAGCGGGGTCACCGGTGCCGACGGCCCCGGCTGGCTGACCAACCCGGATCTGGCCCTGCTCAGCGTCGCCGGCATCGACGTGTGGAAGGGCCTCGGCCTGGCCACCCTGATCTACATCGCCGGTATCGCCGCAATCCCCACCGAGTACTTCGAGGCCGCCCGCGTCGACGGCGCCAGCTCCTGGCAGGTGTTCCGCAGGATCATCCTGCCGCTGTCCTTCCCAGCCACGTCCACCGTCATCCTGCTGTCACTCATCGGTGGGCTGCGCTCGTTCGACCTCATCTGGACGACGACACAGGGCGGACCGGGCTTCGCCTCCGACGTCATCGCGTCGGTCATCTACAAGCAGTACCAGGCGGGCTTCTACGGGCTGTCCACCGCCGGCAACGTGATCCTCTTCATCGTCGTCACCGCCATCATCTATCCCCTGTCCCGCTGGATGAACTCGAAGGAGACAGACCTGTGAACGCCATGCGCTCATCCACCAGGTGGATCATCGGCATCGTCGGCATCGTCGTCACCACCGTGGTGTTCCTCGTCCCGCTCGCCTTCGTTTTCACGACTGCCTCGAAGTCGCCCCAGGAGGCCGCACGCCTCCAGTTCTCGTGGCCGGAGCAGTTCCAGCTGTGGAGCAACATCGTCGAGGTCTTCCAGGCCCGCGACTACATGCTCATCATCGCCTTCATCAACTCGGCGATCCTCACCGTGGCCAGCGTCACACTGATGGTGCTCTTCGGCTCGATGATCGCCTACGTGCTGTCGCGCCGCGCCAGCAGGTGGAACGGCCTCATCAACGGCCTGGTGCTCTCCGGACTCATCATCCCGCCTGCCGTCGTACCCACCATCTGGGTGATGCAGAGCCTCGGCATCTTCAAGACGCTGCACGGGCTCATCCTGATCGAGGTGGCCTTCGGCCTGTCCTTCACAGTGCTGATGATGCGCGCCTTCGTCTCCACCATCCCCAAGGAGATCGACGAAGCCGCCGTGGTGGACGGCGCCGGTCCGGTGCGGCTGTTCTTCAGCGTCATCCTGCCGCTACTCAAGCCCGTGATCGTCACGATCATCGTCGTCCAGTCGATCTTCGTGTTCAACGACTTCCAGAACCCGCTCTACTTCCTCCCGGGTGATGCCAACGCGACAGTGCAGCTCACACTGTTCAACTTCCGCAGCCAGTTCGTCACCAGCTACAACCTGCTGTTCACCAACATCCTCGTGATCACCATCCCCATGCTCATCCTCTATGTCCTCTTCCAGCGCCAGATCGTGGCCGGCATGACCGCCGGCGCCGTCAAGGGCTGAGACTCACACGCCTGAAAGGTGCACCATGTCGCACACGGCTGACGCCCCCCGTCTCGACTACGGACTCTACGGCGGCGCGGTCCCCATGCCCCGTCCGCGGGTGTCGTGGATCTCCCGCAGTGACCAGCCGGCCTGGCGACAACTGCGCGCCGAACTGGCGCTGACGCTGGCAGGGGCCCACGAGCAGGTGGCCCCCATCGAGGGGGACCGGTCCGTCTTCGTGGACTGGCCGTTCGCGGATCTCCACCCCCGGGGGCGGGGCGAGCTCCGGGTCCGCACCGAGGGCCCCGACGGTTGGTCCGGCTGGAGCGATCCGGCCACGTTCACTGCCTCCTTCCTGGGCGACGGGGAATGGCGGGCCGATTTCGTGGGTCTGGCTGACCCCACCGTCGAGTCCCAGGTCGCGCACTTCAGGCGAGAATTCGAGGTCCGACCTGGCCTGAGACGGGCCACGTGGTACGCCACGGCACACGGCGTCTACCAGACGTGGGTCAACGGTGCCGCGGTCGACGACCAGCACATGAAGCCGGGCTGGACTCCCTACCAGTACCGGCTGGTGCACGAGACCACGGACGTCACGAACCAACTGAATGAGGGTCCCAACGCGATCGGGGTTGTCCTGGCAGGCGGCTGGTACACCGAGCATTACGGCTTCCAGGGGCAGGCCCGGCCGTTCTACGGCACCCAGCCGTCCGTCGCGGGCCAACTGCTCCTCGAATACGCCGATGGCAACCGCGAGTGGGTCGCCACCGATGCCGATTGGCGAGCGACCGGCAATGGGCCATGGACCGGGGCCGGGCTGTACAAGGGCGAGACCTTTGATGCGCGCCGGCTCCAGGACGGCTGGGACAGAGCGCACTTCGACGACGCCGCCTGGGCCCCCGTCAAGATCCGCCCTGCCGGACCTGTGCCCGGACCCCGCACCTCGCCGTCGGTCCGCGTGACCCAGACGGTACCGGTGCAGCAGGTCCTCATCTCGCCGTCGGGCCGGACGCTGCTGGACTTCGGGCAGAACCTCGTGGGTCGGCTTCGGATCCGGGTGTCCGGCACCTCGGGCGACACCGTCACCCTGCGGCACGCCGAGGTACTGGAGGACGGCGAACTGGGCACCCGCCCACTGCGAGTGGCCACGGCCACCGACACCTTCACACTCCGCGGCGACGGCGAGGAGAGGTGGGCTCCCCTGTTCACCTTCCATGGCTTCCGGTACGCCGAGGTGGATGGCTGGCCGGGGGCCTTCGACCCCAGTGACGTGGTGGCCGAGGTGATCGGTTCCGACATGCGCCGCACCGGCTGGTTCGAGTCTTCTGACGAGCTCGTCAACCGCCTCCACGAGAACGTGGTGTGGAGCATGCGCGGGAACTTCCTCTACCTGCCCACGGACTGCCCCCAGCGCGACGAACGGTTGGGCTGGACCGGCGACATCCAGATCTTCGGGCCCACCGCGAGCTTCCTCTACGACTCCGACGCATTCCTGGCCTCCTGGCTCGTGGACCTCGCACTGGAGCAGGAGCACGCCGACGGCAGCGTCGCCTTCACCGTCCCGGACGTGCTTGATTCGGGCAGCGTCCCGACCGCCGCGTGGGGCGACGCCGCCACCGTCCTTCCCTGGCTGCTGCACGAGCGCTTCGGCGACACCGCCACGTTGAAGCGCCAGTACCCCTCCATGAAGGGATGGACCGACCACATCCTCGCTCTGGCCGGTGAGCGCCATCTCTGGGAGGGCATGTACCAGTGGGGCGACTGGGTGGACCCGGACGCCCCGGCCGATGATCCGGCCAAGGCCAAGACGGACCCCGATCTCGTGGCCAGCGCTTTCCTCTTCCGCTCCTCCACGCTGACGGCGCGGGCCGCCGAGCAGCTCGGTTTCGAGACGGAGGCAGAGCACTACCGCGCCGCCGCCGGACGCGTCCGCGACGCGTGGCTGCGCGAATACGTCACGCCAGCCGGCCGCATCGTCTCGGATGCCCAGACCGCGTACGCCCTGGCTGTCGAGTTCGGGCTCGCGACCCCCGAACTCGTGGACGGGTTCGGCCGCAGGCTCGCCGAACTCGTGCGCCGCGACGGCTACCGGATCAGCACCGGCTTCGTGGGGACCCCGCTCGTCACCCACGCGCTCACCACCACCGGACACACCGCGGCGGCGGCCCGCATGCTCCTTCAGACCGAGTGCCCCTCGTGGCTCTACTCGGTCACCATGGGAGCCACGACGATCTGGGAACGCTGGGACTCCATGCTGGAGGACGGCTCCATCAACCCTGGCGAGATGACCTCCTTCAATCACTACGCCCTCGGATCCGTGGCCGATTGGCTGCACCGCGTGGTGGCCGGGCTGAGCCCCGGCGAGCCCGCGTACCGGACGGTCAGGGTGGCACCGGTGCCGATCCCCGGTCTCGACCACGCTGCGGCCCGCTTCGACGGTCCCTATGGCGAGATCAAGGCGGGCTGGCGCCGGCAGGAGGGAAAGGTTGTCGTCGAGGCCGTCATTCCCGCGAACTCACGCGCCAGCGTGGAACTTCCGGGCCGTGCCGCGTTCACGGTGGGTTCGGGCACCCACACCTGGACGATCGAGGATCCCGAGGTCACGCCCGAGGCGCAGTGCGTCACCATGGACACACCGCTGTCCGCCGTCATCGACGACCGCCCTGCCTATGATGCCGTCGTGGCGGCGTTCGACGCCGTCGACCCCGCGGTCGGCAAAGACTTCCGCCGACGCACCCGCTGGGTGGCCAACCAGCCCCTGGCCAGCACCACCCGGCTGGTGTCCACGAAGGTGATCACAGCCCTTGAATCCAAGCTGGACGAGCTCAACGCCACACGGCTAGGGCACTGACGATGACAGGCTCACCGTGGCTCAGCCCCGATCTCGTGCTCGAGGACCGCGTCTCCGCGTTGCTCGCTGATCTTGCGCCCGCCGACTTCGAGGCGGTCGCCCTCGGCGACTTCACTGCCCTGACGTCCCGCGGCATCCCAGAGCCCCACTACGTCGACGCGGGCACAGGGTTGCGCGGCGTCGGCTCCGCCACCGCCTTCCCCGCCGGCATCGCGCTCGCCGCGAGCTTCGACGAGGAACTGGCGGAGGAGTACGGCGCGGCGGTCGGCGAAGAGGCCCGGCGCGCCGGGTTCACCGTCCTCCTCGGCCCGACGGTGGACCTGGCCCGCGACCCCGTCGGCGGTCGCATCGGCGAGGCCCTCGGTGAGGATCCCCACCTCGCCGGGGTCCTCGGCGCCGCCCACGTCCGGGGCGTGCAGAGCCGCCACGTCGTGGCACAGGTGAAGCACTATGTCGCCTACAACGGCGAGAAGCGCCGCACCGGCCACGGGCTCGAGCCGGGGCGGGGGGACTCCGTGAACGTCAAGGTCTCCCGGGCGGAACTCCACGATGTCTATCTGAGGCCGTTCGAGGCCGCTGTCCGGGCGGGGGCCTGGTCGATGATGGGCTCCTACAACCGTCTGGACGGCGAATACGTCTGCGAGTCGAGGGAGTTGCTCGACCTCCCGAGGGAGATGTGGGGCTGGAAGGGGTTCTACTGCCCAGACTTCATCTTCGCGGTCCGGGACCCGCAGAAGGCTCTCGAGGCGGGACTCGATCTGGGTGCCCTGGGTGGCGACGGTGGCCGCACCCCCGAGATGGTCGCCGCAGCGGACCCGGGGTTACTCAGCCGCGCCGTGGCCAACGTCGTTCGCGCCATGATCGGGGTGGGGCTGGTCGACCATCCGCTTCCCCCGGCGGGAGAGCCCTCATCGGAGGACCACCGTGACCTCGCCTTCCGCGCGGCAGTGGGGGGCTCCGTGCTGCTGCGCAACGATGGCCTGCTGCCCTTGGCCGCTGACCGGTCGGTCGCACTGATCGGCCCCTGCCACGACGGAGCCATCCACGTGGTCGGCGGCGCCGCGTCGGTCTCGCTGAACCGTTCCCGGATCACTTCGCCACGCGACGCCATCGCTTCCCGTGCCGGGCGGGTGTCGCTGGCCACGGGCTCCGTGGGCGATGTGCCCCTGCCCCCGGTCCCCGCCTCCGCGTTCACCCTTCCCGACGGGTCCCGCCCCGGCGTCGAGGTGGAGTTCACCGACGGCAGCGCCACGTGGACGGACGTGCTCCCCCAGATCGACCACACGCTCGATCCCGCCGATCCCGGGCGAGCATGGCCACGCGCCTGGCGGACCCTCCTGACACCGTCGACCTCAGGCTCCCACCGGTTGAGCCTCACCCTCGGCGGGGCCGCGCACGTCCGGCTGGACGGCGTCGAGATCATGGCCGGCGGCCGCGAGGTGGAGCAGTTCATCAGCGGCCCGCACTACCCCATGCAGACTGTGGTTGAGCTCCGGGCAGGCGTCCCCGTCGCGCTGGAGATCGACTACACCCCGGGCCCCGCCATCACCATTCCGCCCATGGGCCTCGGCCCCACTCTGCGGCTCGGATGGCAGGAGCCCGGGGACAGGCTGGACGAGGCCGCCCGAATCGCGGCGGAGGCCGATGTCGCCGTCGTCTTCGTGACCATGGCCACGGGCGAAGGCATGGACCGCGACTCGCTATCCATCCCCGGCGAACAGAATCAACTCGTGCGCCGGGTGGCTGCCGCCAACCCACGCACGGTGGTGGTCCTCAACACTCCGGGCGCCGTCGAGATCGACTGGGCCGACGAAGTGGCCGCCATCCTCCAGGTCTGGTACCCGGGAGAACGCTATGGCGAGGCGCTGGCCGCGATGCTCTTCGGCGAGACGGAGCCGGGCGGAAGACTCCCCCTCACCTTTCCCCGGACCAGAGCGGACCTGCCTGGTCAGACGCCGCCGGGGCACGCGCCCGAGACCCTGGACTACGACGAGGACGGCGGTATCGGCTACCGCTCCCCCGGCATCCAGAGCCGCGGGGCCCGCTTCCCGTTCGGATTCGGCCTGGGCTATGCCACGACGGAGGCCCAGGTCAACTCGGGTCGACTCGCCGACGGCTCAGTGCACCTCGACATCACCGTGACCAACCTCGGCGACCGCGACACCACCCATGTCGCCCAGGTCTACGCCCGCTTCGACGGCGAGAACGGGAGGGAACTCGTGGCCTTCCGGCGCATCCCGGTACATGCGGGGTCGACGGCGCAGGCCCGCATCACTGTGTACCCCAGCGACCTCGCGCGCTGGAGTGACGACGCAGGCCGCCGGATCCCGGTGCCCGGCTCCCACACGCTCCACGTCGCACAGCACTCCGCGGATGAGGGGATCCGGGTGCCCATGACCATCACAGGCGCTCCAGTTGCTCCTCGAGATTGAAGACCTCTTCGAGTTCGAGGAAGCTCTCGTCCGGGGCCGCGTCCAGGTCGACGAAGAACTCGGCCATCTGCGCCTGCCACCGGCCGTTGACCTCGGTCTCGGCCATGGCGCGCTGAGCCGCACCCAGGTCCTCGGATTCGACGTAGCCGATCAGCAACCCGTCCGGCCGGAGGAACAGGGAGTAGTTGTGCCAACCGGACTCCTTGAGGGCACGGAGCATCTCCGGCCAGACGGCCGCGTGGCGCTCCTTGTATTCGTCGAGCCGGTCAGCCCGTACCTGGAGCTGGAAACAGTGGCGTCGCATGGGCATGGGGCACATCCTGATCAACACGGCTCTACGCGAGCCTGAAACGCTTCATTGCGTGGATAGCATAGAGGGGTGGACAAGATGACGAGGACCGGCTCCGGCGTGGGCATCAAGGACGTCGCCCGCGCTGCGGGCGTGTCGGTCGGCACGGTCTCGAACGTCATGAACCGGCCGGACGTGGTGTCGCCCAGCAGCCGAGAGAAGGTCGAGAAGGCCATCGAGGAACTGGGCTACGTGCCCAACGACGCAGCGCGGCAACTGAAAGCCGGCACCAGCCGCACCGTCGGCCTGGTGGTCGTCGACACCCAGAACCCCTTCTACGGCACCATCGCACTCGAGGCCGAGGATGCGGCCGAGGAACGTGGCCTCGGCCTGTTCATCGCCAACTCCCACCGTCGCCACTCGAAGGAACAGTTCTACCTGTCGCAGTTCGAGCAGCAGCGCGCCCGCGGCATCCTCGTGACGCCCGTCTCCTCGGATCTCGACGTCCAGCGCAGCGTCGCCCAGCGCGGCACCCGCGTCGTGCTGGTGGACGCGGTGGAACGCGACGAGGGCTTCTGCGCCGTGGCGGCCGACGACTTCCACGGCGGCTACCTGGCAGTCAGGCACCTCATCGACCTGGGCCGCCGCCGCATCACCATCCTCGGCGGGCCGGAGCATTTCCGGCAGGTGGGGCGACGCCTCGCCGGCGCGCAGCAGGCTGCCAGCGAGACCCCCGGGGTGGAGATCGAGTACCTCGCGCCGGAAGAGATGAGCATCCTGGCCGGCCGCGACGCAGCGATCCAGATCGCGGAGCGCGACACACTGCCCGAGGCCATCTTCGCGATGAACGACCTGCTGGCCATCGGTGCCCTCCAGGCGCTCGTCATGTCACGCTCGCTGCGGGTGCCCGAGGATGTCGCGCTGATCGGCTACGACGACGTCGCATTCTGCGAGGACGCCGTCGTGCCACTGTCGTCCATCCGTCAGCCGAGCGCCGAGATGGGCCGCAAGGCCATCGAACTCCTGGACGATGAGATCACCGACGGCGACAGCCACACGCACCGCTGGGTACTCCTCAAGCCCGAACTCATCGCCCGCAGATCTACTCTGGGCGACGGGCGCTGACCGGGGAGCCGGAACCTCTCGCGAGGCCGACCGGCTCAGCGATCCGACACCGCAGAACCGGCGGAGTATAACGATTCAATCACCGATGACGGCGCGCTTGACCTGAGGGCAGCGGCGTCCTTATAGTTGCAGCACACGAATGAATCGTTTCATACCTCGATGGGGAGGCTACATGAAGGACGAGGTGAGAACGCAGGCACCAGCGCTGAGGCTGGACCGGGTGTTCAAGTCTTTCGGGCAGGTGGTGGCGCTGCGATCCGGCAGCCTCACCATGCACCGGAACTCGATCCACGCACTGATCGGCGAGAACGGAGCCGGCAAGTCCACTCTGGTCAAAATCATCGCGGGCCTGTACCGCCGCGACTCCGGTGACGTCGAGCTGGAAGGAACGACCGTCGATTTCACCAGCACCGCGCAGTCGAAGGCCGCCGGTATCGCCGTGATCTACCAGGAGCCGACGCTCTTTCCCGATCTGTCGGTGACCGAGAACATCTTCATGGGTCGCCAGCCCACAGACCGCTTCGGGCGCATCGACCGTCGGAGCATGCGCCGCGAGGCGATCGAGATCTTCGAGCGACTCGGCGTCGCGATCGATCCCGACCGCGTGGTCGAGGGATTGTCGATCGCCGATCAGCAGTTGATCGAGATCGCCAAGGCCATCTCACTCGACGCGCAGATCCTCATCATGGATGAGCCCACCGCGGCGCTCTCCGGGGTTGAGGTGGACCGTCTCTTCGCCGTGGCCCGCAGCCTGCGCGACGAGGGCCGGGCCCTGCTGTTCATCTCGCACCGCTTCGACGAGGTCTTCGCCCTGTGCGACACCGTCACCGTGATGCGGGACGGCTCCTACATCGACACGCTCTCCATCGAGGACACCACCGTCGACCAGCTCGTCTCCCTCATGGTGGGCCGCGATGTGACCGAGATGTTCCCCAAGCTCCCCGCCGAGATCGGCGAGGTCGCCCTCGAGGTGAAGGGGCTGACGCGCAAAGGCGTCTTCCGCGACATCTCCTTCTCCATCCGCTCCGGCGAGATCGTCGGCCTCGCGGGTCTGGTGGGAGCCGGCCGCAGCGAGGTGGCCAGGGCCATCTTCGGTGTGGACCGGTACGAGTCCGGCTCTGTGCACCTGCACGGAAAGCACCTGCCCGGCGGCAACCCGCGGTTGTCGACCGCCCGGGGCATCGCGCTCGTGCCGGAGGACCGGCGCAAGCAGGGCCTCGTGCTCGACGACAGCGTGGCGCGCAACATCACGCTGAGCATCCGCTCCCGGTTGGCCCGGTACGGCCTGATCTGGACCGGTCTCGAGAACAGGGCCGCAGAAATCTGGGCGAGCCGGCTGGAGGTCAAGACCTCGTCCCTCGACGCTGAGACCGGCACCCTGTCCGGCGGCAACCAGCAGAAGGTCGTCCTCGGCAAATGGCTCTCCACGGAGCCTTCGGTGCTGATCGTCGACGAGCCCACGCGCGGGATCGACGTCGGGACCAAAGCAGAGGTCCACCGCCTCCTCAGCACGCTCGCGCAGCAGGGCATCGCCATCCTCATGATCTCCTCCGAACTGCCCGAGGTGCTGGGCATGTCGGACCGCGTCCTGGTCATGCGGGAAGGCAGCCTCACCGGTGAGTTCAGCCGCGACGAAGCCACCCCGGAGGCCGTCCTCCACGCCGCCACAGCACAGTTGGAGACAGTTCGATGAGCGCCACGACGATCCCCCGCCCCGGCACCAGCAGCGCTGCCCGCTTCGTCAGGCGCGTCGCATCCGCTCGCGAGCTCGCCATTCTCCTGGCCCTGCTCCTGGTGATCGCGGCCGCCACACTGGCCAACCCCACCTTCCTCTTCTCCCCGGACGGTTTCCGCGACCTCCTGCTGACGCCGTCGCTGCTCCTGCTGGTGGCCGTGGGTCAGGCGGTGGTCATCATCACCGGCAACATCGACCTCTCGGTCTCCTCAGTGGTGGGCCTCACCGCCTACATGACCGGACGCCTGTTCATCGATGTGGAGGGCATCCCGATCGTCGTCGTGATCCTGGCGGGCCTGCTGTTCGGTGCCCTCCTGGGCGCTGTCAACGGAGCGCTGATCGCCGTCGCCAAGGTCCCCGCCCTGGTGATCACCCTGGGCACGATGTACATCTACCGCGGCCTCAACGTCTCATGGGCCGGCAGTAGCCGCATCAACGCCTCAGACCTTCCCCGCGGCTTCCGAGCCCTGGGCACGGACCAGATACTCGGCATCCCCGTGCTGACCATCATCGCGGTCGTCGTGCTGGTGCTTGCCGCCTGGTACCTACGCAACATGCGTGGCGGCCGTGAGCTGTACGCCATCGGCTCCGACGCCCCGGCCGCGCACCTTTACGGCCTCAAGGTCACCCGACGCCTCGTGAGCGCGTTCGTCCTCTCCGGCGCCCTGTCCGGGCTGGCCGGGGTCCTGTACGCGGCGCGTTACGGCACCGTCAGTTCCGCTGCCGGCACCGGATGGGAACTCCAGGCGATCGGCGCGGCCGTCATCGGCGGCGTGGCCGTCGCCGGTGGCATCGGCACCCTCTGGGGGGCGGCGCTCGGCGCGTTCCTCCTTCTGACCATCAACCGCGCCCTGCCCATCCTGGGCATCGACGACTTCTGGCAACGCGCCGTCGTCGGCACGCTCATCCTCGGCGCCATCGTCCTCGACCGGGTCCTGGCAGTCCGCCAGAGCCGCAAGCTCGTCGCACAACGAGAGGAGAAGCCGTGAGCACCGCAGTCGCCGCACCCGGCACCCGCACCTACGCCAACCACGCACGGCCCGCCTGGCGTCGCCTCCTGCTGAACCGCGAAGGCGCGATCATCGCGATCCTGCTGCTCGTCTACGTGATCTCGTTCATCGTCGTGCCGAACTTCGACGGCCCCCTGACGGTCACCTTCCTCCTGCGCGAGCTCGCCCCGATCCTGCTGATCGCGCTGCCGATGACGCTGATCATCATCACCGAGGAGATCGACCTCTCCGTGGCGAGCATCGTGGGCCTGGCCAGCGTGCTCACCGGCCTCCTCACCCAGGCGGGCCTGCCGTTCCTGGTGGCCGCCCTCGTCGCCGTCTTCGCGGGAGCGCTGGCCGGCATGTTCAACGGCTTCCTCGTCACGTTCGTCGGCCTGCCGTCCCTTGCCGTCACGATCGGCACCCTCGCCCTGTACCGCGGCATCGCGGTGGGCCTGCTCGGCACCACGGCCATCACGGAGTTCCCCGAGACATGGACCAGTCTGGCCCGTGCGAACATCCCGGGCACTCCCATCCCGCTGGTGATGGTGGCCTTCGCACTCCTCGCCATCGTGTTCGCAGTGGTGCTCCACTTCACGCCGTTCGGCCGCTCGCTGTACGCGATCGGCCTCAACAAGGAGGCCGCCGCCTTCTCGGGCATCGACGTGGGCCGCACCAAGTTCCAGCTGTTCATCGCCAGCGGGGCGGTGTCCGCCTTCGCGGGCGTCTATTTCACCCTGCTCTACTCCAACGCCCGCGGCGACAACGCCCTCGGCATGGAACTCCAGATCATCGCGGCGGTCCTGCTGGGGGGCGTCTCGATCTTCGGTGGCCGCGGTGCGCTGCACGGCGTCATCGCCGGCGTGCTGCTCATCGGCGTGGTCGGCAGCGCCCTGCGCCTGGCGAACGTCACCAGCGACGTGATCAACGTGATCACCGGCCTGCTGCTCATCTTCTCCGTGGTCTCCTCAAGCCTCCTCGCCTGGATCCACGCCCGGCGGGCCGCGGCGGTCGGCAGACGTAAGGGGGTGGCCAGCGCCCGAGCTACCTCCTCATGACCAGACCACCCCGGAACCACTCAACAATCCCAACCAATCACCCCAACAAGCAGTCCATGACGAAAGGTAACAATGATGTTTGGACTTCGTAAGACGCGCTTCGCGTTCCGATCTGCTGCCCTCGCGGCCGCAGCAGCCCTCCTGTTCACCGGCTGTGGCACCGGTACCACCGACGACGGCGCCGAGCCCACCACCGGCGACAGCACATCCCAGTCCGCACCCGCCGACAACGGCGCCAACGGCGACCTGACGATCACCTTCCTGCCCAAGAACCTGGGCAACCCCTACTTCGACACCTCCAGCACCGGCGGCAAGGAAGCCGTCGAGGAGCTCGGCGGTACCTTCAGCGAGATCGGCCCCACGGAGGCCAGCCCCACCTCACAGGTGAGCTTCATCCAGACCGCCGCGCAGCAGGGCACCGGCGCCCTGGTGGTCTCGGCCAACGATCCCAGCGCCATCTGCGACGCCCTCGACGAGGCCCGCAGCGCCGGCGTGAAGGTTGTCACGTTCGACTCGGACACCAACCCCGAGTGCCGTGACCTGTTCATCAACCAGGCCGACGCCGAGGGCATCGCCCGCGTCCAGGTCGACCTCGTGGCCGAGCAGATCGGCGACGCCGGCCAGATCGCGATCCTCTCCGCCTCCGCCAACGCCACGAACCAGAACGCCTGGATCGAGATGATGAAGGAAGAGCTCGAGGCCAGCCACCCCGACATCGAGCTCGTCGAGGTCGTCTACGGCGACGACGACGACCAGACCTCGTTCGACCGCACGGCCGCGCTGCTGCAGACCTACCCGGAGCTCAAGGGCATCATCTCCCCCACCACCGTCGGCATCGCCGCGGCGGCCCGCTACCTGTCGACCTCGCAGTACAAGGGCAAGGTCGCCCTCACCGGCCTGGGTACCCCCAACCAGATGCGTGAGTACGTCGAGGACGGCACCGTGACCGCCTTCGCCCTCTGGAACCCGGGCGACCTCGGCTACCTCGCCGCCCACGCGGCAGGCGCCCTCGTCAACGGCGACATCACCGGCGAGGAAGGCGACTCCTTCGAGGCCGGCCGTCTGGGCAGCTACGAGGTCGGCGCCGACGGCGTCGTCCTGCTGGGCGACCCCTTCGTGTTCAACGCCGACAACATCGCCGACTTCGACTTCTGATCGAGGCGCCGCGGGCCTCTGTGCCTGCACTCCACGTCCGGGGGTCCCGTTCGCGGGACCCCCGCTCCATCCCCCCACCCTGACCTCTGCGCTGGCTTGACCATTCTCAGATGGAATTGTATCGTTTCAATTGAACCGTTTAAATGAACTCCCAACCGCAAGGAGGCGGCCCATGTTCGACCACAGCATCAGCGCCCAACTGGCAGCGCAGGCCATCGAGGTTCCTTCGTGGGCCTACGGAAACTCGGGCACCCGGTTCCGGGTGTTCGGCACCCCAGGGACCCCCCGCACCGTCCATGAGAAGTTGGCCGACGCCGCCCAGGTCCACCGGTACACCGGCCTAGCTCCGAAGGTGTCCCTCCACTATCCCTGGGACAAGGTCGACGACTGGAAGGGCCTGCTGGAGTACGCCGAGGACCTCGGCGTCGGCATCGGCACCATCAACTCCAACACCTTCCAGGACGACGAGTACAAGTTCGGCAGCCTCGCGCACCACGACGCGGGCGTCCGTCGTCGCGCCATCGAGCACCACCTCGACTGCATCGAGGTGATGAACCAGACCGGCTCCCAGGACCTCAAGATCTGGCTGGCCGACGGGACCAACTACCCCGGCCAGGGCGACCTGCGCCGCCGCCAGGACTGGCTGGCCGATTCCCTCGCGGAGATCTACCGGCACATCGGCGAGAACCAGCGCCTCGTGCTGGAGTACAAGTTCTTCGAGCCGTCGTTCTACCACACCGATGTGCCGGACTGGGGCACCTCGTACGCCCACGTCTCCGCCCTCGGTGAGCGCGCCTTCGTCTGCCTCGACACCGGCCACCACGCCCCGGGCACCAACATCGAGTTCATCGTCGCCCAGTTGCTGCGCCTCGGGAAGCTGGGGTCGTTCGACTTCAACTCACGCTTCTACGCCGACGACGACCTCATCGTCGGAGCCGCAGACCCGTTCCAGCTCTTCCGCATCCTGTGGGAGGTCAAGCGGGGCGGCGGATTCGACGCCGCGAACGGCGTGGTCTTCATGCTCGACCAGTGCCACAACATCGAGGACAAGATCCCGGGGCAGATCCGCTCCGTGCTCAACGTGCAGGAGATGACGGCCCGCTCCCTGCTGGTCGACACCGCAGCGCTGGAAGCAGCACAGCAGGCGGGCGACGTACTGGGCGCGAACGCCGTGCTCATGGACGCGTTCTACACCGACGTGCGGCCTGCGCTGGCGCAGTGGCGCGAGGGTCGCGGGCTGCCGGCGGACCCGATGAAGGCCTTCGCCGACAGCGGCTACCTCGCCCAGATCGCCGAGGAACGCGTCGGCGGTGCCCAGTCGAGCTGGGGGGCCTGACCCCATGGATGCGGTCATCGCGGTCGACCTGGGTGCCACCAGCGGACGGGTCGTGCTCACGACCTTCCACGACGGGTGCCCACGGTTGACCGAGGTGCACCGCTTCTCCACTGCAGCCCGGCGCAGCGAGGACGGGCTGCGGCTGGACGTCGTCCCGCTGTTCGAGGACATCCAGGCGGGCATCGGCCTGGCGATGGCGGCCGCCCACGGTGACGTGGCGGCCGTCGGCATCGACTGCTGGGCGGTGGACTACGGGCTGCTCGGCGACGACCAGCTGCTGGACCTGCCGTACAACTACCGCGACGAGCGCACCGCCGCCGGGCGCGAACTGATCGCCGGGCGCATCGCCCCCGACGAGCTCTACGCGCGCACCGGTCTCCAGGACCTCCCCATCAACACCATCAACCAACTCGGTCACGACCTGCTGTCCGGCCGCCTCGAGAAGGCCCGGCACCTCCTCCTGTTGCCGGATCTGCTGGGCCACTGGCTGACCGGGCGGATCGTGGCCGAGCGCACCAACGCCTCCACCACCGGCCTGCTCGACCCCCGCACCGGCGGGTGGGACTGGGACCTCATCGACAGGCTCGGCCTTCCCCGCCGCATCTTCCCTGAGGTCGTCGAACCCGGCACGGTGCTGGGTCCGATCATCAACGGTCCCGCGGCCGGCATCCCCCTGGTGGCGGTGGGATCCCACGACACGGCGTCGGCCGTCGTGGGCGCGCCCCTGCAGGACGACGGCGACGTGTTCATCTCGTCCGGCACCTGGTCCCTGGTGGGCATGGAACTGCCGGCGCCGGTGTTGACCGACGAGTCGAGGCTGAAGAACTTCACCAACGAGGGCGGCGTCGACGGCACCGTGCGCTACCTCAAGAACGTGATGGGGCTCTGGGTCATCTCCGAGGCGATCCGCCAGTGGGAGGCCGAGGGGCACCGTCACTCCCCCGCGGCCCTGGCGCAGGCCGCCCGCCGCGTCACGGACGCGCCCGTGTTCGACGTCAACCACCCCTCGCTGCTGCCTCCCGGCGACATGCCGGCGCGGGTCAAGGCGCTCCTCGGAGGCGACGAACGTCTCGACGACCCCACCTTCTTCACTCGCTCCGTCCTCGAATCCCTGGCCGCCGCCTACGCCGACACGATCGCGGAACTGGCGCACCTGACCGGCCGCCGGCCGCGCCGCGTCGTCATCGTCGGCGGTGGCTCTGCCAACACCCTCCTGAACCAACTGACCGCGGACCGCACGGGGCTGCCCGTACTTGCCGGCCCCGTCGAGGCGACCGCCATCGGCAACTCGCTCATCCAGGCCCGCGCCGTGGGCCTGCTGCACGGCTCCCTCTCCGAACTGCGAAAGGTCTCGATGATGTCCACCGACCTGACCTCCTACCAACCCTCCCCCGAGCGGCCCGTCGGCCTGTTGCGTGACATCGTGGCGCTCTCCAACGAGTTCGGCGCCGACCCGGCCTTCACCCGGGCGGGCGGTGGCAACTCGTCGGTGAAGTCCGGCGGCGTGCTCTGGATCAAGCCCAGCGGTGTCTCCATGGCCACGCTCAGCACCGACGACCTGGTGCCGCTCGCCGTCGACGTTCTCAACGGCGCCCTCGCCAGCCCGGATCCGGATCCCGCTCTCGGCGACCCCGTCAACCACCTGGCCACCCTGGCGCGGCTCGACGACGGACCCCGCCGGCCGTCGGTGGAGATCCTCTTCCACGCCCTCATCGACGACACCTTCGTGCTGCACACCCACCCGCTGCTCATCAACGCGGTGACCTGCAACGCCGACGGCGAGGAGCTGACCCGCCGACTGTTCGGCGACCAGGTCCTCTGGGTGCCCTACGTCGACCCCGGCCTGCCGCTGGCCAGGGAGATCGCCGCACGCCGTGCCGCCTACACGGAGCGCACCGGCCGGCCCGCCCCCACCACCACGTTCCTCATGAACCACGGCCTCGTCGTCTCCGGCGACGACCCGGACCAGGTGCGCAGCGAGAGTCACCGCGTCATGCGACGGGTGCAGCAGGCCGTGGATGCCGCCACCGGCGGCCTGCCGGCGGTCGCCGAAGCATTCCGCGCCGCAGTGGGCGCCGAGTTCACGGCGCTCGACGCCAGCACGATCGCCACGCAGTTCCCGCTCACCGAGGCCGGCGCCCGCTTCCTCCACGAGGGACCCCTGATTCCCGACCAGATCGTGTACGCGGGTTCCTTCCCCTTGGTGCTCAACGAGGGCGACGACGCAGCCGAGGCAGTCCGCCGGCACCGCGAGCGCCACGGGGTGGACCCGGTCATCGCCGTCTCGCCTGGGCTGGGAGTGGTTGCGGTGGGAGCCGACGAAAAGCAGGCCAGGACGGCGCTCGAGGTCTACGTCGATGCGCTGACCGTCGGCCAGGCCGCCACGGCCCTCGGCCGTGTGCGGGCCCTGGACGAGCGGGAGCGTCGATTCATCGAGAACTGGGAGGCGGAGGCCTACCGCAAGCAGGTCGCCACCGAGTAGCTCCTTTCTCAGTCGGCGGCCAGCGCCTCCGTCGGGGGCGCGCTGGCCGCCTTCTGACCGGGCAGCAGCGAGGCCAGGACGGCCGCCACCAGACAGACGGCGATGAGCCCGGCGGTGTAGAGCACGTCGATCGAGAAGTGCAGCTGGATGTTCTCGCCCGGCATCATCAGGAGCGTCGACGACACCCCCAACCAGCCGAAGAACATGCCGGCCACGAGCCCGATCACCACCCCCACCCCGACGAGGGCGAGGGCCTCCACCAGCAACATCCAGCGCAGGCCGGAGCGTTGCATGCCGAGGGCGCGGAGCAGCGCGGACTCCCGCTGCCGCTCGATCACCGACAGGCCCAGCGTGTTACTCACGCCCACCAGGGCGATCACCATCGCCACGCCCAACAGGCCAGTCAGCACGATCAGCATGACGTCGAGCACCTGGTTGAGCACCAGGATCGCGCCGGCTCCGGACGCGCCGAAGAAGGCGTCGGGCACCGTCTCCAGGACCTTGACCACCTGGTTGATGGCCTGCAGGTCGCCGCGGTCCTTCAAGGTGATCCAGATCTCGCGCTCCACGGGGTCGCCGGCCAGTTGCTCCAGCGTGGCCGTGGTCACCGAGGCCTGGTAATACTCGAGGCCGGTGCCGGTGACCACCTTCAGCGTCACGTCGCCGTTGGCACCGGGCAGGGTCACGGTGTCCTGGCCCTGGGCGAGCAGGCTCCCCTCAGAAACGACCACCTCGCCGTCCTGCGGATGGGCGTCCTCGGCGATGCGCTTGCCGAGTTCCCGCAGCAGGCCGTTGCGGTCGAAGGCCACCACGTCGTTGTCCAACTGTTTCGCCGGCAGGGTCCGCACCCCGGCGACGCCTTCCATGCCCTCGAGCCGTTGGATGAGGTCGGCTGGCACCTCATCGTCGGCGAACGAGACGGTGAAGTCGACGGGATACGTGGCGTGGATGGATTCCGTGCCGGAGGTGCGGGCCGTCGCCAGCGCCACCTGCAGCGTCACGATGAGCCCGACGGCGAGCATCAGCGCGGTGGCCGTCGCCGCGGCGCGCTTGGGGTTGCGGGCGGCGTTGGTGAAGGCGAGTGTGGCCGTCGGACCCGTCCTGCCGAAGACGGCGCCCAGCAGCTTCAGCAGCGGCGGGACGAAGAACGGGGCCGCCGCGAGCACCGCGACCGTCAGGAACGCGCCTGCACCCACGGCCCACAACACGCTCCTTTCGGTGTTGATGCGGCTCATCACGACGAGGAAGACGCCGATGGCCGCGGTGAGGGCCACGAGGATGGTCCGGATGAGGCCGGCCCGCCGTGCCTGGGCTTCTGTCGGCACAGCCTGCAGCGCCTCGAGCGGTTTCACCCTCGACGCCACGATGGCGGGCGCGATGGCCGAGATCATGGTGGCGGCGACGCCTGCGAGCAGCGCGACGAGCAGCTCGCCCCAGCGCACGTCGAGGCCCCAGTAGAGCGAACCCGTGATGGAGCCGCCGATCAGGGCCACGCCGAAGCCGAGCGCGATGCCCAGGAGCGAGCCGACGACACCCAGCAGCAACGACTCCACGACGATGCGTCCCATCACCTGACCCGGCGAGGCACCCACGGCCCGCAGCAGGCCCACCTGCCGACGGCGCTGCGCCACGAGGATGGCGAAGGTGTTGGCGATGGTGATCATGCCCACGAGCAGCGCGACGACGCCGAAGGTCTGCAGCAGGTACTTGAAGATGTCGAACTGGTTCGTGAGGTCGTCGAGCTGCGTCTGCCGCTCGGCGGCCGCCGTCCGCACGATGATGTCGGGGTCCAGGGAGGCCGCGGCCTCGGAGACACCGTCGAAGGCGTCGGCGGCGGAGGCCCGGTCGTCGAGGACCAGTGCGTAATCGGTGCTCACGTACTCCGGGCCGAACTGCAGGTAGCCGACGGTGGACCACAGGGAGGCGGGGTCGTCGGTCGCGCCGACGATGGTGAAGGCGGTGGCGGAATCGTGGTCCGGCGAGACCGAGTCACCGATGTCGGCGCCCAGCGAATCGAGGCCGGCGCGCGACAACACGATCTCCTGCTCGGAGGTGGGCCACCTGCCGTCAACCAGTTCAGACCACTGGAGGTCTGCTGGCGGCACGCTGTACAGCATGCTCACCTCTGACCTGTCGCCGAAGTTGAGGATGGTGGACTGGCCGAACGGCACCTCGTGCACGGCGCGCACCCCGTCGACCCCCTCAAGGGTGTCGACGAGCTCGGGCAGCTCGAGGCCCAGCGTCGTGACGAAGAGGTCCGCATTGGCCAGCGGCATGGTGGTGGACTTGCCCAACGCCGTCTGCTCGGAGTTGACGAAGACGGAGATGGCCGCGATGAAGCCCACGCTGATGGCGATGGCGATGAGGGTGGCCACGAACCGGCCGGGATGGAGCCTCAGCTCAGAGACGGCTTGACGCCACATCAGGCCACCGCCTGCTGCAGGAAGGAGCTGACGCCCTCGGCGGTGGGCTGGGCGATGTCGGCGACGATGCGACCGTCGAGCAGCATCAGCGCCCGGTGGGCGTACGAGGCGGCGCGCGCGTCATGGGTGACCATGATGATGGTCTGCCCGTGCTCCTGCGAGCAGAGCTGCAGGTATTCGAGCAGCGCGGTGCCGGTCTTGAGGTCCAGTGCCCCGGTGGGTTCATCGGCGAAGATCACCTCAGGGCGGGTCACCATGGCGCGCGCGATGGCGACGCGCTGCTGCTGGCCGCCGGAGAGCTGCGACGGGCGGTGGGTGAGGCGGTCGCCGAGGCCCAACGACGCGACGACCTGCTGGAAGAACGGGCGGTCCACCCTCTTGCCGGCCAGTTCGAGTGGCAGCAGGATGTTCTGCTCGGCGGTGAGGGTGGGCAGGAGGTTGAAGCTCTGGAAGACGAAGCCCACCTTGTCGCGGCGGATGCGCGTCACGCTCTTCTCGGGCAGCCGCGCCAGGTCGTCGGTGCCGACGAACACCGAGCCGGACGTCGGACGGTCGAGGCCCGCCATGCAGTGCATGAGGGTGGACTTGCCGGAGCCGGACGGACCCATGATGGCGGTGAAGGAACCGGGCTCGATGCTCACCGAGACGTCGTTGACGGCGACGACCTGCCGGTCGTCGGAACCGTAGACCTTCGTGAGGTGGTGGGTGCCGCACGCAGGACGCGAGGCGGGCTGGGATTGCGTCATGGGGTGTCCTTCCAGAGGTTTCGCCGACCAACCTATTGAGGCCGCCGCACCCGGGGAATCCACCCCACGTCCCGCCTCGCACGTCGCAGGTATGAGGCGACGGTCGACCAGGGTCGTGGAAGACCCCGAGGGTGCGCGGTGGGCGTGTAACAATCTTTCGTGTTTTTCCGAAAGATGAAGTTAATGACGTTCCGTCCGGGTTGAGAGTGGTACCTGAACGACGGTTTACCCGGCCTGGATGAAAACGGGATAGGGTCAATCAACGGCCGGAAGGACAAGTAATGCCGGAAAGAAAACACGCAGCGATCCTGCGTTGGCTCGCCTCCAGCGGCGTGACAGACATCAGCCTGAGCTGCCAGGAGTCGTCGTTATCCGGCTCCGTGGTTCTGGACCGCTGCCTGACGGAAGTTCCTTTCGCCTGGCTGGTGGAGTTGGCCGTTCATTGCCGCCTCCACCTCGCAGTCGATCACTGTGAGCATTCAGCCGAAGCGGCCACACGGTTCGCCAACCTGGCCGTGCTCACCCGCCGCATCCGGCTCGACGGGGGCCCCGGCGCCGGCGCGCAGGTCTTCTACACCTCGCCCCCCGTCACGGACCCCGATGATCTGCCGGCAGGCGCCGCAGCCGTCCTGGCCCCTCGCGGCACCTACGCCGAGCGGCTCGCCGTGGCGCTGGCGTCACTCCCCGAGCCGTCGCCCGTCACACTGAGCCGCTGAACCGGGACGTACCCTCCGCAACGTGAAGGGGGCCGGTGTGGATCATCCACACCGGCCCCCTTCTCACGGAACGGGCGGAAACCTCAGGCCTGGCCACCGAAGAGCGATGTGACGGAGCCGTCGAGGAACACCGCGTCGATCGCCTTGGCGATCAGCGGGGCGATGGACAGCACAGTGAGGTTCGCGATGGGCTCCGGCGTGCGGAGTGGCAGCGTGTTGGTCACGATGATCTCGTCGATGCCCGAGGCGTTGAGGCGCTGGGCCGCGGGGCCGGAGAACACGGCGTGCGTGGCCGCCGCGATGACCTGCTTGGCACCGCGTTCCTTCAGCGCCTGGGCAGCTTGTGCGATGGTGCCAGCGGTGTCGATCATGTCGTCCACGAGGAGGCAGATCTTGCCTTCCACGTCGCCGACGACCTCGTGCACGGCGACGGTGTTGGCCTTGTTGGGGTCGCGGCGCTTGTGGATGATAGCCAGCGAGCAACCGAGGTAGTCGGTCCACAGGTCAGCCAGGCGGACGCGGCCGGCGTCGGGAGACACGATGGCCATCTCGGAGGTGTCGTACTTCTCCTGGACGTACTCGCTGAGCACGGGCAGGCCCCAGAGGTGGTCCACCGGGCCGTCGAAGAAGCCCTGGATCTGGGCGGCGTGCAGGTCCACCGACATGATGCGGTCCGCGCCTGCGGCCTTGTACAGGTCTGCCACGAGGCGCGCGGAGATGGGCTCGCGGCCCAGGTGCTTCTTGTCCTGGCGGGCGTAGGGGTAGAACGGGGCCACCACGGTGATGCGCTTGGCCGAGGCCCGCTTGAGCGCGTCCACCATGATGAGCTGCTCCATGATCCACTCGTTGACCGGAGCGGTGTGCGACTGGATGACGAACGCGTCGCAGCCACGGACGGACTCTTCGAACCGGACGTAGATCTCGGAGTTGGCGTAGGTCAGAGCGCGGGTTGGCACCAGCGGGCAGCCCATCAGGTTCGCCACCTCCTCAGCGAGCTCGGGGTAGGCGCGCCCGCTGAACAGCATCAGGTGCTTGTCGTTCTTGGCGATCTGGTGGGACATGTGGCTCAGGCCTTCTTTTCTCGGGACTCGATCACTGCCGGATGGATGGTGCCGTCGCTTTCAGCCGCTGCTGCGGCCTGCTTGGAATCCGGACGACCGCGGGTCATCCAGCCCTCGACGTTGCGTTGCCTCCCCCGGGCCACGCCCAACGCACCCGCAGGCACGTCGTCCGTGATCGTAGACCCAGCGGCCACCAGCGCGCCAGCGCCGACGTCGACGGGTGCCACCAGGACGGAGTTCGATCCGACGAAGGCGGCCTTGCCGACGTGGGTGGTGGACTTGTGGACGCCGTCGTAGTTGGCGAAGATCGTGCCGGCCCCGATGTTGGCCCCTTCGTCCACGATGGCGTCGCCCACGTAGGACAGGTGCGGGATCTTGGTACCCGCCCCGATCTGCGCGTTCTTCGTCTCGACGAAGCTGCCGATCTTGCCGTCGTCGCCCAGGATCGTGCCCGGCCGGAGGTAGGCGAAGGGCCCCACTGTGGCGCCCTCACCGATCACGGCGAACGATCCGTGCGTGCGGATCACCTCCGCGCCGGGGCCCACCTCGACGTCCATCAGGCTGCTGTCGGGGCCGATGACGGCGCCCTCGCCGATGGTGGTGGCACCCATCAGGATGACGCCGGGGTGGAGCAGCACGTCGGGCGCGAGGTCCACGTCGACGTCGATGAAGGTGGACGCCGGGTCGATCATCGTGACGCCCTTGAGCATCCACGAATCCCGGATGCGGCGCTGCATCTCCTGGTTGATGCGGGCCAGCTGGATCCGGTCGTTGACGCCCTCGGTCTGCCAGACGTCGTCGACGAGGTGGGCGCCGACCCTCTGCGACCGCTCGTGACAGAACTTCACGACGTCCGTGAGGTAGCGCTCGCCCTGGTCGTTGTCGGTCTTGAGCGATGCCAGGCCCTCGCGGAGGCTGGCCGCGTCGAAGACGTAGATACCGGAGTTGATCTCCGTGATGGCGCGCTGTTCCTCCGTGGCGTCACGGTCCTCGACGATGCCGGCGACCTCGTCGTCCTCGCGGATGATGCGGCCGTAGCCCGTGGGATCCTCGACGCGCGAGGTCATGACGGTGACGGCGTTGCGGCGGCCGCGGTGGACCGCGACGAGTTGCCGCAGCGTCTCGCCGGCCAGCATCGGCACGTCGGCGTAGGTGACGACGATGTCGCCCTCGATGTCGCCGAGGCCGGCGAGCCCGCACTCCACGGCGTGCCCGGTGCCGAGCTGTTCCTCCTGGACGGCGGTGGTGAGCTGCTCGGACAGCTGCTCCAGATGGGCCACCACCTCTTCGCGCTGATGCCCGACGACCACGACGAGTCGCTCCGGGTCCAGCGCGGCCGCGGCCGACACCGCGAAGCTCAGCATGGGCTTGCCGGCCACTTCGTGGAGGAGTTTGGAGGTTTTGGACTTCATGCGCGTCCCGCCACCCGCGGCGAGCACGATGACCGCCGCGACCTGCGCGAGCTCGTTGTCAGTGTTGGACACCAGAAATTCCCTTCGACGACGGCCAGGGGGCTCACCCCAGAAACTACCAGCCCGAACGCAGGGCACGACACGAAACGACGGGGGCTCCGCGGTGATCCGCGGAGCCCCCGACCGGGTATGGACGCTCAGGAGGCCACGATGGTGGCTTCCGTCGTCGTGCCGTTGACCGTCACCGAAACGGTGTGCGTTCCGGCCACGAGTACCACGAGCCGGCCGGTGGCGGGATCGAACTCCACTCCTTCCGAAACGGTCCAGTCAGCCGCCACCGGGTACTGCACCGGCACCCGGCGGTTCTCCTGGACCACCTCGGCGGTGACCTCGACGGCCGCCCCGACGGCGACCGTCTCTGGGGCGCTCACCTCCAGTCGGTCGACGTGCGGGCGGAACTCCGCCGACATCCACTGTCGGGGCTCCTCCCAACGGCGCTCGTCCAGCGGCTGCGGCTCGGCGGCGGGATCGATACCCACCAGCGTCCAGCCGGTGAAACCGCCCCAGGCCGGGTCACCCGAGGGCCCCTTGCCCGCGTTGCCGTTGATGAGCTGGAGCACGCCGTCGGTGCTGGAGGCGTGGAAGACGCCCACGCCCGCCGCCTGCAGGGCGACGCCCTTGCCGGACGTCAGGGCGAAGTCGGCGAGCCAGTCGGCCAGCATCGTGGCCTCCTTCGGGTCGCTGAGCGCCGAGCCGCCCGTCGCGGAGGGGTCGGTCATCGGGTGGTGCTGGACCACGACGACGTTGCGCACCGCTTCGTTGGTGGCGGCGGCGTCGAGCTGGGCCTTGAGGTCCACGATCTGGTCGAAGCCGCCCGAGCGCAGGGTGTAGCCCGGCGTCGAACGGAAGATGAAGCGCGTGCCCTTGTGGTCGAAGGTGTGGCTGGGTTCGCCGAAGACCTTGATCCACTCGGTCAGGCTGGAGGGGCCTGCGTACTCGTGGTTGCCCGGGGCGTAGTGCACCGGGACCCGGCCGGCCACCTCCTCGTCGATGACCCGCTTGGCCAGCGCGATGTCCCTTGCGAAGCCGCGGTCCACCCAGTCGCCCGCGATGACGATGAACTCGGGGTTCGCGGCCAGCGCCTCACGAAGGGTGCGCCGGGCCTGGGCCACGACGTCGGAGGTGGGGTTGTCGGCGGTGAACTGGGCGTCGGAGACGACGGCGTAGCGCCAGAAGCTCTCAGGCACCGAGCCGTCGGTGACGAGGACCGGGGTGGTCTCCCGCGGGATGGTGAGCGCCGGGAGATCGGGGGCGGAGCGGACGGTGAGGTCGTCGATCAGCACGCGCCCGGAGTACTGCATCGCGGGGTTCGTCTCCACGAGGTAGAGGCGGAAGAAGCGCAGCGGCATGTTGAGGCCCGCCGGCACGTCGGCCTCCACGTAGCGCCAGCCCGTCCAGTCCACCTTGGAGGCGATGTTGATGGTCTTGGCCGAGCCGCCGGTCGCCTCGTAGACGTTGGCGCGGAGCCATGCCCCCTTGCCGTCGCCGTGGACCCACGCGCCGATCTTCTGCGGGGTGCCGCTGAGCGTGATGGTGGGGTTGATGCCCAGGTAGGCGGCGCGCGTGGCGGTGGTGCCGGTGAGCGAGTAGTCGAGGGCGATGGCGTTGCCGCCGTCGCGACCCTGACCCACTGCGAGGGAGGCCGAGGCACCCACCGCTGCGGGGAACTTGGTGGCGGACCAGCCGGTCATGGAGTCCATGGTGTCGACGACGGTGCTGGCCAGGCCGATGCTGGCGGCGAGCTCGGTCTGGATGCCGGCTGCGGCCACCTTGATGAGGGCCGAGCCGGATTCAACCTTGGGCGTGACGACGAAGTGGTCCCCCTCCGCGGTGATGGAGATCAGGGCCGAGTCGTAGTCGAGCTGGACGTCGCGCGGCTCGATCCAGGTGGTGAAGCCCCGCTCGTCATGACCGAAGACCTGGAAAGTGTCCCGGGCCTCGATGGAGGCGAAACGGACCTGCGGGGTGCTGGTGGAGATGCGCACGGGCCGGCCGAGCACGAGGATCTCCTGCCTGCTCACGTCCTGGCCCCGGCCGACGACGAGTTCGGTGGTGCCGGCGGCGCGGCCGGTGAGCACGACGGTGTCGGCCGAGTCGGTGGCGCCCACGCGGGCGTTCTCACCGAGCACGGTGAACTTCGGTGCGGCATCGACGGGCGCGTAGGTCTCGTCGAACGCCTGCGCGGTGACGACGCGGCTGAGCCCGGTGAAGATGTGCAGGTCCTTCGAGGCGTCCGCGTCGGCCGACTGCATCAGAGAGTTGGTGGCGACCACGGAGTAACCCCTGGCCTGGCCGGAGCCGTCGTCGGTGGGGAAGATCCCGAGCGAGTTGGCAGTGTGGCGCTCGCCGCCGTCGGACGGTGCCGAGCGGATGGTGGCCGCGTCCTGGCCCGCGAGGCGGGCGTTCAGCTGGGAGGAGCCGCCGCCGTCGAGGTTGAGGACGTGGTGGAAGCCCTTGCTGAGGAAGAAGTCTGCGGTCTCCACCTCGGTCATGCCGCGGGAGTTGGCCTGGCGGCCGTCCACGGTCATGAGCGCCATCCGGCTGCCGTCGCGGGTCAGCGCCAGCACGGTGCGGGGGTGGAGGTCCGTGGTGTTGCCGGTCACAACCTCGCCGTCAATGGCCACGGGGAAGAAGCCGTTGATGGCGGCAGCGATGTCGTCGGAGTCGCGCATGGCGTACTCGACGTCGACGCTCTCGCCGACGGTGAACTCGGCCAGCTTCGTGGCACCGCCGTCGCGGGAGATGAGGACCTGCTCGTTGTCGGCCAGCTGCGCGGCGTCGACGGTGGGTCCGGACGAGACGACCACGCCGTCGCGCAGCAGCACCTGCCAGGGGGTGGCCCCGGAATCCAGGGTGCGGGAGACGGCCACGTCGCCCCACTCGGGCGTGAACAGGCCGATGGTGCCGGCCGATACGTGCGGTGCGTTGAGGTAGTCGACGCGGAAGGTGTGTTCGCCGTCGGTGGCGCTGGCCTCGAGGAAGAGCTGCGCGACCCGGGCCAGGCCGTCCTTGCCGATGACCGCGCTGGGGCCGCGCCGCTGCGCGGTGCCTTCGGCGTAGCCGGAGACGACCTCGCCGTCGCGGCGGATCCCGAGCCCGACGGGCGCGCCGGTGTCATTGATGTCGAAACCGTCACCGTTGACGCCGGCGATGGCCCCGGCATTGGTCAGCTGGCGGCTCAGCGTGTCCGTCTTGGCCACCTTGCCGGAGTTCACGTAGTCGAGGTGGAAACCGTCGCTGGTCAGGTCGAGCGTGAGCAGGTCGCCGCGGACCCAGCCGTTGGGTTCGTACCGGTCGAACGACGTGTAGTGCACGCCGGGCGCGATCGCCGCGTCCTCGCGGTTGGTCAGCAGGGTGCCTTCGGGGGCGAGTTGCACGTTCGGGATGACGATGGGGGAATCGTCGCGGAATGCGGTTGGCTCGGCCTGCGCCGGGGTGATCAGCGAGAGGCTGATCAGCGACGCGGCTGTCGCGAGCGCGCACACAGAGCGGGTGGACAGGATTGGCATGGGGGCTCCTGGAGGTGGGAAATGTCCTGCCTTACTGACTAATCCACCAGCGCCAACAACGGGTTTCGCCCAGATGGACGGCAGATGTCCGGACGATGAATCCGCACCCACGGGCCCCTAAAGGTCTAGCATCACTGCGCCGCCTACCGCGGGCTGCGACCCCGGCTCAGATTCCTCACGTTGTCGTGAGGCACGAGGTCATCCCTCCTCGTGGACAGGGCCGCGAAAGTCCCTGACCAGCTCATGCACCCCGTCGAGTACCTCGACGGGACGGAAGGGCCGGATCTTCAGGCTCTCCCGGGTCTCGATTCCCGTCAGCACCAGCACCGTGTGCAGCCCGGCTTCCATGCCGGCAACGATGTCGGTGTCCATCCGGTCGCCGATCATGCCCGTCTCCTCCGAGTGGGCGCCGATCTTGTTCAGCGCCGACCGGAACATCATGGGGTTCGGCTTGCCGACGACATAAGGTTTCAGGCCGGTGGCTTCGGTCATCAGAGCCGCGATGGCGCCGGTGGCCGGAATGATGCCATCCGGGCTCGGACCCGTGGCGTCCGGATTGGTGACCACGAAGCGGGCACCGGCCGCGATCAGCCGGATGGCGGTGGTCACCTGCTCGAAGGAGTAGGTGCGCGTCTCCCCCACGATCACGAAATCCGGGTTTCGGTCCGTCATGATGAAGCCGCGCTCGTGCAGAGCTGTGATGATGCCCGCTTCGCCGATGACGTAGGCGGAGCCACCGGGCTTCTGCTGGGACACGAAATCAGCTGTCGCCAGCGCGGACGTCCACAGTCGCTCCTCGGGAACGTCCAGGCCGGAGGCACGGAGGCGGGCCGCGAGGTCGCGGGGCGTGAAGATCGAGTTGTTGGTGAGGACGAGGAATTCGGTGCCGTCGGCCTTCCACTGCTCGATGAGTTCGACGGCTCCGGGCAGCGCGACGTTCTCGTGCACCAGCACGCCGTCCATGTCCGTCAGCCAGCTCTTGATGTCTTTACGCTCTCGCATATCTGAACCCTAGCGAAGCGCGACGACCGGCCGCGTGGATCATGGTCAGCGCAGTTTCCCAGGCATGAAAACTATTGACATGACTCACGCCTCAGATGAGGCTGGCCCTTATGCGACCGGCCACGTCGGCCGGCTCTGCGTCCAAAGGGGATCTCATGAAGTTCCGCAGCGTCGCTCTAGCCTCTGCCACCCTCCTCGCGCTCGTGCCGGCGGGCATGTCCCAGGCAGCACCGCCCGACCCAGGCCCCACCGTCCTGCAGGACGGGCTCATCACTCCACTCCACCTCGCCGTGGGCCCGGGCGGCACTGTGGCCATCTCACAGTCGTTCGCCGGGATGCTGACAACTGTCAGCAAGGGCGAGTCCACCACCGTGTACTCCTCCCCCGGATGGGAGGTGGGCGGTGCGGACTATCGCGGCAGCACCTTGTACTTCCTGGAGAGCGTGGGCGCAGGCCCATTCGACCCGAGCCCCATGGTGGGCACCCTGAAGGCCATCGATGCGGCGGGCAATGTGACCACCATCACGGACCAGATCGCGCAGTATGAGATAGACAACAACCTCGATGCGGACGTTCAATACGGCTTGTCCCCTGCCGACGCGGTGGCCAATCCCGACTGTGTCGCCGAGCTGGGAGTGGTTGGATTCCCCGCCAGTTACACCGGCGCTGACGTCGAAGTGGACTCCCACGCCTACTCGCTCGCAGTGCGCGGCAACACCGCCTACGTGGCCGACGCCGGCGCGAATGCCGTCCTGGACATCAACCTGAAGACCGGCAGCATCAGCACCGTGGCAGTCCTTCCCCCACAGCCCGCGGAGATCACGGCCGAAGCGGCGGAGATGCTGGGAGTGCCGTCCTGCGCCGGCCTCGAGTACGCCTTCGAAGCGGTGCCGACTGATCTTGAGTTCGGGCCCGACGGCATGCTGTACGTCGGCCTGCTTCCCGGTGGACCTGAAGACCCGAGCCTGGGCGCCCGCGGTTCGGTGCATCGCATTGACGTCGCCAGTGGCCACCACGAGCTCTACGTCGACGGCCTCATGACCCCCACAGGTCTGGCTTTCGACGGCGACGGCAACCTGTACATCGCGTCCCTGTTCGGCGAGGGCATCTACAAGGTCGATGCCGATACCCGGGCTGTGAGCCTCTACGAGGCGCTCCCGATGGCGGTTGACGTAGAAGTCGAGGGCTCGACGCTCTACGCCACCACCAAGGCCCTCTTCGATCCGCCGCAGGGCGAACTGATTTCGATGCGGTTGCGTTGATCAGCGGTTGCGTGGATCGCCGTCATCGTCGACGGAAGGAGAGGCCGGTTCCCACAGGGAGCCGGCCTCTCGGCCGGACGGTGACCCGTGCTGGCGCGGTGCCGCTTGGCGCAGAACCATTCCCGCCGTCCGCGTGCCAGATCGTCGCGCTGCGTTCGAGGAGTTCATCCAGGCCGTAGTTGGTTCCGTCTGCCTCGGGTGGGCAGGGTGATGCCTTGGCGGAGGCCACGAGTTCGCGCAGCAGGTGTCTTCGGTGTTGCCTGGGCCTGCGGGCGGGGTCGATGTGTCTGGGTGGGGTGAACCATGGCCTTCCGGTGGCCGGATCCAGGTGGACCTGCCACTGCGACTCGGCTGACTGTTGAGGGTCTGGCTCCACCAGCCGGTGGTGGTGCGGACACAACAGCACCGCGTTGCATGTGAGTTGCTAGTCTGCCCTTATGGGGAAGCAGGTAGCGGCGGCAGCGATCTACGCGAGGATCAGTCAGGACCAGGACGGTACGGGGTTGGGGGTGGAACGCCAGCGGATCGACTGTCAGGAGTTGGCGGACCGGTTGGGGTGGCCGGTGGCGGAGGTGTACACCGACAATGACATTTCCGCGCACAGCGGGAAGAAGCGTCCTGCTTATCGGCGCATGGTTGAGGACATTCGGGCCGGGCGCCGTGACGCGGTGGTGATCTATCACATGGACCGGTTGACCAGGCGGCCGATTGAGTTGGAGGAGTTCGTTGCGTTGTGCCAGGCGACCAGGACACCGGTGAAGTTCGTGGCCGGTGACGCCGACCTGCTCAGTGGTGACGGGCTGATGGTGCTGAGGATTCTGGCCACGGTCGCGGCCAGCGAGTCGGATTCGAAGTCCAGACGGCTCAAGCGCAAGGCCTTGGAGATGGCGGAGAAGGGATTGCCGTCGATGGGCGGCACGAATCGCCCGTTCGGTTATATCGAGGATCGAGTCACCGTGGATCAAGTCGAGGCGGGGGTCATCCGCGACATGGCAGCGCGGTATCTGGCGGGTGAGTCGTGGCGCTCGTTAGCGGATTGGGCGCAGCGCGAGGGCGTCAAGACCCCCACTGGCCGAGACTGGACGTCAACCGGGCTACGGACGATGCTGCTGTCAGCGCGGCTTGCGGGGTTGCGGGCTCACGGCGGGCAGATTGTGGGTCCGGCGGTGTGGGAGGCGATCATCACCCCGGAGCAGCGAGACGCGATGCTGGCCCGCGTCGAGGCAGGCAAGAACAGCGGACGCCGCACGCCCCGCCGCTATGTGCTCTCGGGGATGCTGCGCTGTCACAAGTGCGGAGGGAAACTGTTCGCCGCCGCACGGCAGGACAGGCGCCGCTACGTCTGTCTGCAGGGCCCCGACCATCGGGGCTGCGGTGGATGCATGATCGAAGCCGAGCCGGTCGAGGAACTCGTCTGCCGGGGAGTGCTGGCCCGGCTGGCGAGCCCCACGCTGTTCGACGCGATCGCCGGACGGGCTCGCCCCGAGATCGAGGCCGACGCGATCAGGGCAGGCCTTGCCAGGGACCAGGCCCAGCTGAAGGAGCTTGCCGAGATGCTGGCTAGCGGGGAGATGAGCAGGCAGGAGTGGCGCGCAGCCAGAGATGTCGTCGATCTGCGGGTCAAGACTGCGCAGCGACTGTTGGCGCAGGCCGCCAGGGTCTACGCGTTGGACTACCTCGACTTCAGTAGAACCGACGACTTGGAGACCCAGTTCGCTGAGCTGGACCTATCGCGTCAATCGCAGATCGTGGCCGCGGTTCTGGATCATGCCGTGATCGGACCCGGAACCCCGGGAGCCCGCAGCGTTGATCCGAACCGGGTCACTCCGGTTTGGAGGCTCTGAGACGGCAGGTCGGCCCGCCGATCCCGCGGCAAGCCGCTTCGGTATCGGCGGGGCCGCGCGACCCGTCAACAGCACCACCACATCCGCCACGACGACGGAATCGTTCACCACCACCGGAACCCCTTGCGCCTCACACGACGCAGTCACCCACGCCTCCACGGTCTCCGCCGCGAAGTACCGGCCGGTCATGCCCACTGCACCCACACCGCCGGAGCGCCGCGCCAATCATCGGCTTCATCTGAGGACCACACGCGAGCGATCCGGTTCTCCAACAGCCCACACGCCTGCTCGATCAGTTCATTGCGGGTCGAGCCGGAGAGACGCTCCACCACAGGGTTGAATCCCTGCGCACGGTCGAACCGATGCAGACCCGCCGGACGACCATCCTCCGATTCCCCGAACGACTTCGCGACGTACTTCGACAGATACCCCGCCGCCCGCCGGGCCTGACCCCAGCCACCCGAACCGGCAGGAACACCCGACAACTGCTTGATGTGGACGAACCCGTGACCCCAGGCCTCATCGATAAGGGTCCGGGGGATGAACCGGCCCACCGCGAAATGCAGGTGCAAGCCGTGACCGGACTTGTGCCACTCAGGAACCCACAGATACGGCAGTGGGTCGCCGTCCAGCTCATCCCTCAGACGTCGGAAGAATACGCCGACATGGGCGCGGACCTGACGCGGATCATGGCAGCCCTCACCGCGATACGTGAGGGTCCCGAGCCGCGACAACCGGTTATGCGCGCAGTACCGCCGCACGATCCCCCGAGCGCGCCGGCCAGCCTCCGCAGCAGCCCGCTCCGGATCAGCAGCAGCACCCTTTACCCCAACCGAACGCCGCGCCAGGGACGGCACGAAACAACCACCGGCCTCACCGGCACCGGGATACACATTGAGTACCCACCGAGCCGGGACCGGCTCCATCAAACGAGAAACACCATCGTGCGCAGACACGATCAGCAAGCCCTCCAGGAAGACAACACGGAACGTGCCGACCTCGCTGCAAGGGCAGAAAATCTAGAAAAGCAAAGAGGCCAGCGTCTCCGGGCTTGCCCCAGAGTGGGCCTCTTCAAATCAATGGCTGAGCGGTTTCTCGTCACTGGCCTACCGGTGCGCTCGACCCCTCCAGGCGGGCCACGTGCAAATACCCTCGGTCCTGGAGTGCAACCGACTCGGGTTCGCCAACAAAGATACACCCATGTGATTCGAAGCGGAAGGGCCGGGGCCCGTGGTCGGCGACCGGCCGCCCCCAACCGTCGCTAAAGCGACGGCCGGGGCCCCTAAGCGGCCTCAGGGGGAAGGTGACTGCCGCCAACCACCAGCCCCGGCTCTGCCCAGAACACCGAACGAGTTATGTTGCTAATTCAAGTCAAGTGCCCCATCCGTGGGTCCGCGGCCTAGGAATCTGTTGACGAACCGGCATTCCGAGGTAGTTGGTTCCTATAAAGCATGGTGCAGCAGGCGCCACCTGCACCGATGTGACACCCTTGGCTTCATGTCAGACCCGCAACCAACGTCGCTGAAGTCCGTATTCGTCATCGCTCCTATTGACAAACTCGACGCAAATGGCGCTGATTTTGCCAAGATCTGTCTGGACCGAATCATTAAACCCGCGGCCGCCGAAGCGGGAGGGTTTGCGGTTCCGGAACGAGCGGACGAGCACCACAGTCCTGGCTCAATCACAGGCAAGGTTGTGACCTCGATCATTGACGCCGACGTGTGCGTCGCGGATCTCACTGGCCGTAACCCCAATGTCATGTATGAGGTAGCCATTGCCCACGCAGCAGGCAAGCCGGTGATCCTCATGCAACAAGAACCAGGGGGCCCCCCGTTCGACTTCGCCGATGACAGGGTGATTCGCTACGGCCTTCGTGTGGACGAGGCGCACAAAGCACATGCGGAACTGGTGAAACATTTCCAGAACGCAGATGGCGACCAAACTGACGACAGGCTAGCTAGAACCATGAACCCCGTGAGGATCCTGTTCGGCCAACTCAAGACCACCGCTGAGGCGACTGAACCAGAGAGAGCGGTTATCGCTGAGCTGTCCGAAATGGGAAAGCAGTTACGGGACTTGCAGGAGTCGGTCCGGACACTGACAGATCCAGGCAAAGTCGCAGCCGCCAGCCCGAAATCTCTCAAGGGAGGCGGGATGACGGAGTCAATGTACTTCGACTACCTCGGTCGCCGCGCCGAGACACTCTTGCCGGGCGAAATCGCCGAACGAATAGCGGAGGCGGTGGAACGTCGATCCACCTCGGATCGCGCGGCGCTCTTCGAGTTGGGCAAAGTGATGAGTCACCTCCAGCACCCCTCCAGTGCCCGCTCTCCAGAGAGTCTATATGCACGCATTGCAGAGATTGTGGACGGGCTGGGGGCCGACTAACTCCCTGGTTTCGGAGGGCAGCCTTACAACTAGCCATGTTGCCCAGGCAGGTCTTCCCGCCAGCCCACCAGGGGACGATGTGGTGCGCCTCACATGAGGCTGGCCTGGCGGTGCAGTGGGGGAACGCGCAGCCCCCGTCACGGAGAACCAGGGCGGCGCGGATGGCGGGGGTGAACAACCGACGCTCGCGGCCGACGTCCAACGGCTGGGAGCTGGTGCCGAGCACCATCGGGATCACGCCCGCGTCGCAGGAGAGGCGACGGGCCTCGCCAGCGGTGAGGCCGTCGACGTCGAGGCCCGGAAACCCGACCGTCCCGAGGCCGGAGGCCAGGGTGTCGAGTTTCATGGTGATGTAGACCCGCGGCCGGTCCCCGCCATGA
This sequence comes from Tessaracoccus zhenghani, assembly GCF_055326325.1. NCBI lineage: Bacteria > Bacillati > Actinomycetota > Actinomycetes > Propionibacteriales > Propionibacteriaceae > Tessaracoccus > Tessaracoccus zhenghani. The sequence goes on along the minus strand of NZ_JBUZNQ010000002.1, from coordinate 73,976 downwards.
GCCGGAAGCTCGCCGGACGCGCCCGCGGCCTGGACGAGCAGCACCAGCGCGTCGGCGCGGCGAACATCCGGCCCCGGCGTCTCGCCCGCGTCCACGTACGAGGAGGCCGACGGCAGCAACGCCTCCAGCTGCGCCGCCAACAACGCGGCATCCGCCACCGGCAGCAGGCCGGTGATCCGGATCGAGCCGTGGTAGTCCGGCGAAAGGCGCAGGAACCTGCCTCGCCGCGCGGCCCGCTCCTCGGCCGCCAGGCGTTTCGCCTCGTCGGCGTCGGCAAGGTCAGGATCGATCACCTCGACCAGCCGCGACGCCAACTCCCGCAACTCGGCCGGGCCCAGGGTGTCCACATGCTCAAGAACCGACCTCTGGCACTCCACCAGATCTGCCTGCGTCAACCGGCCGGGTAGCTTCCGGAGCCCGGAGACGATCGCCTCGGCCTGCGCCAAGGAGATCTCCCCGTCGTTCAAGGCTCCGGCGATCAGCGGGAACCGCTCCCCGAGATCCAGCGCCAGTTTCAGCGACGCGGTGGCCTGCGCCGTGGTGGTGCGCACCGACTGCTTCACCCCATCCACCGTCGCGTCGTCGGCGGCGAGCCGGGCCTCATGGAGCAGGTGCAGTTCCAGGCCGGCTAACTGCGCCTTCGCCTGTGCCACCTGATCAACCAGGCTCAACCGCCTGGTAGAAGACACCACGGGGTCAGCACTCAGGGCGGCAGCGGCGTGCCAGAGCGCGGCGATGCCCTGCTGCACCAGATCCCCCACGCCGCTCATGTGAGCTATTATAAAAGAGCATAGGGTCAATATCGGAGCGTTCGGTCAGAATCTCTGCGCCCTATCCACGCCGGTCCGGCCGCCGCCGAACCGCCGGGGGCCGCACGTCCACAGCCGTGAGCCATTGCTCCCGGCATGCCGGGATGCCTACGATGCGCGCATGAGCGCCATGGCGGAGTCCTTCAACAGGTCGAGGTTCGGCAGGTGGGTCAACAGCCCCAGCGGCCGCGTTTTCAGGGTGGTCGCCGGCGCTGCTTTCCTGGCCGCCGGCCTTGCGGGCCGCGGAAGTGCGCTCGGCCTGGCATCGATCGCCTGGAGCGCCCTCCCTCTCACCGCCGGGCTCTTCGACATCTGCTACATCAGCGCCGCCGCCGGTGGGCCGCTGCGCGGCGGTCAGTGCCGCGCAGCCTCGTCGGCCCCCACATAGGCGTTGTCGGGCGCCTGATTCATCCGGCACCGGCGCAGCAGCCGCGTTCGTCCTGGTCCGCTGTCTCACCACCCACTGGATCCAGGAAGTCCCTTGAACGGCCCGCTCACCGTCGAGGTGATCCACCCCCCGTAGAACCCACCGGGTTGCGGGGTGACCCTCTCGCCGTCGACGAGGCACGCGTCCATCGGCCCGGCGTATAGCGCCACGTGATCCAGGAGTGGGGCGAAGGGCTCGGCTGGCGACGGGTAGAACCATGCCACCGCCGGCGCGACACTGCCACCACCGTGCACGTCCAGGTAGCGTGCCGATCCCTTCCACTCGCAGAAGGACCCGCCGGGCGCGGCCCGCAACGCGCCCTCCGCAAAACTCGCTTGTGGCAGGTAATAGGTGGGCGGATGGCTAGTCTCCGCTGGTCACGTCGGGGCTGCCCCATGGGTCGACGATGGCCTCCGTCACCCCCGCAAGAGCGGTGCGGATCGAGAAATTGCGTGGATCGCCCCAGCGGGAGAGGCTGCAGCTAAATTGTCAAAATGAGGTCACGCGAGATCACGACATCGGAGCAGGGCAGACTCCGTACCCTGAACCTGGGGGCTGCGGGGCTCCATCTGGCTCAGGCGATAGCGGTGCTGATTCTGGCCACGGACTTCGCGCTGCCGATCACGGCCTCCTACCTGGCGGGGCCGCCCGGAACGCCGCCCGGCCCCGCGACGGTGCTGGCGGATCTACCCACGGGCCTCGCAGTCGCCGGCTTCCTGTTCCTCTCGTTCCTGGCGCATCTCATCGTCGGCACCGTGTGGTTCCGAAGCTATGTCAGGGATCTGTCCCGCCAGATCAATCGCGCCCGCTGGGTGGAGTACTCCTTCTCGTCCACCCTCATGATCGTCGTCATCTCACAGTTGGTGGGGATCACTGACGTCTCCGCGCTCATCGGGATCGCCGGGGCGAACGTCTCAATGATCTTGTTCGGATGGCTGCAGGAAAAGTACGAAGTTGCGGGCACCGGGGGCTTCCTACCCTTCATCTTCGGCTGCATAGCCGGGATAGTCCCCTGGCTGGCGATCCTGTTCTACACCATCGCCCCGGGGTCCGACGCCGAGCCGCCCGGCTTCGTCTACGCCATCGTCGTGTCGCTCTTCCTGTTCTTCAACGTGTTCGGGCTCAACCAGTGGCTGCAGTACCGCGCCAAGGGTCGATGGGCCGACTACCTGTTCGGGGAGCGCAGCTACATCATCCTCAGCCTGGTGGCGAAGTCGCTGCTTGCCTGGCAGGTCTTCGGCGGCACTCTCGCGGGGTGAGCCGGACCTCTCACGGGGAGCGCTGAGCCACGAGGGGGCCGCCACGCGCCCCGTGACAGCTTCCGCTGAGTCCTCTTCGCCATCTGCTACGTCAGCGCCGCAGTCGACGGGCCGCTGCGCGGCGGCCAGTGCCGCGCAGCCTCGGCTCCTGCCCCGTAGGGGATGCTCACCGACCGACCCTGGAGATGCCGAGACCCCTGAAGCCTGGCAGCTTCAGAGGTCTCGACCCGACCGGGTCCCTCGCAAGCTCGGAGGCGGTCGGCTCAACCAGCGGCGGGATCACCCGACGACGGTCAGCGCTTCTCTGGGCCTCCGAACATCACAATGTTGTTGAACACCCACTGGTTCGACTGGCTGAACGCGTAACCACCGCCGGGTTTGGCAGTCGCCGCATACACGGTCGTCATCGTGTACGAGCGACACGCGCCCCGACCGGTCGCGGCGGTGTCGCACTCCGTGCGCCACTGACGACCGGCCGACGAGAACTGACCGTTCTGAGTCGAGCCGAGGTCACCCAGCGGGTTACCCTTCCACGCCTCACGGGTCATGTACGGCAGGTACGTCAAGTTGTTGAAGGCCCAACCCGACTCACGGACGAACTCACCGTTCTCGATCTGAACCACCGTGGCCCAGATCTCAGTGCGGCACCGCTGCGTCTGCGAGTACGACTCACACGACGTCATCCACTGACGACCGTTGATGTTGTGCGTGCCGGCCTTGGTGTACGGCGCCTGCGGCACGAACTTGTCGACGCGGGGAGATGTCGGAGTGGCCGGTGGCGTCGTCGGCTTGGCGGACGGCGACTTCGAGGCCGACGGCGACACCGACGGGCTCGGCGACACCGACGGGCTCGGCGACACCGACGGGCTCGGCGACACCGACGGCGACTCGCTCGGCGTCGGCGACTCGCTCGGCGTCGGCGACTCGCTCGGCGTCGGCGAGGCCGCGGGTCCGACGAAGGCCATGTCGAAGATCCGCAGCGCCGGTGCGTTGGGCAGGAGCACGGACTCGACCGTCTTGGAGGGATCGATGTCGAACGTGCTGAGGTAGATCCCGTAGCGGTACTCCGTGTTGGCCAGGCCGTCTGGCGTGTTGCGTCCGTTCATCGCGAATGCGACCACTTCGTCGAAGGCCGGTGTGGCCGAGAACCAGTTGCCGAAGCCCACCATGCCGGTGGAGCTCGTGCCGTCGGAGTAGTTCACCGTGAACTCCCCGGACACACCCGAGGCACCCAGCCCGCTGCCCAGCACTGCGATCGTGGTGCCGCTGCCCTCGAGGGAGATGGCCTGCCCCCGGCTGGAGACGTTGTCCGGCTGGCCCGGTTCGACGTCGGGCCACGTGAAGGTGGCGCCGCCGACCTCCAGCGCGGCTCCCGGGGTGACCCCGAGCTCTGCCAGCAGTTCGCGGGAGAAGGAGTTTCCTTCGCCGTCGTAGTCGCCGAGCTCGACGGTGTCGAGGGTGGTGGTTCCCACGTTGTTGCGGGCCTCCTCGAGAGTCAGGACCACCAGTTCACCCGAAGGCTGCTGGCGGGTGGCCGTGGACGTCTCGCGGACGCCAGGACTGGTCTCGTAGTTGGCGCTGGCCCTGAACGTGCGGGTGGTGGCGCTGGGCGGGTCGTTGGGGGCGTGGATCTCGGTGGTGAGGACGATCGACTCGTCGGCCGCCAGTTCAGCCTCGACGTGGTGCACCCTCGGGTACAGCGTCCAGTTGATGGGCCCGGTCACCTCGACGGCGATGTCGCTGACGGCCTTGCCGCTGGTATTGGTGAGGGTGACGGCGATGTCGGAGATCACGGGCCCGTCGAGGTTCACGGGTGCGATCGACACTTCGACCGCCAGAACCTCCCCCTGGGCCAGCGAGGGACTGACGACGAACACCCCGAACAGTGCGAGCACCACGGCGGTGACCATGGCGGTGGCCGCCTTGGTTCTGCGCGACGCGGTTCGGAGGGAAGAGATCATTGTCTGCATCGGTCAGGCCCCCGGCATGGTTCCGGGCTGGGAGTCGAGCCCCAGACGCGGGAACTTCCAGTCACCGCGCGTGAAGTCGGGGACGTCCACCGGCTGTCCGCCGAGCGCAAGTGAGGCGGCGCTCAGCGGCACCGGTGAACACCAGGCCGCCGAGTCGTAGACGTCGATGTCGGGGATCCCGCCCGTGCGCATGAGCTGGATGGTGCGCCACTGCATGAGTCCGTCCATGCCCCCGTGGCCGCCCTGGCCGCCGACCTCGGTCCACAGCCAGTGGTCGTACTCGCTGCGGTAGGAGCCGAAATCGCGCCAGCCGTGGTCGGTGTGGTCAGGCTCCATGTAGATCCGGGCGCCGGAGCCACCACCGACGTAGTCCTCCATGAGGCCGCGCGTGCCGGCCAGGCTGTTGATCCGGCTGTACGGACGCGGCGTGGAGACGTCGTGCTCGGCGCGCACGATGCGGCCCATGTCGGTGGTCATCATGCAGGTGATGAGGTCGCCGTTGACGTAGGTCTCGTTCCAGGAGCGATGGTTGCGCGAGACGTAGCGTTCCCGGTAGTCAGCGAGGCCCTTCGCCGGGGTCGCCGTCGCCGACAGCGTCGTGAAACGATCCCCGCGGTTGATGTCCATCGCCGCTGCGATCGGCGCCAGGCCGTGCATCGGGTAGAAGCTGGCGTTGAGCCGGGTGTGCCACAGGCGGCGCCAGTCGTCCGTGTAGTACCCGTCGGCGAACAGCAGGCTCCGCAGGTCGTGGAGGTAACCCCCGTGGCCGTTGTGGACATCGCCGAAGACCCCCTCGTGGGCCATCTTCAGCATCGCCAGCTCGTTGCGGCCGTAGCTGCAGTTCTCCGCCAGCATGAGGTGCTTGCGGGTCTGTTCCGACGTGTCGACCAGGCTCCACAACTCGTCGAGCTCCATGGCGACGGGCAGCTCCACCATCGCATGCGCGCCCGCCAACAGAGCGTCTCGCCCCTGTGCGTAGTGGAATTCCCACGGACTGGCGACGTAGACCAGGTCCAGGTCCATCTCGGCGTACATCTTCTGATAGGAATCCGCCGACCCGCCGTAGGTGGCGGGTCTGGTCCCCGTCTCTGCCTGCAGCGTGTCTGCGGTGCGCTGGGCGCGATCGTCACGGATGTCGCACACCGCAACCACCTGTGCGCCGGGCTGCCGTGCCCATCCGGAGGCCATGCTGTGGCCCCGGTTGCCGAGTCCCACCAGGCCGATCCGGACGGTGCCGAGTTGTTCGAATGGAACCTCCACCATCGATTCCTGGCCGATCGGGCGGGGGCCCCCGACGTTGCTGGGGGCGGCACTGTCCTGCGCGCCCAGATTGGCGTGGGCTGCTACGCCGGCGCCAGCGGCGGCCAGTATCCCCGCGCCGACTCCTCCGGCCAGGAAGCCGCGTCTTGACGCCTTGAATGGATTGGTCACGTCAGGTCTCCTCCTTGATCCTGAGCAGCGGGAAGCCACCCGCTGCGGCAACGACAACCTTGTCGCTCAACAGTCACGACTCCTTCGAGTCGTTCGGTGAACTTAGGCAGGGCAGCGGGTCACCGTGCCGGAAACGGGACTCCTCCAGCGTCATCGCTCAAACTTGTTGCGCGATCAACCACGTGCTCATGTGGAGAAGCCGCGCCTGCGCGGCCAGCATCGGCGGCCGTCCCAGTGGGGAACACTGGAACCATGTCGATCCACAGTGACCATCCGTTCCTGCCACCGCGAGACCGGCGCGACCCGGTTCGCAGGCTCCGCGGCCTGATGCCCTCCCCGGTCACGATCTGGACCAGCGCCGAAGGCACCACCCGCGACGGATGGACCATCTCGTCCGTGCTGGTGGCCGACGGAGAACCCGCTGAACTGGTGGCGCTCGTGGACGAGGACAGCGACTGGTGGGATCTGTTCCGAAGGACTGAGTTGGCCACCGTCAACGTGCTGCGCCAGGGGCAGGGCTGGCTCTCCGACGTGTTCGCCCGGGTGGCGCCGTCACCTGGCGGGCCCTTCCGCACCGGAGAGTGGAGCGACGACGCCCACGGCCCCCGCCTGGTCCACGCTGCGGCCTGGGCCGGTGTACGACTCGTCGACGCGGATCCGGGGCATGCCGGGTGGGGGCTGCTCGTGCGGGCCGTGGTGGAATCCCTCGAGCTACCTGAGTCCGAGATGGAGGCCCTCGAGCATCGCCGGGGCCGCTACCTGTGAGGACGCTCGGACCCGCCCCGTTGGAGCCAGAGGGGGCCTTGCCTTGTCAAGTGCTTTTTCAGCTCCCCGGGCAGGAGTCGAACCTGCTTCGCTAATCCTGATTCAAAGTCAGGCGGGCCCTACCGAAAGACCAACCGGGGATCAGCCTCATCTGAGGCTCCCGAGAGTCTATCAAGCCGACAGCCCGGTTATCCACAGGAGCCAAAGCCATCGAAAATCGGCTGGCGCACCGGCCACAGTGGAGGGGAGACTTGTTCCTGCCACGAAGGAGAACCAGATGGACAAGGTGCGTTGCTTCGGCGCCGATGACCCGTTGTATCAGGCCTACCACGACGACGAGTGGGGCCGCCCCCTCGACCATTCCGACGACGAACGCGAGCTGCTCGAACGGGTCTGCCTCGAAGGTTTCCAGGCCGGTCTGAGCTGGCTGACCGTCCTGCGCAAACGGGACACCTTCCGTGAGGCGTTCGCGGGCTTCGATCCCGCCATCGTCGCTCAATTCACTGAGGACGACGTGGAGGAGCTCATGGCCAACCCGGGCATCATCCGTAACCGTCTGAAGATCCTCGCCACCATCGCCAACGCCCGGGCGCTCAACAAGATGCACGAGGACGGCGAACGCCTGGCGGACCTGATCGCGGAGTACGCGCCGGGGCCGCGGGAGCAGGCACCCCTGACGGGGTTCGACGTGCCGGCCAGCACCGACGAGTCGGTGGCGCTGAGCAAGGAATTGCGCCGGCGCGGATTCCGCTTCGTCGGCCCCACCACGATGTACGCACTCATGCAGGCGATCGGGCACGTGGATGACCACATCAAGGGGTGCTGGCTCGCCCGGGCCTGATCCATCCCGCGTCCCCGGCGGCCGCTCGGACGCAGCGCGTTGTCGCCCGCAGAGATCGGATGGTTGGCGCCCGTCTGAGCGATGGGCCAGACTGGAGGGGTGACCACTCCCGCTGCGCCCAACCGTGCCCGCCGCTCGCGGACGCGCATGACGGCGGTCCAACGCAGGGAGCAGCTCATCGAGATCTCCCGCGAACTGTTCGCCGAGCGCGGCTACGAGGGAACCGCGGTCGAGGAGATCGCGGCCAGGGCCGGTGTGTCCAAGCCGGTGGTCTACGAACACTTCGGCGGGAAAGAGGGCGCCTACGCCGTCGTGGTGGACCGCGAGACCCAGACGCTCCACAACGCCATCCGCAACGCCCTCACCACCCCCGGCGCAAGGTCACGCGAGTTGCTCGAGCGAGGCGCGATGGCACTGCTGGACTACATCGAGAACCGGCCCGACGGTTTCCGCATCCTGTCGCGCGACCCGTCGTCGGTCCACACCGCCGGCCAGACCGGCGGCTCGTTCGCGTCGATCCTCAGCGACATCGCGGTGCAGGTGGAAGACATCCTCGCGTCGGAGTTCAGCCGCACCGGTCACGACCCCCAGTTCGCCGGCCTCTACGCGCAGGCCCTTGTCGGGCTGGTGGCACAGACGGGTCAACAGTGGCTGGACAGCCGTGAGCCGTCCCGCGAGATCGTGGCCCGGCACCTGATCAACCTGGCCTGGAACGGGATGGCGCACCTCAAGCCGGACCCGAAGCTGATCATGGAGACCATCGACAAGCGACGCGACAAGATTGCCGTGGAGGACGGGCCTCAGGAAGAACCCAGGAGCAGGCGCCGCAAGTAGTTGGCCAGCCGGTCCTGATCGGCCTGGTTCCAGTGCTCCAGCAGATCCGCCTCGAGTTCGATCAGCGTGGCCATCGCCGCGTCCACCAGCGTCAGCCCGTAGTCCGTCAGCGACACCAGCACGCCCCGGCCGTCGTGGGGATCAGGTTCGCGGGTCACCGCTCCCCTGCTCACCAGCCGGTCCACGCGGTTGGTCATCGTGCCCGACGTGACGTGGGTCTCCTTGAGGAGTTGCCCCGGCGTCATCTGGTAGGGGCTGCCGACGCGGCGGAGCGCCGCGAGCACGTCGAACTCCCAGCCCTCGATCTCGTGGCGGGCGAACGCCGCCTTGCGCTGGACCGCCAAGGTGCCGGCGAGGCGGTCGATCCGGGACCACACCTGCAGCGGCGCGAGTTTCAGATCCGGGCGCACCCGTTCCCAGGCTGCGACGACGCCGTCGACCTCGTCACTCACGGCATCACCTGCGCTCCGGAAACCGGGCCGTAGGCACGCCGGACGGCGCGGACACCGCTGAACACGGCCAACGCCTCGGCGATCTCATGGCTGTGGGCCTCCGACCCTGCCAGGAAGGCGCACGTGGGGCCCGAACCGCTGACGATGGCGCCAAGCGCGCCGGCATCGCGGCCCAACCGCAACGTGTGGGCCAAGGTGGGCTGCAGCGCGATGGCAGCCTCCTCCAGGTCATTGGACAGCGCGGCCCCCACCGCGGGGAGGTCTCCCGCGCGGAGCGCTTCCACCAGGTCGTGCGGGATGTCTGTTGCGTTGGGTGTGCTGACCCGGTCGAACTCCCTGAACACCGCGGGGGTCGACAGGCCGGTGTGCGACAACGCGAACGTCCAGTGGTAGGTGCCCTCGGTCATCAGCGGGGCCAGCTGTTCGCCCCGGCCGGTGCCGATCGCGGTGCCTCCCAGCAGCAGGAACGGTACGTCGGAACCCAGTTCCGCGGCCAACGGGTGGAGCTCCTCGCGGGAGAGCCCCAACCCCCACAACGCGGAACACGCCATGAGCACCGCGGCGGCGTCTGCTGACCCGCCGGCCATGCCCCCGGCGACAGGGATGCGCTTGCGGATGGTCAACGAGACACCCACGTCGTCACGCCCGGCGTGCCGGGCAAGCAACTTTGCGGCCCGGATGGCGAGGTTGGTGTCGTCCACGGGCAGAAATGCGGCGCCTTCACCGTGGAAGGCGAGGCTGAACTGGCCGGCTCGGGCTTCTTCAGCGGCGACCTCGTCGCCCAGCGACACGGCCTGAAAAACGGTTGCCAACTGGTGATAGCCCTGGGCGTCGGTCCCACCGACCCTCAGAGCGAGATTCACCTTCGCAGGTACGCGCACCCGCACCGTGTTACTCACGGCATGAACCTACCCCAGAAGTCGCTCGGCGATGCGCGCAAATGCCTCGATGTCAAGCATTTCCCCGCGCAGTTGCGGGTCGAGCCCGGCCGCCTCGATCGCCGCGGCCGCCGCCGACGACGACCCGGCCATCCCGGAGAGCGCGGCCCGCAACATCTTGCGACGCTGGGCGAAGGCCGCGTCGACCACCTCGAACACCTGCGCGCGGGTCGCCGTCGTCTCCGGTGCGGGGCGGCGCCTGATCCGCACCAGCCCCGAGTCGACATTGGGCACCGGCCAGAAGACCTTCGGCGGCACGGTGCCCACCCGCGCCGTCTCGGCGTACCAGGCGGCCTTGGCGCTGGGTACGCCGTACACCTTGGAGCCGGGTGGCGCCACCAACCGGTCCGCCACCTCCAACTGCACCATGACCAGGCCACGCGTCCAGTCCGGGAACAACTCGAACATCCGCAGCAACACGGGCACCGACACGTTGTAGGGCAGGTTCGCCACCAGCGCGGTGGGCGCAAGCGGCAACTGCTCCACCTGGAGGGCGTCGGCCTCGACGACATGCAGCCGCCCGGCCGCGTCACCGCCCATCCGCTCGCGAACAGTCTGCTCGAGCCGCCGCGCGAGCCGCTGCTCGATCTCCACGGCGACGACGGTGGCGCCGCGCTCCAGTAGGCCCAACGTCAAGGAACCCAGGCCGGGCCCGATCTCGAGCACCACGTCGTCGGCCTGCACCTCAGCGATGTCGACGATGCGGCGCACCGTGTTGGGGTCGATCACGAAGTTCTGGCCGCGCTGCTTGGTGGGGCGCAGGTCCAGTTCCGCGGCGATCTTGCGGACCGACGACGGGTCCAGCAGTCCGGTCTCAGGCATCTCCCCACCTCCCGCCGTATGCGGCGAACGTGTTGGCGGTCAACTGGTCACAGAACTCCGCGAGGTCCACCTCGAGCAGTTGGGCCAGGAACCGGACGGTGTGCGGCAGCAGGTAGGGCGCGTTGGCCTTGCCACGCTGCGGCCTGGGTGTGAGGTAGGGGGCGTCGGTCTCCACCAGGATCCGGTCGGCCGGCGTGGCGAGCGCGGCTTCGCGCAGCGACTCCGCCGAGCCGAACGTGACCACGCCAGGGAACGACAGCCAGGCGCCCCTCTCGAGGCACCGGGCAGCGAAATCTGCGTCGCCGGAGAAGCAGTGCATCACGAACCGCTCCGGCACGCCCTCGTCGTCCAGCACCCGCAGGATGTCGTCGTGGGCGTCACGGTCGTGGATCATCAGCGTCTTGCCCAGGTGCTTTGCCCACTGGATGTGGCGCCGAAAGGCGACTTCCTGCGCCCGGCGACCCTCAGCCTCCCGCGTGCGGAAGTAGTCCAGCCCCGTCTCCCCCACGGCCACGACACCCGGATGCGCACACAACTCCTCGATGACCGCCAGGTCTTCGTCCAGCCGCGACTCCCCGTGCTTCAGGAAAGTGCGGGCAACGTCGTTGGGGTGCAGCGCCACCGCGGCGCGCACCTGCGGGTCTGCCTCCACCAGCGCGACGGCGGCCCGGGCACTCGGCACGTCGCAGCCGACCTCGATCACCCTCGTCACCCCCACCCCGGCGGCCAGGCGAAGGTTGTCGGCAACCTTCAGGCCTGAGTACTCCTCCGTCGAGGTGAGGTGCGTGTGGTTGTCGATCACCGCGCGCGGCAACGACTCCGGCAGCGGGGGCAGCCCCAGTTCGTCGATGACGCTCATCACTTCTCCTTGTCGGCCAGAGCGGCCGCGTACAAAGCCTTGCGGCTGGTGCCGGTGATCTTGGCGACATCGGCCACCGCCGCAGACAGTTTCGCACCACCGGCCATGGCCTGCCGAACCAGCGCCAGCGCATCGTCGGCCGAGGTCTCCTGCGGCTCGGCGCCACCGATGACGACGGTGACCTCACCGCGCACCTCGCCGGCGGCCCATTGCGCCAACTCCGAGAGCGGCCCCCTGATGATCTCCTCGTACGGCTTGGTGAGTTCGCGGCAGATCGCCCCGCGTCGCGCCTCGCCCAACTCAGTGGCGGCGTCGGTCAGGAACTCCTGGAGCCGGTGCGGGGCCTCGAAGAAGACCATCGTCCGTTCCTCCGTGGCGAGGGCGGCCAACCGCCGCCGGCGCTCACCCGTCTTGCGCGGTAGAAACCCTTCGAAACAGAACCGGTCCACCTTCAGCCCGGAGACCGCCAGCGCGGTCACCACCGCCGACGGACCGGGCACTGCCGTCACGCGCAGGCCCTCGTCGATGCAGGCTGTCACGACGCGGTACCCCGGGTCGCTCACCGAGGGCATGCCCGCGTCGGTGACGAGCACCACGCGCTGCCCGGAGGCCACCGCCTCCACCAGTTCGCGCGTGCGGCTTGCCTCGTTGCCCTCGAAGTAGCTCACGACCCGCGCCTTCGGCGTGATGCCGAGGCGCCTGGCCAACGTCAGGAAACGGCGGGTGTCCTCCGCGGCGATGAGATCTGCCGAGGTCAGAGCGTCGCGCAACTTCTGACTGGCGTCGTCGGACGAACCGATCGGTGTGGCTGCCAGGATCAGTGTTCCATCGCTCGGGTCATGCATGGGTAGAGCCTATGATGCCTGTGTGCAAACGACCTTGACGGCGCTCGACGACGGCAAACTCCGTGACCGGACCGTCGGCTGGATCGTGACGATCTCCATCACCCTCATGGCCTTCGCGCTGCGGTTCTACAACATCGGCTTCCCCCACAAGGTGCTGTTCGACGAGACGTACTACGCCAAGGACGGCTGGGCCATCATGCAGTCCGGCTACGAGCGCAACTGGGCCGACGGCGCCAACGACCTCCTCCTCAAGGGCGACCTCAGCGGCATGGAGGACACGGCCGCGTTCGTCGTCCACCCTCCGCTGGGCAAGATTCTGATCGGCCTCGGCGAGACCATGTTCGGGATGAACCCGTTCGGCTGGCGGTTCATGGCGCTCATCTTCGGCACGCTGCTGGTGTTCCTCACCATCCGGCTCGCCCGCCGGGTGTCGCGCTCCACGCTCATCGGCGCGGTCGCCGGCCTGCTGCTGACGTTCGACGGCCTCGCCTTTGTGATGAGCCGGCTGGCGCTGCTGGACATCTTCCAGGCCACCCTCGCCGTCGCGGCCATCGCTGCCCTGGTGGCGGACCGCGACTGGTTCCGGCACCGCCTCGCGCACCACCTGAGGAAGAACAACCTCGACGACCTGGGCGGCCAGTTCGGTCCGCTCATGCTCCTTCGCCCCTGGCGCATCGCCGCGGGCGTCCTGTTCGGCCTCTCCTGCGCGGTCAAGTGGAACTCCATCTACGTGCTCGCCGTCTTCGGGATCGTGACCGTGGTCTGGGATCTCGGGGCCAGGCAGCTGGCCGGCGCCCGGCACCGGAAGTGGCTCTCACTCGTGATCGACGCCCCCGCCGCGTTCGTCCAGCTCGTCGTCGTGGCGGTGCCCGTGTACATCGCGACCTGGTGGGGCTGGCTCAGCACCTCTGGGGGCTACAGCCGTGACTGGGGAGAGGGCAATCCGGACCACCCCCTCGTGAAGTTCTTCGGCAATGCCCTCGGCTCGCTCATGTGGTACCACCACCAGGCCTACGAGTTCCACACCAGCGACAAGATGATGACGGAGACGACGCACACGTACCAGTCGCATCCGGCCAGCTGGATCCTCATGCTGCGCCCCATCGGCATCGAAGCCGAGAACGACATCCAGCCCGGCACCCAGGGCTGCGAGGCGGTGGGCGACACGTGCATGCGGATCATCTCCGGCATGGGCACCCCGGTCCTCTGGTGGGCCGCCGCCCTCGCACTGCTCGCCGGCCTCTACTGGTGGATCATCAAGCGCGACTGGCGCTTCGCGGTGCCGGTGCTCGCGCTGGGCGCGGCCTGGCTGCCCTGGTTCCAGTACGCGGACCGGCCCATCTTCTTCTTCTACGCGATCATGATGATCCCGTTCAGCTCCATCGCCCTGGCGATGGCGATCGGCAAGATCCTCGGGCCACCGGAGCATCCGAAGAGGCGGGTGCGGGCCATCGTCGCGGGGCTGATCGTCGCGCTGGTGATCGTGAACTTCGCCTACCTCTATCCGGTGCTCACGGCCGAACTGGTCAGCAGGAGCAGCTGGTGGGCGCGGATGTGGTTGGGCAACACCTGGGTCTGACCGGCCGGTCACAGGGCCCGCAATAGGCGTGAGCGCTTTGACCGAATGTGTTCCCGTTTCCCGGGACCCCATGAACAATGAGGGCCGAACTGTTCATTACGACACAGGTTGGTCAACGATGTCCCGCTTTTCCAAGGCAATCGTTGCAGCTCTGTCCGCGGCCCTGGTTGCGACTACAGCTGTAACTCCCATGCTTTCCACCACAGCCACGGCGGCCCCGACGACGACCCAGCAGGACCCGTTGGTCCTGCGGTACTCGGCGCCCGCCCCCCTCAACCGCTGGCAGGAGGAGTCCCTCCCGATCGGCAACGGCGCCCTCGGAGCGTCGGTCTTCGGCCAGGTCGTCAATGACGAGCTCTTCCTCAACGAGAAGACGCTCTGGACCGGCGGCCCCGGAGTCACCGGCTACCGGTACGGCAACTACCCCGCGGACCAGATCACCCAGCGGCGCGCCAACCTCCAGGAGGTGCGCGACCGGATCAACACCGTCGGTCAGGCGGATCCCGGCTGGGTGGCCGGCAAGCTCGGCCAGCCCAAGGTGGGCTACGGCAACTACCAGTCGTTCGGCAAGCTGCAGTTCGCCTTCAACAACGGCGTCGGCACGCCCACGGACTACGAGCGCTCCCTCGACATCGACAACTCCGTCGCCAAGGTGACCTACAAGGTGGGCGACACCACGTTCACCCGCGAGTACATCGCGTCCTACCCGGACAACGTCGTCATGATGAAGATCTCCGCCGACAAGCCCGGCGCCGTGAACTTCACCACCACCTATGACCGCAAGCTGCAGGACGGCGTGGCAGACAACCAGGAAGCCCTCAGTTCCGGCACCGTCACCGCCAGCGGCAGCCGCATCACGCTGAGCGGTGTCTCCCCCAACAACGGCCTCAAGTACAACGCCCAGGCCGACATCGCCACCGACGGCGGCACGACGACGGCGGCCGGCGCCAGCATCACCGTGGCCGGCGCGGACTCGGCCACCCTCGTGTGGGCCGCCGCCACCGACTACGGCCCGCAGTACAACGCCGACATCACCAGGTCCTACCGCGACGGCCGCACGGCCGAGCAGGTGGCCGCTGAAGTGACCAAGCGGGTCGGCGACGCCAGGGCCAAGGGCTGGAGCGGCGTCATGACCGCCCACCAGGCCGACTACAAGAACATCTACGACCGCGTGAAGCTCGACCTCGACGGCGCGGCGCTCACGCTGCCCACCAACCAGGCCCGCTCCGCCTACCGCGGCACCTCGGACCAGGACCGCACGCTCGAGACCCTGTACTACCAGTACGGCCGCTACCTGCTGATCTCGTCGTCGCGCGACGTGACACTCGGCGCCGCCAACCTCCAGGGCGTGTGGAACGAGCGGAACAACCCGCCGTGGTCCGCGGACTACCACACCAACATCAACGTGCAGATGAACTACTGGCCGGCGCTGTCGGGCAACATGCCCGAGAGCTACGACGCCTACCTCGACTACATCACCTCGCTGGTGGACGCCGGCGCCACCTCCGCGGAGAACGTGCTGGGCATCCAGGACTCCTGGATGGTCATGAACGAGACCACGCCCTACGGCTTCACCGGCGTCTTCGACTGGTCCACCGCGTTCTGGTTCCCCGAGGCCAACGCCTGGCTGGCGCAGGCCTTCTGGTGGAAGTACCTGTACACCGGTGATGAGGACTTCCTTCGCACCACCGCCTACCCCATGCTCAAGAAGACCTCGAAGTTCTGGGAGCAGTACCTCGTCGAGGACCCCCGCGACGGCACGCTCGTGGCCAACCCGTCGTACTCGCCCGAGCACGGCCCGTTCGTGGCCGGCGCGGCCATGAGCCAGCAGATCGCCACGGAACTGTTCCAGTCCACCATCGAGGCCGCGGAGATCCTCGGCGTCGACTCGGAGGTGGCCGCCCTGCGCAGCACGCTCGCCGACACCGATCCCGGCCTGACGATCAGCGACCAGACCGGCATGATCCTCGAATGGAAGGGCACCGAGGAACTCGGCGAGATCGGCCACCGCCACGTCTCGCACCTGTACGCGCTGTGGCCCGGACGCAACATCTCCGCCAACACCACCCCTGAGCTCGCCGAGGCCGCGCGCAAGTCGCTCGTCCACCGCGGCGACGGCGGCACCGGCTGGTCCATGGCCTGGAAGATCAACTTCTGGGCCAAGCTCTTCGACGGCGACCACGCCCACCAGATGGTGAAGAACATCATCTCGAACTCCACCTACGCCAACCTCTGGGACGCGCACCCGCCCTTCCAGATCGACGGCAACTTCGGCGCCACCTCCGGCATCAACGAGATGCTCGTCGCCAATGACCCGGGCCTCATCACGGTGCTTCCGGCCCTTCCCGCAGCCTGGAGCAACGGCTCCGTGGACGGCATCAAGGCCTGGAACGACGTCACCGTTGGGACCACCTGGGTCTCCGGGGCAGCCGAACAGATCCGTCTCAACACCGGCAACGCCGGCCCGGTGAAGGTCAAGACGACCCTGGCCGGAGCCCCCGTCACCGTGCGTGACGGCTCCGGCGCCACCGTCGCCGCCACCCGCGCCGACGGCGTCATCTCCTTCACCGCCACCGCCGGTGGCACCTACACCATCGACGGCGACACCAAGCTGGTCGTGACCGACGCGCCTGAGTCGCTGGTCTACTCCACCGACGGTGTCGTGAGCGTCGATTACGTCGGCGCCCCCGCCGGCGCCCAGCTCGTCGTCGAGGCCCCCGAAGGCTGGCAGGTGTCGCCTGAGCGTCAGGTGGTCGCCGAGGGCGACGGCACCGCGTCGTTCACCGTCCGGACCCCGAACACCGGCACGCAGGGAACGCTGCGGATCCGCCTCGTGGCAACGGATCTCGAGGTGAGCGCCACCGTCGGGATCCAGCTCACCGATCCCGCGATCATCCCGGTTCAGACCGTGGCCGCCTGGAACAGCGCCGAAGCCGGCGGCGAAGGCGCCGTGAACGGCTACGTGTCGGCGGCCATAGATGGCAACCCGTCCACCTTCTGGCACACCCAGTGGAGCGCCGGCACCCCCAACTACCCGCACTACATCGTGCTGGACCTGGGAGAGGAGAAGGAGTTCACGTCCTTCACCTACACCCCACGCCCGAAGAGCGATTGTGGTTCGTCCAACGATCCGGCTGTCTGCAACGGCCAGATCGGCGGCTACGAGATCCAGGTCCCGACAGCCGGCACCTGGGTGCCTCCCACCGCCGCGCAGCTGCGCCAGGCCCAGTACGCCCAGCCCGCGGATGCAGCGTTCGAGACGATCGCCTCGGGCACGTTCGAGAAGAACACCGCCCCCAAGGTGGTCACGCTCGAGGCTCCGGTGACCGCGCGCTACGTCAAGCTGCTCGCCACCAGCCCGGCCGCCACCGGCCAGGCGTGGGCGCACGCCGGCGAACTCGGCGTGCGGGGTACCCCGGCCGCCGACCCGGAGCCGCTGCCCAACCCATCCGTCGTGGTCTCGCCGGTATCAGTTGAGCCGGGCGAAACCGTCACCATCACCGGTGCCGGCTGGACCTCAGGA
Organism: Tessaracoccus zhenghani; assembly: GCF_055326325.1. Taxonomy (NCBI): domain Bacteria; kingdom Bacillati; phylum Actinomycetota; class Actinomycetes; order Propionibacteriales; family Propionibacteriaceae; genus Tessaracoccus; species Tessaracoccus zhenghani. The sequence continues at coordinate 56,622 of NZ_JBUZNQ010000002.1, read as the reverse complement.
GAAGCGGTGACCATCACCGTCGGCGACGCCATGGTGACCGCCACCGCGAACGCCGAGGGCGCTTTCACCGCGTCCCACGTGGTTCCCACTGGCACTGCCTCCGGCGCACTCGAAGTGGTTGCGGTCGGGGCATCGAAGGCGGTCGCGTCCACCACGCTGACCGTCGCGGATGCCACGGGACCCGCCGTCAGCCCGATCGGCGCGCAGAGCGCCACCGTCGGTGAGGCCTTCGAGCTGCAGGTGACCGCATCGGATCCGTCCGTGCCGCTCACCTACACGGTGGCCAACGCCCCGTCGTGGCTGACGATCGACACCGCGGGCAAGCTCACCGGCACCCCCACCGGGGCCGGCAGCTACAACGTGACGGTCCGCGTGGCCGACGCTGAGGGCAACGTCTCGTCGGTGACCTTCGCGCTGACCGTGGAGCCGGCGGTGGAACCCTCCCCGTCCGCCTCGCCGTCGCCGTCGAAGTCGCCCAAGCCCTCGAAGTCGCCCACGGCGAAGCCGACCACGACGCCGACGAAGCCAGGCGGCGGATTCGTGCGGACCGCGCCCTACACCCTGGCGGGCACGCACCTGCTCAACGACCGTCAGTGGATGACCACCTGCGAGGACTACTCGCAGACCGAGCGATGCCGCACCGAGATCTGGGCCACCGTCGTCCAGATCGAGAATGGGGAGTTCGTCCGGAAGTCCGGCTGGGTGTTCAACAACCTCACCTACCTCCCGTTCATGACGCGTGAGGCGTGGAAGGGCAACCCGCTGGGTGACCTGGGTTCGACCACGAAGGGGGTGTTCACCTCGGCCGGACGCCAGTGGAAGACCGAGTGCGACACCCCGGCCACCGGCCGCGGGGCCTGCCGGTCCTATACGTGGACGACGGTCTACGCCGCCACGGCGAAGCCCGCCGGCGGCTACACCTTCAGCCAGAGCAACGACTGGGTCTTCAACAACATCGTGATGTTCAAGACCCCCTAGTCAGCACTGCAGGAAGCCCCGGACTCGCCGAGTCCGGGGCTTCTTCACGTCGGTCAGAGGCTGCGCAGCATCCGCGACCCGAGGGCACGGATCTTGCTGATGGGTGGCAGCGCGTTGTCGCTGCGCTGGTGCCCGGCCAGCAACCTGGCAAGGTAGTGGCCGCTCGCCGTCCCGTTCATCAGTTCGCCGCGACCGTTGCCGCGTGCGTAGAACCCGCCCGGGATGGCGGAGGCGCCGACGACGGGGCGACCGTGGTCGCTGGGGTCGATCGCCAGGCGGCTGTGCTCGATCTCAGTGGCGTCGAGGTGGTCGACGGCCCACGCCCCGAGCGCCTCCGCGGCCTGCTCCACCCCGCCGAGGGCTGTCTTCTGGCCCAGCAGCAGCGCGGTGTCGCCGGTGGGGCGCACCATCCACACCTCGGGGCGGGCGTACAGCGACACCTCGGTGAGCGGCGCGGCCGGGCGGCACCGCACGACGGGCACCCACTCGGCGGGGCCGATGCGCGCCACCCTGCCCCACGGGCTGACGCCGAGGGTGTCGATCACGGCCATGCCGGTGACGTGCCCCACGTCGTGCAGCCACGCCATGTTGTTGCGGAAGTAGATCCGGGTGGCTCCCTCGCGCCGCGTCAGGTGCGTCACGGTGACGCCATGGACGACATTGGCGCCCGCCCGCACAGCTGCCGCGCGCAATTCGGCGGCGTAGGCGACGGGGTCGACGACCAACGCCTGCGACATGAGGCTGATCGAATCCGGGGCGACCAGCACGTCGGCCGCGCCGCCCTCCCCGCGGTACAGGTCTGCGAGTTGCAGCGTCTCGGCCTCGTCGCCGCCGGGCAGCGATCGGTCGCGCAGCATCATCGGTTCCGCGTCCGGATAGACCTCCGTGATCTGCGCGAGGCCGGCGATGTTGCGGCGGGTGTGTTCGCGCGCCGCCGCCAGACCGTAGAAGTGGGCCATGGTGGCGACGGTGGAGGCGTGGCCGATGGCCGCGACACCGTGGGAGGTGGCGGCGCTGACCCCCTCGTCGTTCGGGTCGAGCACCACCACGCCGAAGCCCTCAGACGCGAGTAGCCGTGCGACGGTGAGACCTGCCACCGTCGCGCCGAGGACCACCACGTCATGCGCCATGACCCAACAGTATCCATCGCCGCGCGCGGCATCCGGGCGCACACGCAACATGGCCGCCCATTAGGACACCCGGAGATGCCACCCGAGGGGCGCTCCGAGTAACATCACGCCGACGAAAGGAAGCGACCGCATGTGGAAGCTGCACAATAACGGAGTCCTCCTCCCCGACGCGGTGGTCAAGCCCACCGAACGCCTGGGCTGGGGACGCACCATCGGGCTGGGCGCCCAGCACGTCGTGGCCATGTTCGGCGCCACCTTCGTATTCCCCCTGTTGATGGGCCTCAACCCGCAGCTCGCGGTGATGATGTCGGGCATCGCCACCCTGCTGTTCCTGTTCGTGGTCAAGCACCGCGTGCCGAGCTACCTCGGCTCGTCGGCTTCCTTCGTCGGGGTCGCCACGGCCATCTACGCGGCGGGCGGCAACCCCGCGACGCTGACCGGCGCGCTGTTCGTCGTCGGCCTCCTGCTGTTCATGGCTGGCCTCATCATCCACTTCGCCGGCGCCCGCGTGATCCACAAGGCGCTGCCGCCGGTGGTGACCGGCGCGGTCGTGATGCTGATCGGCTTCAACCTCGCACCGGTGGTCGCCGGCGTGTACTGGCCCGTCGACCCCTGGCTGGCCTTCGTGGTCATGCTCATCGTCGTGGGGCTGTCCATCGGCCTGCGCGGCTTCTGGGGCCGCATCGCCATCTTCCTGTCGCTGGTCATCGGCTATGTGGTCAGCTGGCTGGCCGACCTCGCGTTCGGTCCGCTGCAGAAGGAGGGCGCCGACGGCACGGTCACCGAACAGCTCCGCGTCGACTGGAGCGCCGTCAAGGAGGCCGACTGGTTCGGTCTGCCCCCGGTGACGGACCTGGCCAACTGGGAGTTCGGCTCCACCGCCAACGTGGTGGGCCTGCACCTGCCGCAGTTCTCGCTGGGTGCGATCATCATCGCCATCCCCGTCGTCATCGCGCTGATCGCGGAGAACACCGGCCACGTGAAGGCCGTCGCGGAGATGACCAAGGAGGATCTCGATCCGCTCATGGGCCGGGCCATCGCGGCGGACGGCGCCGCGTCGATGCTCGCCACCGCCGTGGGCGCGGGCCCCACCACCACCTACGCGGAGAACATCGGTGTCATGGCTGCCTCGCGCGTCTATTCGACGGCGGCCTACGTCGTCGCCGCCATCGTGGCCATCCTGTTCGGCTTCTCCCCCATCTTCGGCGCCGTGATCTCCGCCACCCCGTCGGCCGTCCTCGGCGGCATCACCGTCGTGCTGTACGGCATGATCGGCCTGCTCGGCGCGAAGATCTGGAAAGAGAACAACGTCGACTTCGGCAACCCCCTCAACCTGATCCCCGCCGCGGCCGGCATCATCATCGGCGTGGGCGACGTCAAGGTACCCCTCGGAGGCGACTTCGAGCTGGGCGGCATCGCGCTGGGCACCATCGTGACCATCGGCATCTACCACCTGGCCCGCGCCATCGCGCCGCGCCAGATGCGGGACGAGGCCGACGGCGCCACGCTCCAGTACGACACCCCCGGGATGTACACCGCGGACGAGCGCTGACGGCTCCCGGGGTGTCCCCGGAACGGGACCGGGGCAGACGGCGTCGAGCGACTACCGTGGGACGCGTGAGAGAACTTGAGGTGCGCTTCCGCGAGGCCATGGCTCGCGTCCCGGCCCCGGTGACCATCATCACCACCACCGTCGACGGCACCCCCACGGGCACCACGGTCTCGGCGTTCGCCTCCCTCTCCGTGGATCCGCCCATGGTCTTCTTCGCCCTGGACAACAGGGGCGGGATGATCGAACGCATCCGCGCCGCCGGGCGGGTGGGTGTCAACGTGCTGGCCGGGGACCAGGCCGACGTGGGCGTGCGCTTCGCGCGCCGGGGCGCCGCCGACCGGTTCGCCGACCTCAGCTGGCGCGAGGACCATGGCCTCCCCCGCATCGACGGGGCGGTGTCGTGGCTGCGCTGCGACCACCTGCAGTTCGCGCCGGGCGGTGACCACACCGTCGTGCTGGCCTCCGTGGCGGACGCCGAGACGTTCGGCGACTCCAGCCTCGGCTACCACCTGCGCGAGTTCAAGGACGTGCGGCCGCGGGCGGCCGGCCGGTCGCGCTGATCCCCCCGGAAGGAATGCTAAAGAACTCTTGCTAAAGACTTCTTTAGCATCTATTCTCGTGGCATGAGCGGACACGAGCACGACGCCACCACGGACCCGACGCGCATCCGTGCGCTCGCCCACCCCATCCGGTTGGCGTTGCTTGACTACCTCAGCGGAGTCGCCTCCGCCACCGCCACGCAGTGCGCGGACGCGATCGGCGAGTCCGTGGCGAGCTGCTCCTTCCACCTGCGGACGCTGGCCAAGCACGGCTACATCACGCGGGCCGAATCGGGCGACGCCAAGAGCCGCCCGTGGCAGGTCGCCGCCCGCCGTCAACGCCAGATGTTCTCCGCCGAGGAGCCCGAGTCGCTGCCGGCGGTCCTCGCGCTGGGCACCGCCGTCGTCACGCAGGAGGCCAGGCGCCTCAACGCGTTCATCGAGGCGGCACCGGGCCTGCCGACGGAGGCGATCGACCGGACGCTGGTCTCGCACACCTCGCTCTGGGTCACCCACGACGAGCACGAGGAACTCATGGACGCCGTCCTCGCCCTCTTCGAGCGGTACCGGGATCGCAACGCCGACGAGTCGCTGCGGCCCGAGGGCGCGCTCCGCAACACGGTGTTCATGGCGAGCACCCCGGAACTGTCCAACTTCGACACCGACAGGCAGGGGGCCGTGCAATGAGCATCGGCACAGAGGAGTTCGGCACCACCCGCGAGGCGCTGCGGATTCCCGCCTACCGCAAGCTGGTGGCGGCCTGGTCCATCGGCAACCTCGGCGACTCCGCGCTCTTCCTCACCATCGGCATCTGGGTCAAGGTGCTGACCGGCTCAGATGTCTTTGCCGCGACGGTGTTCATCGTCCTCGGCGTGCCCGCGCTGTTCGCCCCCGCCCTGGGGCTGCTGGCCGACAAGTTCTCGCGCAAACGGATCCTGGTGATCAGCAACATCGCGATCGCGCTGGCCGTGCTCAGCCTGCTGCCCGTGAACGACGCGACGCACCTGTGGTTGATCTACGCGGTCACCTTCGTCTACTCGATGGCCACCTACGTCAACGCCGCGGCGCAGGGCGGGCTGCTGCGGGACACCCTGCCGGATCACCTGCTGGCGGCCGCCAACGGGCTGTTCGGGAGCATCGACCAGGGCCTGCGGATCATCGCGCCACTGGCCGCGGCCGGCGCCTTCGCGCTGTGGGGGATCCGTCCGGTCCTCGTGGTCACCGCCGTGGCCTTCCTGACCTACGCGCTGCTGCTGGCCAACCTCCGGATCGCGGAGACCCGCAATGAGATCTCCAGTGAGAGGCACTGGTTCCACACGTCTCTCGAGGGTTTCGGGGCGCTGCACTCCCGCCCCCGGCTCTGGCGCTTCACCCTCGCCCTGGCGATGGCGGTCTTCGCCGCCGGCGCCATCAACGCCTTGATCTTCCCCATCCTCGACACAGGTCTGGGGCTGCGGGCGGAGATGTTGTCGGTGTTCATCTCGGTGCAGGGGGTGTTCGCTGTCGTCTCCGGGCTCAACGCCGCCCGGCTATTGAAGAAGTGGGGCTACGACCGGCTGATGATGGTCGGCCTGGCCCTGTTCGTGGCGTCCTTCGCGGCGCTGACGGTGCAGCATGTCGTGGTGGTGGTGTTCGCCATCGCGCTGCTCGGGATGTCCATGCCGTTGATGATCGTGGCCACCGTCACGCTCCGGCAGCTCGAACTGCCGCTCAACCTGCAGGGCCGCAGCGGGGCGGCGATGAACATGATGTTCAATGTGCCCCAGGTGCTCACGTCCGCCGTCGTTGCCGCCCTGATCGGCGTCGTGGCGTACCCATGGCTGATCGGGGCGGCGACGGTGGTCGCGGCGTTGGGCTTCATCCCCTTGGCGCAGCAGGCCAGGTTGTCGCGGCGGGCGGCCGCAGAACTGCCCACGGCAGCCGCCCCGACAGCGGTTGGGCGCCAGCCCGCTGACTACCCCAGTGCGTAGACATCCGGGACGCCACCGCTCGCGCTGACACGCAGCCCCGCTCCCTGCGGCTCGACGGCGATCGCGAAGACCCCGGCCTCTGAGGAGACCTCGAGCACAGGTCCGTCGACGATGATCCGTAGCGGTCCCCTCACCGGGAAGGTGTCGCTCGACGACGGGGTCGTCGCCGTGGCCTCATGCGCGGAACGGCTCAGGGAGGCGACCTCGCGCCCCCCCGAGCTGATCGTGAGGGTGCCCGCTTCCCGAGCCCATTCGACGTCAGCAGCCAGCGCCGGAACAACGCCGTCCTCCGCCAACCGCGTCCGGTGGGCTGCGACGTCAGGGTGGGGCAGCGCGACAAGGCGACCCTCCGATGTGGACAGGCGATAGGGCACGCTGTGCGCCCCCTGCCACCCATCACCGCCGACGCCGCGCAGCCAGAGGGTCAGCCCGGGCCGACCGTCGGCGTCGGTGAACAGGGACGGTGCGTACAGGCTGGGCCCCCAGGTGAGGCGGTCCCACGCGTCGACCTCGAAGCGGCCGTCGGCGAAAGTCCCGCTGGCATAGGCGGCGTAGTGCAGCACGTCCGCATCCCAGATGGACGACACCATGAACGAGCGGCCGTCGAGGTCGAAGACCTGCGGACACTCCCACAGCGACCCCATCCAGACGGGTTCCACTTCGGAGGTGTGTCGCTGCAGGGCGATCCCGTCGTAGCGCCAGGAGCTCAGGTCCGGAGACGTGTAGGTCAACGCCATAGCCGTGCCGTCGCGGCCGGCTGCTCCGACGAACATGCGCCAGCCGTCTCCCTCCGGCCGGATGAACGGGTCGCGGTAGGCGATGAGGTCGAGCTCGTCGGGCGCCTGCACAACCACGCGCCCCTTGTTCCAGTTCGCCCAGTTGCCGTCGCTGGGATGGGCCACGCGGATCCGGCCGATGCCGAAGTCGGGGGTGGAGACGGCGGTGAAGAACGCGTGGGCGGACTCCCCCGCCTCAACGATGGTCCCGGTCCAGATGCCGTCGTCACCGTCGCCCGGCGCGATGGCGACCTGGTGCTCGCGCAGCGTCAACAGGTCAGGGCCTGACGCGTGGCCCCAATGACAGTTCGGGCCCCAGACCGTCTGGCCGGGCACGTACTGGAAGAACGTGTCATAGCCTCCGTTGCGCGCCGTGATGCCGTGGGGGTCGTTCATCCAGCCAGAGGCAGGGGTGAAGTGGAAGCTGGGTCGCATGATCTCTCTTCTGGAATAGGAGCGAGGAGGTCCGGCCGCGAGTCTGCGGGTACGGCCGGGCCTCCTCGCGGTCAATGGGTCTGGCCGTTGGGCCGTGCGACCGAGGCGCGGTGGATCACAGGTCCACGCAGCAACGCGCTCGAGGTGCCGCCGGTCACACCGTCGACCAGGTTGAACAGTTGTTCCGCCGCCCACACGCCCATGTCATAGTGCGGCAACTCGATGGTGGTCAGGCCGGGGTAGATCCCGTCAGCGACGTACTCCTGATTGTCGAAACCGACGATGGAAACGTCGCCAGGGATGGTGAGCCCCAGCTCGGCGGCCGCGCGGTAGGCGCCCATGGCGAGCCGGTCGTTGAAGCAGAAGATCCCCGTCGGGCGATCGTCACCGGAGAGCAGTTCCATGGCTGCGGCGTAACCACCGGCAGGGTCGGTCTCCGCCGTGACGACGGTGAGCTGGTTGTCGGAGATCCCTTCCTCGGCCATCCGGGCCCGGAAGCCGGCGAGCCGGCCGGAGGACGCGGGGATGTCGTCGATGTTGTTGATGAAGCCCAGCCGATGGTGTCCGGCCTCAATGAGGATGCCCGCCCCATCGCGCCCACCGGACACCTCATCGGGAGCCACCCAGGGCACGCCGGGCGTGGTGCATTCGGCGTTCAGGAGAACGGTCGGCACGGCAGCCAGTTGCGGTGGCAGCTCCAACTCGCGGTGGAACATCGACGCATAGAGGATGCCGTCCACCTGGCGGCGCAGGAGCTCCTCGATCTCGCGGTCCTCGACGTCGCGCTGGTAGCCGGTGGAGACTACGAACAGCACCGCGTCGCGCGACAGCGCCACCTCCTGGGCGCCGAGCACGAGCTTCCCCGCGAACGGGGTGGTGACGATCTCGTCGCCGATCAGACCGATCGTGTTGGACCGTTGGGTACGCAACGACTGGGCCAGCCCGTTCGGGACGTACCCCAGCCTGGCTGAGACCTCCAGGATCCGCTGGCGGGTCACCGGGTTCACCCGCAGGCCCGGCACGTCGTTCAGGACGTGGGAGACCGTCGTGATCGACACCCCGGCCTCAGCTGCGACCTGCTTGATGGTGACTCTCTTCTGCCTCAACGTGAAGACCTTTCATCGGGCGTGACCGGCGAGGGCGACGGCGCGATGGTCGGCGTCGGCCGGAAGGCGTTGGCTGTGAGGTCGATAAGCACCTCGGAGTCCGAGCCGGAATCGAGGACCGTGTTGCGCGAGGAGTCGCCGTCGACCCGCACCGTCGTCACCTCGAGCCTAGAGGTGGCGCCGGTGCCGAGCAGCGCCCCGACCTGCGCTTCGAAGCAGGAGTCGCTGGAGGTGGCATCCACGTTCCGGGCGATGCAGTGGTTGGTGGCGACGAAGTTGTCGCTGCCAGTTGCCAGCCGGATGATGACGGGGGCCGCACCGCTCGGGCGCACCTGCCGGGCATCGACCACCTCGGAGAAGTGGTTGCCCGTGACCGTGTTGCCGGATCCCTCGATGCGCACCAACCCGTAGGTATCCTCCAGGCCGTTGTCCACGTCCAGGAACGGGGTCCACGGTTCGTGGTCGCGGAGAAGGTGGTTTGCGGCCACGAGGTTCTCCGAGCTGTCGCCGAGCAGGCGGACCATCCCGGGGTAGAAGGAGTGCAGCCGGTTGCCCGTCAGGCTGGAACGCGTGACCCCCTGGAAGTGGACGCTGCTCGCTCCTCGGGGGAACACATTGTTGGTGGCAACCAGGAGCCCACCGTGGTTCTCGGCGTAGATCGAATGGCCCTGGGGTCCTGCGCCGACGAGGTTGTCGGTGATCTTCGACGCCTGTCCCCAGCCGCACAACTCGATGCCGTTGCCGCACTCGGCGACGAAGTTGTCGTGCACGCTGAGGGCGTCCGCCCTGCAGATCGTCAGGCCGTGCTCGAGATAGACCAGACCCATACCGGTGACGCGGAACGAGTCGTTGGCGTCCTCCACGTAGATGCCCGTCTTTCCGTTCACATAAGAGTTCTCCTGCTGACCGTCGGGCCCCTCCCCCGTGAAATGCAGACCGTCGATGCAGAACCCCACGAACTCGACGGAGCTGATCCTGGGGCTGCCGCTCCGCGCGACATAGAACGCCGCGCCCCGCGATTGCTCCGCACCGGGTTCGACGTCGATGTCGTTGATGACACGACTGCCACCGGGCCACAGTTCGTGGAGGTTCGGCCACTCCGCGGAGGGCACGTTGAACCGGATGCTCGACGAGGAGAAGCCGTGCCCGGAGCCCTCGAAGCGGAGGAAGCTGACGTCGATGACGACCTGGGTGCGCAGCCGGTAGTCGCCCGGCGGGATGTAGATGACGGCTCCGGGCTTTCCACCGAAGTCGGCGGCTCCTGACTGTCGGGCCTTGACGTCGGCGAGGATGCTGTTGATCACCTCGCCGATGTCTTCGCGCGGGTCGCCATGGTGCCAGGCCGTGACGTCGTATCTGTTCATGTTGCTGCTCTCCATTCAGATCCGGGTCAGCCCTTGACGGCACCGAGCGTGAGGCCGGCGACGATGTGGCGCTGGAGGAAGAGGGTCAGGATGATCACGGGTACGGAGTAGACCGCCGCGAGAGCGGTCATCCCGCCCCAGTCGAGCCCGAATTGGCTCTGGAAGTTCGCGATGACCACCGGAGTGGTCTGGGCGCGGACCGACGTCAGGAGGAGCGAGAAGAGGAACTCGTTCCACGAGGCGAGGAAGGCGAATATCGCAGTGACCGCGAGGCCGCCGGAGACCACCGGCAGCACCACGCTGATCATGGCCTGGAGCCTGTTGCACCCGTCCATCTGCGCGGCCTCGCTCAGGTCGTCGGGCACCGCCTCGAAGAAGCTCGCCATCAGCCAGATCGACAGTGGCAACGAGATGGTGGTGTGGGCGAGCGCGAGGCCGAACGACGTGTCGGTCAGCCCGATGGTGCGCATCACCTGGACGAGCGGGGCGCCGACTGCGATCGTCGGCACCATGCGGGTGACCAGCGCGGCGAGGATGAAGACGCGCCCGGAGGGGGTACGGAAGCGGGTGATGGCGTACGCCGCCGGGACCGCGAGCACCAGGCTCAGTGCGGTGGAGACGAGCGCGGTGACGACGCTGTTGGTGAGGGCCGCCGCCACCCCCTGCCTGGTGAGGGCAGAGACGTAGTTCTCGAGCGTCCACATCGACGGCATCACCCTCGGGGGGACGGCGATGGCCTCGAGCGGCCTCTTGAACGACGTGAGCAGCAGGTACAAGAACGGGAAGCCGTACAGCACCAGCGTCAGGGCGAGACCCGCCCAGAGGAGGATCCGGCTGCGGCCTCGGGTTTCGAGCGGATTCATCGGGCACCTGCTCCCGGTCGCCAGATGAGGAGGACCGCCACGATGGACACGGCGAGCATGCCCAGCAGGTAGACAGTGCCCATGGCGCTCGCCAGCCCAGGGTCGCCGAACCTGGTCATGGTGCGGTAGATGAGCAGGCTCAAGGTGGTGGTGCTCCCCTGTGGGCCGCCGTCGGTCTGGATGAGGATCACGTCGAACGCGCGGGCGGCGTCGATGCCACGCACGATCAGCGCCACCGCGATCACCGGCCGCAGCAGCGGGATGATGATGCTGAACAGCAGACGCAGGTAGCGGGCACCGTCCAGGCGGGCAGCTTCAATGACCTCGCCAGAGATGTTCTGCAGCCCGGCGAAGAGCACGAGCGTGATGAACGATGTCGTCAGCCAGATGTCGGGGATGGCGACGGAGAACAGCGCGAGGTTCGGGTTGCTCAGCCACTGCACCTGGTCGGGCGTCGACAGGATGCCGGCCTGAAACAGGAGTTCGTTGATGATGCCGAAGTTGTCGATGAGCAGGAAGCGCCAGAGGAGGCCGGCGACCACAGGGGCGATCATCAATGGGTACATGAAGAAGGTGCGGAACACCGTGGAGCGGCTCCCCAGGGCGGAGAACAGCAGTGCGACGGCGAGGCCGAAGACGAACTCCAGCGTCACGACGAACAGGGTGTAGAGCACGGTCCGGACGGACGCCGCGATGAAGGCGTCGGAAACGAACGCGGCGACGTAGTTGTCGAAGCCGACAAAAGTTCGGGCCGCACCGGCGAACGGCGAGATCTCGAAGAAGCTGTCATAGACGAAACGAACGAGCGGCCAGAGGACGAAAGCGGCGAGGAAGGCCGCCGCAGGGAGCATGAGCAACATGGCGAACCTACGGTCGCCCCGTTCGCGCCGCCCGATTCTGGGGCGCATTCCGGGCGACGCCGGGGCGGCTGTGGCCACCCCGGCGACGCTCTGGGGGGTTGTGGAGTGCACGGAACCGGCCTCTACTTGATGATGGATTCGATCTGCGACTTGGCGTCCGAGAGCAGCTGAGCTGTGTCGGCGCCGGGTTCAACGGCCTTCTGGAGCGTGGGGATGAGGACGGAGTCCACGATCTCCTGCCAGTTCTCCGTCTTCGGGCGAGGGAGCGTCTGCGGCGCCTCGAGCGTGGTCACCAGAGCGGGATAGTTCTCGAATCCCTCTTCGCCGGCCTTGCTCTCGAACGCAGCCTTGCTGGCCACCAGCCCGAGCGACGTGTCGGCGGCGAGTTCGTTGTGCTCGAAGGTGAAGGCGATGAAGTCCTTGGCCGCGTCCTGGTTCTTCCCGCTGGCCGGGACCGACAGGTACCACGCGCCGGGGACACCAGCCACCCCGCCCGGGCCGCCGATCATGGGGGCGACACCGATGGAGTCCTTGATGGGCGAGTCGTCGGGCGTCTGCCGGTAGGCGTGGCCCCAGAACCGCATCATGGCGAGGTTGCCCTGGTAGAAGAGGTTCTGCGCGCCGGCCCAGTCGAGCTGCGCCGCACCCGATGGGGCGAACGGCAGCAGACTGACGTAGAAGTCCAGCGCCTCCTTGTGGGTGGCGTTGTCGATGGTGATCTCGCCGGATTCGGGATCGAGGACCATGTGCTCTTCCCCCGCCTGCGAAACGGTCGCCAGCCATTCGGTCTCGACTGCGCCCTTCACGTCCGTACCGTAGAGGTCGACGGCGCCGTCGCCGTCGGTGTCACGCGTGAAGAACTCCGCCACATCGCGGTACTCCTCCCATGTGGTGGGTGCCGCGAGCTCGTAGCCGTACTTCTCTTCGAACTGCGCCTTGTTGTCGGCGTCCTCGAAGAGGTCGGTGCGGTAGAAGAGCACCTCGGAGTTGGTCCACACCGGCATGCCGACGAAGTGGTCGCCCACCTTGGCTTCGCTGACGAGTCCGTCGAACAGGTCGCCCTGGACCTCGTCGGTGAAGAGGTCGTCCAGCGGGGCGAGGCCTGGCCCGAATGAGGTGAGCCAGATCGCGTCGAGCGCGGCGACGTCGAACGAGGTGGCACCGGACTGCAACTCCGAGGAGATGCGGTCGTAGAGACCTGCGTAAGGCAGTTCGACGAGCGTGACCTCGGTGCCCGTTTCAGAGGTGTACAGATCTGCGATGGGCTCCAGCTCCGCCTTGCCGCCGCCTTCGACGACGACGGTGAGCGTGGTGCCCTCGGCACCCTCGGCGCCGTCAGCGCCGTCGCTGGGGGCGGGGGTTCCGCCGGCACCGCATCCGCTGAGGACCAGTGCTGTGGCAGTGACTGCTGCAACTGCGACTCCGACGCGCTTGGTACGCCTCGTCGCTCGGGGGTGAAGCGTCTTCACTTCGACTCCATTTCGGTTGTGGTGGGGGTGCAGACCCTTGTGCCAAGACGTTTTGCCAAAACGTCTTGGCATGACAGTAGATGGCGTCCCAACCCACGTCAAGCCCTTTCGAGAAAGTCAGAGATAACGATTTGGCAGCGGTCCGGAGAATGCACCTGTCGCAGGGCTGAGACCCGCGAGGGGGCCGCGTCGATCACCGCGCCTGCTTCCGCCCCGCTGAAGGTTCAGTGACTGGTCGCTACCGTCCGGAAGCCCGCGTTGCCCATGGACGAGTCCGGGGTGTTCTGGGAGCGTGCCGAGTTACGGTACCTGTTGCAGTAGCTGTCGTGACATAGGTAACTGCCACCGCGCATGACCCGCTCCGTGCCCTGCGGTGGCCCATGCGGGTCGCGACGACGGTCGTGTTGGTAGGTCTCCGGATGGAACCAGTCCGCGCACCACTCCCACACGTTGCCGATCATCTGGTGGAGCCCGAACCCGTTGGGTTCGAAGTGCCCTGCCGGTGCGGTGGTGAGGAAGCCATCCTCGCACGTGTTGTCGACGGGGAACGCACCCTGGAAGATGTTGGCCCGCCACCCCCTGTCGTCGACCGCGGCATCACCCCAGGGGCACTTCCGGCGGGCAAGACCTCCGCGTGCGGCGTACTCCCACTCGGCCTCCGTCGGGAGCTGTCGGCCGGCCCAGGTGCAGTACGCCATGGAGTCGTGCCAGCTGACATGCACGACCGGGTGGTCGAGAAGGTCCGCGATGTCCGTCAGGGCACCGCCGGGGTGGCGCCAGTCGGCGCCCCGGACCCCCCGCCACCACGGCAGGCCGGCCGGTGAACCCATCAGGTCTGCCTCCGGGGCCTGGACCGCGAGGTGGAAGACAGCGGAGAAGCCGAAACGCTCGGCATCCGTGACGTACCCGGTGTCGGCCATGAAGGCGGCGAACGCCTCGTTGGTCACCGTCGTCACGTCCATGCTGAAGCCCTGAACCTCGACATCGCGGAGGGGCACCTCACCGTCGTGCGGGTTGCGGTCCCCCGACGAGTCGCCCATCGTGAAGGACCCGGCCGGAATCACGGCCTGGTCAAAGGGGTGATGTCCGGTCCGCCGCACGCTGGGCCGAGGGACAGCCTCTACCGCCTCGCCGCGCGCAGGGGAACAGCCGCACCGCCCGCTCATGGTCTTCCAGCCGTTGCGGGAACCGCATGAGGGGGCGGGAGTTCGCGCTGGCGTGCCAACCTTTCGGTTGCCATTGCTACCTCCATCATCCGGCTGCTTCGGGGGAATGGGTCTGTCCGGTGAAGCTGCTATGTCGCGACCGCCCCGTCCAGGACAGACCTTACTTGCCATGCGTCAGCCAAAGACGGGCCTGTCCGATCCCTCAGGCCAGTAGGCGACCCTGGGAAGGTATATCCGGGACTGCCTCGTCCCGTGGCAGACTGACGCCATGGCCAACGATCCCGAGCGCCCCGAAGCCGATGCCGGCGGGACACCACCTCGAAGGCTGACCGCAGAGAGGGTGGAGCGGGCCGTGTACGTGGCTCGCAACGACCGCGGCGCCGAGGTGCGCATCGGCGGACCGGACGCAGAGGCGGCCTTCACTCCCGGCGAGTTGCTGCAGATCGCGGCCGCCTCCTGCGCCGCGCTGTCCGCCGACCACGTCCTCTCCAGCAAGCTGGGGCTGGATTTCGACGCGACGTTCTCCGTCGAAGGTGACGGGGTGCAAGGCGAGAACCGCTACTCCGCGATCCGCAGCACAGTTGTGGTGGACATGTCGGAGATCGACACCGAGAAGCAGACAGCGCTGGTGGAGCGTGCGGTGAAGGCAGTCGACCGACTGTGCTCCGTCGGCCGCACGATCAAGCAGAGCGCCACGGCGGAAGTCGAACTACTCGCCGACCAGGGTTGAGTCTCCAGAAATAGGAGGGAGATTTCTACCACATCGGCGCTACAGAGGGCGATGTGGCAGATATCTCCCTGCGAATTTCGAGCATCGTCCCGGAGAAGCAGAATGCCCCGCCGGAGCGGGGCATTTGTCTGGTGGAGCTAGGGGGATTCGAACCCCCGGCCTTCTCATTGCGAACGAGACGCGCTACCAACTGCGCCATAGCCCCAGAGCATCGACAACTCTAGCACCGCGTCGGGAATCGCTCCAAGTTGGGGTACCTACGGTGCCCTCAGGCCGCGATGGAGCGTCACTCGCCGACCGCGCGGGGGCGGAACTCGGCGATGTTAGCCGCGTCGCCCGACGCCGTGATCGTGGCCTCGCCCTCTTCGACCGGGGCCGCGGGGTTGTCCGCCGTCGGCACCAGGGGCGAGGTGGCCGCAACGGGCGCGGACAGGTCGATGGTTCGCACGGTGCGCGGTAGCAGCGGCTGCGACACGTAGGTGGCCGGCGTCACGGGAATGGGATCCCACAACGCACCCATGGTGGTGGGCATGGTGAGTTCGATGGAGATCTCGGTGCTCTCCGATTCCGGCTGGCCGATGTCGATGGTGGTGGTGTCCTCGTGCTCGTCGAAGCCGCCGTTGACGGCCGCTGCCCGACGGTCGAGGCTGCGGTGCATCGCGACGACGGTGAGCCGGGCCACGCACAGGAACGCGACCAGCATTCCCCCGGGCACGGCGAGCGTCCACCACGCGACGATGTTCGACGCGGCCAGCACGGTGAGGATGACCAGTGCGCCGAGGAGCACGACGACGACGGTGAGGCGTCGTCGGGCGGCTTGGCGCGCGATGAGGCGGAGTTCGTTCAACTCGGCCCGCCGGGTGAAGGGGGTGGACACCGAGGCGAGGTTCTCGTCCTCGACGAAATCCTCCACGTCCCGGCGCAGGATGCGCATGGAGTCTGCGAATCGCTCAGTGGGGTCGCCCTCGAGCTCGAGGTCAGAGGGCCGCTGCGCGCTCACCCAGGGAAGAGCGAACGCAAGGCCGGCGCAGACGACAACAGCGATGATGATCCCGGCGAGCATGCCCATACGTTAACAACATCCGTGTAATTCGACCGCTCGGCCGCGGCGCGTCGCGATATTGATTCTAACGAGATTGCGCGGATCCAGCGTGCTCTACCCATCCGGCGATAGTCACTTTCGGGATGACCGTTGACAAGTTGCCCAGCGGTTGACCAAACTATGCCCGTAAGGTACTAGGAGGCGCAATGCAGCCCGACTATCCCCTCTTGGGGCTGCTGGCGAGGAAGCCGGCAAGCGGATACGACATCGGCAAATGGTTACGCAGCGACGGCAGATTTCTCGGGCGTCGGCCGTCCATGACACCCATCTATCGCGCCCTCGGCGAACTGTTGCGGCGGGGTTGGGTGACCTGCACTCTGGACCAGCGGGACGCGGCGCCCGACGCCAAGGTCTACCGCCTCACGCCCGCTGGCCGCCAGGCCCTCCTGGAGTGGGCAGCCAGCCCGTATGAGCCGGCCGAGCGGCCGATGGCCCCGGATTTCACCGTCCGGCTCCAGTTCGCCGGCCAGCTGGGCCCCACCTACGCCCTGGAGATCGTCCGCACCGAGCTGGCGTTCCGCCAGCAGCAGCGCGCGGAGGAGAGCACCGCCCTCGCCAGCGAGGACGCAGACCCAGTGCCCGAGATCGACTCCCAGTGGCTCCAGTTCATCGACGCGACCGCCAAAGACCGCGGTTGGCAGAGCACGTCCTGGTTCATCGGCTGGCTGGAGACGACGGAACGTCAGCTCGAGCGCATCGTCCGGGCCGAGAACCCCCACTCACAGGTCGGAGCAGTCACCGCATGAGCACCGAAACACACGTCGGCATGGACCTGACGACGCCCCTCCCGACCACCCTTCCGCCGGAGCTCGAAGTCAAGATCAAACGGACCCGCAACCCGTGGGCGTGGTTGAGCGTCGTCTCGGTGCTGGGCGGAATCGCTCTGTGGTGGCTGCTCTCCCTCACCCAAGACACCCTCCCCTCCCCCAGCGAAGTCGCCATCAGGGCGTGGGAACTCATCGAGGACGGGACCCTCCTCGGTGACATCGCGGCCTCACTGCGCCGCGTCCTCCTCGGCTTCTTCCTCGGTTCCGGCCTGGCGATCCCCCTTGGTTTCGCGATGGGCTGGTACCGCCCAGTCCGCGCGATCGTCGAGCCGTGGACGCAGTTCTTCCGGACGATCCCCCCGTTGGCCATCATCCCGCTGGCCATCGTGTTCCTCGGCATCGGCGAAGTCCCGAAGGTCTTCGTCATCACTCTCGCGAGCTTCCTCGTGTCGATCATCGCCACCTTCCAGGGCGTGGTCAACGTCGACAAGACGCTCATCAACGCCGGCCGTGTCCTCGGCGCCAAGGACTGGACGATCTTCCGCCGCATCGCCGTACCCGCGTCGCTGCCGTTCATCATGGTCGGCCTGCGTCAGGGGCTCGGCTCAGCCTGGGCCACGCTGGTCGCCGCAGAGCTCATCGCGGCCCAGGAGGGCGTCGGCTACCGCATGCAACACGCCCAGATCTACTACCAGATCTCCACCATCTTCGTCGGCCTCATCACCATCGGCGTCTTCGGACTCATCATGGATCGCATACTCCTCTGGCTCGACAATCGCCTCACAAGCTGGCAGGAGCGCCACTGATGTCCGACAAGATCGTTTTCGACCGCGTCACGCAGGTCTTCGAGCTGAGCGGCAAACCGTTCACCGCCGTCACGGAACTGAACCTCACCATCGCCGACAACGAGTTCGTCACGGTGGTGGGCCCCTCGGGGTGCGGCAAGTCCACCATCATGAACCAGGCGGCTGGCCTCCTCAAGCCCACTGGCGGCCAGGTGCGTGTGGACGGCAAGCCGGTGACCGGCCCCGGCCCGGAGCGCGGCGTGATCTTCCAGCAGTACGCCCTGTTCCCCTGGCTCACCGTGCGCAAGAACGTCGAGTTCGGGCTGGAACTCCAGAAGATCCCCAAGTCCAAGCGCCGCCAGATCGCGGACCGGCAGCTGGAACTCACCGGTCTCACCCAGTTCGCCGACGCCCTGCCGAAGAACCTGTCCGGCGGCATGAAGCAGCGTTGCGCCATCGCGCGCGCCTACGCTGCCAACCCCTCGATCCTGCTGATGGACGAACCGTTCGGGGCGCTCGACGCCCTCACACGGGTCCACATGCAGACCGCGCTCCTCGACACCTGGCAACAGGAGAAGCGCACCGTCATGTTCATCACGCACGACGTCGACGAGGCGGTGTTCCTCGCCAACCGCGTCATCGTGATGGCAGCCCGCCCCGGACGGATCCACCAGATCATCGACGTGGACCTCCCCTACCCCCGCAACGACGACCTGCGCACCTCGCCCGAGTTCACAGACCTGCGCAACCAGGTCTGGAACGCCGTTTACAAGCAATGACGCTCGACAAACCAAGGAGACCCATGATCACCAGACGACACATGCTGCTCGGCACCGCCGGCATCGCCGGCGCAGCTATCCTTGCCGCCTGCGGCACTGACGACGCAGCCACCACCCCGGCGCCCGCGGACACCACCTCCGGCGCCGCCACCGACCCGACGTCCGCCCCGGCCAGCGAGACCTCCGCCGCCGAGGCCCCCGCCACCGTCGACGACATCAACGTCGGCTACATCGAAGATGGCAACGGCTGCATGCTGGTGGCCGTCGCCGAGACGCAGGGCCTGTGGGAGAAGCACGGCCTCAAGGCCAACACCCTCGCCTTCACCAACGGCCCGCTGCAGATCCAGGCGCTGGGCACCGGCGACCTGGACTTCGGCTACATCGGCTTCGGCGCCCTCTGGCTGCCGATGAGCGACCAGGCCAAGGTCGTCAGCATCAACTCCCGCGGCACCGCGGACCGCGTCATCGCCCAGCCCGGCATCACCTCGATGGCCGACCTCAAGGGCAAGAAGGTGGGCGTCCCGGAGGGCACCTCCGGTGACATGCTGCTCAACCTCGCCCTCGAAGAGGCCGGCATGACCATCGACGACATCGAGCGCATCCCGATGGACCCGCCCACCACGATCTCCGCCTTCGCCTCGAAGCAGATCGACGCGGCCGGCATCTGGTACCCGCACGTCGAGACCATCAAGAACCAGGTGCCCGACCTGGTGGAGGTGGCCAAGTCCACCGACTTCGGCGACCTCGCGTTCCTGGCCGCCCAGGTGGCCGGCACCGACATCCAGGACCGCCCCGAGGTGCTGGCCAAGTTCCAGGCGGTCTGCAAGGAGGCCTTCACCTGGGCCGCCGCCAACCGCGAAGAGCTCAACGGCATCCTCGCCGACTTCATCAAGGCCCCAGCCGACGCCATCGCCAGCGAGCAGGAGTTCGTCGAGGTGTTCAGCGCCGACGACGTCATCGCCAAGACCGACGACGGCACCATCGAGGCGTGGCTCACCGGCCTCAACGAGGAGTTCGTCAAGGCGGAGAAGGCCCCCGAGGTGGTGCCCGTGGGCAACTACTGGTTGGCGGAGGAATACGCGCAGGCATGAGCCGCCCCAACATCATCTTCATCATGGCGGACGACCACGCTGCCCACGCCATCTCGGCGTACGGCAGCGTGGTCAACCGCACCCCCCACATCGACCGCCTCGCCGACGAGGGGGCGCGGCTCGACGCCGTCTACTGCACCAACTCGATCTGCACCCCGTCGCGGGCCACGATCCTCACGGGCGCGTACAGCCACGTCAACGGGGCGTGCTCCATCTACTCAGAGTTCGACTACCGTGTGCCGACCTTCGCCCAGGTGCTGCAGGAACGCGGCTACCAGACCGCGCTGTTCGGTAAGTGGCATCTCGGGGAGACCGAGAAGGCCAACCCGCGCGGTTTCGACGAGTGGCTGATCTTCCCCGGTCAGGGCGACTACCACGACCCGCAGATGTACGGTCCCGACGGCGCGGCCCGGCTGGAAGGCTACGCCACCGACATCATCACCGATCTCAGCCTGGACTACCTCTCCCGCATCGACCGGGACCGGCCCTTCTGCCTCCTCATGCACCACAAGGCCCCGCACCGTCCGTGGGTGCCGCACGAGCGGCACAGCGACCTGTACCCGGTGGGCACCATCCCGGAACCGGAGACGATGTGGGACACCCATGAGGACCGGGCCGACGTCGTCAAGAACGTCCGCATGGCGCTCGACGACCTCACGGAGCGCGACGTCAAGGAACCGGTGCCGGCCGAACTGCAGGGCGACGACCAGTGGCTGGAACGCAGCCGCTGGAAGTACCAGCGGTACATGAGCGACTATCTACAGACCGTCCAGGCCATCGACGACTCCGTCGGCTCGGTGCTCCAATGGCTCGACGACGAGGGGCTGGCCGACGACACCTTCGTCGTCTACACCTCTGACCAGGGGTTCTTCCTCGGAGACCACGGCTGGTTCGACAAGCGCCTCATGTTCGACGAGTCGCTGACGATGCCCATGCTGGTGCGCTGGCCCGCGGAGATCGCACCCCGCACGCGGGTGGAGGCGATGATCACCAACGTGGACTTCGCCGCCACCTTCCTCGACGTCTGCGGCGAGAGCCCCGACGCGCTCCCCGCCCAGCAGGGACGCAGCTTCAGGCCCCTGCTGCGGGGCGAGGAGGTCGAGGGCTGGCGCGGTTCGATGTACTACCGCTACTGGGAGCACGACGACCCGGAGCACCACGCGCCCGCCCACTACGGCGTGCGGACCGCCACCCACAAGTTCATCCACTACTACAACGACGGCCTGGGCACCCCCGGCTCGTCGGGTGTGGTGATGCCCTCCGAATACGAGCTCTACGACCTGGTGGCGGACCCCGCCGAACTCCACAACGTCGCAGACGACCCCGCCTATGCAGCAGTTCGCTCGGAACTGGAGTCCGAGTTGGCCAGACTCCAGGAGGAATTCGCTGACCAACCTTATGTTGGCCCACAAACCCCCCGACTCCAGTGGAGCACCTGAAGCTCTTCCCATCCCGCACGATTTGGAGAACCAATGAAACAACGAGCATGGCCCAAGCTGGCGGCGCTACTCGCGTCGCTGGCTCTCCTGGGCGCACTCATCCCCCTGGGAGCCGCACACGCGGCTCCCATCAACCTCGGCCTCAATCAGCCGGTGACGTCCTCGGGCAGCGAACTGACATGGACGGCGGATCGCGCCTTCGACGGCGACACCGGCCCTGAAGGCACCAGCATCCCCCCGGACGTGCACAACCGCCCGGACGCATCGCGTTGGTCGGGGCTCACCGACACCCCGTGGATCGCCGTCGATCTCGGGGCCGAAGCCACCATCGACACCGTCAAGATCCGCTGGGGCAACACCTTCGCCACCAACTACACCATCCAAGGCTCCAAGGACGGTGCCACCTGGACCGACCTGGCCACCAACGTGGTGGGCCTGCGCAGCGACTGGGTCACCAGCACCCTCAACGTTTCGGGGTACCGCCACGTGAAGGTGCAGGTCAACTCGAAGTCCGCCACGTGGCCCGTCGCCATCTGGGAGATCGAGGTCATGGGCACGCTGGACGGCGAGGTCGTCGAGCCGCTGAAGGTCGACGTGATCCCGAAGCCGGTCTCCGCCACTGAAGGCGAGGCCGCGTTCACCGTCGACGCCGGCACCACCGTCGTCGCTTCGGGCGAGGCCGCCACCGCCGTTGCGGACCTCTTCGCCGCCAGCCTGCGTCCGGCCACCGGTTTCGACCTGAAAGTCGCCGCCAGCGGTACCGGAAACGCCATCTCCTTCGTCCTCGACGATTCCATGGCGGACCTTCCCGGGCGTACCGACGAGGGCTACGAGCTCTCCGTCGACGCGGACGGCGTCGTGATCACGGCACCGAAGCGCAGCGGGCTCTTCTACGGCGCCCAGACACTGCTCCAGCTCCTCGGCCCCTGGGCCCGTTCGGCCCAGCCGGTCGCGCAGGACTGGACCGTCCCGGCCGTCGAGATCGTTGACGGACCGCGCTACGAGTACCGCGGCTTCATGCTCGACGTCTCCCGCAGCTTCGTCCCCAAGGATGAGGTCAAGGAGATCATCGACGAGATGGCCGCGCACAAGCTCAACGTGCTTCACTGGCACCTCGCCGACGATCAGGGTTGGCGGATCGCGATCAGCAACGAGGGTCGCGTCGAGGGTGACGACATCGACTACTCGCTGTTGACCTCCGTCTCCGGTGGCACCGCAGTGACGCAGTCGCAGTGGACCACGCTCCCGGGCCGCACCGGCTTCTACACCGCCGAGGATGTCGCCGAGTTGATCCGTTACGCCGACGAGCGCAACATCGCGGTGGTTCCCGAGGTCGATGGTCCCGCGCACTCCAACGCCATCCTGCACGCAATTCCGCAGCTGAACTCCGAGGGCAGCTTCCCGAAGCTGGCGCCGGGCGAGACGACGGCACCGCCGATCACCAACACCAGCGTCGGTGAGTCCAGCCTGGATGCGAACAACCCTGCGACCTACACCTTCATGCGCCACGTCTTCAAGCAGCTCATCGAGCAGAACCAGACCCTGGTCAACGGGAAGCGCTACTTCCACATCGGTGGAGACGAGTCGCACAACACCACCGCCGAGGCCTACCGGGTCTACATGGATCGCGTCAGCGACATCACCGTCGAGCTGGACGCCATCCCCGTGGTGTGGAACGAAGCCGCGGACAAGGCGGCGGCGCAGCTGCCCGACGGCACCGTCGTCCAGCAGTGGACGTCGGCCGGCATCAGCGCCAACGTGCGCAACCTGGTCAACACACGCGGCTTCAAGCTCGTGATGTCCCCGGCCCCCAACGCCTATCTCCCGCAGCGCCCGGGTGCCGAGCTCCTCGGTCCCGCCTGGGCGTGTGGCACCGCGTGTGACATCAACCAGTTCTACAACTGGGACCCGACGGCACAGGCACAGGTTCCCGAGGCTTCGGTGCTTGGCCCCACGGCTCCCATCTGGGGCGAGCACATCCGCAGCCTGGGCTCCATGGAGTACCTGCTGTACCCGCGCCTGATGGCCACCGCTGAGGTGGGCTGGACGCCGCAGGCAAGCCGCAGCATCGTGGACTTCCGTGAGCGCCTGACCACGCTGGGCACCGCCCTCACCGTCTCCGATCGCAACTTCTACCCCGGCGACGGCACGTGGGAGTTGGACGTCCGCGGCCACGCCCTGCCTGCGCTGCAGGTCGACGACGCCCTGGGCCTCGTCGGCTGGGCCTCGCTGCCCAAGGCGACGCCGGCCGGCATCACGGCCACCCTGCAGGTGGGCGACGACGTGCTGCCGCTGACGGTCACTGCCGAGCGTCCGTACCTCGACGGGGCCGGCGCCGACTTCGACCACCGTCAGGTGAACTCGATCTTCGAGCTGTCGTCCTCCGCCACGCTGCCGGCAGGTAGCCACACCGGCACCCTCACGGTGACGGCTGGGGGCACGACGGAGACGGCCACCGTCCCCGTCACCGTGGAACCGGAGGCAACCCCGTCGCCGTCGCCCAGCCCGTCGCCGTCGCCCAGCCCGTCGCCGTCGCCGTCGCCCAGCCCGTCCGCGTCGCCCAGCCCGTCGCCGTCGCCCAGCCCGTCCGCGTCGCCGAGCCCATCCGTCTCGCCGAGCCCATCCATCTCGCCGAGCCCATCCATCTCGCCGAGCCCATCCGTCTCGCCGAAGCCGACGAAGTCGCCGAGCGCGAAGCCGACGACCACGCCGGCCTCGGACAAGTACGTCCCCACGGTGCCCTACACGCTGCCGGGCAGGCACGAGTTCAACGGTCGTCAGTGGTTCACGCAGTGTGAGGCGTACTCGCAGACGGAGCGGTGCCGCACCGAGATCTGGGCCACCGTGGTCAAGATGGAGAACGGGCAGTTCGTCCGGGAGTCCGGTTGGGCGTTCAACAACCTGACCTACCTGCCGTACATGACGCGTCAGGCGTGGAAGGGCAACCCGCTCGGCCAGGCCGGCGAGTTCACCTCCGCAGGTCGTCAGTGGAAGACGGAATGCGACACTTCCGCCACCGGCAGGGGCGCGTGCCGTTCCTACACGATGACGACGGTGTACGCGGCCACGGCGAAGCCTGCCGGGGGCTACAGCTTCTCGCAGAGCAACCAGTGGGTGTTCAATAACATCGTGATGTTCGGAGGACCCGAGAAGCGAGGCTGACCGAAGGAGAACCCCCGGGCTCGCACGCCTTCAGCGTGGAAGCCCGGGGGTTTCTTCATGCGCGGCCACTCTCGGCACCGCGCGCACACGCCGCGCAGGCGGCGGATGGCAGCGGGGCTCAGTCCTCTTCGTCGAACAACCACACCTTGACGGCCTGGCCGGCCTTCACCGACTCGAGCGACTCGTCGAGCAGGATCAGGGCGTTCGACTCCGTCAGCTCCCCCAGCGCGTGCGGTAGCGAGACCTGTTCGACGTAGCGGATGCTGCCGTCGAGCTGCACCCGGCCACGCAGGAGGTGCATGGTGCCGTGCATGGACCGCAGCATGGTGCGCGTGATGGCGCGGAAGGCACGGTGTTCGGTGCGCGCGCCCATCAGGCGGCGGATCAGCGGCCGCGCGAAGACGTGGAACGACACATAGGCGCTCACCGGGTTGCCCGGCAGCATCAGCATGGGCACCCGCTCGTCGTCCTCGCCGATCAGGCCGAACGTCTGGGTGCGACCAGGCGACATGGCCACGTCGACGGAATCCACCATGCCGAGATCGTTCATGACGTCGACGACGGCCTCGTAGTCCTCGCGGCGCCCACCCGTCGTCGAGATGACGAGGTCTGCCCGGATGAGTTGGTCCGTGATGGCGTTGCGGAGCGCCTCGGGGTCGTTGGAGTGCACTGCCACGCGGAACACCGTGGCGCCGGCGGCCCGGGCTGCGGCGGAGATCATGTAGGAGTTGGCGTCCGTCGCGTCACCGTGCGACAGGGTGGCGCCTGGGTCCACGAGATGCTCGCCAGAACTGACGACCACGACGCGCGGCCGGGGCCGCACCATCACCTTGTCGATGCCGGCCCCCGCCAGGAGGCCCATGGCGCGGTCGTCGAGGACCTCGCCCTCGCTGAGGAGGCGGGTGCCGACGCTCAGATGCTCGCCGGCGGCGCGCACGTACTCACCCTCCGTGACCTTCTCGATCAGGTGCGCACGGTTGTCCTCCAGCGTGGCGAAGGTCGCGGGTAGCACAGCGTTGGCGCCGCGCGGCAGCACGTCACCGGCGGCCACCACGACCGCCGCGCCCTCGGGCAACCGCTCGACGGTGGCCTCGGCGATCTGCAGGGGCTCAGCCAGGTGTCCCTGGTCGTCGACGAGATCCGCCGCGCGCACCGCGTACCCGGCCACCTTGGCGGTGGAGTTGGGCGGCACGTTGATCATCGAGTCGATGTCCTCGCACATCACCTGGTCCCAGGCTTCCAGCAGCGGGGTACCGAACGGCTCGAGCGGCTCCACGAGGCCGAGCAGATAGGCGGTGTGGTCTGCGACGCTGCGCAGCCCTGAGGCGTTCAGGGCAGGGGCCTCCGGGAGCCGCGGCTCTTCGGGGATCTCCTCGACGACGGGGTCCTCTTTTTTGCGTCCAAACCAGGCCATGGCCCTTACGATATGCCAATGCCCGAACAGCTCCGGAAGGACGCGCTGCGCCAGGCCGTGTCGGCCGCCCGGACGGCCGTCTCCGACGCGACCTGGCTCAGCGTGGACGCCGACCTCGCGCGGCATGTGCTCGCCGCCGTCGCGGAGTTGCCGGTGGGGACGGCGGCGGTCTACGTGTCGCGGCCCGGGGAACCCGGCACACGAGCGATCATCGACGGGCTGCGGGCGCTGGGCTGGAGCGTGCTGGTGCCGCGGCTCACCCGCTTTCCCGACTGGGCGGTCTTCCCCGGCTGGGACGCGCTGGTGCCGGGATGGGGAGCCATCCCGCACCCGCCAGGCCCGGGGCTGGGCGCGGAGGCCATCGCTGAGGCTGACCTCGTGCTCCTCCCCTGCCTCGCCGTCGGGCGCGACGGATCACGGCTTGGGACGGGCGGCGGCTGGTACGACCGGGCGCTGACCGAAGGACGGCCCGACGCCCTGCTGGTGGCCCTCGCGAGGTCCGATGAGGTGGTCGACAGCGTGCCGATGCTTCCCCATGACGTGCCCATGGATGGCTACGCCACCGAGCTCGGTTGGGTCATCGTTGACCGCTGAACTATCATGGCGGGCGGTTGTCTCTACGGAGGAAGTCAATGCCCACCTATCAGTACCGCTGCACCCACTGTGGCACCGACCTCGAGGTCGTGCAGAAGTTCACCGACGACGCGCTCACCGTCTGCCCTGAGTGCGAAGGCAGCCTGCGCAAGGTGTTCAGCGCCGTCGGCGTCGTGTTCAAGGGCTCCGGCTTCTACAAGACGGACAACCGCAGCTCCTCGAAGCCTGCCGCCAAGGCAGCGGAGCCCGCGAAGACCGAGGCCAAGCCGGCCGCCAAGGTCGAGGCCAAGTCCGCCTGACGCGCACTCAGACCTGTGGATAACGGTGGATCGATGGTCCAACCGGCCACAGTGGAGGCATGAAGCGCCTCCTCGATCTCATCGCCCAACGGGTGTCCTGGCACCGCCGCGCGGTGGGCGCAGTGCTCGCCGCGGCGGCCGTCCTGATGTTGGGCAATTCCCTCGCCCCCGCGGACGGGCCCACTGAGCCCGCCGTCGTGATCTCGGCGGATCTGCCGGCGGGCCACGTGCTGACGGCCTCGGACCTGAGCCTCGCCCATCTGCCACCGCAGTCCGTGCCCGACGGCGCCTTCACTGAAGCCGACGCCCTGGTGGGGCGCAGCACCGCAGTCTCCCTGGGCGGGGGCACCGTGCTCCAGCCCGGCATGTTGGCCGCCAGCCGCAGCACAGAACCCGGCCGGGCGCTGGTCCCCATCGTCCTGCGCGACGACAATCTCCGCTCGCTGCTGAACCCCGGTGACCGGATCTCCCTGATCGCCACGGGCTATGACGAGGTGGAGATCCTCACCACCGACGCACGCGTGGCTGTGCTGGCCACCGCGCCCTCCGGTGGCTCACCGTTGGCCACTGCAACAGCCGCTTCCGGGCCGATGATCCTCGTGGACGTACCCACGTCCGAGGCCCCCATGGTTGCCGCGCTGGGGCAGGACGGCGGCCTGCGCATCGTGCTGGGCGGCGCCTCCGGGTGACGCTCTCCTGTGTTGTCGGTGCACCGGCGCCTCGCTAGAGTCTTCCCGGACCACGGTCCGACGGCGCGACAGTCGCGCGTCGTGACAGACCCCGCTCCGGCGGTTACACAGAAAGTCTGAAGAGCTATGAAGGGCTTCAAAGAATTCCTGATGCGTGGCAACCTCATCGAGTTGGCCATCGCATTCGTCATCGGCGCCGCGTTCGCCACCGTCATCGAGTCGTTCACCGCGATGTTCATGGACGTGCTGGGCCTCCTGGGCGGCACCCCGGACTTCTCGAACTTCAAGCCGGGCGGCGTCTCGGTCGGCGCGTTCCTGACCGCGCTGCTGGCGTTCGTCATCATCGCCGCGGTGGTCTACTTCGGCGTCGTGCTGCCGTACACCAGGGCCAAGGAGCGCTTCGACCGTTCCGCGGCGGAGGCGCCCACGATCACCAAGTCCGAGGAACTGCTCGAGGAGATCCGCGACGCCATCCGCGCCCGCACCCTCTGATCTCGAGGAACACGAAGGGGCGCCTCCCCCGGGAGGCGCCCCTTTTCATGTCCCGGCCCGGCTCACCAGTGCGGCGGCCGGTCCTGAACGAGGCGTTGTTCGTCGCGGTTCAGGGGCCGCTCCGCAGGCCGGCTCGCGACCAGACCGGTCAGACCCAACTGCTGGCGGCCGGTGGCCAGCGCCGCGTCGAAGCGAGCGAAGCCCACCTCGCGTCGCACGTCCAGCGGCACCGGGAACGGCCAGACGCGCTCCGCCGCCTGGGCCTCGTGGCGGAGTGCGGACAGCCGCTCAGGGGTGAAGCCCAGTGCGGCCAGTTCCTCGGCCAACGTTGCGACAGACCCGACGGGGAGTTCCTCCCCCGTCAGCGCCAGGGCGAGGGCACGCGCGAGCGGGTCAGCCGTCAAGCCGGGCACCGTCCGCGACCGTGCGGCTGTCGCCCGGATCCGCCAGGGTGACGTCGCCCGTGACGACGACGCCGGAGCCGAAGGTGTAGTCGCCCTCCACCCGGAACGACCTGGCTTTGCGCAGCGACGGCGCCGACGGGATACGCTCGGCGAACTTCTGCACCGTCTTGTAGTAGCGCGAGTCCAGGTTGATCTCCGGCGAGGCATCCGTGCAGGCGATGAGCTTGCCCTCGTCGGTCAGGTTGTAGACGTCCGAGCGGAGCAGCAGCAGTTCGTTGGTGGTCTTGACCGGGAGGAAGCGGTCGCGGCCGACGCAGATGGCGGTGGCGCCCTCGAACACCTCGATCGCGGCGCCCATGGCGGACTCCACCTGGATGACCGGCGTGGACGACGAATCCGTCGGGTCCACCGTCTTCTCGTTGCGGATGAGGGGCAGCCCCAGCACCGAGCCGCGCTCGACGAGGGTGTCCTTCAGGACCTGCAGGTCGAACCAGAGGTTGTTGGTGTGGAAGAACGGATGACGGTGCTCGTCGGTGAAGAAGTCCATCTCCTCCGGCGCGGTCTGCGCGGTGTCGCGCAGGATCAGCTGCCCGTCGGCCTTGCGGACGGCGAGGTGGCCGCCCTTCTTGTCGTTGATGGTTCGGCGGCACAACTCTGCGGCGTACGGGGCGCCGGACTTGGCGAACCAGCCGGCGATGGTGGCGTTCGGGGCCGCGCCCAGGTTGTCGCCGTTGGAGACGCAGGCGTAGCGGAAGCCGGCCTCGAGCAGCGCGTCGAGCACGCCGGAGCCCTCCAGCGCCGGGTACAGGTCGCCGTGGCCGGGCGGGCACCATTCGAGCGACGGGTCTGCGGGCCATGACACCGGCGTGAGGTCGTCGGCGCGGAGCTTGGGCTCCTGATTCTGCACGAAGCTCAGCGGCAGTTCCTCGACGGGGAGTTCGGGGTAGCGGCTCAGGTGCGCCAGGGTGTCGTCGTCGGTGCGGAACGAGTTCATCAGGAGCAGCGGGAGGCGCGCGTCGTAGCGCTCGCGGGCGGCGAGCACCTGGCGGACGATGAGGTCCAGGAAGTTGAGCCCGTCGCGCACGGGGAGGAGGGTCTTGGCCTTGTCGAGGCCCATGGAGGTGCCGAGGCCACCGTTGAGCTTGATGATGACCGTCTTGCCGATGGCGTCGCGGGCCTCGGCGTCGGTGATGTCCACGTCCGTCAGCATCGGCGGGTCGAGCAGCGGCTCGATCGTGTCCTCTCGGATGACACCGGTCTCACCGGATTCGAGCAGATGGTAGAAGCGCGTGAACACCTCAATGGCCGGAGTGGGCACCCCGGCATCAATCATCTTCTGGCGTGCTGCCTGCAGGCCGGCTTCGGACACGACGATTCCCTTCCTAGGTAACGCATCGATCCTAACCGGCGACCTCGGATTGCTCACCTTCAGGTGCCCCCCGTGGGGCCAGATCGCGCAGTGGAACCGGTCACACCGACCTGCCAGACGCCTCACAGGATGTGCACAGAAAGCTCCGGTTTGGTTGTATTCACCGACGAACAGAACGGACACCACCATGTCGCTGCTCCCCTACGAGGCCACCTTCCCCGCCCTGGGCACCCGCGCCACCCTGCTGACCTCGAACCCCGAGACGCTCCTGCCGGCCGTTGAGGTGGTGCGTGCGGAACTCGACGTCTTCGGCGACATGGACGCGTTCGGCGGCCATCCCATCCTTGACGATCACCTGGGCGCGATGCTGCACGGCACGGACCCGCTGGAGCCGGTGTCGGCAGACGCCGAACGCGACGCCCGCTCCCGCACCGCGCGCCGGTTGGCTGATCTGTTGTCAGAGGAGTTCCCGGGTGGCTTCCTCGTGGACCTGGGCGGCGTCCCCGCTGTCGCCGGCGAGTCGCTGGCCGACGACACGGAGCTCTCGGCAGCCTGACAGCGTGGAGTTCGGATGCGTCTTCAGTCCGTGACCTCGACAATGCCGTGGGCGCCGCGCTCCGCGTCGACCATGATGTGGCTGACCACCGGGTAGTGCCCCGCCTCGTTGAAGGTGATCTCCACGAAACCGCCCTCGGCCGGCTGGAGCGCCAACACCTGGGCCCCGCCTCCGGTGTTGCCGAAGGCGTCCTCGCCGTCGCGCAGCAGGTAGCCACCCTCGCGGTAGACGGTGTCGAACTGGCCACCCACGATGTGGAAGCTCGACGCCCGGTTGGGCCCGGCGTCGACCACGAAGAAGCGCACCTTCTCCCCCACCTTCGCCTCGAACTGCCGCTGGTCGTACTGGTTGGCGATGCCGTTGAACACCACCCGGTCCGGCTGCTCGGCGAGCACGCGGTCCGGGTTGATCTCGGTGGCCTCGTCTGCGGTGGCGGCGTCGTCAGCGAAGACCTCGGACTGGACCACCACGTACTCACGGTCCACCGCGGGCCAGCCCTCCTCCGGTTCGATGATCACGGCGCCGTGCATGCCGGCGGCGATGTGGGCGCTCATGGGCATGGTGGAGCAGTGGTAGAGCCAGGCTCCGGCCCGCTCCGCCGTGAAGCGGTACACGAGGCTCTCGCCGGGCGCGATGGTCCGCATCGGCGCATCGGGCGCGACCGCGCCTGCGTGGAAATCGATCGAGTGGCCCATCGTGCCGTCGTTGATGAGGGTGATCTCGAAGGTGTCGCCCACCTTGCCCCGCAGGGTGGGGCCGACGCTCTGCCCGTTGAACGTCCACCTGCGCTGCCACAGGCCGGGGGCCACCTCGAGGGGCTCCTCCGTGACGCGGAACTCGTAGCGGCGGACGGTTTCGTCTGTCAGCTCCGGCGCGACGGGGTCGACGATGTGGCCCAACTCCGCCTCGGGGTTGCCTGCGGCGGGTTGGTGGACCGCGTGACCGTCGCCGGGAGTGGCGGCCGGCTCGGGAGCGGTGTCGCCGACGACGACGTCGAACGTCATCCCCATCTGCCGGTGGCCGACGACGGTGCACCAACCCTCGATGCTCTGCCCGACCACGCCCAGGTCCAGCTCCGCCGTCTCCCCTGCGGCGAGCCGGGGGCTGCGGACGTCGCCCACCATGAGGTCGTGCACGTTGGTGTCGTCCAGGTTGGTGAGCTCGATGATGACCCGGTCGCCCGGGTCCACCTGGATGCTGGCGGGTTCGAAGCGCATGTCGTGCGCGGTGACCGCCACGCGGACGGTCTCGCCGGTGGGCGCCACCGCCTGCGTCGTGGTGCCCGGGGTGACGATGCCGGCCGCTCCGGGGTCCATTCCGAACCCGAGCGAGACCACGACGGCCAGCGCGGCGACGCCGGCCACCAGGCCGCTGCCGGTCAGCGCGTTGGGCCGCTCTGCGGGCAGCGAGGGTTCGAGGCCGGCCATGGCGGCCCTCTTCTCCTTCACCGACGCCCGGATGCCCAGCACCATCACCGGGATGAACAGCGCCAACGCCACCAGCACGGCGCTGGAGACCGTCACCTTCACCCAGCTGGGCAGCGGCAGCAGGAACAGCAGCAGGCCGCCGTTGATGACGACCAGCCGGGCGGTGGCCCAGCGGTCGAAGTAGGCAGCGCCCGCCCGCACCACGCGCGGGCCGCCGCCGAGCACCGACGGCAGGAGGTAGCTCAGCGCACCGGTGACCAGTTGCAGGAGGAAGCCCACCACCCAGATGCCGGCGAGCAGCGGGTAGTCCGTGGCGAGCGCGATGTCGTCGGCGCGCCAGACGTGCACGGCCGTGGCGACCAGCGCGACGCACGCCCAGACGCAGGCAGCCAGGATCGACGCGGAGGCGAACTCGCGCGGGGGCCGCTTCCTGGTGGGGGCCACGAGGCAGCGACCGAACCACAGGAGCCCCACGGCGTATCCCGCGATGCCGACGGCGGCGACGGGCCGCAGCCCCGTCAGCGAGCCGGCGATGATCACGGCCAGGCCGCCCAGCAGGATGGGCAGCGTCTGGCGGGCGAGGCGCTCCGCGCGGTCGTCCATCCGGGTGCGCAGCACCGTCGGCCAGAAGGTGACGAGGGTGCCCACCAGCGTCAAACCCACCCAGCCCAGGATCATCGTCATGGTGTGGGCGACGAGGAGGTTGGCGTGCCAGCGGTCGCCCAGGCCCCAGGCGAGCGCAGCGCCGAAGCCGGCTCCTACCGGCACGCAGAGCGCGGCCACCACGTAGTAGCGGATGCTGATGCGGAAGCGCCCGGGAAGCGCGCGCTTCAGGTCGCGGATGAGGGTCCAGGCGTGCCACAGCACCGCCGTCGACACGGCCACCGCGCCGATGAGCACCAGCCACCACTGCGTGGTCGGCACCCCGACGAACACCGCCAGCGCGCCCACGGCCAGGAGGCCCAACCGAACGTCGGCGACCTTCCTGGCTTTGTCGTCCGGCCGGGTCTTGAGCAGGGCTGCGGTGAAGTGGGCGCTCCACACCATGACCGAGTGGGTGATGGCGCCGAGCCCGACGAGATGCACCATCAGCCAGGTGGATTCGGGCACCCAGCGATGCACCAGCGCGATGACGACGGCGCCGACCAGCCAGACCAGCAGGGTGAAGTCGCGCAGCGACCGGCGCCCCCTCATGAACGCACCACCGACACCACGACGGTCACGGCGAAGATCAGGAGTGCCAGCACGGTGAGGATGCCTCCGGTTCGGTAGAGGGGTTGGATGCCCGCCAGCCCCCCGCTGAGGCGCAGGACCATGCCCACGTTGAGCACGACGAGCGGGGCCCACATGGACGAACGATACGGGAGCGGCCGCCCGATGACGGCCGGGAAGATGATGGGGGCGTGCGCCATGATCATGGCCAGCCCGAAGCCCAGGAAGACCCCGTGGATGACGGCGTCGTAGGTGCCGCTGGAGGTGGGCTGGCCGACGACGAGCCACACGACGCCGGCGACGGCGAGCCACAGGTTGCCGGCCAGCAGCGAGGCGGCGTTGAACCGCCGGAGCCCGGTGCTGCGCACGAAGCGGCGGCCCACGTCGTCGCGGAACAGCCACAGCGCGGTGAGCAGGCAGCCGAGGCCGACGATCCGGGCACCGGTGTCGGGGAAGACCAGGCTGAGGGTGGCGCCACCGCCGATCAGCGTGCCGAGGGCGAGCAGGGTGGGGATGGCGCGGCGGCCCATGGTGAGCTGGGCCAGTTCGGCGCGCTCTGAAGCGATGGTGATGATGAGGAAGGCGGCGAGCAGCGGCAGCAACGGGGCGATCTCCGCCACCAGCCACAGGCCTGTGAAGAGCGCGACGAACAGCGCGCCGAAGGCCTGTGCGGCCACCAGCGAGAGCGGGGCCCGCAGCCACAGCGCGATGGTGAGCGCGAGGAAGGCCAGGCCGCCGTCGAAGAGGAGGAGTTTGCCCAACCCGATGGGGGCGCCGACGAGCAGGGTGACCGACCCCAGGCCGAAGAGCGCGGGGGCGAGATAGGCCCACGCCTGCCGCAGCGCCTGCGCCCGCTCCAGGGAGATGAGGGTCCCCATGAAGCCGAGCACCATGACCGGGCCGTGGAGGTCTGCCAGCCGGTCTGAATCAACGGGCGCCCAGACGCCGAGCCGCAACAGCCCGGCGTTGAGCCCCGCCAACAGCGAAAAACCGGCGAGGGCGACCATCGCCACCCGCCAGTTCTTCGTGCGCTGACCGATGTCCCGTGTGGCCCGGGACGTCCGGTCAGCTGTACCCGAGGTTGTCACGATCAGGAGCGCGCGAGCTTGAGCTTCCAGGCGTCGGGGCCCTGCTGCACGTAGCTGACGGCGACGTCCTGCCCGTGACGCTGCTGGATCTGGGCGATGAGCGGGATCGGGTCGTGCGGTGCGACGAGCACGAAAGCGGTGCCGGGCTGCAACGAGTCGACGACGCCGTGGATGGCGGCGTGACGGATGGCGTGCGGGATGGTGCGGGCGTCGAGCTCCGGGAGGGCTTCGTCGTGGCCGCCGCAACCGCAGCTGGACTTGGGGCTGAGCGAGATATCTTGCATGCCGGAG
The DNA here is from genome assembly GCF_055326325.1 of Tessaracoccus zhenghani. NCBI lineage: Bacteria > Bacillati > Actinomycetota > Actinomycetes > Propionibacteriales > Propionibacteriaceae > Tessaracoccus > Tessaracoccus zhenghani. Next base: position 22,724 of record NZ_JBUZNQ010000002.1, on the reverse strand, counting down.
ATATTACTACCAAGGTTTGGGATTAATCTCCGGGGTGCCCCTACATGGGCAGCGATCGGACCAACCTTAAAAAAACATTGAACAAGGTGCATCCACGGACCGGTCCCAGGCGGACTAAGGGGGCAGTAGCGCGAAAGCCGCGCTGCGCCGGCCTCAGGGCCCGGACCGAAAGGATCCATCATGCGAGCACGAATCTTCGCCGCGGCGCTGCCGCTGGCACTGGCCTGCGCGGTTGCCCCGAACATGGCAGCAGCTGACGAGCACGAAGCCACCGTCCACATCCTCCACGGCGTGCCCGGCCTCACGGTGGACGTCTACGCCAACGGCAACTCCCTCCTGACCAATTTCGCGCCCGGTACCCTCACCGACGCCGTGCAGTTGCCGGCCGGTTCCTACGACCTCAAGGTCACTGCCGCCGGTGCCGGTGCCGACGGGGAGGCCGCCATCGAGGCCAACGACGTCACCGTTCCCGGGGGCGCCAACATCACCGTCGTGGCCCACCTCGACGCCGACGGCAAGCCCATGCTCACGCCCTTCGTCAACGACGTGGCCGCCACCGCCGCCGGAGAAGGACGCCTCACCGTCCGCCACACCGCGGCGGCACCTGCCGTCGACGTGCGCGCCAACGGCACCGTGGCCTTCAGCAACCTCGCCAACCCTGACGAGATGAAGGCCGACCTCGCGGCCGGCACCGTGTCTGCCGACGTGGTGCTCACCGGCACCGACACCGTGGCGATCGGCCCGGCGGATGTGAACATCGCTGAGGGCGCCAACACCATCGTCTACGCCTGGGGCAGTGCGGCAGACGCCAACCTGGGGCTCGCCGTCCAGGTGATCGACGGTCTCCACAGCGCCCCCGGCGGCGTTCCCGGCGGCACCGGTGGACAGGCCGCTGCTGCGGACGCCACCAACTCCGCCGCCCTCCTCGCCGTGGCAGCACTCCTGGCGGCAGGCACCGGTGTGGTACTGGTGCGCAGGCGCGCCCTGGTCAACTGACCATCATGAGCCCTGACCGACGGCGCCCCGCCTTCGGAGTCGCAGCGGTGATCGCTCTCACGGCGATCACCGCCTGCGGCGGGCCGGTCGCCCAAGGGGTCCCGCCCTCCACCGCGCCGGCCCTCGCGACCTCGTCCCCGTCCCCGGCCGTTTCATCGGAAGCGCCCGACACGTCTCCCCCGCAGTCCCCCGCCCCGCCGACCTCAGCCCCCTCGCCTGCCTCCACACCGGCTGATCAGGTCGGCACCAGTTCGGCAGGACTAGCGGCTGCCACCACCCGGCCGTCACCGACCCGGATGATGATCCCCTCCCTGAAGATCGACATGCCGGTCTCACCTCAGGGCGTCGACGACATCGGCCTGATGGCCCTGCCACCCGATCCCGCAGAGGCTGGCTGGTACCGCTTCGGTCCGGCCCCCGGCGACACCCAGGGCGCCACCGTGATCGCGGCCCACGTCGACTCGAAGGAACTGGGCATCGGACCACTGGCGGACCTTCGCAGGCTTGCCCCCGGTGAGGTCATCGTCGTGCTCGACGCAACAGGGGTTGAGCATGCCTACCGCGTGGAGTCGGTTGACTCCGTGCCCCGCGCCGAACTCGACCTTGCGCAACTGTTCGCCCGCACCGGGACGCACCACCTCAATCTGGTCACGTGCGGAGGCCCCTATCTCCGTGACCGTGGCGGGTACCAGAACAACGTGATCGCCCGCGCCGTTCCCGTTTCTTGACCTAGGCTCTCTGTGTGGACTCCGATGACGTTGCGATGCTCAGCCGGGATGTCGCCGCGGGTTCACGCGAGGCCTTCGCGGCCATGTACGACCGGTGGGCGCCGCTGATCCACGGCTTCGTCCGGCGGAAGGTGGCACCCCCGGACGCCGATGCCGAAGACGTCACCCAGCAGGTCTTCGCCTCCGCCTGGTCGAGCAGGTCAGCGCTGGTTCCCGGTGAGACGGCATTGCCCGCCTGGTTGCTGGTGATCGCCCGACGGCGGGTGGCGGACCATTGGGAATCCCGCGCCCGCCACAACCGTCGCGTGGACGAGGCCCGCCGCTACAGCAGCACGGAGGACACCACAGAGCAGCCCGCCGACGACCGCCTCCTCGTCACCGCAGTCCTGGACGCCATGGGTGATCCGAAGCGGAAAGTGTTGCAGTTGGCCTTCTACGATGGCCTGACGCACGCGGAGATCGCCGACAGGTTGCAGATGCCCGTCGGCACCGTGAAGAGCCACATCCGACGGGGCTTGTTGATCGTGAAGGACGCCTGGAAGGAGAGCCAATCGTGACGACCCACCTCGAGAACGACCAGTTGCTCTCCCTGGCGCTAGCCGAGGATGACACAACGGATCAGTACGCGGCCCACCTTGCGTCGTGCCCCCGCTGCACGTCGGCCGTGGCGGATCTCCGCCTGGGCGCGCAGCTGGTCAGGGACGCGCAGGGTTCGCCCAGCCTGGCCGCGACACCGCCCCCACGGCTCCGGGCCCGCGTCCTCGAGGCCTCCGACGCACCGGTCACCGCCGGCACCACCACGTCCGGCCTGCGTTCCCGGTCATGGCCCTGGGTACTGGCGGCTGCCGTCTGCCTCCTGGTCGGCGTCGGCCTCGGCACACTGCTGGAGCTCCCGTCACGGGACGCGGCCCCGGTAACCGTGGCCTCCGCAGAACTCGCCCCCCTCGCCGACGACGCCACGCCTGCCTCCGCCCGCCTGGTCGACGGGGGCGACGGTCTGGTCCTTGTCGTGGAGGCACCGGTGTTCGACGCGAAGGAAGCCGACTACTTCGAGGTCTGGCTGATCAACGAAGACCTCCAGCGGATGGTGTCGGTGGGCATCCTGGAGCCCGACGGGGAGCAGCGCTTCCCTGTGACGCAGCGACTGTTGGACGAGGGCTACACCATCGTCGACATCTCCCGCGAGCTGTTCGACGACGCCCCCACGCACTCCGGCGACTCCCTGGTGCGCGGCGAACTCACCGACTGATCTTCCTTCGGTCGCCAGTTTTTGTCAGACCCCCTCTCTAGCGTCAATGACGTACACATCAATCGTCATTGGGGGAACCAACATGACACAGCAGCATCCAGCCGGCTGGTACACCCAGCCGGACGGCTCGTCCCGGTACTGGGACGGGACGCAGTGGGCAGACCCGGCCGCGCAGGCCACCCAGACCACGGCCGCAGCGCGGCGGCCCTGGTACACGAAGAAGCGCATCATCATCCCGGTGGTCGCGCTCATCGGCCTCATCGCCATCCTGCCCAAGGCCGGCGATGACACCGAGCAGGCCGCGCCCTTGGCCAGCGTCAGCGCAACGGCGGAGACCACGTCTGTCGCACCGGTCGAGGAGACCACCGCGGAGCCGCTCCAGGAAACCACCCCGGCGGCAGCCACCACGGAGGTGGCAGCACTCGAGACCACGGCCGAAGCCGCCCCTGAGACGACGCCGGTGGAGCCGGTGGAAGAGCCCGTGGTGGAGGAGCCGGCGGATCCGGGCCTCAGCGTCACCCAGGGCCAGGCGGTCGTCAGCGCCGAGAACTACATCAGCTTCGCCCCGTTCTCGCGCACCGGTTTGATCGGCCAGCTCGAGTACGAGGGCTTCGCCACTGCGGACGCCGAGTTCGCCGCTGACGCGATCGGCGCCGACTGGATGGAGCAGGCCGCGCTGAAGGCCGAGTCGTACCTCGAGTTCACCGCCTTCTCGGAGTCGGGTCTGGTGGACCAGCTCGAGTACGAGGGCTTCACGTCCGAGGAGGCCCTCTACGGGGTGGCCAACGTCACCGTCGACTGGATGGAGCAGGCGGCGCTGAAGGCGAAGTCGTACCTCGAGATGGGCGGATTCTCGCGCTCCGGCCTGGTGGACCAGTTGCTCTACGAGGGATTCTCGCAGGCACAGGCCGAGCACGGGGCGGAGTCAGTCGGGCTCTGAGCCCGCTGCGCTGGGGGGGGAAACCGGTCGGGACTGCGCTGGGGGGAGCGCAGTTCCGGCCTCCGCTGCTGGCGGCAGAGGCGTTGCACCTCGCTTCGCTGGCCCCGGCGGCCGTGGCGCCGGGGTCGGTTGAACGGATCGAGCGCGACGCGGCGGCGTTCTTCGGCCGCGACATCCCGGCCCTCCTGACCTGGCGCTACGGGCCGGACGAGGCCGTTTCCCTGGGTGCCCCGGTGCTGTACGTCGGCGGGACCGACAGCGGGCCGATGTTCCGCCAGACCAAGGCCTGGGTCCGGGAACTCTTCCCTGACGTGCAGACGGTCAGCATCTCGGGGGCGGGTCACGATCTCGCGCTCACGCACCCGACGGAGCTGGCCATCGCGGTGTCGCGCTTCCTGCAGAAGAACAGCAGGCCAGGGGCCTGACGGAAGCTGACTGGAGCGAGTGGCCCCGCGCTTCTCGACGCCAGGCGCGACGAAAGATGCGACTTCATTGGCGACCCCGGTTGGATTCGAAACAAGCGCGTATGGTGGCCTAGACACGCCTTTGACTAGGCACTTCACCATTTTCATCGTCACCAGCTGTCGCATACGGGATATCTATGGGATAGTTTGTCAAGAAGGAGCATCACAAGAGGGGGCCGACTATGGCACGCAAACCAAAGAAGGAGCCGGGCATTGAGGTGCGCGAGCTCAAGGACGGAACGCTGAGTTTTCGGGTCTACTACTCCGTGCCGGGTTTGGGGCAGGTCAAGGGCCCGCACCCCTTCACCACGCTGCAGGCCGCGCGCGCTTTCCGACTCAAGGCATTGGCCGCTATAGACGCGGGCAAGTGGACCCCGGACTTTGGCAGGTACCAGGAACCAAGCAGGGATGTGGCGCTTGGAGATGTCTGGGAGAAGCTCGCACGCCGGAAGCTCAGTACGGGCAGGTGGTCAAGGGGCAATCACGACACCCAGGAGTCCCACTGGCGTATCTGGATAGCCCCATATTGGGGAAGGGAACGAGAGGTTGCGAGCATCACACGGGCAGACGTTGACGAGTGGAGAGAGAACGTCTTGTCAGACGGCAAGAAGGTGCAGCATTCCGTATGGACCCTGTTCAGACAACTGATCGATTTCGCGATGGACGCGGAACTCACGACGCTAGCACGCAACCCTGCACGCGGGATGGATACCAGCGTAAAGAAGAGCCAGCGTAAGGAGGTCTACGGCTTCGAACTCCCCGACGTGAAGCGTTACATCGAAACAACACCCCCGGAGCACCGGGCACTTCTGGCACTCACCGCGCTAGCCGGCCTCAGAAGCGGAGAGGTGCGGGCTCTGCGGCGGAGGGACATCGACCTTGAGAACCGAATGGTGCACGTCAGGAACGCAGTCACGCGCTATCGGGACCGGGGGGCATACGTGACAGAGGTCAAGGCGGGGGGCAAGACACGCTCCGCTAGGCGTGACATCCCAATGACCGAAGAGTTGGCGGAAATCCTTGACGAGTACGTCCGTGCACACCCCCGCCTGCCTGAGGTTCTCCTCTTTCAACGTGAGGACGGTGGCCCCCTCTCCGAGTCCCGCACTAGGCAGGCCCATCTTGGGACACTGCGGAGAATGGGGCTCTTGCCCAGCGGGAGGCAGTGGAAAAAGCTCAGCGAAGCGGAGCGAGCCACTTACAAGGTGCCACGACAGCATGACATGAGGGCCTCTTTCGCCACTCAGCTCGCGGTTCAAAACACCCCGATGCACGAAGCCATGGAACTGATGGGCTGGAGTGACATGAAGATGGTCCTGCAGGTTTACGCACGCCACTTCCCTGAACGACGACGTGAGATCATGGCTCAGTTCGACAAGGCCTACAAGGAAGCAGGTACAGCGTGATGGCACTACTCAGGCCGGAACCACTCAAAACAAGCAAGGGCTACCTGCTCAGCGATTGCTGGGTGCCCATCGGGGTGCGCTGCAACGAGAGTTCCTGCCGGAAACTCACATGGGCATGGATCGCACCGTTAGGCGCCGGTGCCGGGACGGGGAACACCTCCCCAGTCTCCGCTGAGCACGCACGCGCGGAAGGCTCATGGGAGCGGCTTAGGCACCAGGCCCCGTGTAAACATCTCAGTGAGATGCCGGAACGGATCCCGGATGCGCAGGAACTGCAAAGGGCTATCACCGCATGGGAGCGGAACAGCCACAGGCGTCAGGCCATGCGAACCTTTGATCTGCAGTCGGGCGGCGTTAAGCCCGCTGTCAGGCGAGGTTAGAGCCCGACACCTGAGGCGGTCCACCGCGTTAGGAGTCGGTCGCTGGATGGGGCCACGAGGGCGGGCTCCCCACTGCCCGATAGAAGTCGCGCCCCCGAGCCGTTGCGGCGATCATGCCCTTGTCATACTTGATGGCCGGCCCCGCTACGCCTTCAGGACTCACAGGCAAGGCACTCTCTGCTTCGACCTTGGATGGCCAGTCATCGACCCAGGAGTATGCCGCTTCCTCGTCACCGTTCACGACGAGCCACTGTGAGTAATCCGCCTGGACAAGACCGAGCCGAATCCAGTTCTCAACCCAGCTCTCCAAGATGGGATCAGCGAAGGGCTTGCCGTCGTCGAATATGTGCATCACATGAGACCGAAGGGGATCGTACGCAGATCCGCCAGAGACCATCCGCTTCAACCTCGCGGCTGCTTGAGGACTGGATCCCAGCACGAAATTCAGTACAGGAACTTCGGCGGACGACAGTTGCTTGACAGCGTCAACAAACGAAGGATGAATGGTGTCCGCGTACGTGGCGGTCGATGCCCCAGCAAGCAGGTTGAGGTACATGTCCTTCAACAGAGGCTCATCCAGACTGTAGTTTAGGGCCTGCACCGCAGGTGCCGCTACAGAAGCCCTTGGGGCTTGGATTTCATCTTCTGGAGCGCCCTCCAGTTTGGCTGCTAGCTCGCGCTGGAAGTCGTCCTGGAAGTACTCTGCAGACACCCCAACCATTCGCGCGAGGGGCTGCAGGACTCTCAGGCGCATTTCCTGCCAGACCGCCTCACGCCTGCCATAGACTGCAGCAGCCCTGTCGAGAGCTCCTGTCTCCTTGGCCACGGCACGCACCGCGTCATTATCCCTGCGATTGGTCTCAGCGATATGCTTGGCGGCTTGGCCAGTTGCCGCTAGTCCAGCGGAGATGATTGGATCGGTCACGCTCCGCACCATAGCCCCACTGGGCGCGACTGAGTTGAATTAGCAACATTTCGCTCGGGGCTTGGGCTGTCCCATCGCCGCCCATCCACGTCCAAACTTGACAGAATCTGTCGCATAGACTATGATGTCCGTCGTTCCCCTCTCCTTTTTGCTAGGGGCAACCCCTGCGGGGCTGGCCAGATGCTCGCCCCTCAGGTTCGCTCAGTGCCTGCGGTGACCCTTCGGGGTGGGCCGTGGGAGGTCACCGGATAACCCAAGCAAACCGGTAGAGAGCTACCACGCTAGACGTGCGCTTTCGCCCCTGTCCGTAGCGGAGGGCAGCACAGAGGACACCCATCACAGGTGGACCTCTGAGCTGCTACTTCCATGGAAGGGGTTCACCATATGACCCACCCTGCAGGCGCTCTCGCGCCCAATCCCCTGCTCACCGTCACCCAAGCTGCGCGCTCGCTGGGCGTGTCGACGAAGACCATCTACCGCCGCATCTACTCCGGCGATCTGCCCACGTTGGACATCAGCCCCAGGGGTGCCGCCAAGGCTCAGCACAGAATCAAGCTTGAGGACCTCAATGCGCTGGCCAACCCCTACCCGGCCTACGGCTACAACCCCAAGGCTCAGGCGTTCGTTACGGGGGCGGCATCGTGAGGTGTACGGGTCGCAGCGCTCCAGGGCCGGTGCACTGCCGCGCCTGCTACCAATCCTTCGGAGGCAACAGCGCTGCAGACCGGCACAGGGCTGGCAGGCACGGGGAGCGCTCAGGTCCTGACCGCAGGCGCTGCCTGTCCCCTGCCGAACTGAGAGACAAGGGGGCTCACCCTGAACGCTGCCGGGGTCTGGGTAACCCAAGCCCCGGGGCTAGCTCTGGCCGCTGCGCGGGTCGCTAGGAGGGTCTGAGAGGGCATGACCTATACAGACACTAGCCCCAAGCCTGCGAGGCGCTCTATGAGCTACAGGGGAGGGCTTCCAGCGTGCACCACACGACGGCCCAGCGCCGAGGACACGTCTCTACCCCAGCGACTCCGGCTGTTCTACCACGTAGCCGACTGCGGGACCGTGTGCCGCTGTACTCACGATCAGCTGGCCGAACTCCTAGGAGAGGGCCTACCGACCCTAGCCAGCAAGCGCGCCCGAGTGACCCGGTCCCTAGAGTACGCGATCCACGCCGGGCTCCTGACGGAGTCCTCACAGGTGGGTTGTCTCCGGCCCTCCTACAGGGCAGACAACACCGTGACAGTCCGCAGAGGAGGTTTCTAGCCGTGGCGCTGTCTCACCTCAATCAACTTGAACTCAGAGAACTGGCCGCCGGCCACGGGCGTCCCGCCTACACGGAAGAGGAAGAGTGGTTCATCAAGCACAGGGTTTCCAAGATCGCCCGGGTAGGCAACCGCAAGGGAAAGGAGCAGTTCAGACTACGAAAGGCACGCACCGGGGAATGGCGGGACTGGAACATCATCGAGCTCAACAACGACCACATGCGGAACTTCCTCGCAGTGGACATCGACGGGGACGAGTCAGCTGAGGACAGGCAAGCAGAAGCCCTCAGGCGAGTGGCACATTGTCCCGTCCCCCCGCTTTGTATCGTCCCGTCACCGAACGGCTGCCACACGATCTGGTCGATCAGCTCCACGGCCAAGGGCACCGCTCCCGATCAGTGGGCCAAGGATGCCGAGTGGAACCTTCAGCAGTTGCTCGAGGCCGATCCTGGTTACACCGCTCACACGGTCCGCAACCCGGTGGCGCTATCGAACCAGACCATCTGGGTTGACCTGCACGTCTACAAGCTCGATGAGATCAAGCGGATGATCGGGGACAACTGGAAATATCGCAGTCCCTTCCCCAGCCAAAGACAAAGGCCCGACGGCCTGGGCCGGAACAGCGAGCTGTTCTCCCTCGCAGTTACCCTCCACCGGGGCCATCATGGGTACGAAGCCACACTGAGCTCCGTGAGCGAGGCCAACGCTCAGAGTTCAGACCCTCTTCCGCAACATGAGGTCGAAAGCATCGTCCGGTCTGCCCTCCGTCAGCGGCGAGGAACGTCACCGCATCTCGCTCACTGGGGTAGACGTGGAGGAAGACGCGGCAGTCAAGCGCAGCACGAGGCACGCGTGCAGAACATCACAGCGGTCAACCATGAAAGGCAGGAGGCAGCAGGCCAGAGGTACTCCCTCTGCGAAGACCTCTTTGCCCAAGGCCTAACCGTCCGGGAGACAGCAAGAAGGACAGGCATCCCTCGCAGCACAGTGGGTAGGTATCACCGATGGTCCAAGGGCGACCAACCCACTGCTACCCTCCCGGGGCAGACGAAGGCCTAGTCACCTATTCCCTGTGCTCCGGCATGGGACACCGGAACCCCCGCAGCTTGTCGCGTTGACAGGGTGCGGGGGTCCTCCACTTCGACAGACCTGCTCGTCGCCTCAGGTAGCTGGAACTCGCTCGACGGCCTCAACGGCAACCACGGTGTCGTACAGGCCGTAGTAGCGGAGGCCCTTATGCGAGCGAATGCCGGTGTAGGACAGGGAGGCATCTTCGTAGCGACGGAAGGCGAAGACCGCCTGGTTCATGTGGGCGGCGTTGAACACGCCCAAGCTCACCAGCAGATCAAAGTCGGCGACCGTGAGGCCAGTGACCTTCTTGAACAGGCCAGGTTCCAGTTTGGTGATCACGTCCTGCAACGTGTTCTCACGGAAGTCAGTGAGATACATGAACGCAGGGATGCGGGTAGCGAACTTGATCAACTTCTCTTGAATCTGCCTCCGCTTCGACTTGTACTCCTTCTCCTCGTCAGACAGTTCCTTCTGCTCGCTCTTAGAGAGGCTGTCCCCGTGCTCCTTCTTCGTCTTGGACACGGCCTCAGACTTGTTGACCACGGTCTCGAAGATCGCAGAGCCAAGCGCTCGGAAGCCCTCAATGTTCATCACGGCCTTCATGGCCGCCTCACTGCCCATGATCTTCTTCAGGGTGTCGTTGTCGACGTTGACCAAGATCGCCGACTCCCATTTCCGAGCCAGCAACGTAGCCGAGGTGCCAGACATGGCGATGTCCAGGATCGCGCCCGCATCGACCTGCGTCATGTTCGAACCGTCATAGGCCAACACAGGCAGGAAGCTCACCAGGTCCTCGACGGCCTTCTCTGGATTCGGAGCGTCAGGGGCCAGACCGTGCCCGTACTCGGAGATCTGCCGCAGCGCCCGCGTCGGGGCAAAGTCGAACACGAAACACACCGGCTTCAGCACTGCCTCTTCATGTGGATCATCCCCGTTGGGATTCTTGATCGCCCACGGCGACTGAACCCGGAACGCGGCCTGAAAATAGGTCTCTGGCGAGTTGAGGTTGCGGAGCATCAAGATCGAAGACCACTGCTTGACCGTCACCCCGGTGGTGAGCTTCCCACACGACAAGGTGATCGTCTTCGTGTCATGCCCATCACGGATCGCCTGCCGCACCGGGGGAAGGGCATCTAGCCCGATACCCGCCTTGGCGCCGGCCACGACAAGCACGTCGTAGTCGTGCCAGAACACGTTCTGCTTCTCTGCCAATAAGTTGGCCATCGCCTCACAGGCGGCGACGCTAGGCAGGAACCAGAACGAGTGCTGCAGGTACGGCAACAGCCGCACATCCGAGTACGGGAACGGTGGCCGCGTACCCATCTTCATCGCATCGGTCTGCGTTGGCATGTGCGACCCGCGAATGATGTCCAACCACTTCTGCACATCATCCTTGTGAGTGAACACCGCATCAGGGCCAGTGCCAGTGGCAGCGAAAAAAGCGTTGAGGTCGAACTCATCGAACTCACCCTCCCTCGCCACCGTGATCAACTCGTCGGGCATCTGGTAGGTCATGAGACGCATCTCCGGCAACGCCCCGTAGGGATTCCATGCGTCCGGATACTGCCTGGCGAAGTCGGCCTTGGCTTGCTGCTCATCGGTGTAGGTCCAGTTGAAGATCTGCTCCTCAATGAACTCACCCGTAGCCAAGGCCTTAAACGGAGTACCCGACAGGTAGAGGTAGGCGCGGGTGGTGATTGGGAGAAACTCGCTCTCATCACTGCCCAACACGTCAAGTTCTTCTTCGAACGTGTCCAGGCCAACGTTGAACTCCGCGTCCAGTTCCTTCTTAGCGACCTTCGCGTCCTCCCCTTCGAACAACTCCTTCGCGGACTCACGCCAAGCACCGAAGTGGTACTCGTCGAAAATGACCAGATCCCAATTCAGCTCATGGACCCACTCGTTCTTGGCCTTGATCAGTCCAGTCTTCGAGTCTCTGCCAAGCAGGTCCTGGAAGGAACCGAAGTAGACCAACGGCCGCGCAGGATCCACCTCATCAACGTCGATCCCAGTGGCCTTCGAACGGTACTGCCACCCATCGAAATCAACGTGTGACTCGAGGTCGGTCTGCCACGCATCCTCCACCGCAGGCTTGAAAGTCACCACGAGCACGCGACGAGCATCCAGGCGCTTCGCAAGCTGATAGGCGGCAAACGTCTTGCCAAACCGCATCTTCGCGTTCCACAGGAACCGCGGCACCGCGCTTGCGCGCTCGGCCCAGATCGAATGGAAATAGGCATGGGTCTTCTCCACTGCGGCGGCCTGCTCAGCGCGCATCGAGAACGTCTCATGATGAGTGCCCGACAGCGCCATCCCGCTCCGCACCTCCTCAATCGCGGTCTTCACATCAGCCGGCGTGCAGCGGATCCACTCACGTGACGACCCCAAGCTCGGATTCTCAAACCCTTTGTCGACCAGCCGCTGACGCACATGACTGTCCCGGAAGAACGAGCCGTCGATACGCTCAGCTGGCTCATCCAAATGCAACGTGTACGCCTGCTGCATCTGCCCCTGCGACTGACGGATCCGCTCATTCACATCCAGCCGAGTGGTCTGCCCCACCTTGATCAGTCCGACATAACCCGACGGCGGATCGTGAGGCGTCCACGCGTAAATGCGTAGCTTCCCGGTAGGTTTCTCCGGCAGGAGTTCGTTGATGTCCTTAGCCGCCATCGACGATCCCACCTGGTATGTCGTCGTGCTCAGCTACCTGGGATTCTATGAAGGTGACCTCTTCATCCGTGAAGCCGTAGCGTTCGTACAGTGCCTCATCGGTCCAGTGGCGGTCCAAAGGGACGATAGGTACGAAGCCATAAACCTGCTTTAGAGCGTCCTGAGTGGGCTTACGCAGCGACACCAAGAACCGAACGAACCTGGTCCGCAGATAGGTCGCTAGACGTGAGGCCGCGGTCTCGTCCGGGTAGTGACCTGCGACGATGTAGGTCTCGGTGCAAGCGGTCATGGGTGGTGCAACGATTGGCTTCGCCAAGAACTTCGTCTCAACAGCTGCGCTGGTGCCATGAATCCTCGTCATGAGGACCTTCCAGTCGTCGACCCACCCCGGATTGGTTTTGATCTCGTTTCGATCGATCCAGTCATACCGCTGATTTGCGTACAACTTCACCGCGTCCGCAAGGCCACGTACGTCTGCTGGACCGCGGTAGTTCGTTGCGATTCCGAATGGCCGTTGGCTTGAAACCTGCTGGTCCATGGTGGGCTCCGCCTTGCCACGAACCTTCTCGAGAATCGGAACTGCCTCGTTTCTGCGAACGAGGATGTCGAACTCATCTAGGAATCGGTTGACCGAGGGACCGAGGGGTTTTCCGTCCCACATGGTCTGCACTTCGCAGGGGCCGTCATGCTCCTTCTGCCAAAGGAAGTAGGAGATCCCACCCCGGATCTTCACTCCTGGGAAGCCTTCATAGAGTTTGGGGAAGTCGACAATCCTGCGCATGCGACGGTCGTTCAGCATTCGTTCGCGGAAGTCGTTAAGGCCCATTCCTCCCGAGAACCATCGGGAGGGAGTCACCATCACCAGGAACCGTGGGTCCAGTTTCTGCGCTTGCTCCACGAACTGGTGGTAAATCGGCCTAGCCTGGTTGCCGTACCCTTCAGTACTCAACTGGTACGGCGGGTTGCCGATGATGACGTCGAACTGCATGTGCGCTCCGAACAGTTGGTGGATGAGCGAGTGGGGATCGTCGGTGTGGATCATCGCGTAGGCGTGGGTCTCGAGTTCATCGCCGCGTTGGTAGTCGCGCTCGTTCGCGCCGCAGTAGGTACAGCGTCGGTTGATGTAGACCGTCGACTCTTCACTGGTGACCGGGTCGTAGCGGATCTCGGGAGTGCCGCCGACCCAGGTATGTTCGGTGCGCTCGAACCAGATGTTGCCGTCTTCGGTGGTGAAAGACTTGGCGATGGAGTGCTTGCCGTTGGCGTACTTCGAGCAGTACACGCTGCGGCGGGCCAGCAGCGCAGTCAGTTCGGTGATGCCGATCCCGAAGACCTGCTTGGTGAGGATGTGGTCCACCCGTTCATGAAGATCGGAGATCTTGGTGGCCAAGCCGTCGGTAAGCCGGCGGGTGATCTCTCGGAGGAACACGCCCGACTTCACGAACGGGTCAAGGAAGGTGACGTTGGGATCGGCCCAGATGTTTCCGCCATCGTTGGCCTCCGCCCAAGCATCGGCCACGAGATCGAGCATGGCGTTGGCCATCTCTGGAGGAGTGAACACTTCGTCACTGGAGAGGTTGGCGATGCACGTGAGCACGTCCGGGTTGTGCCCGCGGATGGCCAGCGGAGCCTGCGTCATTGGGCGATGTCCTCCATCGTCATGGGCGGGTACGAGCGCGTTGGGATGAACAACTCGTCATCCGTCAGCTCGCCAAACAGGGTGCCCTCAAAGGATGCACGTTGCGTGAGGTCTTGAAAGCGGAAGTCGCGACGCTGGAACCTGCCCTTACCGAGGTACGCCCATTCGGGGAACAGGATCGGCTCTCCCGTCGGGACCTTCATGGTGAGGGCGTCGCCTTGGACCACGTTGACGGCTAAGACGTTGCGGGCAGCGTTCAGGAGCAAGTCATCATCGGAGAGCTTGAAGGTCTCCGTGAGCAGTTCAGCCAGATTGGCGCGGCACTCCTCCGCGTTATCCGTGAGGAGTTCAATGCCATAGATGCACATTACTGAGAGGAGCCCATAGTGGCGCAATTCGAAGTCGCTGCTTCGATGCTTAGTCACAACGGTGGACAACTTACGCGCCAATACAGGGACGAGGAAGTTCCCGGACCCACAGGCGGGCTCGAGCACGCGCGCGTCGATGCGCTCCGTCTCGTCCTTGACCAGATCAAGCATGTCTTCGACCATCCAAGCAGGGGTGAACACCTCCCCGTGGTCAGCTACGCGTTGTCTGGACCTCACCAGTCGCTCTGAAGCCATAAGTCCTTCGTCCCCATTACCGTGGCACCAATTCTCTCAGTCTCCCAGAGAACACACGTTGCGTGGCGACCACCAGCAAGTAGAGGTGGGGAGTTCCGACGGCCTTCTGATGGTGGCAACCACTCAGCCGCTCAATACGATCAGGCCAGCCGAACCGCTCAGGGGGTCGCCCCCCAGGTGGGTGATCTGTTCCATGGCCCGTTCGTCGCGGCGTTGCTCCGGTGCATCAGGCGTGCGGCGGGGCCCCGGGGAGTTGGGAGACAGACCCAGGGATCCCGCTTGCGCTCGCGGTCAGCGGGATGACAAATCCCTCGTAGCGTGGCGCGCCCGGGCCCGGGAACACTCCTAGAACGCGAGGGGGCAGCGCTAGGACCGCCTAGCCCACCCAAGGGCACACAGACACCCCCGCCAAATCCCCGGCGCTCCTAGCTCAGACCCTGCTGTGGAAGCTGCGCGTGACAGAGGCAGGACCCTCCCTGATGATCCCAGCTGCGTGGGATATCCCTGGGATAGGAATTGTCCAATACTGTCCCCCTGGACCGGGCACTGGAGGCTTAAACCCCCAGCCAAAGACGCTCACGGTCTACGTTCGCGCTCACAGAGTTGGCGACCCCGGTTGGATTCGAACCAACGACACCCGCTTTAGGAGAGCGGTGCTCTATCCCCTGAGCTACGGGGCCAACCAGGTCAGGATACCGGCCTGAGAGCCGCCCCGCACAACGGGCGCGGCGGCGCTCCGGACTGTCGTTCAGCGAAGCGATCCGTAGGTGGCCTTGGCCTTCTCCAACGCCGAGACGTACCCGGAGCGCTCGTAGACGTCGGCGGCCGCTTCCTTCGGCACGCTCAGCAGCCCGCGCGCCTGGTGCAGCGTCAGGTCGCGGTCCTCCAACCAGGCGGCCAGTTCGTCGACGAGCACCTCGGCGTAGGCGGGGCCGCGTCGGATCAGCGATGAGGTGGTCATCACGACGTCGGCTCCAGCCAGGATGTATTTGATGACGTCTTCCGGCCGGTCCACGCCGGTGGTGGCGGCCAGCGACGCAGCGATCTTGCCGCGGAGCACCGCGATCCAGGTGCGCGGCAGGCGGGCCTCCACCGGGGAACTCAGCGAGACACCGGATTCGACGGTGACCCTGTCCACGTCGATGTCGGGCTGCAGGAAGCGGTTGAACAGCACCACGCCGTCCGCGCCGGCGTCCACCAGGCGCAGCACCATGTTGCCCACCGACGAGAAGTACGGGCTGATCTTCACGGCCACGGGTACGTCGACGGTGCTCTTCACCGCCGCGACGATCTCGAGGTGCCTCTCCTCCACGGCCGCGCCGGTCATCGTGATGTCACCGGGCACGAAGTAGATGTTCAGCTCGATCGCCGAGGCGCCGGCGTCCGCCAGGCGGCGGGCCTGTTGGGTCCAGCCACCCATCGACGCGCCGTTCAGCGAGGCGATCAGAGGTACGTCGATCGCCTTGGCGCCCTGCTCGACCAGCTTCAGGTATGCGTGGCTGGCGTCCTTCTGCGAGGCGGGCACCGTCGGGAAGTAGCTGAGCGCCTCGGGGAAAGAATTGTCGTACATCTCCTCCAGCGCGGCGGCGGCCTCGGCCTCCCGGCGGAGCTGTTCCTCGAACAGCGAGTACATCACGACGGCTCCGACGCCGCCGTCGGCCAGCGCCTTGATGCCGGCCACCGACTGCGACAGTGGCCCGGCCGAGGCGACGACCGGGTTGCGCAGGGAGAGGCCCAGGTAGGTGGTGGTCAGGTCGGTCATCAGTCTCTCCTCGGGTCTGCAGCGAAGGAATCAGCGCCGCGGGCGGCGAGCTGTTCGTATTCACCCCACCGGCGGTCGATCTGTTCCTGTGCCAGGGAGAGCAACCGATCGGCCTCCTCCGGGTCTGCGGCCCGCAGCACGCGGTAGCGCAGCTCGACCGACTGGTACTCGGCCAGCGACAGCCGCGGGCGCGGGGAGTCGAGCAGGAAGGGGTTGCCGCCGGCGTCGCGGATGACGGGGTTGTAGCGCATCAGCGGCCAGTGACCGGAGTTGACCGCCTTGTACTGCTGGTCCAGGCCCTTGCGCATGTCGAAGCCCTGGGCGATACAGTGGCTGTAGGCGATGATCAGGCTGGGGCCGTCGTAGGCCTCCGCCTCGCGGAACGCCTTGAGCGTCTGCTGCGGGTCCGCACCCATGGCGACGCGCGCCACGTACACAGACCCGTAGGCCGAGGCCTGCAGCGCGAGGTCCTTCTTGTTGGTGGTCTTGCCGCCGGAGGCGAACTTCGCGACGGCGCCCATCGGCGTCGACTTCGAGGCCTGGCCGCCGGTGTTGGAGTACACCTCGGTGTCCAGCACGAGGATGTTGACGTTGCGACCGGAGGCCAGCACGTGGTCCAGGCCACCGGAGCCGATGTCGTAGGCCCAGCCGTCGCCGCCGACGATCCACACGGAGCGCCGCACCAGGTGGTCTGCCACCGAGCGGAGGTCCTCCGCGGCGGTGCCGGTGAGGTCGGTCAGCCTCGGGAGGAGCAGCTTGACCCGCTCCATCTGCGCCGCGATCTCGGAGCCCTGCCGCTGCCTCGCACCCAGGATGGCGTCGACGAGGTCGTCGTCGCCGATCTGCCCCTTCAGCTCCAGGAGCCGACGGCGGGCCAGGTCCTCGTGGAGGTCTGCGGCCAGCCGCATCCCCAGGCCGAACTCGGCGTTGTCCTCGAACAGCGAGTTGGACCAGGCCGGGCCGCGACCTTCGGCGTTCTTCGCCCACGGCGTGGTGGGAAGGTTGCCGCCGTAGATGGACGAGCACCCCGTCGCGTTGGCGATGGTGGCGCGGTCGCCGAACAGCTGGCTGAGCAGCTTCAGGTACGGGGTCTCGCCGCAGCCCGAGCAGGCTCCGGAGAACTCGAACAACGGCTCCAGGAACTGGGTGCCGCGCACGGTGCCGAAGTCGACGTTGACGCGCTTGTTGACCGGGAGTTCCTCGAAGAACTCGACGGCCTCGATGTCCTTGCTGCGGTCCAGCTTCGGCACGAGGTTGATGGCACGGCGGTTCAGCTGACCGATGGGCTTGACGGGACACGCCTCCACACAGAGGCCGCAGCCGGTGCAGTCCTCGACGTAGACCTGCAGCGTGTAACTCGTCGACGGGAGGCCGGCGGCGTTCAGGGGTGCGCTGAGGAAGCCGTCGGGCGCGCCGTCGAGCATCTCGGTCGGGTAGGACTTGGCACGCAGCACGGCGTGCGGACAGACGAAGGCGCAGTTGCCGCACTGGATGCAGGCCTCCTCGTCCCACTCGGCGACGATCTCGGAGATGTTGCGCTTCTCGAACTTCGTCGTGCCGGAGGGGTACGTGCCGTCAACGGGCATCGCCGAGACGGGCAGGTCGTCGCCGCGGCCCTGCAGCATCGTCGCGGTGACGGTGCGGACGAACTCGGGCGCATCCGACGGCACCGGCGGGATGAAACCCCGGCCGGAAGTGGCGTCGACGGGGATGTCGAGCTGGAAGAGGTCCGCGAGCGCGGAATCGACCGCCTCGTGGTTCTTCCGGACGACCTCGGCCGACTTGCGGGCGTAGGTCTTGGAGATGGCGTCCTTGATCTTGCGGATCGCCAGTTCCCTGTCGAGCACGCCGGAGATGGCGAAGAAACAGGTCTGCAGGATGGTGTTGGTGCGGCTGCCCAGGCCCGCCGCGCGCGCCACCTTGCCGGCGTCGATCACGTAGACCTTGAGGCCCAGTTGGATGATCTTCTCCTGCATGGGCTGCGGCAGGTGGTGCCACGTCTCGCGCGGGCCGTACGGGGAGTTCAGCAGCAGCGTGGTGCCGGGCCGCGCGAACTCCAGCACGTCGACGCGCTCCAGGATGGACCAGTGGTGGCAGCCGATGAAGCCTGCCTGGCTGACCAGGTACGGCGCCTTGATCGGATTGGGGCCGAACCGGAGGTGCGAGACGGTGCGCGAGCCGGACTTCTTCGAGTCGTAGACGAAGTAGCCCTGCGCGAACAGGTCCTCGGAAGAGCCGAGGATCTTGATGGTGTTCTTGTTGGCGCCGACGGTGCCGTCGGAGCCCAGCCCGTAGAACACGGCGCGCAGGGTCTCGGGGTCCTCGAGGTCCAGCGTCGGGTCGTAGTCGAGCGACAGGTGCGTCACGTCGTCGTTGATGCCGACGGTGAACCGGGGCCGCGGGTGCTCGGAGCCCAGCTCGTCGAAGATCGCCTGCACCATCGCGGGCGTGAACTCCTTCGACGACAGGCCGTAGCGACCACCGATCATCTGGGGCAGCGAGGCCCGCCGACCGTTGGCGACCGCCTCGCCCAGCACGGAACTGACGTCGAGGAACAGCGGCTCGCCTGAGGCGCCGGGCTCCTTGGTGCGGTCCAGCACCGCGAGGCGCCGCACGCTCTCGGGCAGGGCGGCGAGCAGGGCCTCCGTCGGGAACGGGCGGTACAGGCGCATCTGGATGACCCCGACGCGCCCGCCGTCGGCATTGAGCCTGTCCACCACCGGGGTGACGGCCTCGATGCCCGAGCCCATGATGATGACGACCCGCTCCGCGTCCTCGGCGCCGTGGTACTCGACGAGGCCGTAGCTGCGGCCGGTGAGCGCCTCGAACTGGTACATGGCGTCGGTCAGGACGCCGGGCACCCACTCGTAGAACGCGTTGGACGTCTCGCGTGACTGGAAGTAGGTGTCCGGGTTCTGCGCGGTGCCGCGGATGAACGGGTTGGCGGGGCTGAGGGCGCGGCCGCGGTGCTCGAGCACCAGGTCGCGCGGGATGAAGGCGCGCAGCTGGTCGTCGGTGAGGCGCGTCATGGTGTTGAGCTCGTGCGAGGTGCGGAACCCGTCGAAGAAGTGCACGAACGGCAGGCGCGTGCGCAGCGTGGCGTGGTGCGCGATGGCGGCCATGTCGTGGGCCTCCTGCACCGACGCGGAGCTGAGCAGACACACGCCCGTCTGCCGCACGGCCATGACGTCCTGGTGGTCGCCGAAGATGGACAGGCCCTGCGTCGCGAGGGAGCGCGCGGCGACGTGGAACACCGTCGAGGTCAGCTCACCCGCGATGCGGTACATGTTGGGGATCATCAGCAGGAGGCCCTGCGACGCGGTGAACGTCGTCGACAACGCACCACCCTGCAACGCGCCGTGCATCGCCCCGGCGGCGCCGCCCTCGGACTGCATCTCGATGACGGTGGGCACCTGCCCGTAGATGTTGGGGCGGTGGTGCGCCATCCACTCGTCGGCGAGTTCCGCCATGGTGGAGCTGGGCGTGATGGGGTAGATAGAGCACAGTTCGCTCACCCGGTAGGCGACGTCAGCCGCTGCCTCGTTGCCGTCGATGATGGCCTGCAGGCTGCTCATCGTCCTCCCTCCGGAATCATCTCGATGGCGTGCACCGGACACTGCTCGTAGCAGGTGGCACAGCCCGTACATTTTTCGTAGTCAAAGCGGTACCGGTTGCCCTTGCCCAGCTTGATGACGGCGTCCTCCGGGCAGGCGCCGAAGCAGCCGTCGCACTCGAAGCAGTTACCGCAACTGAGGCACCGGCGCGCCTCGAAATTCGCCTCCTCGTCGGTGAGGCCGGAGACGATCTCGGCGAAGTCGCCGATGCGGTCCTCCCCCTCCGTCTCCTGGTGCTGCCGACGGCCGTGGTCGCCGAAGTACCACACGTTCATCTGGTCGAGGGTGACGACGGGGTGCTTCAGCGGCGTGACCCATTCCTCGGTGTTGAGGTAGGCGTCGATTCGCTTGGCCGCCTTCTTGCCGTGGCCGGTGCCGATGGTGACGGTCCGGTCCGACGGCACGGCGTCGCCGCCGGCGAAGATGCCGGGCACCGCGGTCATCAGCGAATGCGGATCGACGTCGACCACGTCGTCGTTGAAGCTCATGCCGGGGATGGCGCGGAGGAAGTCGGTGTCGGCGCGCTGGCCGAGCGCGAGGATGACGGTGTCGGCGGTGAGCGTCTCGTACCTGCCGGTGCCGCGGGCCCTGCCCTCCTCGTCGATCTCCATGACCTCGACGGTGAGGTCCTCGTCGTGCATCTCCCTGATGGTGCGCAGCCAGTTCATCTTGACGCCCTCTGTCTGGGCGCCCTCGAGTTCCTCGGCGTGGGCGGGCATCTGTTCCTCGGTGCGCCGGTAGACGACGACCGACTCCTCCGCGCCGAGCCGCCGGGCGACCCGGGCTGCGTCCATGGCCGTGTTGCCGCCGCCGTAGACGGCGACCCGGCGGCCGATGACCGGCCGCTCGCCCGAGGCGACGTCGCGCAGGAAGCTCACCGCGTCGACCACCCGTGTGGCGTCTGCCGAGGGGATGTCGACGCGCTTGGAGATGTGGGCGCCGACGGCGACGAACACCGCGTCGAACCGGCCCTGCTCCTGCATGGCCAATAGGTCCTTGATGGGGGTGTTCTGCCGGAAGACGATGCCCATCTCGCGGAGGCGGTCGATCTCGGCGTCCAGCACGTCGCGCGGGAGGCGGTACTCGGGGATGCCGTAGCGCATCATGCCGCCGGGGAGGTCACCGGCGTCGAAGATCTCCACGGCATGGCCGAGGCGGGCGAGGTGGTACGCGGCGGAGAGGCCTGAGGGACCTGCGCCCACCACCATCACGCGGCGGCCGGAGGCGCGGCGGACCTTGGGGAACTGCCAGCCCTTCTCGATGGCGAGGTCGCCCAGGTAGCGCTCCACGGAGTGGATGCTGACGGCGGAGTCGAGCTCCTGACGGTTGCAGGCGGTCTCGCACGGGTGGTAGCAGACGCGCCCGTGGACGGCGGGGAACGGGTTGTCGGCCACTAGCTGTCGCCAGGCCGCCTCCGCCTCGCCGGCCTTGATGAGCCTCAGCCATTCCTGGATGTTCTCGCCCGCCGGGCACCCCGCGTTGCACGGCGGGAGCATGTCCAGGTAGATGGGACGGCGCGAGCGTACCGCCGCCACCCGTCCTTGGCTCGCACTGAGATCCGGTTGGACCGTCATGTCCTTGCGGTCGGAGGTCATCGTCGTCCCTTTCCCTTACTACTACTGGTCATAGTAGGGGGCGGGGGTATTTGCCTCCAGAGGGGGTGTCCCCAAACGTTGGGGCCGCGCCGTGCCCATGAGCAATTGGATGGGGTCACGGGCGCGACACGCCGCGAGTTCAGGGGGTGAGTGCAACAGATCTGAAGGGGATGTGTTGTGTCGGTCGCGGAGAAGCGTGGGGTTGCCCTTGCCGGGTTGGCTGAGGGGCTCAGTGCGCGAGAAGTCGCACGGGGGTTGGGTATCTCGCCTGGGATGGTGTGGAGGTGGGCCAAACTCGAGGGTGTGAAGTTGCAGCATGGGCGGCTCGGGGGTGTGCCCGAGCTGCGGCCGCGGGCGGCGCGGGAGCCGCGTCGGGTGCCCGAGGGGGACTGGGTCGATTGCAATGGCAGGCTGACTCAGGCGGGTCGGATGGTGATCGCGATCCGGCTGAGCGAGGGACGTGGTGACACGTGGATCGCTGCCGAGTTGGGGGTGGCCCGTTCGACGGTGTGGCGGGAGCGTCAACGCGGATCCGTTGAGGGTAAGTACCGGTGGCGTCCCGCGCAGACACGTGCCGACCAGGCCCGGAAACGGCCGAAGCCTGGGAAACTGGCCCCTGGTAGCGCGGTGCGTGCTGAGGTGGTCGAGCGGTTGAAGCGGCGTGATTCTCCCGAGCAGATCTCGGGCCGGTTGAAACTCGAATTCCCTGACCGGGAGGACATGTGGGTGAGTCACGAGACGATCTACCAGGCGCTCTACATCCAGACCGCCGGGTCACTGCGTCACGAATTGACGGTTGACAAGGCGTTACGTCAGGGCCGCAGCAAACG
The DNA here is from genome assembly GCF_055326325.1 of Tessaracoccus zhenghani. Lineage (NCBI taxonomy): Bacteria > Bacillati > Actinomycetota > Actinomycetes > Propionibacteriales > Propionibacteriaceae > Tessaracoccus > Tessaracoccus zhenghani. The sequence continues at coordinate 576 of NZ_JBUZNQ010000002.1, read as the reverse complement.
TCGACCGAGATCGAAGCTGCCTGCTAAACCCCGGGGCTGGATCGGGGAGGACGCGGTCCTGGCGAAACGTCCCGAGGAGGCTGACGACAAGCGGGTGCCAGGCCACTGGGAAGGTGACCTGATCATCGGGTCGGATCTACGCTCCGCGCTGGTCACCCTCGATGAGCGTCACACGAAGTACACGATGATGCGGCGGGTCTGTGTCCATGACACCTTCACCGTCACCGACATCCTCACGATCATGGCCCGAGAGTTACCCGCTTCGCTGTGGCGCTCGTTGACCTGGGACCAGGGCGTAGAGATGGCCGCCCATCACCGATTCACCGACGAGACCTCCTGCAAGGTGTACTTCTGTGATCCCCACTCCCCGTGGCAGCGTCCCACCAACGAAAACAGCAACGGACTCAAGCGTCAGTACTTCCCCAAGGGCACCGACTTCACCCGTGTCACCGACGCAGAAGTCGCCGCGGCCGAGTACGAACTCAACACCCGCCCCCGGAAGGGCTTGGATTACGAGACCCCTGCTGAGAAACTGGCCAAACTAGTTGGTGTTGCACCCACCGATTGAATCCGCCC